>NZ_JBHTJV010000013.1:0-171116 GCF_042676045.1 Pseudahrensia aquimaris | reverse complement strand
CGAAAAGGAAACATGCGAGAAACGGGATGCTGTCACCCGTCGACTTCGAACGACAGCAGAAAATGAACGCCGAGGGTGTCTAAGAAACTCGGGGCTATTCACACCTTTGCATCTTTAGGGAAACGGACATTTGTTGAGAATGAAGCATCGGTAACAAAGGGCTCTAAAGCGGACCTTTGGTGCTGCCCGATCACCCAGCCATCTTCCACAACATCCAAAGCGCCATGCCTACCATCATCACGTTCTCGATCAGCGAGATGAAGCCCAGCGGCACGTTGCTGTTGCCGCCAACGCATACGATCGTATTTAATGCGTCACGGCTACTACCCAGTCCGCATCAGGCGGTTGCTGGTAGAGCGTCAGGTTGGCATCTGCAACACGCCAACACGGTTGTTCTTGAGTTAGCTCCGCATTCACACCAAATCTCAATTCGACACATCCAGCTTCAGATCACTGAAATCCCCCCTCGCCAACCGCTCGCTGTCTGTTGAAATCACCACGCTGCCAACGTCACCAAACATGTGGCCTGTCAGATAGTTCGTGCTCACTTCAATCAGCATGACAGATCGGGGCATATTTGCAGCAAATTCGATGCATTGCCCCTCCGGCATACCGCCAAATTGAATCGGTGCGCTTCTGGCCTGACTCCGCCACAGCTTCTTGAGCTCCTTTTTTACGTCAGCACGCATGGCACCAGCATTTTCTGCGTAGTCGCGCTGCAAAACCAAACTCCGCAACGTTCTGTAGTGTTCAAAATCGCTGCGAGAGACCAAATTTTGGTCAATCATTGCCTGCAGCAGCTCAGAAACGTGCTCCCAATCACCGATCTTCAAGCCTTCTTCGGGCGTGCTGGCCAGTTGCTCTTTCATTCGGTTCAGGACTTCCAGACCGGATGAGCGTTTTTCGACCCAGGAGGTCAGTCTGGCACGCTCCGCCTCCAGTTTGTCCGTGTCTGTCAAATCCGCCAACAGGCGTTCAGCACGCTCACGGTTCTTTTGTAGCCCATCGATTGCCTCGTCCAACGAATTTGGTGGCGTTCCCATTCCCACTTTAAAATAGATGCTTGAGGCATCGTCATCTTGGCCCGATTGTTTCATTCGGGCCGCGGATTCTTCAAAGCACACAAAACAAAGCCGCACATGCTCAGCCCGGATTTTCCGGATTTTCTGCGCTATTTCTTGCCATTCGCCGGGACTTTCAGCTCGAAGTTTGCGATAGCCTGCGTAGTTGATATCGCGAGTAACAGTGATAGGCAGGTCCACGAACTGCTCGGAAATCTGTTTGCTCAGCGCTGTGGTTGAAGCGCCCAAGTCCGCAGCGGCCTTTTTATCGCTGCTTGAAATGGGATAGGTCGAAGCGGACCTTGCGATCCCCTGCACTGCACTCTCGTCCAAAGCGCGGGCAAACGGCTCTCCGCGCGCGAGACTCTCCTCAAGCTGTAGCGCGATCAGGTCTTTAATCCGGTCATATTCATCGAGCCAGTTTTGCACCGTAAAAAGCTGGTCGCGATATCGATTGGTAAGATCGATGATCATCTTATCGAATCCAGCGATTTGGGATTCCAGAACATCGCAAAGTTCAGGATTACCGCCATCTTCCGAGCCAAAGTTTTTGAGTGACACCAACACCTTCTCATGGCGGCTGGAAAGTGCTGTGTGCGCAACTTCAACCAGCAACCGCAATTGACGCAACGAGGTGGGCCGAACCAAAGGATCGCTCAGCGGAAGATCGGCAAATGGATCACCCACTGGCTGTGGATTTCGCAAATCGGATACCTTCCCGCTCGTGGGAGCCTCCGCCAGCCGTATGGGCCAAGCGGGCATTTCAAGCGCAAAATCCGGCAGTTTCGACTGTTCGTAGTAATAACAGGAAAAGTCCTTCGGAACGGACGCGGGAACGGGGGCGATCGCCGTGTTGGCCTGAATCAAATGGGCCTGTGCCTGCAACACTTCACCTACCGAAAGGTGGACAACCAACTTGCCTTCGCGCGGTCCAAGCCCGCCCCACGCATCGGCAGGAAGCTGCGCACAGTCTATCTCACACAATTGGAACCGGGTCGGGTCTTGTCTGTCAGGTAAATTCAGCAGTTCAGGATGGTGGCTCTCACCGCCAATCCACCCTAGCGGAGGCGTGCTTGAACGCTCGGATACGTCAACGAAAGCAAAGACCGGATTGAAGTGGTGCGGCTGTGGAATGACGTCGCGTGCTTGACGAGCGTTGCTTGTCTGCTTGCCAAAAAGCCCGTTGAGTATTTGTTTTAAGGCCATGAAATCATCCGTGCGCCAGATATTCCCCCAATAATGCGCAAGATGTCTTTCAGAAATATTGACCCATAAAACTCTTATTCACCCAAACAACCCCGCCCCCATCCACAGCGCCATAGCAACCATCATCACGTTCTCGGTCAACGAGATGAACCCCAACGGCACATTGCTGTTGCCGCCGACGCAGGCGCATTTGAGATTTCGTTTGTCGATATAAACGGCCTTGAACACCGACACACCGTTGATCCCCGCGATGAACAGGGCAACGGGCGCGGAAATCCATGTCAACGCTCCCGCGATCATCAGCACGCCAGCGCCAACCTCGGCAAACGGGTAGAAATAGGCATAGCGCAGATGCTTCATCGCCAGCAGGTCATAGGTGATGAATGTGTTGGTGAAACTGTCAAGATCGCGCAGCTTCTGAATACCCAGCGCGCACATGGAAAAAGCGATAAACCATTCCGCCGCCCGCACAGTCGCCACGCTGCCGCTGATCGCGTAGCTGGCGGCCATAGCCATCAGCGCGGTCACAGCGAAAATGGCGATTACGGGCGTGTAGGACAGCGCGTTCTTGTCTTTGCTCGGCACACCCAGCTTTTCCTTAAGCGCATCGAACCCGCCAACATGCTCGCCGTCGATCCAGATTTGCGGGGTCGTCTTGACGTTGTGCTTGGCTTTGAACGCCTCCTGCTCCTCGCGTGAGGTAATCAGGTTGTCGTCCAGCTCGTAGCCCTTGCGAGACAGCAGATCGCGCGCCCTCATGCCTGAGGGACAGATATGGCTATCCATATACATGCGGTAAAGAACGGCTTTTTGCGCCATGATATTGCTCCCCAAAGCGGTGAAGCGGCTCTCCCGCCTCACCTTCTCACTTGGGGTGGAGCACAGCCCGTGTCAATCGCTACGCCGCCAAAGCTGCCGCGCCGTCGCGCAAATCCATTTCCAAGGCTTCAGCCACGGCACGGTTGGTGATCTGCCCGCGATGAACGTTCAGCCCGTTCATCAGGTGCGGGCTCTCTTTGAGCGCCTCAATGCCGTTGTCGGCCAATGCGAGGCCAAACGGCAACGTTGCGTTATTGAGCGCATGAGCAGACGTAACGGGCACTGCGCCGGGCATATTCGCCACGCAGTAGTGCACGATGCCGTCGACTTCATAAGTCGGCTCCGCATGGGTGGTGGCTTTTGAAGTTTCAAAACATCCGCCCTGATCAATCGCCACATCGCACAAAACAGAGCCGGGCTTCATGCCTGACAGCATAGCACGGCTCACCAGTTTCGGCGCAGCCGCACCGGGAATGAGCACCGCACCAATCACGGCGTCAGCGGAGAAAACCTCCTCTTCCAGCGCCTCTGTCTTGGAAAAGCGCGTGGTCACCCGCCCGCCGAACATCGCATCCAGTTCCCGCAGTCGGGGGATGGATCGGTCGAGGATGGTTACCTGAGCGCCCAGCCCAACCGCCATCATCGCCGCGTTCGTGCCAACAACGCCGCCGCCGATCACGACAACCCTGCCAGCCGCCACACCCGGCACACCGCCCAGCAGCACACCGCGTCCGCCATTGGCCTTTTGCAAGGCCGTGGCAGATGCCTGAATGGAGAGCCGCCCCGCCACTTCAGACATAGGTGCCAACAGCGGAAGGCCGCCTTGGGCGTCGGTGACAGTTTCATAGGCTATCGCCGTGCAGCCGGAAGCCAAAAGACCACGCGTTTGGTCTGGATCGGGAGCAAGATGCAAATAGGTGTAGAGCAACTGCCCTTCGCGCAATTGGGCCCATTCGGCAGGCTGCGGCTCCTTCACCTTCACGATCATGTCGGCACGGGCAAAGACCTCCGCAGCCGTATCGACAACCTCAGCCCCTGCCGCACGATAGGCATCGTCGTCCGCGCCGATGCCAGCGCCGCATGCCGTCTCGGCAATAACCCGATGACCGCGAGCCACATATTCGCGCACTGCGCCGGGCGTTAAGCCCACACGATATTCGTGATTTTTGATTTCCTTTGGAACGCCGACCAACATGATTTTCACTCCCCTCATCGCGCCGCTTTTCCAGCGCAAATTATTGCAATAACGCAGTTTACCGTCGATCTTCGCACATTTCCTTGCAAATATGCCTTTGTAAGCCACATACTGCGCTTAAAAATTGCGCTCACCTCTTCAACTACGGAGAATTATTGTGGCAATCGAACTCGACGCGATAGATCGCTCCATCCTCACCGAACTTCAGCGCGACGCCCGCGTGCCCAATGTTCAACTGGCCGAGCGCGTTGGCTTGTCGCCCTCCGCCTGTTCACGCCGTGTCGATGCGCTGGAAAAATCCGGCATCGTGCGCGGCTATCACGCCCGGCTATCGTCGAAAGCACTGGGCCACCCAATCGTGGTCATCGTCTACATCACGCTGGAGGGCCAGTCGGTCGCGCAACTGGCGGATTTCGAGGCGGCGGTGAAGAAATGCCCCAACGTGCTGGTCTGCTATCTCATGTCCGGCGAAAGCGACTACCTGTTGCGCGTCGCGGCGCAGGACTTGGAAGACTACGAGCGCATCCACAAAGAATGGCTCTCCTCCATGCCCGGCGTCGCAAGAATGACCTCCAGCTTCGCCCTGCGCGAAGTCATCAACCGCCCGAGTGTCGAGATCGGGTCGTTCGCCTAACGCTTGCACCGCTCTGGCGAGACGATTAGGGGATGGACTAACAACAGGGAGCGCTTTGCAATGCTGAAAAAACTAGGGGCGGCCTTCGCTGCCATTGTGGTTATCCTCGGCGCAGTCCTGATCTTCGGCCCGCGTGAGCCGGTGGATGAGACGATCTCTATCGACAAAGCGGCTATCGCAACCGATCCGCAAGCCTATCTAGCGGCGGAAGAAGCCGCTCACAGCGACATCATCGAAGGTGCGCACAAGCAGATCATATGGAATGACCCCGCCAACAAGGCCAAGACGTCACTTTCGGTGGTCTATATCCACGGCTTCTCCGCCACGTTGGAGGAGATCCGCCCCCTGCCCGATCAGGTGGCCGCAGCACTCGGCGCGAACCTCTTCTACACCCGTCTTTCCGGCCATGGGCGCACCGGCGATGCGATGGCCGAGCCGACCGTAAACGATTGGTTCAACGACACCGCCGAGGCCATCGAAGTGGGCCGTGCGATTGGCGAGCGCGTGGTGGTCATTTCCGTTTCCACCGGCGGCACCTTTGTCGCTTGGGCGGCGACTAAGCCGGAAATGATGGAAAACGTGGCCGGATTGGTGTTCATCTCGCCCAACTTCGCCATCAACAACCCTGCTGCGCCGCTGCTGAGCGCTGGAGCCGCCCGCTATCTGCTGCCACCGATCTTCGGCGCGGAGCGGTCTTTCGAAGCGATCAATCCCGAGCACAAAAAATGGTGGACGACGAAGTATCCCACAGCCGCTATCTTTCCCATGGCGGAAAGCGTTCGCTTCGTGGATAAGCTGGATAAATGGCAGGCCAAGACGCCTGCCATGTTCATATATCACCCGGACGACAAAGTGGTGAGCGCCGACGCCACCAAGCGTGTCGCCGCTTTCTGGGGCGGTCCGACCGTAGTGGAAGAAGTGACCGAGGCCGAAGACCCGTTTAACCACGTTATCGCGGGCCGTGTTCTCAGCCCTTCCAACACCGCCCCCCTTGCCCGCAAAATCATTGATTGGATCAAAACCAAGTGACCGAACTTACCGCCCAGCCCAAAGCCTCGCACTTTATCGATGGTGCCTATGTGGACTACGCGTCCGGCAAGCCGTTTGTCAGCCTCTATCCGGCAACCAACCAGCCCATCGCGCACCTTCACGCCGCGACGGACGAAATCGTTGAGAAAGCCATTGCAGCCGCCGTGCGCGCGCAAAAGGAATGGGCGTTGGTGCCGCAGATCGAGCGCGGGCGTATACTCATCGAGGCCTCTAAACTCATCCGCGCCCGCAACGACGAAATTGCCCGCATTGAAACGCTGGACACCGGAAAAGCCATCCAGGAGACGCTCTATGTCGATGCCGTTAGCGCCGCCGACAATCTGGAGTATTTCGGTCAACTCGTGGCCACGATGACCAACGAGCAAATCCCCGTCAACGAAACCAGCTTTGCCTATACACTGCGCGAGCCGCTGGGTGTTGTCGGCGCAATGGGCGCTTGGAACTATCCCATTCAGGTCGCCGCGTGGAAATCCGCCCCCGCTTTGGCGATGGGAAACGCCATCGTCTACAAGCCATCGGAAATGACACCGCTGACCGCGCTGATTCTGGCGGAATGCCTCACCGAAGCGGGGCTTCCCGCTGGCCTCATCAACATCATTCAAGGCTTCGGCGATGTGGGCGCGAAACTCACCACACATCCTGACATTGCCAAAGTCTCGCTCACAGGCTCGGTTCCTACGGGCACGAAAGTTATGGCATCCGCTGCGGAGAGCTTGAAACACGTAACGCTGGAACTCGGTGGCAAGTCGCCATTGATCGTATTTGACGATGCCCATATCGAAAACGCGGTTTCCGGCGCGATCATGGGCAATTTCTATTCCACGGGTCAGGTCTGCTCCAATTCAACCCGCGTTTTTGTCCAAGATGCCATCCGCGAAAAATTCACCGACCGTCTGGTCGAGCGCACTAAAGCAATCAAGTTGGGCGACCCGCTGGATCCCGATGTGCATTTGGGACCGATGGTCTCCAAAGCGCAGTTGGATATCGTCACAGGCTATATCGAGCAAGGTAAAGCCGAGGGCGCAACCCTGCTGTGCGGCGGCGACACGCTAAAGCTGCAAGGCTTCGAAGACGGCCATTTCATCAAACCCGCAATCTTCGACAACGTCACCGATGATATGACCATTGCGAGAGAGGAAATTTTCGGCCCCGTCCTTTCACTATTTTCCTTTTCGGACGAAGACGAAGTCATCGCCCGCGCCAACGCGACGCCGTTCGGTCTTGCAGCGGGAGTGTTCACGAAAGATCTGGCACGCGGTCACCGCGTGGTGCGCCGCCTGCAGGCGGGCACGACCTACATCAACAATTTCAACCTCACACCCGTCGGCGTTCCCTTCGGTGGCTACAAGATGAGCGGCATCGGGCGCGAAAACGCTGCCCACGCACTGGAAAGCTACAGCCAGGTCAAGAGCGTCTTTGTCGAATTGGGAGACGTCGAGGCGGGTTACTGAACCCAATTGTTCCCGACAATGGCCGCAATCGCCCTTGGCGCAGAGTGCGTTTCACGACAAGACCACGGGACAGCGCGTGAGGTCCCAGTCTTTTGCTAAGCCTTGAGACTCCAATGCCCGATAGAGGCGGTCGCTGATGAAGAACTTGCTCAAGATTCGCTCATCTCGCCAGATATCAGCACCTGACAATGCAGCTTCAGAAAACCGTGTGACCTGAAGGGATGGGTTTGGCGTCGTTGCCCACAGTTCTCCCTTCCAGACATCACGGGCACCTTCTGAAAGCTCGGGCAGAAACGCGTTCTTCTTGACGCCTATGTAGAGAATGCAAAACCCCTCACTGAAAATCGTCGTCTTGTCGGATTTGTAGAGGGTGACGGGTTTCAAAAAGCCGGGGGCAATGTCGAAGTCACGGATTACGGACGCACTCTCGGGAGACACGAAAAGCGGACCTGCTTTGAACAAATGCAGGGTGTTCGGGTATTGGTAAGGTTCCTGACTTCTCGGTTCGTAAAATTCCGATGGATATTCTTCGATATCAACCGGCTCGCTGCGCTCGGATCGCTGCAATAATTTGGACAAATGTTGCGTCAGGATTGACGTACGTTCATCAGGAAGATCGGTCGTCAGCCATGACTTCTGATGCGTGCTGCTGGTCTGCACGCTGCTCATCCAGATGCAGGGGCCATCCGGCGTATCGGTCGATGTTGTTTGATGGTCCGTCATCAATTTTGTCGCAGTGCTTTTATTCATCTGTAGCGAAAGCCGTAATGCTTCAAAATCGATCCCGCATCAAATACTTCGAATGCAGAACCCTGTGCTGAAAAGACAACCATTTTTCTTGAGGCCAGCACCTTTTCACGACATAAGCGTCGGGAATTCCCAACCTTGCGGCCGCCATCATGACCAATCCCATCCTCGTCGAAGTCTCCCGCGGCCCGAAAGTGGAGAGCGTGCACCGCGGCGCTATCGCCGTCATGGATGCTCAAGGTAAATCGGTTCTGTCCTTTGGAGACACCGAGGCCCCCGTCTTTCCCCGCTCTGCCGTAAAAGCCATTCAAGCGCTGCCGCTGATCGAGAGCGGTGCTGCCGATGCTTATGGCTTTGGTGACAAAGAATTATCGCTCGCCTGCTCCTCCCATTCCGGTGAAGACGAACACGTCGCTATGGCTCGCTCCATGTTGAAGCGCGCAGGATTCAGCGAAGACATGTTGGAATGCGGCGGCCATTGGTCGACCAACCACCGCACGCTGCTGCACCAAACGACAATCTATCCGATCAACTCCACACCGCCAGCCGTGTGCAACAATTGCTCCGGAAAACATACAGGCTTCGTATGTACAGCCGCCCATACGGGCGTGGACCCCAAAGGCTATATCGGGCGCGATCATACCATCCAGAAAAACATCAACACCGTTATGCAGGAAGTAACGGGCGCGGCTCACGATGAGGATATCTGCGGAACAGATGGTTGCTCCATCCCCACATACGCCGTGCCGCTGTCAGCTATGGCCACGGGCTTTGCGCGCATGGCCACCGGCGTTGGCCTACCTCCCGAACGCGCCACGGCCGCTAAGCGGCTGCTCAACGCCTGCATGAACGAGCCATTCTACATGGCAGGCACGAAACGGTTCTGCACGGAATACATGACGCTCGGCGCTGGGCGTCTGTTCGCCAAAACGGGCGCGGAAGGTGTATTTTGCGCAGCAATTCCAGAACTCGGTGTCGGCATCGCGCTTAAAGTTGACGACGGCACCACCCGCGCCAGCGAAGCGATGATGGCAGCCGTCACTGCGCGGCTGTTGCCAGCCGACGACCCGCTACAACAGGGACTTGCGCGTTGGACGGATAAGAGGATGCGAAACTGGAACGGACTTGACGTTGGCCGCGTGACGGCCACCCTGCCCCTTTAACTTGGACTGGGTTTTGCGTCCTTGGAGAATATGTAAACCACTGATGCGAAAACTGACGCCGCCAGATAAAGCCAGATCACAGCGCTGAAGCCAGACACTTCATCGCCCGACACAGCGCTGGCGTCATAGACGAAGCCGGACAAGCCCTGCATCAACCCTGTGCCGCCGATGGAGAAGAAGTTGATCAGCGTCACCCCCCGGCCCGTCAAATCAGCCGGCACGTAAGCCATACAATGGGCCATCACCACACCATAGAACATGCCAGCCAAGCCCATCACCACCAGCGCACCCGACACAAATTCCACACTGCCAAGTGGGTTGAACGCCCAAGCAGCCAGCGCCACTATCGTTAGGCCGTTGCCGCCCAGCACCACCCATTTGCGCGAGTTGAACAACGTGTCCATCGGACCATAAGCGAGCGAACCGATAACCATCGCCACCGCCACAAAAAACGTGATTGACCCAATCTCGGTAGCGGCCAACCCATGCACTTGATCAAAATACGGCCCGGCCCAAAGACCGCGAATGTTGGCAATGATCGCGTAGCCAAACAGGCACATGGGAAAAATTGGCCACAGTGCCGGAATGGAGAATACGCGCCAATAGGAACCGTTATCCCGGTCCGGACCTCCAGACACATGGGGATTCTTCACCAGCAGCAGCGTCGCCACCGCAATCGCCACAGTGACCGCACAAAGCCCGCCCATCACCAGCCGCCAGCCGTAGGCGTCCGCCAGTGATGCCAGCGGCGACGTGCCAAGCAAGTTTCCCGCATTGCCAAATGCGATAAAGGTCGAGGAGAGAAACGCAAACCGCTTGGCGGAAAACTCGGCTCTGAAAATATACAAAGTTGCCATCAACACAGGCGAACACCCAAGCCCAATGGCGCCCATAGCAACGATGACCATCCAAGGCGCACTCGCGACCGCAAACATCGCAGCGCCACCGCCTGCGCCTGCAAAAAACAACAAAGCCGCCGTCAGCTTAGGCCCAAGCCTGTCCAACATCGGCCCCACCAAAAACTGCGACAACGCAAAAACCACAAACCAAGCCGCCAGCGCCTGGCTCAACTGATTGTTCGTCATCCCCAATTCAGAAGAAAGGACGGGCGTCAGCACCGCAAGAAACGAGCGATAAAACTGGCTCATCACATAAGCAAAGGCGAGCGCGATAATGCCGGGCATGGGGAAGGTATCTCAGAAGAGCAAAAAGCCGACGAGAGGTATCATTGAAAAGGCACGTTTGGAAAGGCTAGTGCGAAAGACTGATGTGCGGACGAAGCGCGATTCAAACAATGGCAGCTATTGATACAGTGCGGACCCACCACTGTGATGCAACCGGATGTCATGCCCCAAGACTCATTGCTTGTTCAATCGATTTTGGTGAGTACGGGTAGTTTGTGACCAGGTGCTCTCTATGAACGAAAGCACTGCTTTGATTTCTTTGTCGGTCAGTACGCCTTCATATGCTGGCATGTTCGATTTGTAGTCTGGTTGATTGAGATATTTCGCCAAACCGTATTTTGTCAGATTGAAAAGTACCTGATTGCTATGATGCCAAGTATGACCAGTGTCGTCATGGGGAGGTGCAGGCATCGTGAGATCTGCATTCGGTCGCCGCCAGTTGGGTTCGCCCTCAAGATTTGTGCCATGACAGGAGGCACAGTGTTGCTGATAGATTTCTCTGCCCTTTGTCACAATTGGCAAGTCGTCGGGGGACAACAATTCTGCCGCGTGAGAAGAACCAGGAAAAACCGAGGCAAGCAACACCAGCCCGAGGCCTCCAGGGCTCCAAAATTTCAAGTTCTTCACTCAGATCACCTTGAACCAGGTTTTCATCCCAGCGGCAGAGTGCTCCAGCATGTGGCAGTGAAGAAGCCAGTTGCCAGGATTGTCAGCAACGAACGCGATTTTCACCTGCTCGTCGCGCTCGATTGTGAACGTGTCACGCCAGTCAAAGTGTTTTGGCGTTTTCCCATTGTGTTCGATGATCTGGAAGTGATGGCCATGCAAGTGGATACCGTGGGGCCAACCGGTTTGGTTATCTGTGGTAAGAACAATCGTCTGTCCCTTCTTGGCTTCAAACAGTGGTTTGTCGCCGAAATTGGCGACGCCGTTGAAAGACCAAAACTGGCCGGTTCTCCGCATTTCCCTCGGCCCCATCATCATGCCGTTGTGCATCATTCGGCCCATCCGTCCCATTGCGCCGCCCTCCATATTTAGACTGACGGACATCGCGTTTTCCAAGTCTGGCTGAGCGATAGGGTTCATCGGCAACGTCGTACTTGCTGCGGCTTTCTGCGTTCCGGAGGATTCCACAACATCGAAAACAGCAATACTCAGCGATTCCCGACCCGCAAACGCTGTCAATGCAAAGTCGCTTAGGTCATTGAGGCGCGCTACGGCTTTTTCCGTTGGAGTTACCAACAGGTCCATTCTCTGTGCGGGTAGCAATGCCTCATACGGGGTCTGTGGCGCGCGTGGTTCGGCGAATGGAAAGCCATCATATGCGATCACTTCTGCACTGATGACGCTAGGATCTATGAACATAATTCTCGCGTTTGCGGCATTGATGAGCCGCAGTCGATAACTCTCGCCAAGTGCTAGCTTAATCGTTGGCTGGGATTGTCCATTTACCGTCAGCCATCCGCCCAGGCGTCCAGCGTGGCTCCAGTCACCCATAAATCCAAGACTGGCGAAGTCAAAAACACCGTTCTCATCAAGCCGCCAGTCATCAATCATCAAGATCAGATCATGAGATCTATCAAATACTGGATCTGCTTCCTCGACAATCAGCGGCCCGTACAAGCCCAACGCAACCTGTTCCCAACTCCGGTTGTGGGCATGATACCAGAACGTACCCGCATCCGGCACATCGAAGATGTATTCAAACGTTTCACCAGGCCCAACAGCGTCTTGCGTCAGACCGGGAACGCCATCCATCGCATTGACGATACGAATGCCATGCCAATGAACGGATGTTGGCTCATCAAGCTCGTTGGTGAAGCGAACCCGAACCGTCTGACCCTGCTTTACTCGAATTTCAGGGCCGGGTGATGTGCCATTGTAGAGCCAGAGATCGGACTGCGCAGATTGGCTACCTGCAAGCTTCTTGGCTGTTTTTGTGGCTCGAAGATCAATAAAGCCATCATCCGCTTCTGCTACGACAAGTGTTGGAACTGCCAGTGCACCAACGCCCAGTCCTACGAACTTGATGAAATCACGACGATTAAAGTGCGAGCGATTATCCATTGGTCATATCCATCGTGTTTGGCAGTGAGGTTACGGTAGTGAGAACGGCGGTGATCGCCAGAATCAAAGCGACTACTGCCATTTCCAGTGAAATGGACTTTCGGAGATGCCCGGCAGCCGAAACACTCTCTTTCCTCAGCGCAGGAACGAAACGGATTTTGTTGGCGGCGGCAAGCGCTAGGAGTACCGCAACGGCTGCGAGTTTCAGCAGAAGGGTAAGTCCGTATTGCGACGAAATCAGTGCCAACGGTGATCCGACCAACAGAAAGGCCAGAACAGAACCTGCGACGACCAATCCGCCAACCACCCACATGGCCTGCCTGCCAAATTCGTGCGCCAGACCACCGGCAACGGAAAGATTTGATTTGGTTGCCACTGATTTGCGCAATGGCCAAAGCGCTCCGATCCAAAAACTGACGCCAAGCAGGTGAAGCGTTACCAGCGCCGCCAGAACAAGCCTAGGATCGCCGGTTGCATGGCCCACGAAGGAAAACGACGAAGCGGTCAGCAGGGCGCCTGTATATCCAAACCAACGTGCAGCCGGAATCCGCAACGCAAACGCTGTAAGTGCGGCCAGCCCCAGCACTCTTAGCAAAACTGATGTTCCAAGCGGAGCATTGCTTACCAGGCCGATCATCTCTGGATCGACCATTCCACTTATACCGTCATCCAGCAGCCTTCCTGCCTGCACGACTATTTGGGCCAACGAACCTGCTAGGCCAACGGCAGCCATTGAAACGATAATTCGACGCAATCCAGCCTTCAGATCATCTTGAAGTTGCGATGTTGCGAACAGATACAGGGCTGAGCCGATGGCCACGAAACAGCCGACGTAAGAAGCGAACTTGGCAGCGAGCGCCAAGAGATCCCAACTGCTCAGCTCGACAGACATCGGCGATCACTCGGATACTGAAAATGAGAACGCGCCGTTTAGCGGATGTCCGTCGTCGCTTAGCGCGCGCCATTCGACTTTATAGTCACCTTTGCCGCGGAATTGCGGCGTCAATTCAAACAGCTTTTGAAACGACCTGGAGGGCAGTTCCAGCCGATCTGCATGGTTTGCCTCACCAAGAGCATGCGTGAGAACGATCTTGGTGAGACGCGCCGGCTTTCCGAATTCCAGCGTCAGCTTGTCAGGCTGCGTTTTCATTTCCGAATTGTCGGCTGGAAACGTCGCCTTCAGCGGCGAATGAGCGAAGGCGCCAATCGGAAGCAGAAGAGCCAGAACTATCGCGTATGCTACTTGTCTCATTTGGTTTCCCTCACTGAATGCCGTTGGCGCGTTGAAGCGTTCGCACGTAAATGATGATATCGGCGATTTCCTGATCAGAAACGCCCGCTATGGGGGGCATGTTTCCATATGGCCAATGGTGTTGCCTAACGCCCTGTTTGACGGCCAGAACGAATGACATGTCGCTGTGATGGCTGGGCTCGTAAATTTTGTGAACCAAAGGCGGCGCAAAGCCGTCTTTTCCCGATGCATTTGTGCCATGACAGGAAGAGCAATTCGCATTGAAGGCCTTTTCTCCTTCAAGTGCCGCCCCCAACAATTCAGGCACAACCACTGCTGCTAGCGGTTCGCTTGATTTGGCAACATGATGATCTCGATTGAGAAAAAAATATCCCGCGGCGACCACTAACGAGACAGCACAAATTATCAATACAGAACGATTCATCAGCTTCGCTTTCCGGCAAGATCATCAATGATGGGACAGTCTGGCTTGTCATCTCCGTGGCAGTTTTCAGCTAGAGTCGATAACGTTTTTTTCAGTGAACGCAGCTCCTTTATCTTCCTGTCGATTTCAATCACCTTTTGGTTCGCAATTTCCTTCACATCGGCACTGGCGCGATGTTCATCTTCGTACAGCGAAAGCAGCAAGCGACATTCATCAATCGTAAAACCAAGACTACGCGCCCGCTGCAAGAAGCGCAGGCGATGCACTTCCTGCTCGGAATAATCCCGATAGCCATTACTGGCCCGCGTCGGCTTAATCAGGTCAATCTCTTCGTAGTAACGAATTGTCTTTGGCGGCAGCTCGCTTTGCCTCGCGGCTTCGCCAATATTCATCGCGAGCGACCTACCGCGTAGCCAACACCAAACCCGATTGCCAAAAGAATGATAACGGCAAAAATCATGCCGAAACCCATGTGGCCATATGGCATTCCCATCATGTGGCCGTATCCTTCATTGATCTGCATTTGAAGCTCCTTTCATCTTTCTGATCGGCCCGGTAGTTCTGCTGATGTCTGAAGATAATGGTTCCACCCACTGGAAGGTCAAGTTTAACGTTCTCAACTTACAAATTGATCCTCCGAAGTCTCAAAGCATTCGAGATCACCGAAACCGAAGACAAGCTCATGGCCGCCGCTGCAAACATGGGGGACAAGAGCGCTCCTGTCAGCGGATAGAGTATTCCGGCCGCCACAGGTACGCCCAGTGAGTTGTAGGCAAAAGCGAAGAACAAGTTTTGCTTAATGTTGCGCACAGTGGCGGTTGACAGCTTCCGGGCGCGAACGATGCCCGTAAGATCGCCGCTGAGAAGGGTGATGCCCGCGCTTTCCACCGCCACGTCCGCGCCCGTACCCATGGCAATGCCCACATCTGCGGCAGCGAGGGCGGGTGCATCATTCACACCGTCGCCAGCCATGGCTACCACCTTACCCTTATTGCGAAGTTCGGTGATGAGAGCTTGTTTTTCCTCCGGGAGGATGCCGGCTCTGATCTCATCGATACCCAATTGCGATGCGACGGCCACAGCCGTTTGCTCGTTGTCGCCGGTCGCCATCACGATCGAAATACCCTGATCGTGCAGGTCGTCAATTACCGACCGTGTGGTGGACTTGATTTCATCGGCGACAGCAATCAATGCCACCAGATCTTCAGCCAAAGCGACATACATTACGGTCTTTCCATCCAGGCGCAGGGTGTTGGCCTTATTTTCAAGCTGGGCGGTGTCGACACCTGCCAATTCCATCATACCGGCGTTACCTAGCGCCACCGATTTGCCTTCAACACTCCCTCTGACACCCTTTCCTGTAATCGCTTCAAAGGCTGAAACCTGAGCGGGAGAAATATTGCGGCCTGCGATGCCATCGACGATCGCTTCCGCCAAAGGGTGTTCCGAGCTGCGCTCCAGCCCGCGCACTGCGGAAAGAATGGCCGTTTCGTCACCGCTCAGCTTTACCACATCCGTCAGTCTGGGCTTTCCTTCGGTCAGCGTTCCGGTTTTATCGACGACGAGAACGTCTACCCGTGCCATCAGTTCAAGAGCCTCTGCTTCCCTGATCAAAACCCCCGCTTGTGCGCCGCGTCCCGTTGCCGTCATGATCGACATGGGCGTTGCCAATCCCAAGGCACACGGACATGCGATAATCAAAACGGACACGGCTGACACCACAGCAAATGCAAGTGTCGGATCTGGCCCGGCAGCCAGCCAGATCAAGAAAGCCAAAACAGCAATCAGAACCACGGTTGGAACAAAGTACGACGCAACTTTGTCGGCCAACCCTTGGATGGGTGCACGCGAACGTTGGGCGGATGCAACCATAGAGACGATCTGCGCCAACATCGTTTCATCCCCCACCCGTTTGGCTTCAATAACGACGGATCCGTTCTTGTTGATCGTGCCTCCGGTGACAGTTTCGCCAACCGATTTCTCAATTGGGATGGGTTCACCCGTCAACATGCTTTCATCTACATTTGTTGTGCCTGCCGTGACCACAGCATCCACAGGGATGGCTTCACCCGGGCGCACCCTTAGCGTATCGCCGACGATGATGTTTTCCAGTGGAACATCATATTCCTCGCCTTCTGGGGTGACACGTCGTGCTGTTTTTGGAGCAAGATCAAGGAGCGCGCGAATAGCGTCGCCGGTGCGATCACGGGCGCGCAGTTCCAGCACCTGACCGACGAAGACCAGTGCGATGATGACAACGGCTGCTTCGTAATAAACGGGAACATGGCCGCCTGCTTCCTGAAGTTTGGCAGGGAAAATACCTGGAAAGAAGGTGGCTATTGCGGAATAGGCGTAAGCCGCTCCGACCCCGATCATAATCAAGGTCCACATGTTCAGATTCCAAGTCTTTATCGACGTCCATCCACGCTGAAAGAATGGCAGAGCGGCCCATAGAACCACAGGCGTTGCGAGGAAAAATTCCAGATAAACGGAAACGGTTTCACCCAACCATTCCCGTATCGGAAAACCAACCATGGGGCCCATAGTGAGAACCATCAAAGGTACTGCCGCCAATACGCTCACCCACAAACGGCGGGAGAAGTCGATCAACTCGTGGTTAGGACCGTCCGAAACGCCATCCATCGGCTCCAGCGCCATGCCGCATATCGGGCATGTGCCGGGTCTTTCCTGCACGATTTCCGGGTCCATGGGACAGGTGTAGAGCGTATCTTTTGACTCGCCAACGGGCTTCCTGGCCTTGTTGCCGGAAAGGTAAAAGTAGGGATCGGCCTCAAAACGATCACGGCATTTGGGATTGCAGAAATGATATTCATCACCCTTGTGGGTTAGATACGGCTTTCCCGCGTTGAGATCGACCCGCATGCCGCACACGGGATCTTGAACTGTGCTGTCGGAAGGAACCAGCGCAGCCTTACGGATTTGTGCCTGAAGGGTGTTTGCATCTTGGTCGCTTTGACCATGGCTACATTGAGCTGAATGCTTGTGTTCGGTCTGAGTGGCCATTGCCTTGACATGCCTTAAAGATTTGCTTTCCACGCAAAGCTAATCTTTCCAGCAACTAGAAGGTCAAGCCGGTTCGCATTTATTCGATCTGCCCAAAAAATCATCTGCTATCAGATGGAATTCCGTATTTTCCTCGACCAGTTTTAGTGAGCTGCCCCCGCTTGGTCAGATTGGACAAAGCCCGATATGTCGCTTCGTGCGTTAATCCGAGTTGGCTCGCGAAGGACAAGACGCTTCCCTTTAACCACCCCTCGGCGATACCGGCATATACCCGCTCTTGGGCTGAGCGGATGGCACGCAGTTCCAATAGGCGACGATAGTCCTGCACTTGACCGGCAAGGTGTGCGGTCATCTTCATGGCGAAAACTGCATTGGTCTCTAAGTGATGAAGCACGAGTGCCTTATCAAACTTGACGATGGAACATGCTTTGAGTGCTACCGCATCACAGTGATAGGTATCTGAGTAGAGCGAGGCTTCTGCGAAGCTTTGGCCAGAGAACGCGCGGTGGATTGAAATATCCGCGCCATCTTTGGCATAGCGGATCATGCGAACCTCGCCTTCCAGCAGATGGAAAAAGCCGGTCGACTTTTCTCCGCTTCGAAATATCAAACTGCCTTGCAGCACCGATTTTTCGATTTTCGTTTCAGAAGGAAGGTCGAGATAGGGTTCGGGAAGCATCGAAGAAAAATATGATTGAAATCATATTTGCGCAAGCCAAACGCGTCTAACGTGTCGATAAAAGGAGCACCAAATGCAGTTTACTTTCAAACGCGTCACTTTGATCGTCGCTATCGCGATGGCCGCGCTTTTGGGAAGCTATTACTTCGCATCCCAAGAGACCCATTTTACCGCAAGCACCCATCATAATCATGGCAGCGGATCTCAACCAACAGAAGCAGGGCAGTCAGCATTCGCAGCAATTGCTGAAATCGTCGCGATCTTGAACGCAGATCAGAATACGGATTGGTCCCAAGTCGACATCAAGTCTTTGCGCAGTCATCTGGTCGACATGAATGCCCTGACCCTTGCCAGCAAAACAGAAATGCAGGTCGATGGTATGAGGGTTCGGTTTGTTGTGACAGGAAGCCAATCTGTCATTCGAGCAGCGCAGAACATGGTTCCTGCCCATGCAAGAGAATTAAACAAAAGCCCCGAATGGGCTGCTTTGGGAAAAGCCAATCCAACGGGTGCCACTCTCACCATGACTGCCACTTCCGACAATGTGCTCAAGAGAATAGAAGCCCTCGGTTTTTATGGACTGATGGCAACTGGTGCACATCACCAACCGCATCATCTCGGAATGGCAAAGGGCCAAGCAATGAACCACTGAACACTTGGTAGCAAGATCGAGACCAACGGTCAGCTCCATACCAATTAGCAGACATTCGATAAGTTCATCGAACGGCTAGGATGGGCTCCAAGCTGCCATCTTAGCATGGAGGTTGGAGACCGATCGGCAAGATACTTTGCATCCACGTCATTAATCAGAAATTTGAGGGCGAGAGCGAATTGCGGTTCATGCCACGGTGAGACGGCTGGACATGCCGGTGAACTCGTAACACCAATTCAAAAATGTGGAACGAGTTGAGATGTTGGAGCGATAAGCCTGCAACGGAACCGCTCTGCTCTGTATTATCGGTTCCGTTTTGGCCTGCTCTGGAATGATGGCGGTTGGCATTAAACAGCCGTACAAATGTGCAAAATCGATAGTCCAATGCAACCACCGAAGCCCAGCAGCCGAAGAGGCTGCCGGGCGAAGGCCCGCCCCATCGGAGCGCCTTTGGCGCGTGAGATATAAAATGGTGCCCTCTGCCGGACTTGAACCGGCACGACCGTTAGGTCCACGGATTTTAAGTCCGATGCGTCTACCAATTTCGCCAAGAGGGCATTTGGCCGCTTTGAAAGGGTTTTCGTGGCGACCGCAAGGCTGATAAAGGCTTTTGACGATTTGATAAACCCTGCCTTTCAGCCAGCGCACAGATTGCGCGCATTTTTGATGATGAGAAACAAGATGAGCCAACCCGTTACCGCCGCCATGCTGGTTATCGGCGATGAGATCCTGTCCGGGCGCACGAAGGACAAGAACATCGGTTATGCGGCCGAATATCTCACCAACATGGGCATTGATCTGAAAGAGGTGCGCGTGGTCTCCGACGACCTCGACGAGATTGCCGATGCGGTCAACGCGCTTCGCCACAAGTACACTTACGTTTTCACCTCAGGCGGCATCGGCCCGACCCACGACGACATAACGGCTGACGGCGTGGCGCAGGCGTTCGGCCTGCCCTGCGAACATCACCCGGAGGCGCTGGCCATCTTGCGCGAGCACTACGCTAAGACCGATTTGGACTTCACCGAAGCCCGACAGCGCATGGCCCGCACCCCGCGCGGCGCAACGCTCATCGAAAATCAGGTCTCAAAAGCCCCCGGCTTCAAGATCGGCAATGTGCATGTGATGGCCGGCGTGCCGAAAATCATGCAATCCATGATGGACGCGATCGGCCCCACGCTGGAAGGCGGCGCGAAGGTTCTTTCCAAACACATAGACTGCCCCGTCGGCGAAGGCACAATCGGCGGGCCGCTGGGTGAAATCCAGAAAAAGCACTCCGAGACGATGATCGGCTCTTATCCGAAGTTCGACGGTAGAAATATCACCACGCAAATCGTCGTGCGCGGACGGGATGAGGCGCAGGTGGATGCAGCGATTGCGGACGTAGAGGCGATGGTGGCGGGGTTGACGGGGTAATTGCGTGCCGCTCAAAGGTCGTTTTTGCCCCTGGTTCGCAGATGAGAAGTTAGAAATAAACTGCCAACAACACAAAACGCGTAAACGTGGATTTTGAAACTGAAGACATGGATTTAAACGACCTGCAACGCATACCAAATGGACTGCAATTAAAGCGGAACTTGATCTCATCCGAGCAGCATGACCGTTTGCTGAGCCAAGTGGATGCTCAACCTTGGCGGACCGACTTGAAGCGACGCGTGCAGCACTATGGTTGGCGATATGACTATCGGGCACGCTCCGTTGCGCGCGATGATTACATCGGCCAATTGCCCAATTGGCTGAGCAGCATCGCTCACAAACTCAAGGCGGATGGTTTTTTTGCTACCATACCGGATCAGGCAATCGTCAACGAATATCTTCCAGGCCAGGGCATTAGCTCCCATGTCGACTGTGAACCATGCTTTGGCGATAGCGTCGCAAGCCTTTCTCTCGGCTCACGCTGTGTAATGAACTTTGAGCAGGTGAGTGACAGCACCAGATTTCAAGCCTTGCTGGAACCCTGCTCCATGATCATCATTTCTGGTGAAGCGCGTTTCGGCTGGAAACACGGAATTGCTGCTCGAAAGAGCGACGTGATCGGTGGCATTCGCCATAAACGTAAACGGCGTGTTTCAATTACCTTCAGAACTGTGAATTCTGGGCGTTGATGCAAAAGCGGCAGGTATTGATCGCCTCCCTTCCCTGCGCTACTCCCGTGCGACCTCTTTCCCAGTGCGAGCGTCTTCCATGTCCTCACCCAAAAAATTCCCCGTTTCGTGGGATCAATTTCACCGTGATTGCAAAGCGCTGGCTTGGCGGTTGACTGGCCTTGCAGATGCGAACGGCGGCTGGAACGCTATCGTTGCGATCACGCGCGGCGGCCTTGTGCCAGCAGCGATTATTGCGCGGGAATTGGGCATCCGAAACATCGAGACGGTCTGCATCGCGTCTTATCATGAATACAAAGACCAGGGTGAGTTGGAGGTGCTGAAAGGCATTTCGCCCGATCTGATTTCGGGCTCCGGCGGTCAGGGCGAAGGCGTGCTGATTATTGACGATCTCACCGATACAGGCGCAACCGCCCGCAAGGTGCGCGAAATGCTGCCCAAGGCGCACATCGCCACCGTCTACGCCAAGCCCAAAGGCTGCGAGATGGCGGACACGTTTGTCACCGAAGTTTCTCAAGACACGTGGATCTATTTCCCGTGGGACATGGAAATGTCCTATGTCGAACCCATTTCAGGCCTCAAGGACGGATAAAACCATGACCATAACCCGCTCGCATTCCAACCAGCGCATGAGCCAGTGCGTCGTCCACGGCGACACGGTCTATCTCGCTGGGCAAGTCGCGCAATCCGCCCCCGGCGGCACGGTGACAGCGCAAACGCAAGCCATTCTGGCGCAAATCGATTCGCTGCTTGCAGAAGCCGGTTCCGACAAGACCGAAATCCTATCCGCCACGATCTGGCTGTGCTCGATGGACGATTTCGCGGAAATGAACGCAGTCTGGGACGCATGGGTGCCCGAAGGCCATGCACCCGCTCGCGCCTGTGTCGAATCCCCCCGCTTGGCAACACCCGATTTCACGGTCGAAATCGGCATCATCGCCGCGAAATAAGGATCTGGCGAATGGCAGACTTCGACCTCATCGAGAACCTGCCCTTTACCACCCAACAGGCAATCGGTGCGCGCGCGAGGCTTGGTCTAGTCGTTCTGGCGAGCGACTACACGCTGGAGCACGAAATCGCCGCCACGCTCGCACGGTCCGATATGCCGGAGGGTTTGGCGCTGTACGTCTCCCGCATCGCCAATTCTCCGCAAATTACGCCCGACACTCTCGCTGCGATGGGGCCAAACCTCACCGAGACTGCGGAGCGCTTGCTGCCCGGCGATAACCTTGACGTGCTGGCCTATGGCTGCACGTCGGCGTCGATGGTGCTCGGCCCTGATGCGGTGAACGAACGCCTCACCGCTGCCAAACCGATGGCCAAGCCGACCAACCCTGCCAGTGCGGCATTCGCTGCGTTGACCGCTCTAAAGGCCAAGCGCATCGCTGTGCTGACGCCTTACACAAAAGACGTGAACGCATATGTGGCTGACGGTTTGACGAAGGGCGGCTTCAAGATTGAGGTTTTCGGTTCGTTCAACGAGCCGATGGATCCGGTTGTCTCCAGCATCGACCCGCAAAGTCTCAACGGCGCAATCGACACCATCACAAAAGGGCGCGACGTGGATGCGGTGTTCGTCTCCTGCACCTCGGTTCGTTTGATGGATGCGGTTGCCAAGCTGGAGCGAGAAACCGGCCTGCCCGTCACATCCTCCAACCACGCCATGATCTGGCACATGCTCCGGCTGGCGGGGGTAAACGAACGTTTTGACGGCTTGGGCAGGCTCTACACCGTCTAACGACGTCATTGCGGTGACAATTTCCCCACTGGCACCCATCCCCCACTTCGCTTAAACACGCCCGATGGCCGCAAGAAACCCCGCCCTATTCTTCATCATTCTCACCGTGGTCATCGACATGCTCGGTGTCGGCCTTGCATGGCCAATCTTGCCTCAACTCGTCGAGGAACTGTCAGGCGCAGATTTCTCCGATTCGGCTCTGATCTACGGCTTTCTCATGTCGGGTTTTGCGCTGGTGCAATTCTTCGTCTCGCCCTTCGTCGGCATGCTGTCGGACCGCTACGGCCGCCGGCCTATTCTGCTGATCTCGCTGTTCGGATTGGGCGTAGACTACATAATCCTCGCGCTTGCTCCGAACCTATGGTGGCTCGTCGTAGGGCGTATTCTTGCAGGCCTGTTCTCCGCCACCGTATCCACCGCCAACGCTTATATCGCCGACATAACGCCCCGCGAGGGCCGCGCAGCAGCGTTCGGCCTGTTGGGAGCAGCATTCGGCGTTGGCTTCACGCTTGGCCCGCTCATTGGCGGCGTGTTGGGCCAATACGACCTGCACTATCCTTTCTGGCTCGCCGCTGCGCTGGCGTTTGCAAACTTTATACTCGGCTGGTTCGTGCTGCCCGAATCGCTTCCGGTCGAAAAGCGTTCGGCAATCGATATCCGCAAGGCAAACCCGTTTAGCGCCCTGCTCTATATCCGCCGCTATTCATCGCTTGCCATCCTTCTGGTCGCCCTGCTCCTCACGGGCATCGCCCAGCAAGGCTTGCAAGGCATCTGGGTGCTGTGGACCAAGGCTCAATTCGATTGGGGCGTGGCGGAGGCGGGCTACTCGCTCGCATGGGTGGGCGTGTGCATGGCCTTCGTCCAAGGCTGGCTCGTGCGCCAAGTCGTTCCGATCTATGGCGAACGCAAGGTTATGTTCACTGGCTTCATCATCTCCACCTTCGCCTTCGCCGCCCTACCCTTCGTGACCGTCGGCTGGGTCGTCTATCCGGGCATTCTCATCCATCTTATCGGTTGGGGCTGCGCCGCGCCTTGTCTTACCGCGCTGATGTCGCAAAACGTGCCGGACACGGAACAAGGCCTCCTGCAAGGCACGATGGGCTCGGTCAACACAATCGCGATGATTCTCGGGCCGCTGATCGCGACTGGCATATTCGCCAAGTCAGTCGGCCCCGATGCGTGGATCGATATGCCCGGCTCATACTATTTCTTCGGCGCTATCCTATTCGTCATCGTGCTGGGCATTATATCGCGCGACACCCGCCGCAGCCGAAGTGTTGAAAAGGTAGAATCCACCTAAGCAACCGTTTCCAAACCGCGCCCTTCCGCGCCATAGTGAGCGCAGGAGGAAAAGCCGACGTGTATGAATTGGTGTATGCCAGCGAAGCAGTCGCTGGGCTGACGCAAAACGATATTGAAGATATTCTGAGCTGCGCCAACGCCCGCAACCCCGCGCTTGGCATCACAGGGCTGATGATTTTCGACGGCAAGCGCTTCCTGCAATTGTTGGAAGGCCCTTTCGATTCGGTCGAAACCATCTTTGCCTCGATAGAACGCGATCCCCGCCATACAGATATCATCCGCTACTATGGCCAGAACGTCGCTACGCGCTCTTTCGATAGTTGGTCTATGGGTTTCAAATCGGTCGATTCCGCCAAGGCGTATGAAGAAGTGGCCAGAATGGAAGGCCGCTCGCTCAATCTCTCGGCCGCTGATCTGCCCTCGATGGGCGGACGCTTGCTGCGATTGTTACACGATGCAGACGAATAGAATTTGTCGAGGAAGCTTCGCAACAAAGGTCTGCAATGAGCCCATCATACCGCGTCATTGTTTCTTGGAAAGCGAGCTATTCAGACCCCATTGCCGTTCAAAACGGCGAACAAGTTTGGCTGAGCGGCAAGACAGACGAATGGGATGGACATGTCTGGCTTTGGGCCAAGGACACACGAGGCAAAGAGGGCTGGGTTCCAGACAGCATTATTGAAGCGACTGAGAATCAGTGTTTCGCCAAAGAAGCATTTTCTGCGCTCGAATTGAGCTGAAGCATTGGCGATCAACTGGTTTGCCTGGATCAAGCCCATGGCTGGCTGCTGGGCAAAGCAGCAGACGGGCGGCAAGGATGGGTGCCACTGGATAACTTGGAACAAATCCAGCCTCAACGGGGTGTTTAATTGGCAGAACACTGCGCATACCCCGTCCAGACACTCCCAAGCCCCTGCAAGGTGATGGCTATCAGGGATTGAGACCAAGCCGACACATTCGACAGGCGAACAACCTTCTGTTTTACAATATATTTTCTTGATATTTGGCTTCGCAGATTCGGCGAAATGAATGCCTTTCCAAAGCGCTTTCAGCCCGAGAATCGGGGAACCGAGAAACGCCTTTTTGGGTCAACAAGTTTTTTTCATTTTTTTTGCTGTCCATCTTTTGACATGTGACCAACATGTGCAGAACCGCCAAAACCGTTTGAAATGCCGTGTTTAGCCTATGAACTTGCTGTTGATGGCCACAAGCACCCTACCCACTAGTCCTAGTAGGCCACAGTTTTGCGGGCCCCAGCATGTTGACCCAACAAACCACTTTGTTAGTTTCGCCACCGTCAGTACGACCACTCTCTCATCTGCAAAGCCGCTCGATTGCGCGGCACGCAAAAACGGGGGTGAACAATCCGGCCTTCGAGTAGTTTGTGACGTCTGAACGGGTGTTTGTTTTCAAAAAACCGTTTTGATGCACTGCGCTTCTCTGTGTCCAAATTCAGGGCAGAAAGGTCGAGTGAGATTTTGTTAACGATCTGTTAACACAATTAGAGCCTACTACATCTTGTAGTAGGCGGGGCGGAAGGATACTATATAACGCGTTGGCGACAGCGAAGCGATTGAACCAATCGCACTCACGCTTTCAACCGCAACACGTCATAGCACCTTGCGAACCACTGTATTTTTAGGAGCGGCTTCGTTGTCGGCTCCGCACGCGTAACACCGGATGATGCAAGCCTTTCAGGGGCTGGTTTCATCGTCCGCATGCCGGAGGCGGCATCAATGGCCAAGCGGTTCGTTCAAGAAACCGTCGTCCACTGGGTCCGCCACACATTCCGGGGAAGACAAACCGGGGGCACTGCTGAACAAAAGCGGGGCTAGAAATTGAGACAACCGGACGGCAGGAAGCCGATCCGGCGAACGAGGGACTATCGAACGATGCGCATTGAACGCCACTATACCGAAGCTGGAAAATCACCCTTTGCGGGCGTGCCGATGCGCACCGCTACATCCGAAATCAAAAACCCGGATGGCTCCGTGGTGTTCAAGCTGGAGGACATTTTGGTCCCCGAGCAGTTCAGCCAGGTTGCAGCTGACATCATCGCACAAAAGTATTTCCGCAAGGCGGGCGTACCAGCCGTACTGAAGAAAGTCGAAGAGAACGATGTTCCCTCCTTTCTGTGGCGCTCGGTTGAAGACAAAGACGCGCTAAAGAAACTGCCGAAAGCCGAACGCTACGGTCCGGAAATGACCGCTGAGCAGGTTTTCCGCCGTCTGGCAGGCACTTGGACCTATTGGGGCTGGAAAGGCGGCTATTTCGACAGCGATACCGACGCCGAAGCCTATTTCGACGAGCTTTGCTTCATGTTGGCGACCCAGAAGGTCGCGCCAAACTCTCCCCAGTGGTTCAACACAGGCCTGCATTGGGCATACGGCATCGATGGCCCCGCCCAAGGCCACTATTACGTTGACTTCGAGACCGGCAAACTGACCAAGTCGAAGTCCTCCTACGAGCACCCACAGCCGCACGCTTGCTTCATTCAGAGTGTTGGCGATGATCTCGTGAACGACGGCGGCATTATGGACCTTTGGGTTCGCGAGGCGCGCCTGTTCAAATACGGTTCAGGCACAGGCTCCAACTTCTCCTATATCCGCGGCGAGAACGAGCCCCTCTCCGGCGGCGGCAAGTCCTCCGGCCTCATGTCATTCCTCAAAATCGGCGACCGCGCAGCAGGCGCGATCAAATCTGGCGGCACAACGCGCCGTGCGGCGAAAATGGTTGTCGTCGACATCGACCACCCGGATATCGAGCAATATATCGAGTGGAAAGTGACCGAAGAGCAGAAGGTTGCGGCCATCGTGACCGGCTCGAAAGTCGTCTCCAAGCACATGAAAGCCATCATGAAAGCCTGCGTGAACTGCGAAGGCCCGGACGGCGATTGCTTTGACCCGAACAAGAACCCAGCCCTGAAACGCGAAGTGCGTGCGGCGAAGAAGAACATGGTGCCGGAAAACTACGTCGCTCGCTGCATCGCGCTGGCACGCCAAGGTTACACCGATATTGATTTCCCGGTTTACAACACCGATTGGGACTCTGACGCCTACCTCACGGTTTCCGGCCAGAATTCCAACAACTCGGTGTCCATCAAAGACGAGTTCCTGCAAGCAGTCGAAAAAGACGAAGAATGGAACCTGATCGCCCGTAAAGACGGTTCGGTGACCAAAACGTTGATGGCCCGCGACCTGTGGGACAAAATCGGCACAGCAGCCTGGCAGTCCGCCGACCCAGGCCTGCACTACAACACAACCATGAACGACTGGCACACCTGCCCCGAAGCTGGCCCGATCCGCGCATCGAACCCCTGCTCCGAATATATGTTCTTGGACGATACGGCCTGTAACCTCGCTTCGCTGAACCTTCTTCAGTTCCGCAAGGGCGACAAGTCCTTCGATGTTGAAGCTTTCGAACACGCCACACGTCTTTGGATGATGGTGCTGGAAATATCGGTTCTGATGGCACAGTTCCCGTCAAAAGAAATCGCACAGCTTTCCTACGATTACCGCACGACTGGCCTCGGCTTCGCCAACATCGGCGGCCTGCTTATGACGGCTGGCATTCCTTATGACAGCGACGAAGGCCGCGCGATTTGTGGTGCGATCACCGCAATCATGACGGGCGTTTGCTACGAGACATCCGCTCTGATGGCCAAGGAGCAAGGCCCGTTCCCGGAATTTGCACCAAACCGAGAGCACATGCTGCGCGTGATCCGCAATCACCGCAACGCCGCTCACGGCAATGCGGACGGCTACGAAGCTCTCGCTGTGAACCCTGTCCCGCTGGACCATGCCAACATTTCCGACAAAACGCTCTCCGACCACGCGAAAGCCGCTTGGGACCGCGCTCTGGAGCTCGGCGAAAAGCACGGCTACCGCAACGCTCAATCCACCGTCATCGCACCCACGGGAACAATCGGCCTGGTGATGGATTGCGACACGACCGGCATCGAGCCAGACTTCGCGTTGGTGAAATTCAAGAAACTCGCCGGTGGCGGTTACTTCAAAATCATCAACCGCGCCGTGCCGGAAGCTCTGTCAAACCTCGGCTATTCCGAAGCCGAAGTGGAGCATATGATCACCTATGCGGTCGGCAACGGCACGCTGAAAGGCTCCAACGCCATCTCCCACGGTGCGCTGGAAGCCAAGGGCTTTGGCCCCGAGCAGATCAAGGCTGTCGAAGACGGTCTGGCACAAGCGTTCGACATCAAATTTGCCTTCAACAAATGGTCGCTGGGCGAAGAATTCTGCAAAGACAAACTCGGCCTAACCGACGAGCAGTTGAACGACTTCAACTTCGATCTTCTCGCCGCTATCGGCTTCTCGAAGGACGAAATTCAGGCCGCCAACATCTATTGCTGCGGAGCGATGACGCTGGAAGGCGCACCGGGCCTGAAAGACGAGCACCTGCCCGTCTTTGATTGCGCCAACCCATGCGGCAAGATCGGCACCCGTGCGCTGTCCACAGAATCGCACATCCGCATGATGGCAGCGGCCCAGCCGTTCATCTCCGGCGCGATTTCAAAGACGATCAACATGCCAAACGATGCAACCGTTGAGGATTGCACCGCCGCTTACATGCTGTCTTGGAAACTGGGCCTGAAAGCCAACGCGCTCTACCGTGATGGCTCCAAGCTCTCCCAGCCCCTCAACGCTTCGCTGATCGAAGATGAGGACGACGAAGACGCGCTGGAAAACCTGATCGAAGCGCCGAAGGCTGCCGCTGCGACGCAGATCAGCGAAAAGATCGTTGAGAAAATCGTTGAGCGCGAAGTGCGCCGCCGCCAGAAGCTGCCAAACCGCCGCAAAGGCTACACCCAGAAAGCCGTCGTTGGCGGCCACAAAGTGTACCTGCGCTCCGGCGAGTTTGACGATGGGTCGCTCGGCGAGATTTTCATCGACATGCACAAGGAAGGCGCTGCCTTCCGCGCGATGATGAACAACTTCGCCATCGCCGTGTCGCTAGGCCTGCAATATGGCGTGCCGCTGGATGAATACGTGGAGGCCTTCACCTTCACCAAATTCGAGCCAGCCGGCCCCGTCATCGGCAACGATGCAATCAAGAACGCAACGTCGATCCTCGACTACGTGTTCCGCGAACTGGCCGTCTCCTATCTCGACCGCCACGACCTTGCCCATGTCGACACATCCGATTTCGGATCGACCGCTCTGGGCAAAGGCGTGAAATCCGGCGAAGCGCAGGCCGTTTCCCGCGGCCTGACACGCGGCTCGAAGCTTTCGGTCGTTGACGGTTCCGCCAGCACGGGAAGCGACCCGAAAGGCTCGTTCTCCGGCGGAAACGGCGGCAGCGGCGGCTCAACGGTCGTCACAGCCATCGGCGGCGGAACAGCAACCACGGCAACCGCCATCGCTTCCCACCCCGTTCACGACGGCATGGCCGAAGCGGCCACCGCCTTCAAACGCGACTACGAGGAAAACAACCGTTCAACCGTAGAACAAGGCGAAGTAGCCCCAGCCCACACACCCTCCAAAGGCGAACAGCGGGCCATGGCCAGAATGCAAGGCTACGAAGGCGAAAGCTGCCCCGAATGCCAGAACTTCACGCTCGTGCGAAACGGGACTTGTTTGAAGTGCGACAGCTGCGGCGGGACGACTGGGTGTAGTTAAGAAGCGATGAGACTTAGCCTCTAAACCACAGCATGAGTGACTACTTTGAAATAGCTTATTCCGCTGCGTCCAAACGCTTATGTATTCTATCCGGAACCGGCTTTTCAAAGGCCGTTTCCGGAAACGCGGCTCCAAGCTGGATTGAGTTGTTGGAGCAATTAAGTAGCCACTGCAAAAATGGAAAAGAACTACTGACTGAACTCCTTCCAGAGGATAGTGCTCCGGCGCTAACACTGGAGGAGATCGCAGAGGTCATCAGGCTGAATTTGGAAAGTGTCGACAAAGACATCTACGAAATTACAGCGTCTGTGATTTCGGAAATTGAACTGTCGGGAAAAATTGACGAAACGCAGAAATTTCTGGCTGGTTTCGAAGGTACGATATTTACTACTAACTATGACAAGTTAGCGGAAAATCTGACCGGTGCGGAACGAACTCAGTCACTGACACCTGGAAGACCGATACCGAGATCAAATGCTGCTGTAAATGTCTTTCATATACATGGCTCAATCGACTCTCCTCAAGATATGATTATCACAACGAAAGATTATTACAGATTTCTGAGTGGTGAAAACTATTTTTCTAGGAAAATAAGTACAGCCTTGCTAGAGAATACTACAGTCATAGTTGGATACTCTCTTTCAGACTTCAATCTCAAAAAGATATTGGACGAACTAAGAAACTCCCACTCTGGATTTTCCTTGGGTTCAAATTTGTTTTTCGTATCGCGGGATGAAATTAGCCAAAATGTGAAAGATTTTTACGCTTCAACATTTGGAATTCGCGTAATTGATGATACAGAAGTCGAGCAATTCTTTTGTTTACTTGGCGGTGAAATGGAAGAAGCAAAAAATTGCCTCGAAAAAACTCGAGAGACAGTGCGCAAAGTATTTAGAGATGAATATGAATTTACCGATAATTATCTAAAGACAAAAAATTGCTTCTTCGAGATTATATCAGCCGCAGAATCTGATGGAATAGACCTGTCAGAGGATGCAATGGTGTCAAAGGTCGGAGAGATGCTCAAACGGAAAATAGGGTTTTCTCAAGAAACTAGTGCTTGGTCGCAGTATGAGCATCTAGCGAGTTGGCTCACCCACTGGGCATGCAAAAAGGACATTGCTGGAAGTTCAATCGAAACCGTTTTCCTTGAAGCCGTAAAACATTCAATGGAACACATGAGAAGCGAGAACAAACTAGGCTACTCATGGGCTGCCTACGGCGTTTGGAAACAAAAATGGTCTAGCTTAACGCCCGAGAACCGAAAGATGTTGAAAACCTATGTTCGAGAGCAAGTCGATTCGGAGGACGGTAAGCTGTTGGTAAGTTCGCTGTAAGTCTTTCCCGCCCCCCTTCACCCTCCACTAACCACATCCTCAACTTCCCCTGCCCAATGAACACTTCACCCACCGCCCTGCCCTAAACTGGCCCCATGGCAGCGGCGATTTACAGTTATGGATCTTCCCGAAGGGCTCCTGTTCGGGCATTTGATCCGTTCGATCCTGATGAGATCGACGCGCGGGATCGTGTGCGGTCCATGCTGTTGCTGATTGTCGTCGCCTTTGCGATCATTTTCGGCCTTTACCTGCTCATCATGAATGAACATGCGCCGGATGGCGTGCGGGGCGCTGCGAGCCTCAGTCTGCCGCTGCTGGCGTTCGTTTGGGAAACGCTGCGTTTCCTGTTTATTGGCCCGCTTCCCGCAAACAAACTTCATACGCTGAAGCGTTTTCGCTCGCTCCATACACGGGTATCGCTGCGGGCTGCCCCGTTTCTGTTTGCTGCGGGCATCCTGTGGGCAGATACGTCGAACGGCTTGGCCGTCTTCCTCTATGAATGCGCCACGTTCGGCACCCTTCTGTTTGTGCTGCTGACATTTGGCCTGCGACACGCATATCTGAACAGAAAGCGCGACATCATCAAAAGCGCTCAGAGGTTTGCCTATGGCTGACGTGAACCGACAGAACGAGCGCCAGAACCAGATCATGCTCGGCATCGCCATCGCGGTCATCATGGTGCCGTTTCTTGGGCTTTTGACCTATCTGATTTTCGGTGACTTCGACCCAGCCTTGCCCTCAACGTGGATCCTGATTGCTGTGTTCCTTGTTGGCATGTTTTTCAAGGAAATCGCTGAACGCACCTATGGCCCCGCGCTCGACAAACGCCTCGCTAACGTGCCCCTTTTCTGGCGGTTCGTTGCAGAGGAATTCAACAAGACCGCCGGCATCTGCCTGTTCATCGTGGTGCTGATGCACCTCAGCCCCGGAGACGCTCTGGGGGAAAATTACGGCACGATCGGCAAGATTGGCATTGTGTTCGGCCTGCTCATCGGTCTGTCGCTGTTCTGGGCCGCTGTGCGCCTCGGCTACTACCATTGGCGCAACCGCTCCTGAAAAATTTATCCCGGCACTTCACTCCTCCCATACCCTTACCCCACCCCGTGCAACGAACGGCGCGTATTGGACGGTCCGGTGCGGTCTACTTGTGAGGGGTCGGTTGCGGGACGAATAATTGATCGTTTCCGCCTGCCGGATGAAATTCAGAGAACGGTCTGTTTCGAGAAGCCGCACGTCGGGCGCTTGAAAATAACGCTGGGCCTTTGCGGAGAAGTCGGGGCAAGCACTTCGACACCGTCTGCGATGTTGGCAAGCATGGTGTGGCATGTGCGAACGATGGTGTTGAGTGGATGGTTTCCGTTGAGTGGCGCGGGATTTTCTTCCGCGCCGAACGGCCAGCCAACCTTCACCACACATCACCCCCTTTGCACTTCCACCTTCGCCTTCACGCTCTTCGCCGTCTTCACCCGCGCTGGGCGCTTGCGCGGTGCTTTCTTCCTAAAATCCGGCCCCTTGTAGAACACGATCAGAGACCAGCGTTCGCCTTTTGTCGTCTGCGTCACGCCGTGCACCACGTTGCCGGAATGCAGCACGGCCTTGCCGGTCTGGCGGGCCACGGTTTTTAGCTTTTTGCCGGGTTTGGCCAGCAGGTCGCCGCCTTCAAATTCGTCATTGTCGTTCAGCGCGATGTTGATCGTGTAGCGGCAACTGTCGGCATGGAACGAGATGTTGGGGCGCGTCTCGGGCGAATATTTGCGGATGAACATCGTCGTGTGCTCCGCCACTTTCGCCACGTCCACATCCGCCGGTGCGCCCAACAATTCGGGCAGCTTCAACACCGCAGCCGCCTTCTTGGCACCCAGGATTTTCGTCAGAAGCGCGTGGCTTAGGTTCACCTGATATTCCGGCAATTCGTCCACCGTGTCAGGCACCACGGAGGTCATGTGATCGGCGGCGTAGTCCAGCAGTTTGGCGCAGTCGGCCTTGCTCAGCACATCGACGTTTTCCAGCACTTTCGGCTCGTCACCCGGCTCCTGCTTGGTCTTGCGGCCATAGGCCTGAATGCGCGCAAGCTCCGCCTCGGTGGCCTTGGCGGGGTCGGTGTTCTCCACCAGAAAGCGGTTGATGACCGGGCAATCACTGCGCTTGAACTTCTTGCGCCCCAGTGAAGCGTCGCGTTTCAGCTTTTCCATCATCAGTTCGATCTTTGGCACAGGTGCGGTAATAGGCTGCGCGGTGCCGCATGCAAACACGATATCATCGCCGTGCTTCTTCGCGCGGTACTGCGAGACAGTCAGCAGGCCCGGACGCGCAACAGAGGGAACATCAATACCCACCGCCATCACATCGCCGCTGCCGGAAAGGCCATGGCGGCGGAAACCGCTGGCAAAGACCAGATCCCCCGGCCCCATATTCATCGAAGAACCATCGCGAAACTTCGCCATCACAGCGTTGTCGGCATCGTGGTCCAGCCGCACATACGCGCAAAGGTGGTGCCGCCCGCGCCGCATCGTGGGCGCGTCGTGGCCGTTCAACCGCTCAACACTGGGAACGCTCATCACAGCACCGTCGGCGCTGATGTTCTGGTCGCGCAGATAGCAATAAAGCCGGTCGGCCACGTTGTTGAACGCCTTCCAGCTCGTGCTACCCTCGCGCGTCAGATGGCTGACGCCGTCCGCCTCGCGCCATTTGGTCGGATCGGCTGCGGCCATCTTCTCAGCGTAAAGCCGCCCCTCGGCGCGGCTGGAGACGTGCCGAAACCGGCGCGTTTCCCAAAGCACGTGGTCTTGCGCAGGCACCAGCATGTACCGGTCGGCCGAGCGGAAATAGCGCGACGCCTTCGTCAGTGGCACCCCGTCGCTTGCATCCGGCAGCGCGGCAGCGGGCGTGCGGGCGCTAAAGCGTTTGACGGGCGCGCGGTCGGGAAGCTGGATGGTTTTCCACTTCTCCGGCGAGGGCATCAGGAATTCGTCTTGCCCCTTGTTGTCGGCCCGCGAGGTGATGATGATGTCGAAGGAGACCGAGATACGGTCCTCATCCGTCATGTTCTCCGCCACCGAATGCAGTGTCTTGGCAGGGAACAAAACCAAACGCCCCTCTTGCGGGGCATAGCTTGCCACCTTGCGGTTGAAGGCGTTGATGCCCGAATAGGCCTTGGTCATCGAAGAGCCGAGGCCCGGCGTCAATTCGTTGGGCTTGGTGTCGTTGTGAAACGAAATTTCGCCGGACTTGCTCGCGTCTTTCGGCACAGAAATGTAGCAAACGGAGCTCAGATGCGCCGTGTTGTGAGCGTGGCGCTTTACACGCTGCCCGCGTGTACCGATCACTGGCCATGAGCGCTGAATGTGAATGTCCAGCTTATCAAGATTATGCCCCAGCGCCTTCAGATAGGCGACGATGTTGGTTTCAAGCTGCTGCGTCAGCCAAGCAAAGACTGGGTCGTCGTGGATCGCATCAACGCCGTGCACATCGCCCGTCCAACTTGAGCGCTTCGACGAACGCTTTTCGCCAGAGGCCTCGCGCAGAGCATAGATGTGGTCGACCATCGCCTGTTTGTGTTGAGCAAATCCCTCAAGCTCTTCGACAAACAGCCCAAGCGGAAACCATTCCTGCATCGGCATCGCTATTCCCCTCGTCACATTGCGCCTCAGACCGCGCAGTTTAAGACAGGTTTCTAAAATATCCATGAACCAGCCATCGCAGGGCACCTTGAAACGGGCCCGTTTCATCTCCACACTCTGTCCACACAAATTCACACCTCTTGGAGAATATCGGTATGGGCATGATGGGAACACTGGCGAAAGTCGCCATCGGTATTGCGGTCGCCAAAGGCGTTTCCGGCATGATGAACAGAGGCGCCAGTTCAGGCGGCGGTGCGGCTCCCCAAGGCGGTGCCTCCGGACGAACGGGCGGCGGCGGCTTAGGCGATATTCTCGAACAACTGGGCGGCGGAGGCTCAAGAGGCCAACAAGGCGGCGCGCCCTCTTCCGGTGGTGGCTTAGGCGACATTCTGGGCCAACTCTCAGGCCGTGGCGGCAGCGGCGGAGGACTTGGCGGCGGCTTGGGCGATCTGCTCGGACAACTCGCAGGCGGCGCGGCAGCAGGCGGCGCAGCCCGCGGCGGTCAGCAACAGCGGGCTGATGAAATTATGCCCCCGCCCCCATCCAGCGGCGGCGGCTCGGTGTTCGACGAAATGCTCGGCAACGCGCCGGCCCAACGCGATTCCGGCGGCTCTTTTGGCGATATGTTCAACGATGCCATGAACCGTGGCGGCGATCCGGCCGTGCAGCCAAGCCAATCAGAGGAAGCCGTAGCCGCGCTGATGTTGCGCGCCATGATCCAGGCTGCGAAATCTGACGGCCATATTGATGAAGAAGAGAAAGCCCGTCTGCTCGAAAATCTGGACGAGGTGTCAGAAGCCGAGCGCCGCTTTGTGCAGGCTGAAATGGCAGCGCCGATAGATATCGACGGGTTGGTGGCGCAGGTTCCAGCCGGTCTGGAACAGCAAGTCTACGCGATGAGCCTTGCCGGCATTCGGCTGGACGATCAGGCAGAGGCGCAATATCTGCACTCGCTTGCGCAAGGTCTCGGCATCGAACCACAAGTCGCCAACGCCATACACGATCAATTGGAGCAGCCGCGCATTTATTCCTAATCGCGGTTCAATCGTTGTCGTTCAATCCCGCTCCGGCGCCAGCCAAACGGCTGGCTTCGGTTGCGGGTGCGTAGGTTTTGTGTGCATGAATTGAAAGCCGCCGCATCGCAGCTTTGGCCTGTGGCTCAACTCTGGAAAAACACCCGCCCGTTGGCGCTTCCGCCAGCGAGGAGAACGTAAGGCGAGCGCTGTCACGCATTGCGGGGCCATTTAAAACCATGCCAGTCGCTGCAACGTCCCATACGCTTCCATCGACACTCACCCGATGGGCGGTCTGCGGCAGCGCGGTCACGACAAACGGAATCAACAACAGAGGTTGCGCGATGGGCCGTTCCAGTGAGGCCAGCACAATTGCTCCATCGCAAAGCGATGCGCCCAGACGCAGCGGACAAGCCTTTGGCGGTGTCGGGCCTGTATCCAGCAGCGCTGCAAGAGCCTCCACTCCGGGCGCACCACGCGCTTGCAGCCATTCCACGGCAAAACCCGCCTCCTCGGCCAGCCCCCAATCATACCCCCCGCCTCGCGCCGCCTTTACGGCCAGCGATGCGGCTTCAGAAAGAGACCAGCCGGTTTCGCTCATGTCGTCGGCAGGCTCCGGTCAAGACGCCCTTCAACCGGCGGATAAGCCATGTCATCAGGGTCGCATTCGGTCAGTTCATAGGGAAATGGCGCGCCCTGAAACATAGTGATCCGCACCCAGCGGTCGGAACGCGGGTCGAACTTCGTCGCACCAAAGAATGAAAGTTTGCAGCGCAGAAGATCAATCGGCAGCATCGTGCTGGAAATCGTGTTGTCGCGGATCTCCGCATAGGCAAGCAAAGCCGCCCGCTGCGCCCGACGCGCAATATGACGGTGTTCCGGGTGCTGCAAGAGGAAAGCCGCTAAACGCGCTCCCCCATCCCAATGGGAAAGATCGGCCATCATCCGCGCCGCATCGCGCCCCGGCTGCAAAGGCTGCTCATAGTCTGCCACATCTTCCCAGTGGCGTTCGCCAAGCCTTGGCTCAAGCTTCTCCTCAGAAACATACCAAACTCGAGCATCATTATCTGGAAGACCATAGTCAATTTCTTGCGCCCAGCCATAAGCGTCGTTCATCAAGGTCCGCATTGAGGTGACCGACATGGAACCATCAATACGAAACGAAGACTGCTCATCAGCCATCATTGAAGCAGCCAAATCGTCAACCAGATCGCCATTCACTTCGATCATCAGCGACACCAATTGCTCCTGCCCTTCAAGTGAAAGCGAGGTTTCTGCCCAACGGTGCAGTGTATCAAAAGGCTTTCGCTCTCCTTCAACGATGGAGGGAAAAGCCTCGATCAAGGTCATCAAATCAGCCCTCAGGGCATCAATCTTCTCAATCTGCAGCAGATGGTCCGAGTTCCATCCCTGCACATTGACCAACGCACGAGAACAGAGCTGCGACAGCCGTTCCAGCTTCTGCGGGCCAACGTTCTCCAACGAACGAACCCGCGCCAGCGCCGTTTCGCGTGCATCTATCCACGAATGGATGAGCGCCGGATGGTTGATCAGAAACGGCGCCATGCCGAGGCCGGTTGAATTCCCCACCCCAAACCGACGCCGCAAGTCAGGATCGACAGCAACCGCAGTCTGAGGTGCATCGCAGGCAGCAAGATGCTCCACCAAATCCAGCGTGAAGGCGCGAATGAGGAACACCGACAGCAATTCTGGCTGGAACGAACCGGCAAATTCAGGCCGTCCATGCCATGCGCTGCGGTCCGCGGCACCAAACTTTCCAGCGCCGTAGACCGCCGTGGTGCGCATCAAATAGCCAACGCTTTCGATAACATCGACATCCGGCTGCTCGCCCTTTGCCAAAGCACTGCGCACATGGTCAAACAAGCGTACAGAACGGTTCGCTCGGGAAAGAACGAGTTCCTGCTCAGATATCCGCCCGGCTTCCTGGCGAGGCACGTTGCCAGACAATCGCTGGATATCCGCTTCGGTCGGTTCGCCGTCAAACAGCGTGAACGTTGCGTCCCACGCATCCGCAATGACACGATCAGACCGTTTCTCCGGAGGAAGATCGTGCGCGAAAGCAATCAGAGTGTAACACCGTTCCGGCCCCTTGGCGCGGTAGGTCGCCACGCCAACGCCGCTTTCATCAATACGCCAGATTGGACGATCAAATGACCAATTCTGCTGCTTCAGCCGACGCAAAAGCACCCGCATGAAGCTCAAGCGACTTTGATGGAAAGACCCCATGCGGGACAGCCTCATGACACAATCGGGCGAGCGCTTTTCCACCGCGTGACCTTGGTCAAAATCATGATCTGAAATGCGACGATCCATCATCACTCTCCCTAGCGAATGACCTCTTGCCTTATCAGTAGCAAAATTTGACTGAAGTAAAACGAAAATCGCACGGCCCATCGCGCAAAAATCCTGAAGCGGTTCTAGCAAGTCTCGCATTTGGCGAGGCAAAATGCCATTTTCCGCTTAGCGATTCGATACCAAGCACAGACCGGCACTCGAAAGACACCGCATATGGATGACAGCACCGATCTCTTCAAAGCCGCCAGCGCGGCCCCTGCTCCAGCCAGCGACAAGGCTGCGCCCAAACCAAAGGCTTCAAAGCCCGTGGTGAGAAAAGCGACGAGCAAGGATCTGGGCAAGAACGCGAGCGATGACTATTCCGCTGCTGACATTGAGGTGTTGGAAGGCCTGGAACCCGTGCGCCGCCGCCCCGGCATGTATATCGGTGGCACCGACTCAAAAGCCATGCACCACCTCTTTGCCGAGGTGATCGACAATTCCATGGACGAAGCGGTGGCCGGCCACGCCAACTGGATCGAAGTGGAACTGGATGCGGATGGCTATCTTACGGTCACCGACAATGGCCGCGGCATCCCCATCGACCCCCATCCGAAGTTCAAAGATAAATCAGCGCTGGAAGTGATCATGACGACGCTCCATGCGGGCGGTAAATTCGACGGCAAGGCCTATGAGACTTCCGGCGGCCTGCACGGCGTCGGTATTTCGGTGGTCAACGCGCTGTCGGATGATCTTATCGTTGAGGTGGCCCGCAACCGCCAGCTTTACCGTCAAACATTCTCCAAGGGCATCTGCCAAGGCCCGGTTGAACTGGCAGGAGACGTGCCGAACCGTCGTGGCACGAAGGTCCGCTTCCATCCCGATGCCGAGATTTTTGGCGCAAACGCCAAGTTTGATCCTGCCCGCCTTTTCAAGATGGCCCGCTCGAAAGCCTATCTTTTCGGCGGTGTGGAAATCCGCTGGTCCTGTGACCCTGCGCTCATCAAAGAAGGCAGCGAGGTCACCGAGAAGGCGGTTTTCCACTTCCCCGGTGGCCTGAAAGACTATTTGCAGGCCTCGCTCGGCAAACAGCATCAAGTCACCACCGAGCCATTCGCCGGATCAACCGACAAGAAGTCCGGCCACGGCGCCGTCGAATGGGCGATCACGTGGTATGGCGATGACGGCTTCGTAAATTCGTACTGCAACACCGTGCCAACACCCGAAGGCGGCACACACGAGGCAGGCTTGCGCATCGCGCTCACCCGCTCGTTAAAAGCCTATGCCGATCTGGTGGGCAACAAAAAGGGTTCCATCGTCACCACCGATGATGTGATGACTTCCGCTGCCGCCATGTTGTCGGTCTTTATTCGCGAACCGGAATTTGTGGGCCAGACGAAAGACAAGCTCGCCACCGTTGAGGCACAGAAGATTGTCGAGAACGCCATCCGTGACCAGTTCGACCATTGGCTTGCAGCATCTCCCACACAGGCGGGTGCGCTGCTGGAATGGGTGATCGATCGTGCTGAAGAACGTCTGCAAAGACGCAAGGAAAAAGAGGTCAACCGCAAGTCAGCTGTTCGCAAACTGCGCCTGCCCGGCAAACTGGCCGATTGCTCCAAAAACGCCAAAGGCGGCACGGAAATCTTTATCGTTGAGGGCGATTCCGCTGGCGGCTCGGCCAAACAGGCCCGCGACCGGGCCAGCCAAGCGATCCTGCCACTGCGCGGAAAAATCTTGAACGTCGCCTCCGCCACGCGGGACAAGATGGCCAGCAGCCAGCAAATCCAGGATCTCGTGCAAGCGCTTGGCTGCGGCACAGGTTCAAAGTTCCGCATTGACGATTTGCGTTATGACCGTGTGATCATCATGACCGACGCCGACGTGGACGGAGCGCACATCGCGTCGCTCTTGATCACGTTTTTCCATCAGGAAATGCCGGGGCTGATCGAAGGCGAACACCTCTTTTTGGCCGTCCCACCGCTCTACCGGCTCAGCCAAGGCGGCAAAACGATGTATGCCCGAGACGAGGCCCATAAGGACGAACTGCTGGAAACAGCTTTCTCCGGCCAAAAAAAGATAGAGATCGGACGCTTCAAAGGCTTGGGCGAAATGATGCCGGCGCAGCTTAAGGAAACCACGATGGACCCCAAAAAGCGCTTGCTGTTGCGGGTGGAAATTCAAGACGCTGAACCAACCAAAATCTCTATTGATGCCCTAATGGGCAACAAGCCGGAAAAACGCTTCGCCTTTATTCAGGAAAACGCCGAATTTGCGGGTGAAGATCTGCTGGACGTCTAGTTCGCGAAAGCGCTGATTCCGCAGCCAGATTGACTTTTGCAGGCATAAACCCTAAATCCTGCACATTCGCTCGGCGCTTGGATTTTTGCGCCACTGGAACGGGACCGAACCCGTTTCCTCTTACCCTTCAATCGATGGGTCTAATCGGCGTATAACGAAACCAACCGTAAAGAACGAACATCTATGAAATTTTCTGACCTTGGCCTCTCCGCCAAAGTGCTCGCCGCTGTTGAAGCTGCGGGCTATACCGAGCCTACGCCTATTCAGGCGCAGGCCATCCCCGAAGTTCTCGCTCGTCGCGATGTGATGGGCATTGCGCAGACCGGCACCGGCAAAACAGCAGCGTTCACCCTTCCCATGATCTCCATGTGCGAAAAAGGCCGTGCCCGCGCACGCATGCCCCGCACACTCATTCTTGAACCGACCCGCGAATTGGCAGCGCAGGTTGAAGAGAATTTCGAGAAATATGCCATCAATCACAAGCTCAACATCGCTCTCTTAATCGGCGGCGTGTCGTTTGAAGATCAGGTTCGCAAACTTGATCGTGGTGCAGATGTTCTGATCGCAACACCGGGCCGCTTGCTCGACCTGTTTGAGCGCGGACGCATCTTGATGACCGGCGTTGAAGTGCTTGTCATTGATGAAGCCGACCGCATGTTGGATATGGGTTTTATTCCCGACATTGAACGCATCGTGAAAATGGTGCCCTTTACGCGCCAAACGCTGTTTTTCTCGGCCACCATGCCCCCGGAAATCGAACGTCTTGCCGATCAATTTCTGCAAAATCCCGTTCAAGTTCAGGTATCCGCTGCCGCTTCGACTTCGAAAAACATCGAGCAAATGCTGGTCTCAGCGCCGAAAAAAGACTTTGAAAAGCGCGAAGTTCTGCGTGGCCTGATCGATAATGCCACCAACCTCAACAACGGCATTATCTTCTGCAACCGCAAACGGGACGTAGCGGCGCTCAACCTTTCACTGATGAAACGCAATTACTCGGTCGGTTCGCTGCACGGTGACATGGACCAAACTGCACGCACCAAGACCTTGGACGGCTTCCGCAAGGGCGAAATCAAATTGTTGGTCGCCAGCGATGTCGCAGCCCGTGGGCTGGACATTCCAGACGTATCGCACGTCTTCAACTACGATGTGCCCAACCATGCGGAAGACTACGTCCACCGCATTGGACGCTGCGGCCGCGCAGGCCGTGAAGGCTGGGCGTTTACGCTGGTCATGCCATCAGACGACAAATACCTTGCAGGTATTTTGAAACTCACGGGAGACGATATTCCGTGGCTTGATGGAAAGGCTGCATCAGTCGACGCAACTGAGGCTCCAAAGCGCCCTCGCCGCGCTAAAAAAGAAGACGCGCCGGCAAAACAGGCCAAAGACGCGGAAACATCAGAAGAAAAGCCCAAACGCGCGCCACGCAAGCGTAAGGAAGAGGCAACAGAGCCCGATCAAGTGGACGCTAACGTCCATCAAGAATCGGCACCACGCCAACCGCGCAAGTCAGAATCCAACGAGCGCTCAACAGATCGTTCCCGCCGAAACAACCGCGACAAAGACGATGGCGGACCGACGCCTCAAGGTTTGGGCGACCACGTTCCAGCCTTCATGCTGACCCCTGCAACGCTGCAAAAGGACTAGACACCGCACCAGCTTTCGAAAAGTTGATCAGCTAACATTTGCAGACATGATGGTGCCGCAATACAACGGCATTTAATGCGGATATATGCGGGTGCGCGGACGCTCCCGTTTTCCCCTTCGGATCGACAGGACAAGCCATGCCCCGCCTTTTCCGCCCTATCGCCCTTGCATTTATCGCACTCATGATTGCGCTAACGCAGTCCTTCGCCCAGCGTGTTCCACTGGTGCGCGATGCGGAAATTGAAGCGCTGATTAAAGACTATGCTCGCCCGCTAATGAAGGCTGCTGGCCTGCGCCCCGGCTCTGTGCGGTTTTTCATCGTCAACGACGACAGCTTCAACGCTTTCGTCTCGCGCGGCGGCATGTATCTGCACACCGGCTTGCTGCTGCAATCGCAGACGCCAGGCGAAGTCATCGGCGTCATCGCCCATGAACTTGGCCACATCACAGGCGGCCACGAAATCCGCCTTCAAAACCGTGCCCAAACCGCTCGACGCGTAGCGCAGATAACTACATTGCTAGGCCTCGGCTTGGGTGTGGCTGGCGCTGCGTCGGGTGATGGAAACGTGGCTGCTGCGGGCCAAGGCGTTGCGCTTGGCGGCAACAATATCGCAATGCGCGGCCTACTGGCCTATCAGCGAGACGAAGAAGCGTCTGCCGACCGTGCTGCCGCCACCTATCTTTCAAAAGCCGGCATCTCTGGCGAAGGCATGTTGCGCACCTTCAAGCGATTGGCCGAACAAGCAGGGCTCGCGTCGAGCGGACGCGAAGACCCATACCTGCGCAGCCATCCTGCCCCGCGCGACCGCATCAACGCGCTCAACAACACACTGCGCAAAAGCAAAGCCTTCGGCAAACCGGATCCAGCCAGCTTGCAGCTTCGACACGACATGATGCGGGCTAAGATCGCAGCTTACAGCGGCAATTCACGATATGCCCGTGCTGTTCTGGCCGACCGTTCCTTGCACCCAAACGCCCGCCTTTATGGCCGCGCTATCGTAGCCCACCTCTATGGTTCGGCAAAAGATGCCCTGCCCTTAATTGACAAACTGGCTAAATCAGACCCCAAAAACGCCTATCTTCAAGAGATGCGCGGTGAAATTCTACTGCGCAACGGCAAAGGCAAAGAGGCAGCCGCAGCCTTGGCACGCGCCGTTGAGCTTGACCGCTATCGCGCAGGCTTCATCCGCGTACAGCTTGGCCACGCCCAATTAGAGGCTGGTGGCGCAAAGAATGTGAAGGCCGCCATCTCCAATCTGCGAAAAGGCCTTGCCAGTGACCCCTATGCTGTTGGCGGATATCAACTGCTCGCGCGTGCATACGGAGAACTTGGCGACCGCCCCAATGCCCTGCTTTCTTCGGCTGAGTTCAGCATTCGCACAGGGCGCAAAAAGCTGGCGCGAGACTACGCTCGCCGCGCGCAGGAGAGCCTTAAACGCGGCTCGCCCGGCTGGCTACGCGCTCAGGATATCTTGACCTTAAAATAACGCTTTCACTTCATTCTCCGCTGGCAATTACGCAAAAAGGCAATCGCGCCCATGAACAAAATCGCATTCCCCTCGCTCCGTGCCGCTCTGGTAGCGTTGACTATCGGCGCAACGACAGCACTTGCTCCATTGCCAGCAGCAGCCTTTGATGCGTCTGAAAAAGAGAAAATTGAGACGATCATCCGGGATTATCTGCTGACAAATCCGGAATTGATGCTGGAAGTGCAGCAGGCTCTCGAAGCAAAACAGAAAGCCGCACAGTCAATTGCTGCCAAGGCCGCGCTGGAGGAAAACCGCGAGGCAATTTTCAATTCCCCCAACCAAGGCGTGATCGGTAATGCCGAAGGCGACGTCACTGTTGTTGAGTTCTTCGACTACAATTGCGGCTACTGCCAACGCGCCATGCAGGATATGAACGTGTTGTTGGAGGGCGATAAGCAGCTCAAATTTGTGATGAAGGAGCTACCAATCTTATCACAAGGCTCGGTGGAGGCAGCTCAAATTTCCACCGCCGTTTACCGCCTGCTGCCGCAACGATATGGCGAGTTCCACAACAAACTACTCGCAATTGACGGCCCAAAGGACGGCAACCGAGCGCGCCAAGTCGCAGACGAAATGGGCTTGGACGTTGCCGCGCTTGAAGCGGAAGCCAGCAAGGAAGACGTTTTTGAAGCCTTTCGTGAGGCCAACACTCTGGCCAACAGCCTGGGCATGAACGGCACACCGTCATATGTGATCGGCGACGAAATTCTCTTCGGCGCACTGGGCGCAGACGTGCTGCGCGAAAAGATCGCCAATGTCCGCAAATGCGGCAGCGCAAACTGCGACTAACCACAGGCTTTTTCTCCATTCATGCGCCGAGTATGGCGCTGAAACGCTAGCTGTGGCATGAATTGCGCTGTTGAATTGGCGGTAAAATGCTGATTCCCGGCGATTTGTTTAAAGTGTAAGCCGCATAGTCGGCCAACAAGATTTTGTAAGATTGGCTGTACCTATCCAGCCGACGCAAACACGAAAGACGCGACCAACATGGCAACTAAGAAATCGGCAATCGATACCAAGCTGATCAAGGAACTTGCAGACCTCATCAACGAAACCGATTTGACCGAAATCGAAGTCATGGCGGATGACATCAGCATCCGTCTTTCACGCGGTGGCAAGGTTGTAGCGTCTGCACCAATCCCGGCTCCTGTTGCTGCCCCCATCGCTACTGCAGCCGCAGCCCCTGAATCATTGCCAGCCGCTGCTGCGGGCACATCGGTGCCATCACCGATGGTGGGTACGGCCTATCATTCCCCCGCTCCGGGTGCGGATGCCTTTGTGAAGGTTGGCCAGAAGGTCAAAAAAGGCGAAACGATCATGATCGTGGAAGCCATGAAAACGATGAACCAGATACCTTCCACACAGGATGGCACCGTGGTCGCCATTTTGGTGGAAGACGGCCAGCCGGTTGAATACGGTGAAGCCCTGATAACGCTCGAATAGGGGCGCGGGAAATGTTCAACAAGGTTCTCATCGCAAACCGCGGGGAAATCGCTCTGCGCGTTCTTCGTGCCTGCAAGGAACTCGGCATCAGCACAGTCGCCGTCCACTCCACCGCTGACGCTGAGGCCATGCATGTTCGCTTGGCAGATCAAAGCGTGTGCATCGGTCCGCCGGCATCGCGCGACAGCTATCTCAACGTGCACGAAATCATCGCCGCCTGCGAAATCACCGGCGCGGATGCTATCCACCCCGGCTACGGCTTTCTGTCTGAAAACGCCAAGTTCGCGCAGATTCTGGAAGCTCATGACATCACGTTCATTGGCCCGTCCTATCAGCACATCATGACGATGGGCGATAAGATCGAGGCCAAACAAACGGCCAAACGCCTAGGAATCCCCGTCGTTCCCGGATCTGACGGCGCAGTGACCGAAGACGATGACGCCAAGCGAATTGCATCCGATATCGGCTACCCCGTCATCATCAAAGCCGCATCTGGCGGCGGCGGACGCGGCATGCGGGTTGTCTGGAAAGAATCCGAAATGGGCGTGGCGCTTCAAACCACACGTTCTGAAGCCGGCGCTGCATTCGGTGACGACGCGGTTTACATCGAAAAATACCTCGCCAAACCGCGCCATATCGAAGTTCAGGTCTTGGGCGATGGAAAGAATGTCGGCATCCATCTGGGCGAACGCGATTGTTCGCTCCAGCGCCGCCACCAGAAAGTTTTCGAAGAGGCCAACTCCCCTGCGCTCAACGAAGAACAGCGCGACCGAATCGGCATGGTTTGTGCCAACGCGATTGGCGAAATGGGCTATTCCGGCGCAGGCACGATCGAGTTTTTGTATGAAGACGGCGAGTTCTATTTCATCGAAATGAACACGCGCCTTCAGGTCGAGCATCCCGTCACCGAAATGATCACCAGCATTGATCTCGTCAACGAGCAATTGCGCGTTGCATCCGGCGCGGGCCTTTCTGTTGGCCAGCAAGACATCGCCTTCACAGGCCATGCCATCGAGTGCCGCATCAATGCTGAACACCCCAGCACATTCGTGCCGTCACCGGGCAAAATCACATATTACCACCCGCCGGGTGGCTTAGGTGTGCGGGTCGATTCAGGCGTGTTTCAGGGCTATTCGGTGCCGCCCTATTACGACAGCCTGATCGGCAAACTCATCGTTCACGGTCGCAACCGGGTTGAATGCCTCATGCGATTGCGTCGGGCGCTTGATGAGTTTGTGGTGGACGGAATCGATACAACAATCCCCCTTTTCCGCGATCTTCTGGACAACCAAGATGTTCAGATGGGGGACTATGACATTCACTGGCTTGAAAAATTCCTCGATGAAAAATCGAAAGAGCAAGCAAACGGCTAAGGGCAATTACCATGTCGGGCGTTGATGATCTGATGATGGAGGTCACGCCAGAATTGCTGCTGAAGGCCTATGCCAGCGGCATCTTCCCCATGTCGGAGTCGGCCTCCGATCCCGGCATTTTCTGGGTGGAGCCGGAAAACCGGGGCATCATACCCTTTGACACGTTCCACGTTCCCAAACGGTTGGCGCGCACCGTGCGGCAAAAGAAGTTTGATGTACGCATCGACACCGCGTTCGATGAAGTTATGCGGCTGTGCGCGGAAGAAACCCAACAACGCACCGAAACGTGGATCAACAAACGCATCCTTGAACTCTATAGCGAACTACACACAATGGGCCACGCCCATTCAGTCGAGTGCTGGACCGAAGACGGACTGGTCGGCGGTCTCTACGGTGTGCGTTTGCGTGGTGCGTTTTTCGGAGAAAGCATGTTCAGCCGCGCCAGAGACGCATCCAAAGTTGCGCTTGTTCATCTTGTTGAGCGCCTCGACAAAGGCCGCTTCCACCTGCTCGACACCCAATTTCTGACTTGGCATCTGGCGCAATTCGGTGCCATCGAAGTGCCAAAAATCGTCTATGAAGAATTGCTCGACGAAGCCATGCAGATCGAAGCCGATTTCTTCGCCGTGGACCGCGCCAATTAGTTTCCGTCCAGCTGCTCTTTCACGGCTGTGGCCAATTGTTTCAATGAATAAGGCTTTGGAATAAAGCCAAATTTGCCACGCTCAGCCTCTGGCAGGTTCTTCTCAAATGCTTCTTCCGCGTAACCGGAAGCGAAAATGAAACGAACGGTATAGCCGGCTTTGCGTGCCTCTTGCAGCAAGGTTGGCCCGTCCATTTCAGGCATAACCACATCAGAGACCACAAGATCGACTTTGTCACCGAGGTCTTCTAGCAGCTCCATTGCCTCAACGCCGTTCTCCGCCTCATGAACATCATAGCCGCGCGCTTGCAGGGTGCGCGAACCAACAGCCCGCACAGCGTCTTCGTCTTCCACAAACACGATGGTTGCATTGCCAGCGAGATCACGGGCAACCTCTTTGCGCTCGCCCTCTTCCGCTGCCGCGCTGACTTCAGCTGCTGTCGGTTCGTGGCGCGGGAAGTAGATCTGGAACGTCGTCCCCTCCCCAAGCACCGATACTGGATAAATAAAGCCGCCGCTCTGCTTCACGATGCCGTAGACAGTCGAGAGGCCCAAGCCTGTGCCTTTGCCTACGTCCTTGGTGGAAAAGAACGGCTCAAAAATTTTCTGCATCACTTCCGGCGTCATGCCCGTGCCAGTATCGCTGACCTCAATCAACACGTAGTCCGCCGCCGGCATTTCGGGACGGCTGTGGCCTTTCTCAACATCTTTGGCAGTCAGATTTCGGGTCGTGATTGTAACCGTGCCACCGTCGCCAGACTGATCATTGATCGCATCGCGGGCATTCACGCACAGGTTGACAATCACTTGTTCAAATTGGCCGATATCGGCCTTAAGCGGCCACAGGTCTCGCCCGTGATTAATTTCCAACTTCACTTTATCGCCCAGCAAACGCGCAATCAGCATGCGTAAGTCTGATAGGCTGTCCGGCACCGTCAAAATCTGCGGACGCAAAGTCTGGCGACGTGAGAAGGCAAGCAATTGACGCACCAGCGAAGCAGCACGGTTGGCACTGTGCTTAATATTCATAATGTCAGGAAAGGAAGGGTCGGACGGACGGTGATTGGACAAAAGCAAGTCTGAAAAACCGATAATCGCAGTCAGCACGTTGTTGAAGTCATGAGCGATGCCACCGGCCAATTGACCAACCGCCTGCATCTTCTGACCTTGCGCCATTTGCCGCTCTAGCGCTTTCTGCTCTGTCATTTCGATAGCATAGAGAATTGCCGTCTCACGCGCTTCTTCACCATGGGCGACCGCACCATCGGTTATCGCGCTTATAAAATAACGGACCGAACAGTCTTCGTTGCCCGGCAAATGAGAATCGATGAAATCAATCTGCGTGCGCCCTTCGCTGGCTGCCGCCAGCGCAGCCCTCGCGGCATCGCGCTCTCCGTCGCCGCAAAGGTCCACAACCGTAACAGCATTCTTGCCGGCTGACTTCAAAACATGCGCAAACAGTCGCTGGAAGGGAGCGTTGGATTGAGTGATTGCCCCGTCTTCAGAGAGCGAAGCAATCGCGATAGGTGTGTTGTTGAAGAAACGGGTGAAACGCAGTTCCGCCACACGCAAATCTTCCGCGATGCCTTCGCCGCTGGAACGATTGAGCACCAAAGTGCGCGTTTCGCCCGGCGCGCCGTCGGGAGATACCGGTACTTTGTGATAGAGCCGCGCCGGCAAGCTGGTGCCATCAGCGCGTGCTAAATCAAGATCGACAACGCCAGTGGTCGTTTGCCCCGGATTGGTGTTAATCGCATCCAACAGCGCCAATCCGTCACCAAGCACCAAATCGCGCAGGCGGTATGAACCGGGACGGAATTGCGCCAAATCAATGCCAAGCCAATCCGCCAGCGTCGCGTTGAGATAGGCAATACGTCCATCAGCTTGGGTTGAGAAAAACCCGGCCGGGGCGTGATCAAGATAACTGACAGCATCCTGCAGTTCCTGAAACACGCTTTCCTGTCGCGCGCGATCCTCGGTCACATCGCTGATTTCCCAAACGATGAGAGGCTTACGGTAACCTTTAAGTTCAAGCGGACGCGCGCAAAGTCTATACCAGTGGGGTTCAGACACTGACGATTGACCGTCATCGCCGTTAAGCGCAACAACGCTATGTGGCACGCGGAATTCACGCGTCACATTCATGCCGGAACGCACCTTCTGGTTCATCTGATAGACGATTTCGGACGCATCTTCCGCGTGCGAAAACACCCGTTCGATCGTCGAAACATCCCGCTCAGAGGCGCTGCCCGTCAAATCGCCATAAGCACGATTGGCATAGACGATACGGCCTTCCCAATCGGTCACAATAGCTCCGCGCGACAGTCCGTCGAGAAAAGCCCGCGCGAAAGCGTCTGCGCGGCTGGTTGACGACAAATGCACAAAGCCAATCGCAATTGAAAATATGAAAATGATCCCCATCACGGACAAAACCAGCATCACCAGGATGCTGACTTGCTGTGAATATTCAGGTGGCAAAAAGACGAACAGTCCCATGATGAGAACCAAGGCGATACCAGCCAGCATCAAGCGGCCAATGCCAGGGCCACCTCCAGCACGGTCAATCAGTGCGCTCTCGACGGTCTCCTGATCGCGGTCCGCATGAACGAGACCGTCACTGCTGTTGACCTTTGCATCGCCAGCGTTTTCTGCACCGCTTGCAGCGACTTTGGCCGACATATCGCTCGTTGCGCTTTCGCTGGTTGATACCATTATGCCGCCGAATCCTGAGTTCGCGATTCACTACGCAGAACATACAGAAACACCCTGAAAAAGCCCAAAGAAAAGCCCCAATTTGATTGCAGCAACACGCTCAGCAAGTTAGACGCCCTAACCGCCACTTGAGAATGGCTGCCAAAGTCAGTTAGTTTCTCGACATACAGGCGAGGAAGATCTTTTCATGACCGATTTTTTTGCGGGGCTTTTCGGCCCAGAAATGGCTGGAACGGCCATGATAATCGCCAGCCTTGTGGCGTTACTTCTCGTCCTTTTCCTGATTTGGCTGGTCGTTCGTGCAATCCGCCGCCCCCGTGCGGCTGGTGGACGCCGAAGCAAGCAGGCGCGTTTGGCAGTGACCGATGCCGCCGCCATCGACCCACGCCGCCGTCTGGTGTTGGTACGTCGTGACGATGTTGAACACCTCATCATGATTGGTGGCCCAACCGATGTTGTGATCGAACAAGACATCCGTCGCCTCTCAAGCGCAAGGTCGATCCAAGACGTTGAGCCGAAAGAAACGGTTGCCACTACCAAGGCCATACCCCCGTTGAGCACCCCGTCTCCAGCCGCATCGACCTCGCAAGCACACACAACACCACCGCCTTCCGCGACAGCCGCGCCGTCGATTTCAAGCAGCCAAAAAGGCATTTTGGGTGCAGCAGCAGGTGGACTCGCAGCCACAAGTGCAAAAGCTGTCGCCGCTTCAAAAGAGGCCGCTAGAGACGCGATCGCACACGAAACGGATTTAGCTGCAAGTTCGAAAGAGGAATCAATAGAAAAGATCACAGCAACCGTTGCCGCAAAAAACTCTGAAACGGCCGCACCCGTTCCAGAACCAAAAGTTACCGAACCAGCACCCACACCAGAAGTTTCTGTCACACCACAGCCAAGCGCTGAACCGAAACCGAAATCTTCGCAACAGCTTTCAACGTCAGACGACATTGAAGCGCTGCTAGACCAAATTGCCGCACCGAAACGATAAACGAAAAAGAGCGCCTCGAAAGGCGCTCTTCATTCAGTTTCTATTTCAAACAGAAAATCAGTCGTCGCGGTGAACCTTTTCGCGACGCTCGTGACGCTCCTGCGCTTCCAGCGACATTGTGGCGATGGGCCGTGCATCCAAACGCTGCAGGCTGATCGGTTCACCGGTCTCCTCGCAATAGCCGTACGTCTTGTCCTCAATACGCGCCAGAGCTGAATCGATTTTAGCAATCAGCTTGCGCTGGCGATCGCGAGCGCGAAGTTCGATAGAACGATCTGTTTCGGACGACGCGCGGTCGGCAATGTCAGGCGCATTCAGATTGTGCTCCTGAAGCGTCTCCAACGTGCCGTTCAACTCCTGACGAATATCTTCTTTCCAAGCCAGCAACTTGTCCTTGAAATAGGCAAGCTGGCGTTCGTTCATAAATTCCTCTTTGTCGTGAGGCTTATACTCTTTGACCTTCGCAGGCATGGGCGTTCTCTTTCATAATGCGAGTACGAAAAGAGCCTACGCCAAGCGCCAGACCGCCACGGCTGAAGCAGGCTCCCATCCGACTTCGTTGCGGCGTCTATACAAGCTGCTTCTCACCGCTTCAAGCAGGTTTGTAGCCTCGTTGATCCGTCACACTGCTCCATACACATTTAGCCTTGGCATATGGCGCTGCCACGGTTAGTCAGTGCGCATGAAAAAGCTCGCCATCCTCCGTCACGCCAAAAGCGCATGGTCCCTTCCAGGAGAAGGCGACGAATCGCGCCGACTGAACGATCGCGGACACGAACAGTTGGGAATTCTGTCGGGCTGGTTGGACAAGTCCGGCTTCACTCCAGACCACATCATTTGTTCAACCGCCACCCGAACGCGCGAAACTCTGGGTGGGTTGTCCCATAAATTCGACACCTCCAAGGCAGAGTTCGATGCCAATCTTTACCTAACGTCCATCGATGCCTATCTGGACACGATCTGGGGCGCACCGGATTGTGAAACCCTGCTGATCATTGGCCATAATCCAACGTGTGACGAACTGGTGCGCTATCTGGCGAATTCTGGCAGCCCAGCAATGGAAACACTGTTGCTGCATCATTTCAGCACTGGAACACTCGCAATCATGGAACTGGACGTTGCCGCGTGGAGCCAAGTCTCCCGCGCTAAAGGGCAATTGACCCATTTCTTGCGCCCAAAATTGATCCAGGAAGGCGCTTTCTGAGCTACCGCCTTTCATCGAGAGCCGTGCAACCTATATTGGTGGTGGCCAGCGGGTGACAAAACGGAAATTTCCTTGAGCAAAATTACATCGCTCTCAGATGACGCGCTGATTGCCGTCGACAATATCGGCGATGCAGCGCGCAGCCTGCTGCACCCAACCTTGCGCTTCGGTGTGACCGGGCTTTCGCGGGCCGGCAAAACCGTGTTCATCACATCGCTCGTTCACAATTTGCTACACGGCGGCCGCCTGCCGCTTTTCGCAGCTTATTCGGAAGGCAGGCTAAGCAGTGCCGAACTGCAACCACAGCCTGACGATGCCACTGCGCGGTTTCAGTATGAAGATCACCTCAACGCGCTGCTGGAAGAAAAAACGTGGCCTAACTCAACCCGTGCAATCTCTGAAATCCGCATCCGGCTGAAATACGAATCCGCAAGCGGCTGGAGCCGGACTTTTGGCGCTGGCGAATTGACGTTGGACATTGTCGACTATCCCGGCGAATGGCTGCTCGATCTCCCCCTTTTGGGAAAATCGTTCGAGCAGTGGTCAAGGGAAGCCTTGGCGCTTTCACATCTGCCCAACAGATCTGACTTGGCAGAGGAATGGCACAAGGCTCTTGAGGCCGTCGATCCCGCCGCAAACGCTGACGAGACACAGGCCCGCCACTTAGCCGCAGTTTTTACCGATTATCTGCGCGCGTGCCGCGAGGACAAGACTGCGCTTTCCACCCTGCCACCGGGTCGTTTTCTGATGCCGGGTGATCTGGAGGGCTCACCAGCACTCACCTTCTCGCCACTTCCACCATCGCAAGGAGATGCGGGTAAAGACAGCCTGCAAGCTATGATGGAACGGCGCTATGAGAGTTATAAATCCATCGTGGTGAAACCGTTCTTCCGCGAGCATTTCGCCCGTATTGATCGCCAGATCGTGCTGGTGGACGCCTTGCAGGCACTCAATGCTGGCCCGGCAGCCGTTGCAGACTTGGAAACCGCGCTGTCGGATATTCTTGGCTGTTTCAATCACGGCAAGCGCTCTTGGCTGACGTCGCTGTTCTCGACCCGCACCGAGCGGATCCTCTTCGCCGCCACCAAGGCCGATCACCTGCATCACGAAAATCACGACCGGCTTGAGGCCATTTTGAGTAAGTTGGTAGAAAAAGCAGCCGAACGGGCGCGGTTTGCTGGCGCAAAGGTTGATGTTGTTGCGATGGCGGCAATCCGGGCCACGCGAGAAGCGGAGATCGAACAAGAAGGCGAAAGCCTGCCAGTGATTGTAGGTAAGCCGCTGGCGGGCGAAACCATCGACGGTCAAACCTTCGATGGCAAAACAAAAACGGCCATCTTCCCCGGCGACCTTCCCGACAATCCGGCCAAGGCCTTTGCAGAAAGTGAAGCGGGCGACCTGCGTTTTGTGCGTTTCACGCCGCCCGCGCTTGAAAAAACCGCCGAGGGCATCACGCTATCCCTGCCCCATATTCGCCTCGACCGCGCGATGGAATTCCTGTTTGGAGACGCGCTGCGATGAGTGACAACAAGCCCAGACGCCCCCGCGCCATCGTTTTGCCAGACGAAACCGCTTCCGCCAGCAAAACCGCGAAGCCTGCCTCTACAAAGGCAAAGCGCAAACAATCCAAGCAGCGCCGCCCCCGTGCGGTCAAAGATGCACCAGTCTTGCGTGAAGTGCCGCTCGAAGCCGCTCAGCGCTTCGACACTGTGCCCAAGACACTGGACGCCCTTGCGGAAGATCTGCCCCCCCCGCCCGCGCCGCCATCAAGCAAACGCTTCAAATGGTCAAAAGTCTTTTTCGCTGCCGCAGGGGGGCTGATCTCGTTGGCCTTTGGCCTATGGCTTGATCAACTCGTCCGCGACCTGTTCGCCAGACAAGATTGGCTCGGATGGATTGCGGTTGGCCTTACAGCTCTTTTGATCCTCGCCATCGTTGCCCTCATCGTGCGTGAAGTGATGGCTTTGCGCCGCTTAAGCCAGATCAGTTCGCTGCAAAAAGCAGCCGAACAAGCCCGCATCGGCAACGACATGAAGCAGGCCCGCAGCGTGAGCGCACAGATTGTCGATCTGTATGAAGACCGCCCGGACACAGCCGCAGGCCGCGCCGCGCTCAAATCGCACAGTGAGGAAATTATCGATGGGCGCGATCTCATTCACCTAACCGAACGTGACCTCCTGCGCCCGCTCGACGCAAAAGCCCGTGCAATGGTGATGGCATCAGCCAAGCGCGTTTCCGTCGTCACCGCTGTCTCACCACGGGCAATCGTTGATATCAGCTATGTTCTGCTGGAAAACACGCGGCTGATCCGCTCCATTGCCGAGCACTACGGCGGCAGACCCGGAACGCTTGGCTTTTGGCGGCTCGCCCGCACCGTCTTAACCCACCTTGCCGTGACAGGCTCGATTGCCGTGGGTGATGGCCTCATGCAGCAATTGATCGGTTCAGGTTTGGCCGCAAAACTTTCTGCAAGGCTGGGCGAAGGTGTCGTCAACGGAATGTTGACCGCACGCATAGGCATCGCCGCAATCGATGTGTGCCGCCCACTGCCCTTCGCAAAGGAGGCTAGACCAGGCGTGAAAGACTTCATGGGCGAGTTGCTAAAGGGCGCCAACGTGCAAGATTCTGCGCAAAAATCTTGACGTAGCCTGCGCTATCAGCAATCCATTAACCATTATTGGCGATAGTCGGAATTGATCAGCACAGGTGTTTGTCCCCATGAGTTCAGCGTTTTCCGCAAGCCCTGCAGTCAGCTCAACGTCGAGCTTTGCAGCAAAAACCATTCGCACTTTCGCAGCTGCCACCTTCATGGCAGCCTCGGTTTATGCCGTGCCGGCAGAGGCCAGCGAACGAGCCTATTTCAAATCGGTGCAAGGCAATTGGTCTGGTTCGGGCGAAATCGTAGCGGGCAAATACAAGAACACCCGCTTCACCTGCAAATTCACCGGAAACGTGCCCCGTGGCCTTGGCATGGATATTTCTGGAAAATGCCGCGTTGGCCTTTTCACGCAGGAAATGTCGGCCCGCATCACAAAACGCGGCAAGAGCTACCGCGGACAGTTTCTCGATGGCGCTAAAGGCAAAGGCTTGGACATCGTATCCGGGCGGTTGAAGTCGAATAAGCTTATTGTGGGGATCAACCGCAAGAAGCTGAACGGCACGATGGTTGCAAACATGAAGAATCGCAACAAAATGCACATCACGATCTCTGTGCGTGGCAACAGCAACAAGCTGATCCCGGTAATCGGCTTAACCCTCAACCGCACCTAGACACGCCACCAATCGGCGCGTTCATCGACAATTTCAAGCCCTTCCCGGTCTGCTTTATCGGCAAGATCAGCAATCTTGTTGCCTGAAAGCATGGCTTGTGGGGCAATATCAGCCAACGGAACGAGCACGAACGCACGTTCCGCTATGCGCGGATGGGGAATTGTGAGCCGTTGCTCCGTCTGCTCGACGCCCTCGTAGATTAGAATATCAACATCAATTGTTCGCGGTCCCCATCGCATGGTGCGTTTGCGGTTCCCTGCCCGTTCGACAGCTTGGCAAAGTTCCAGCAATGCCTCGGGCTCCAGCGTGGTTTCTATTTCCGCACAGCAATTGAGAAACCAAGCCTGCTCGGTCACGCCCCAAGGCGGGGTTTTGTAGAGTTTTGAAACGGCCGTAACGGCGCACTCCGGATCAGAATCAATCTGCTGCAATCCTGCGGTCAGCGTTGCGCGGACATCACCGATATTTCCGCCGAGACCCAACCATGCGCGTTGGCTCATTCTGGATGGCATACCGTCACTTCAACATGGTCTAGAATACCGGGAACAGGCGCATTTGGCTTGCGCACGGTTACGCGGGCATGGGTGATCTGAGAAAACGCTTCACACAGCCCTTGGGCAATATCGAGGGCAAGCGCTTCAATGAGATATCGGTTGCGCCCCGTGACCAGCTTTTCCATGACGGCAAACGCTTCACCATAGTGCACGGTGCCTTCGATGCGATCTTCCTCAAGCGCACCGTTTGGTTCCACCTGCAAAATCGCATCGACGAAAAACCGCTGACCAAGTTTGGTTTCTTCCTCATAGACCCCATGGTGGGCGAAGAAAGCACAATTTTTTAGTGTAATTTCATATGTATGCGTTGATTTTGTCATGTAGCGCTTCAATTCTTGATTGTGTCAGCGATCACCGCGTCTGCAACAGCCAGAGCGTCTTTGTTTGCGCCAATACCATGCACCCGGAAAATCGCAGCCCCTTTCATGCGCGCGACAACGCTTGTCGCAGCCGTGGCAACATCACGGTCCGCAGCCTCACGGTCGGTCAAAGCTCCCAAGAAGCGCTTGCGCGATGTGCCGATGAGAATTGGCAACCCAAGGGCGTGCAATTTCTCGACACGGGCCAGGATCGGAACATCGTGATCAATGGTCGGGGAAAAGCCGAAACCCGGATCGATTGTAACAGCCTCCCGCGAGACGCCTGCTTCGTCAGTTATTTCCAGCGTGCGGTTTAAGAAGCTGATGGCATCTGCGATAAGATCATCATCAACCGCTCTTTCCCGCCGATTGTTCATAACCACCAGTCCCGCGCCCGTATCAGCAGCAACGCGGGCAATATCAGGCTCACGCTGGCAACCCCAGATATCGTTGACGATATGCGCTCCTGCTTCAACAGCAGCTCGTGCCGTCTCGGCACGATAAGTATCCACCGAAATGATGGCATCTGTGTCACGCGCTAACCGTTCAATGATGTGCAGCACGCGCGCGCGCTCGGTCTCTCCATCCACACTCGCTGCGCCCGGCCGTGTGCTTTCGCCGCCTATGTCGATAATGGTCGCACCCTCAGCCATCATCGTCCTAGCGCGGGCAAGCGCATCATCCACCGCAACGAAGTCGCCACCGTCTGAAAATGAGTCGGGCGTCACGTTCAACACACCCATGATAATGGCGCTTGGCCCCAGTATCAGGCTCCTGCCATTGGCAAGCGGCCAACGGCGCGGCGCAAACCAGTCTGCGTTCACGCCTTACGGTCCCGAAACTTGTTGGTGATCGGATAGCGCCGCTCTCGACCGAAAGCACGGCGGGTTATTTTCACCCCCGGTGCTGCCTGACGGCGCTTGTATTCCGCAATGTAAAGCAAATGCTCCATCCGCTCGACGGTCTCCCGCGCAAATCCGTGCTTCTCGACGATCTCATCGACTGACATTTCGTTTTCCACGAGACCTTCCAAAATGGCATCCAGAACCGGATATTCCGGCAATGAATCCTGATCGGTTTGGTTTTCGCGCAATTCAGCCGTGGGGGCTTTATCGATGATGTTTTGCGGGATCACCTCGCCCGATGGCCCAAGACAATCCGGCGGTACATTCCCGTTGCGCCAAGCGGAAAGGCCGTAAACCTGCATCTTGTAAAGATCTTTGATCGGATTGAACCCGCCATTCATATCGCCATAGATCGTGGCATAGCCGACCGACATTTCAGACTTGTTGCCGGTGGTAACGACCATCGAGCCGAACTTGTTGGAAATCGCCATCAGCAAAGTGCCCCGTGTGCGGCTTTGCAGGTTTTCTTCCGTGACGCCCTCTTTGGTGTCTTCAAATGTGGTCGACAAGGCGGACAGGAAACCCTCCACCGGCTCGGAAATCGGCACGATTTCATAGCGCACGCCCAGCGCACGAGCGCAGTCTTCGGCGTCCTTGAGCGATTCCTTCGACGTATAGCGATACGGCATCATCACACAGCGCACCCGCTCTTCGCCCAGCGCATCGACAGCAAGCGCCGCGCAAATGGCGGAATCGATGCCGCCGGACAAGCCCAGCACCACATTCGAAAAGCCGTTCTTGTTCACGTAGTCGCGCAGGCCCAAAACGCAGGCGCGCCAATCGGCTTCCTGGACGTCCGGCAAGCGCGTTCGCACGCCCTCGTCACAGGCCCAGCCATCATCCCCACGTCGCCATGTCGTCAACGTCACCGATGTTTCAAACTGGTTCATCTGAATGGGGATCGTTTTGTCCGCGTTCACGACAAAAGACGCGCCGTCGAACACGAGTTCGTCCTGCCCGCCCATCTGATTGATATACAGCATCGGCAGGCCGCTGGAGATCACCTCTTTCAGCGCAACTTGGTGCCGCACGTCCATCTTGTTGCGATAATAGGGTGAACCGTTGGGAACGATGAGCATTTCCGCGCCGCTTTCAGCCAGCGTTTCACAAACATCCAGATCGCCCCAAATATCCTCACAAATCGGAATGCCAAGGCGAACACCGCGATAATTCACCGGACCGGGCATCGGCCCTGCATCAAACACCCGCTTTTCGTCAAAAACGCCATAATTCGGCAGATCGACCTTCAATCTTGTAGTGCTGATTTCACCGCCATCGAGCACCGCCACCGCGTTGTACAAACCTGCTTGATTGCCCTTTTCGATGCGCCAAGGCGTGCCGATAATGACGCCGGGGCCATCATCAGCGGTGTCCTTGGCCAGTTCTTCGATGGCAGCCATGCACGACGCCACAAAAGCGGGCTTGAGCACCAGATCTTCCGGCGAATAGCCTGAGATGAACAGTTCCGTGAAAACGACAAGATCGGCACCTTGGCGCGCAGCATCGCGCCTTGCTTCGCGGGCAAGCGCAAGATTGCCTTTCACGTCACCAACGGTGGGATTGAGTTGCGCGGCCGCGATGCGCAGCGTGTCGGGAGTTTTGGTCATTTGCAGGGTTTAGCTTGCGCCAAAGCGCGGAGCAATCGCCTTTGCTGTCACAGTGAAAGGGGCGCTTTAGTCTGCTTGCGGAAATTGATCCAGACCATCGACGATTTCGTAATAATCGCCTTTGTCGGCGCAAAAAATGTGACGCTCCAGCTTGACCCCGCCCGTGTCGTCCAAAGTGCCAGCAAGGATTGAGGTTTCCGTTCCGCCATCGCGGCGCCAGAACAGTGCTGAACCGCAGACGCCACAAAACCCTCGTTTGGCGAAGTCGGACGCTTCATACCATTTGAGCGTTTCATCCGTGATCAGCTCAAGATCATCGCTGCTGCACGATGTGGCCGCGAAGAAATGCCCGCTTTGCTTGCGGCACTGCTGGCAATGGCAAGCTACAACCGGCCGCATTGGCCCTTTGACCTTATAACGAACACCACCACAAAGGCAGGAACCTGCCCCGCCCTTGCCAGCTGGTTCCAGCCGTCCGCTCACGCAGCTTTTTCGCTGTTTGAGGCAGTTGCCGACTTGTTGGCTTTCAAACGTTCCGCAACCAGGAAGGCCAGTTCGATAGATTGGTCAGCGTTAAGTCGCGGGTCGCAATGTGTGTGGTAGCGCGATGCCAAATCGTCGTCGGAGATAGCCCGCGCGCCGCCAGTGCATTCGGTCACGTCCTTGCCCGTCATTTCCACATGAACACCACCGGGATAGGTGCCTTCAGCATCATGAACATCGAAAAACGCACTCACTTCACCCATCACTCGGTCAAACGGCCGTGTTTTATAGCCACCGGCAGAAACTGTGTTGCCGTGCATGGGGTCACAAGACCAAACCACATTTTTGCCCTCGCGCTGCACTGCACGAATGAGCTTCGGCAGGTGCTCGCCCACTTTGTCGTGGCCGAAACGGGCGATCAGCGTTAAACGACCGGCCTCATTTTCAGGCGACAGAATATCGATGAGTTCCAGCAATCCATCTTCGGTGGTCGACGGGCCGCATTTCAAGCCAATCGGGTTTTTCACGCCACGGCAATATTCAACATGGGCATGGTCGGGCTGGCGGGTACGGTCACCAATCCAGATCATGTGGCCAGACGTTGCATAAGGCTCGCCCGTGATCGAATCTTCGCGCGTCAACGCTTCTTCGTATCCCAACAACAGCGCCTCATGGGACGTATAAAAATCAGTCTCGCGAAGGCTGGAATTGCGCTCACCGTCAATGCCGATGGCTTTCATGAAGCCCAGCGTCTCGCTAATGCGGTCCGCCAATTCCTGATAGCGCTCCCCCTGCGGCGAATTCTCGACGAAACCCAGCATCCATTCATGAACGTGGTTGAGGTTGGCATAGCCGCCCTGCGCGAAGGCACGAAGCAGGTTCAGCGTAGCAGCAGACTGGCGGTAAGCCATGATTTGCCGCTCCGGGTCAGGAATGCGCGCCTCAGAGTTGAATTCGATGCCGTTGACCACGTCACCGCGGTAAGATGGCAATTCCACGTCGCCTTGGCTTTCCATATCGGAAGAGCGCGGCTTGGCGAATTGTCCGGCAATGCGCCCCACTTTGACCACAGGCTTAGACGCGCCAAAGGTCAGAACAACCGCCATTTGCAGGAACACACGGAAGAAGTCACGAATGTTGTCGGCGCCATGCTCGGCAAAACTCTCGGCGCAATCGCCACCCTGCATCAAGAAGGCTTCGCCACGGCAAACGCGGGCAAGCTCGTCTTTCAGCGCGCGTGCTTCGCCAGCGAAGACCAGAGGCGGAAACGATGCCAAACGCTCTTCAGTGGCCTTCAGAAAGGCTGCATCGGGATAGTTCGGCATCTGCAGTGCCGGTTTGCTACGCCACGAAGATTTCGACCAATTCTGTGCCATTTTCGGCTCCCTTCGGGCTTTAAGCAGGCCCATTCAAACTCAAAACCGTTTTAGGTCCGCTCAAAGCCAAGTGCAACACCGAAGCTACCGGGCATTAAAGCCCAGCGCACTCGCGGTTAACGGCGAACTGTGATGATTCTGCTTTTGGGACGCCAGCCACAATGCACACGGTCACGGGTGTTTCCGCCACAAACCTTCACTTTGTTGCCTTTCACCGCCGTAGCCACTGCAACATGACGGCCCGAACGTGAATAACCGCTGCGAAAAACAATGACATCGCCGCGGCGGATGGAGCTTTTGGAGACGCGGCGGCCCCAGCTTTCCCAAGAACGAGCGGCTGCGTAATGCTTGGCTGGCTTTTTGCCAGCCTTTTGAACTGCATATTTCACAGCATGGCCGCACCACGGCACCCGCCGCGTGTTGACGCCCATCAAACGATTGGCGCGGCGCGTACCTTCTTTCAAACCTTCCAATCGCTCCAACGCTCGTGCAGCACCGGCGCCAGCATGGCTTTGATCAATCGTGGAAAATGTAAAAAGCGCACAAGCGCCAATAACGGCCAAAGCCGCTGGGAAAATCGATTTCATTTGAAATAGCCTTTTTGGGGCTGCCAGCCACACTCCCCGCCTTGGGAGGGCAAAACAACCTTCGATACACAAACTGGTTGGCAATAGACCAACGACAAAAGCGACCCGTGACAGATCGCTCCGCGTAACTGATTTAGGATAACGTCAAAATTGGGGCAAGTCGGCGCATCTGCATGGAATTGAAACGCTAAATTCGCGTGATGTGCCAAATGCCACAGATGGGCGCGTCTGGAAACATTAAACAAAACTATCGGCATTATGCTGAGAGGAAGATACAATGTTCGAGACACTTACCGGCCCAGCCATTTTCGTTCACCTAGCTGCCATTATGTATGTCATTGCCATGCTGATAAGGGAGCAGTTGATCCTTCGATTGTTCATTCTGGCGGGCACTGGCCTCTACATCGTCTACTATTTCACCATCGGAGACGTGCCGCTTTGGGAGGCAATCTTTTGGTCCGTGATGATCGGCCTCACGAACATTTATAGCATTATCGTGATGTCGCTAGAGCGTACGACGTTCAATATGACTGATGAGGAAAAGGTCATTCTGGGCAAGTTCTCATCTCTCAATCCTGGTCAGTTTAGAAAACTGATGAAGGTTGGCCAAGCACAGGATGCCAACGCAGAAACGCTCATGACAATTGAGGGCAAGCACTCAGATTATCTCTATTTTCTCGTATCCGGCACCTGCCGGGCAAAGCGCGGCGATGTCACCTTTGACATCAACGAAAGCTGCTTCATTGGCGAAATTTCAATGCTGCTCAACATTCCAGCGACAGCAACGACACTTTTGGAAACTGGCGGCCGCTATATCGTGTGGTCGAAAGAAGACATCGAAAAACTACAGCGCAAAAACCCCAATATCGGCATTGCACTCTCATCAATTATGAAACTGGATTTGGCCGAAAAGGTTTCCAAGAGCGTCCGCGTGGCATGAACGCCTAGACCAGCCTGCTCTGCTCTTTTGCGGCTGCGATGAAACTTGCAAACAGCGGGTGAGGTTCAAACGGGCGCGATTTCAGTTCAGGGTGATACTGAACCCCGATAAACCACGGATGCTCATCGCGGGGATACTCCACCGTCTCAGGCAACAGACCGTCCGGCGACATGCCGGAGAACACCAGCCCCGCTTCTTCCAGCCGATCCTTGTAGTCTATGTTCACTTCGTAACGGTGACGATGGCGTTCGCTCACCTCGTTCGAACCGTAAATTTCCGCTATGTGGCTGCCCTCTTTGAGCGGATGCGGATAGGCACCCAGCCGCATCGTACCGCCCAAATCGCCAGCCGCCTCGCGCTTTTCAAGCTGATTGCCCTTTAGCCATTCGGTCATCAGGCCAACGACATGGTTTTTCGACGTATTCTTTTCGTCGAGTTCGCTTGACGTAGCGTCAGCTATACCTGCGAGGTTGCGGGCAGCATCCAGCACGGCCATCTGCATGCCGAAGCAAATGCCGAAATACGGTATTTTGTGCTCCCGGGCATAGGTTGCCGCCACGATTTTGCCCTCAGAGCCCCGCTCGCCGAAGCCGCCGGGAACCAAAATCGCGTCCACATCGCTCAAGTGATCTTCCGGTTGATCGTTTTCCAGATCAGAACTGTCGATCCATTTCAGGTTCACGCGCACGCCATTGGCCAGACCGCCATGAACCAGCGCTTCCATAAGGCTTTTATAAGCGTCTTTCAGAACCGTATATTTCCCCACAATGGCAACCGACACTTCGCCTTCGGGATTGTGCAGACGGCGGGAAATATCTTCCCAAACCTGCATTTGCGGCTTTGGAGCAGGGTCAATGCCAAACGCATCGAGAACCTGCTGGTCCAGTCCTTCACGGTGATAGGCCATAGGAACGTCGTAGATCGATTTTGCATCCAGCGCCTGAATGACAGCCTCCGGGCGCACATTGCAAAATAGAGCCAGCTTGCGCCGCTCTTCCAAGGGAATTTCGCGATCAGCCCGCACGAGTAAAATATCCGGCTGAATGCCGATAGAGCGCAGCTCTTTCACCGAATGCTGCGTCGGCTTCGTCTTCAACTCTCCAGCAGCGGCAATATAGGGCATGTAGGAGAGATGTAGGTAGATCGCCCCGCCCTTTGGCAAATCGTTGCCCAATTGACGGATGGATTCAAAGAACGGCAGGCCTTCAATGTCGCCCACCGTGCCGCCGATTTCCATCAACACGAAGTCGTAGTCATCGTTCCCGTCCAGAACGAATTCCTTGATGGCATTGGTGACGTGGGGAATGACCTGAACCGTTGCGCCCAAATAGTCACCACGGCGTTCCTTCGCCAGAATGTCGGAATAGATACGGCCCGTTGTGATGTTATCGCTCTGGTTCGCGGGTCGCCCAGTAAAACGTTCATAATGGCCGAGATCGAGATCAGTCTCCGCTCCGTCGTCAGTCACAAAGCATTCGCCGTGCTGATAGGGTGACATCGTGCCGGGGTCGACGTTCAAATAAGGGTCGAGCTTGCGCAGACGCACCTTATAGCCACGCGCCTGCAGCAGCGCACCGAGTGCTGCCGAAGCCAAACCTTTTCCGAGCGAGGAGACCACGCCGCCAGTGATAAAAACATATCGCGCCATGGGAGCAGACGGCTAACACCGATTCTGCGATTCCCAAAACAAAAAGTTCATCGCGCGGGAACATTTGTGGGGAGAAAGCTCATCCAAGGTTCCTGACCAGCACCTCAAACAAAAAAGGCGGCTGAAAATAGCCGCCTTCTCCAAAAGCACTGCTGGCCGGATTAGTTGCCGGTCGGCACGCCTGTGCTTGGGGCGTTGCCCTGGCCTTCGCGCTGCAGGCCTTCCAGCAAGTTGCCGCCGCCAGCAGGCTGATCTCCGCCTTCTGTTGGTACACCGGTACTTTGGTTTTGCTCGGCACGATCAATGATTGAGTTGGTGCCAGCACCCTGATTGGCTGATACACCCAGCAAGATGGATGTCGCAAAAAATGCGGCTGCAACAATCGAGGTGGTTTTTGTCAGAGCATTGGCCGCGCCGCGTGCCGACATAAAGCCACCACCGCCGCCGCCTCCACCGCCGCCGATGCCAAGTGCACCGCCTTCGGATTTCTGAAGAAGAACGAGGACAATAAGCGTCAGCACAAGCATGATGTGAACGACGATGAGAATGGTATCGAAAACTTCCGACATGGTGACAATCCAGCTGGTTTGCGCGGATACGCATATGAGTTAGCGGCCTTCTAAACGAAGCATTCGCGAATGAAAAGTCTCCCCCACAGCGCCCATCTGGCGGCGTTAGAGACTGCGATAGACTTCGCATATGGCGAGGAAGTCCTGCGCCTTCAAGCTCGCGCCACCAACAAGTGCACCATCAACGTTCACGACCGACATCAATTCAGCAGCATTGTCAGGCTTGACGGAGCCGCCATACAAGATCGCCATACGTTCACCCGGCCCGCCAAAGCGCTCCACCAGCCGGTCGCGCAAGAAAGCGTGGATGTTTGCAACATCGTCCGGGCTGGGTGTCTTACCCGTGCCAATGGCCCAAACGGGTTCGTATGCGATCACTGTGGTGTTTTCGTTTGCCCCATCCGGCACGCTTTCCATCAATTGACGCCCCAGCACAGCTTCGGCCTCACCCGCATCGTATTGCGTCTCGGTTTCACCGATACAAACGATGGCCGTCAACTCTGCCCGCCAGCACGCTTCCACCTTGGCGCGGATGGTCGCATCGCTTTCTCCATGCTCGGTGCGCCGTTCGCTATGGCCCACAATACAAAACTCCGCTTCGCAATCCGCAATCATTTCCGCAGAAATATCGCCGGTATGAGCGCCCTTCTCTTGCGCATGGCAATTCTGGGCGCCGACCAGCAAGTTGGTATCTTCCACCAACGTGGTCGTTACGTAAGTGAGTGTCGCCGGTGGGCACAGCGCAACATCAACACGCTCGGACAGATCGTCGTCCAACCCCCGGGCTGTTAGTGCCAATTGGTCCAGCATCGAACGGTCACCGTTCATTTTCCAGTTCCCAACGACGAGCGGCTTGATATCCGGTGTCATATGCATCTCCAATTTGCGGCTGTCAGTCAGGCCTATCGTGCGCAGTGTTACAAATCAACGCGATTGGATCACCAGCCGCTTGCCGCCAAGGGTCTGCATCCATATGTTGCGCATTCAGCGGCCTGATTTGCGGCCAAACAACCATGTTATGAATGGGTGACACGTGCTTGCTTCCCTGCGCAATTTTGTTGGCGGCTGGACCGCTAAAATCCTGCTTGTTCTTTTGGTGGCATCGTTCGCCGTCTGGGGAATTTCCGGCTCCATCTTGGGCGATGCAAATTCAAACACCGTGGCATCCGTCGGCGATACCGATGTGCCAGTGGCCGACTATGTGGCAACCTATAACCGCAACCTGAACCTGACGTCCCGCCAAATCGGCCGCGCGCTGACACAAGAGCAGGCACGAATGTTCGGCGTGGAGCAGCGTACACTAACCGACGTCATAACCGCCGCGACACTGGACGAATTTTCCCGCGAGATGAACATGTCGCTTTCCGATGACATGCTGGCGAAAATGCTGGCGGAAAACGAAGCCTTCCAGTCCGCCGACGGCCGCTTCGACCGTTTCGCTTTCCAAAACGCAGTGCGCCAAGCTGGATTGCGTGAGGCAGACTATATTCGCCTGCAAAACGGCAACGCCATTCGCTCGCAAGTTATGGCAGGCATCGCAGAAGGCCAATTGTTGCCCAAAGTCTTCGCCAACGCACTCGCTGCCTATGCGGAGGAAGAGCGAAAGTTCAACTACATCGAAATCACATCGGCACTGGCTGGCGAGCCAGCCGCCCCCACCGACGCGCAGATTGAAGAATATTTCACCGCAAACAAAAGCAACTACGCAGCACCGGAATACCGCAAAATCGCGATTTTGCCGCTGGAGCCTCAAAGCATAACGGACGAGGCGGCCATTACCGATGAACAGATCAAGGCTGACTACGAAGCGCGTATTGCGGCTTACTCAACGCCCGAAAAGCGTCGGGTTCAGCAAATTGTGTTGAGCCAAGAGAAAGCCGAGGAAGCCAAGAAGTCGCTCGGTGAAGGAGCAACCTTTGAGACGGTATTGGCAGACAACAACGTCAAACCAGAAGACGCGGATCTGGGTTTGGTGGAGAAAGCGACACTGCCTCAGGCTTTCCAAGACATCGCCTTTTCGCTGGAGCCAAATGAAGTGAGCGACATAATTGCTGGCCCATTCGGCCCCAGCCTGCTACGGGTAACAGAAATCCAAAAGGCAAACACGCGCCCGTTGGAAGAAGTCTCCGCAGATATAAGAAAAGAACTCGCGCTGAGTGCGGCTGCGGACCGCGTGGTGCAAGTCCAGACGGAAATGGAAGACATACGCGCTGGAGGCGCAACACTGGAAGAGGCAGCAAACCAACTGCAATTGACCTTCCGCGTTGTTGAAACCGTTGACGCTCGCGGACGCGATGGCGACGGCAACCTCATCAGCGATTTGCCAATCTCAAGCCAGTTGCTGCGCCGTTCGTTCAGCACGGAAGTCGGCGAACAAACAAGCCCTCTGGAATACAAGGACATCGGTTCGGTTTGGTATGACGTTCTGGAAATCACCCCCGCCCGCGACCGCACGCTGGATGAAGTGAAGGATCGGGTACGCAACGACTGGCTTGCTGTGGAGCGCTCGAAACAAGCCCAAACCAAGGCTGATAGCCTGAAAGCACGCCTGGAAGGCGGCGCTACAATGGCGGACTTGGCAGCAGAGCTTGGCACGGAAGCCAAAACGACCGCTTTCCTGAAGCGCTTGGGCAAAGAACCCAGTTTTCCCGAAGCCGCAACAATCGCTGGATTTAGCGGCGACGATAAAACCATCGCCATAGCTGATGGCGTTGCCGAAGGATCAAAAATCCTGTTGCAGGTAGCAAGTGTAAAACGTCCTGAAGCGCAGATCAGCCAGCCGATCCAAAACGAAGTCGAACAAGCCAATTTGGGCGCTGCAAACGATCTGTTGGAGCAGTTGATCGCCAACCTTCAAACCAGTTACACCGTCACCTTCAACCCCGAACTGATGCAGCGTGCACTAACTCAGCGCTGATCATTAGGGACAAAAGCCGAGCAAGGGGACGCTACGGGTCGATGAACGCTTTCAAACACTATATTGCGCTCGCAGCCTCTGGCACGCCGCTCACCCGCGAAGAAGCGACAGCTGCATTCGACATCATGATGTCCGGCGAAGCAACGCCGAGCCAGATCGGCGGCTTTCTGATGGCCCTGCGCACCCGCGGCGAGACGATTGATGAAATCACCGGCGCTGTCACCACAATGCGCAACAAGATGACGCCCGCCAAAGCGCCAGCCGACGCCATCGATATCGTGGGCACGGGCGGCGACCAATCCGGCTCCTATAACATCTCGACCGCCTCTGCCATCGTAGCTGCCGCCGCTGGCGCAACAATCGCCAAACACGGCAACCGCGGGCTGTCGTCGAAAAGCGGCACAGCCGACACGCTGGAAGTCTTAGGCGTCAATCTGGGCGCAGACGTCGCCACCATTGAGCGCTGTATCGAAGAAGTCGGGCTGGGCTTCATGTTCGCCCCTGCCCACCATTCCGCCATGCGCCATGTCGGCCCAACACGCTCTGAACTCGGCACACGCACGATTTATAACCTGCTTGGCCCCCTTTCCAACCCGGCAGGCGTCAAGCGCCAGACCACCGGCGTATTTGCGCAACAGTGGGTGGAACCGCTGGCCCACGCGCTGAAGGACTTGGGCTCTGATCACGTATGGATTTTACACGGCGATGGTATGGATGAAATCACTGTAACGGGCCCAACGACCGTCGCGGAGTTGAAAGACGGCCAAGTGACCACATTCGAAATCTCGCCCTCTGACGGCGGTGTCTCCGAACACAAGATGGAAGCCATTCTGGGCGGCGATTCACACTACAACGCAGCCGCTCTCACCCGTCTGCTTGACGGCGAAGAAGGCGGATACCGCGATATGGTTCGCCTCAATGCAGGCGCTGGCCTGCTGGTAGCCGGATTGGCGGACACCCTGCTTCGGGCTTCTGAAATGGCAGCAGGGGCCATCGACAGCGGCAAAGCCAAGCAAACCCTCGCCCACCTCGTTGAAGTCTCCAATTCCAGTGCGAAGGTTGCCAAGGCATGAGCGATATTCTGGCGAAAATCGAAGCCTATAAGCGCGAAGAAATCGCAGCCGCAAAAGCTGCTATCCCGCTGGTTGAACTTAAGGCAAAAGCGGCAGATGCAGACACCCCACGCGGCTTTGAAACAGCGTTGCGGGCCAAATTGTCGGCAGGCGATTACGCGCTCATTGCAGAAATCAAAAAAGCCAGCCCGTCCAAAGGTATGATCCGGGAAGACTTCGACCCGCCAAGCCTCGCCAAAGCCTACGAGCAAGGCGGTGCAGCCTGTTTGTCAGTGCTTACCGACACGCCTTCTTTCCAAGGTGCGCCGGAATACCTGATGCAAGCCCGAAAGACGACGTCCCTGCCCTGTCTGCGCAAAGATTTCCTCTACGAGCCATACCAAGTCTATGAAGCCCGCGCGTGGAACGCTGATTGCATTCTCATCATCATGGCCGCACTAGCCGACGACGAAGCCAAGGCGATTGAAGAGACGGCATTCGAGCTTGGCATGGATGTGCTGCTGGAAGTGCACAACCGCGAGGAATTGGACCGGGCGCTGAATCTCACATCCCCCCTGCTCGGCATAAACAACCGCAACCTCAAGACCTTTGATGTAAGCCTGACAACGACCGAAACGCTGGCCCCGCTGGTGCCGGAAGACCGCATAATTGTTGGCGAAAGCGGCCTGTTTACGCCCGTCGATCTCACCCGAATGGCTGCATGCGGCGTGGAAACGTTCCTCATCGGGGAAAGCCTGATGCGCCAAAACGACGTAGCCGCAGCCACAAAGGCCCTGCTTGATCGTAAAGCCAGTCGCACGGACGCGGCCTGACCCGATGACCGACCTCACCCACCTCAATCAGGAAGGGGAAGCTCATATGGTTGATGTGGGCGACAAAGCCCATAGCAGCCGCACCGCGATTGCAGAAAGCTGCATCAAAATGCTGCCCGCGACGCTTGAAATGATCCTCTCTGGCGACGCCAAAAAGGGCGACGTGATCGGCACCGCAAGGTTGGCCGGAATAATGGCGGCAAAGAAAACGTCTGACCTCATTCCCCTGTGCCACCCGCTGGCTCTGACCAAGGTTGAAATCAGGCTGGAAGCGGACGCAGCTTTGCCGGGCATTCGCATACAGGCTCTGGCGAAGGTCAATGGTCAAACGGGCGTAGAAATGGAAGCGCTCACCGCTGCATCCGTTGCGGCACTCACGATTTACGACATGGCGAAAGCCGTTGACCGCGCTATGGAAATTGGCCCCACCCGCTTGCTCAAAAAGAGCGGCGGCAAATCGGGCGAGTGGAGCGCGTCGTGAGCGCTTTGATGCCGGTTGCCGATGCCTTGGCGGCCATTCTTAAAACCAGTGAAGTTTTGGCATCTGAAGATGTAGCGCTGCGTCAGGCTGCTGGCCGCGTGTTGGCACAAAATATAAGCGCGCTGCGCACACAACCGCCCTTTCCTGCCTCTGCAATGGATGGCTATGCGGTTCGGGCGGATGATATTGCCTCTGCGCCTGCAAACCTCACATTGGTTGGCGAAAGCGCGGCTGGCCACCCCTTCCACGGCTCCATCAGCACGAACGAATGCGTGCGCATTTTCACAGGCGCGCCCGTGCCAGAGGGCGCAGATACGATACTGATCCAAGAAAACGCGCAGACAACCGGCGACTCCGTCACCGCATTGCAAGCTGAAGAAAGAGGCCGGTATGTCCGGCCAGCTGCACTGGATTTCGCCGAAGGTGATGAATTGCTGTCAGCGGGTGAAATTCTCGACGCCGGCAGCCTTTCCCTCGCCGCAGCCATGAACCACCCGGCCCTGCCCGTGCGCCGCAGGCCGCTGGTAGCAATCATCGCCACGGGTGACGAATTGCGCGTGCCAGGATCGAAGCTGGAGCCGGGGCAGATTATCGCGTCCAACACGTTTGGTGTGGCCGCTTTGGTGGAGAAAGCCGGTGGCAAGGTTCTCGATCTGGGTATCGCATCCGACACGATGAAATCGCTGGAGGAAAAATTCAAAGCAGCACAAGGCGCAGACATAGTGGTTACACTTGGCGGCGCGTCCGTGGGCGATCACGATCTGGTGCAGGATGCGCTGGAAACACGCGGTGTCACGCTGGATTTCTGGAAGCTCGCCATGCGCCCCGGCAAGCCTGTAACTTTCGGAACCGCGCCCTCAGGACAGCGCTATCTCGGGCTGCCCGGCAACCCCGTATCATCGCTCGTTTGCACCACCATTTTCCTCGCCCCGCTGATAAAATCCATGCTCGGGCTGCCCGCACAAACGCATCACCAAACCGCACGCTTGGCTGTGGATCTGCCACAGAACAATGAGCGCGAGGAGTATGCCCGGGCGACATACGAATTAATGGACGGCGATTGGTGGGTAACACCGGCTGCTAGCCAGGACTCGTCGATAATCCGGCTCTACCACCAATCAAATTGCCTGCTCATTCGGCCTGCCAACGCACCCGCTCTGAAGCGTGGCGCAACATGCCATGTGGTCCCTCTTTAGATCAGTCTTTGCAAACAGGGTTGCAGAACGAAGAAAGAACATGTAACGATGTTCACGCTTTGTATTTTCTGAATCGCGCATGTCAGTTCAGCTGATGTCCGCGCAGACGGCCAGCACGAAAGGCCCACACCATGCTTACGCGCAAACAGCACGAATTGTTGATGTTCATCCACAACCGTCTCCAGGAAGACGGTGTTCCCCCGTCTTTTGACGAGATGAAGGATGCGCTGGAATTGAAATCCAAATCCGGCATCCACCGCCTGATTACCGCTCTGGAAGAACGCGGGTTTATCCGGCGCCTTGCAAACCGCGCGCGCGCCTTGGAAGTTTTGAAGATGCCGGAAGGTTTTGCACCTGTTTCCGCTGATGCCGAAAAGGCTAAATCATTTATGCCAAGCGTTATCGAAGGCGGCTTAAGCAAAGCTGCGGCGTCGGTTTCTGAATCGAGCACGGTTCCTGTCATGGGCCGCATTGCTGCCGGCACGCCGATCTCGGCAATCCAGGAGCATACCCACGATATAGCAGTGTCCCCCGACATGCTCGGCATGGGCGAACACTACGCTTTGGAAGTGAACGGAGACTCGATGATCGAAGCCGGTATTTTTGATGGCGACACGGTCGTCATCCGCCATGCCAACTCGGCCGAACCCGGTGATATCGTCGTCGCTCTTGTTGATGACGAAGAAGCAACGTTGAAAACATTCCGAAGAGAGAATGGGCAAATTGCTCTGGTCGCAGCCAACCCCGCCTATGAAACGCGGCTGCTCGATGCCAATCGGGTGAATGTTCAAGGCAAACTCGTCGGACTGATCAGGCGCTATCACTGATAACGTCTGCGCTTAATCCACAGCAAAGCGGTGCCGCGTCCAAAGTCGCGGCGCGGCGCTGAAAGATTTTTCGACGCGCAATTTTATAGCTCGCGTCGAACCTTTTGATGCTGAATTTGCAGAACCACCGATGTGCAGAGCATGAGCACCATGTCGACGCAGGTTTTTTTGGTCGATGATCAAGGGGCGCTCAATTTCAGCCATATCAGAACACAATCCATCGGCAGCAAACGGCACGATCAAAATATCCGCCATATGACAATCATCGCCCAATCCGTGACGTGCTGAAATGTGGGCAATCACGAGCCCCTGCGTCTCGAATGAACACCCGCCCAGATCACAGGCAAAACGCTCTGCAACCTCGTTGCCCCCAGAAAACGGATAGGCACGTTGCCAGATTCCGACTGAAAACTTCTCCGCCCTTGGACGCAACAGTGCCATGTTCCCTTGGCTGCCAAACACCGCTACCTGCCGGCCATTCTCCAAAATTAAAACGTCAGGCCGAGCGCTTTTCCCCGCCATAAGCCCAGCCAGAATGAAGAATCCGACGCCGATCAGACGCAGGCGTGTCTTTAACAAGCACAACACCAACAACCCTAGTGTTGCGAAAATCAAAGTGGATACCGTCAAACGTCCAGTAGCTCCGCTCGGGCCGTGCTCCGCAACCCATTTTGCGACACCCACAACCCCTTCCACCCCCATAGCCATCACCCAAAGCGGGTAAGATTCGAGCCCGAATGGCATCGCCAAAACAGATATCAAAGCCAGCGGCATCACAATCACTGAAACCAACGGCATCGCTGCCAGATTGGCGATCAAACCAAGCGCTGCAACCCTGTGGAAATGATAGGCAGCAAACAACCCGGTAGCGAGCCCCGCGACCAAGCTCGTCATCGCCAGTCCGCCAACATCGCGCACGATAAACCGGCGCAATACTGAATGTCGCTGCCATTGCGATGCTTTGCGTTTCTCGCGGGTGCGTTTGGTTAGCACCTCATAACTCGCCACCAAGGCGGCAACCGCTGCAAAAGACATCTGAAACCCGGGCATCAAGACGGCTTCCGGCGTTATCAGCAAAACGATCAAAGCGGCAATCGCCACATTACGCATCGTGAGCGCACGCTGGTCCAACATCACCGCCACCAACATGATTGCCACCATGATCCAAGCTCTTTGGGTTGCAACGCTACCACCCGACAGAACGAGATAGATCGTCGCTGCGAGCAACGCTGTCGCAGCCGCCCACTTTTTCACAGGTCGCGTCAGCGCAACCGAGGGCGCGCAGGCAAACCCAACCCGCATGAGCGCGATTACAGTTGCTGATAAAAGCGCCATGTGTAGACCGGAAATTGCGAGAATGTGGGCCAATCCCGATAACCGCAATGCCTCCGCCGTTTCCTCGTCTATGCCGCTCCTGTCGCCCACAATGAGAGCGGAAGCCAAGGCACCGCTTTGCCCAGGAAGCGCTGTGCGAATAACGCTGACAATCGACTCGCGCACCCCGTTGACGCTCGGCCAGCCGCCATCTTCAGCGCTTCCCAATCGCTGAGGCTTGCCCAAGAAAAAGCCAGAGGCTCCAATGCCGTCAAACCAGGATTGAAACGCAAACGAATAACCGCCCGGATAAGAAGGCCCGGATGGCGGCGCCAGCCGTGCTTTGCCCGCAATGCGTTCACCAGTCGCTATATTTGGCCCTCCCTTGCGTGCGGTAACACGAACGAGCGCGTTGAAGTTTTCCGGCAGAGCGCCGCGCCCTCCTGCCGAAGCATCTGGCAAGACGGTATAGCGCACACGTCCGTCGCTGCGCCGCTCGACACGCTCCACCGTCCCCTTCAGGTCAATCACATATGCACGCGAAAGCATGGTTGTGTTCAGGCTCGCCGTGCGCCAATGCGCCGCACTCGCACCGAGCGCAAATATGCACAGCGCCAATGCCCCACCACGCAACAAGCTGCGTCCCCGGCTGTGCAAAGCCGGGCCGCCACGCAGTGTATACGTGGAAAACGCGCAGATCAGAGCCAAAACCGGAAAGGCAAATGCCAGCGGTTCGCGGGGAACGTTGAAATATGTGATACAGCCGATCGCGAAAAACACTGGCGACCACAAAAAGAACACACCGGCCGCCTGCTCTCGCGTCAAAGCATTGCTCAGATCGTCCAAAACAGTTCGCGTAACCTGCGCAAGCCGCAATTTCAGCCTTTGCGGCGCTGCGGCAGGTAGATGAAACTGCTCGGGAAGCGCGGGGCTCGCATCGCTCCACAGAGCCGTTGGCAGCAGCGCATCCTCCCCAGGCTCGTGCACATCGAAGCTAACCGAAGGATCGGCGTAGAGGTCCACAGCCTCGGTTACCGGCAGCCACTCTTCTTGTCTATTTGACCGCCGCTCCGACACGCAAAACCACTCTGATACAACACCACAAACCTGCGCGCCGACGGCCAGCAAAAGCCAAAGCGCACCTTGCATGATTGCAACACTGTGCTAGAGGGGCAACGTCTCCTTTTGTTCTCATTCACCAATGCCCCGCTGCCTTTCGGGCGTGGCCCAAAAGCGGCCAAGGAAAATTGATATGTCTGATCTCGTCGTCACCCGCTTTGCCCCTTCGCCAACCGGCTTTCTGCATATCGGCGGCGCACGCACAGCATTGTTTAACTGGCTCTATGCCCGCGCCAATGGTGGTAAAATGCTGTTGCGCATTGAAGACACCGACCGCGAACGCAGCACGCAAGAAGCGGTCGATGCCATAATCGACGGCCTCACCTGGCTTGGTATCGAATGGGAATGCGACCCGGTGTCACAAGCCTCTCGCGTTGAACGTCACCGTGAGGCAGTTGAGCAACTGTTGGAAACAGGCCACGCCTATCGCTGCTACGCTTCTCAGGAAGAGCTGGAAGAGATGCGTGAAAAGGCCCGCGCTGAGAAGCGCCCGCCGCGCTACGATGGGCGATGGCGTGACCGTGATGCGTCGGAAGCACCGGAGGGCATCGCCCCCGTCATCCGCATAAAATCTCCGCAAGAAGGCGAGACAGTAATCCACGATGCCATTCAGGGCGAGGTTCGTTTTCCCAACAAAGACCTCGATGACCTTGTTCTACTGCGTTCCGACGGCACGCCAACCTACATGCTGGCCGTTGTGGTGGACGATCACGACATGGGCATCACCGACATTATTCGGGGCGACGATCACCTGACAAACGCCGCACGGCAGAAGATCATCTACGAAGCGCTGGGCTGGCCAGTGCCGAAAATGGCTCATATTCCGCTCATCCATGGCGCAGACGGCGCAAAACTATCCAAGCGCCACGGTGCACTTGGTGCAGAAGCATATCGCGCAATGGGCTATCTGCCGGAAGCGTTGCGCAACTATTTGCTGCGCTTGGGTTGGGCGCACGGCGATGAAGAATATTTCAACACCGAAGAACTCAACGCCGTGTTTGGCCTCTCAGGCATGGGAAAAAGTCCATCCCGGTTCGATTTTGCGAAACTCGAAAATATGAACGGCCATTACATACGCGCAGCAGATAACGCTTATCTCGTCTCGCGCATGAAAGATCTGCTCGTTGAGATGGAGAACGGCGCTTGGTTTCAAGAACGCTGGAACGAGACGATAGAACGACAATTGGTTGACGCTATGCCCGGCCTGAAGGAACGCGCCAAAACGCTGCTGGAACTGTTCGACGGCGCACGCTTCCTGTTCGACGCCCGTCCTCTTCCCATGGAAGACAAAGCAAAAGCCATTCTCGACGCCGACGATGGCGCAGGACGGACCGTACTGGCAGAATTAGCACAGAAACTCGACGAAATTCCGCTTTGGTCGCTGGAGGAAATCGAACAGACCGTTCGCGCTTTCACCGATGCCAAAGAGCTGAAGCTGGGCAAGGTTGCCCAACCGCTTCGTGCCGCGATGACAGGACGCACAACATCGCCCGGCATTTTCGATGTTGTTTGGGTTTTGGGCAAAGAAGAAGCGTTGGCCCGTATCCACGATCAAGCTGTCTGATACCGCTTGCGCCCATTAGACCAATTGCCCAGCCGGAACAGCGAGCAAGAAACGCTCGCTAGCTTGTGGCACAACGGCAAATCGACTAACACACACTCACGTTATTTTGCGCCATTTCAACGGGTGGGCGATGCGGGGCGACTGGCATCTGCAAGCACAGGCAAATTGATTTAAGCCTGTCTAATTTCCGTTGGAAAACGCGCGTTCGGCAAGTCTGAGCCTAACAGCTCCGAGTTGCCCGAAAGCACCAACGAAAAGGGAGCCACACATGGCAGACGACAAGGCAACACTCACAATCGGCAGCGAAACCTACGACTTGCCCATTCACAAAGCCTCTGTCGGACCGGACGTGATTGATATCGGTGCGCTGTACAAACACAGCGACCGCTTCACCTACGATCCAGGCTTCACTTCAACCGCCGCTTGTGAAAGCGCGATCACGTATATCGATGGCGATGCCGGCGTGCTTTTGCATCGCGGCTATCCTATCGACCAACTCGCCGAAAAAGGCGACTTTCTGGAAACTTGCTATCTGCTGCTGTATGGCGAATTGCCGACAGCAGAGCAAAAAGCGAAATTTGACCGCGACGTAACCTATCACACCATGCTGCACGATCAGATGGCGAAGCTGTTTACCGGCTTCCGCCGCGACGCGCATCCAATGGCGGTTATGGTCGGCGTCGTCGGCGCATTGTCGGCTTTTTATCACGATTCTACCGACATCACTGACCCCAACCAACGCATGATCGCCTCCATGCGCATGATCGCCAAGATGCCAACAATCGCAGCAATGGCTTATAAATACACGGTTGGTCAGCCCTTCGTGTATCCGCGCAACGATCTCGACTACGCAGCAAACTTTCTCAACATGTGCTTTGCCGTACCAACGGAAGAATACGAAGTGAACCCGGTTCTTGCCCGTGCGATGGACCGCATCTTCACCCTGCACGCAGACCACGAGCAGAATGCCTCGACATCGACTGTGCGTCTGGCCGGTTCGTCCGGCGCCAACCCCTTCGCATGTGTTGCCGCTGGTATTGCCTGCCTCTGGGGCCCTGCTCACGGCGGCGCGAACGAAGCCGCGCTGAATATGCTCACGCAGATCGGCACGCCTGACCGGATCCCCGAATTCATCGCACGCGCAAAAGACAAGGAAGACCCCTTCCGCCTCATGGGCTTTGGCCACCGCGTTTACAAAAACTACGATCCGCGCGCCAAGATCATGCAGAAGACCACGCACGAAGTTTTGGCCGAACTGGGTATCACGGATGATCCGGTTTTGGATGTGGCAATGGAACTGGAAAAAATCGCTCTTGAGGACGAGTATTTCAAGGAGCGCGGTCTCTACCCGAACATCGACTTCTATTCTGGCATTACGCTGAAGGCTCTCGGCTTCCCGCCGGAAATGTTCACCGTGCTGTTCGCTCTCGCTCGTACAGTCGGCTGGATTGCTCAATGGAAAGAGATGATCGAGGATCCAAAACAAAAAATTGGTCGCCCAAGACAGCTTTATCTCGGCCAGACGCATCGGGATTACAAGCCGATGGACAAGCGCTAGATTGCTTCAATCCCAAACGAACTCAACGATCAAACCCCGGTCAGCAGACCGGGGTTTTTCGTTTCTATCACAGAAAAAATAGCTTTCGCCGCGGCTTGCGCGGTGGGAGTATCCGTTTCCAGCTTCTCCGCAACGACATCAAAACCCGCCAGTTGCGCAGCCCGCTCCGGCGTATCAGTGAGCAGCCGCTCCAACTCACGCGACAGTTTTTCTGCGTTCACATAGCCGTTGTAATATTCGCTCACCAAGGGCCATCCGGCGATAAGGTTCGGTAGCGCCGCAGACCATGCTTTGACCAAATAAAGCAGACGGGTCGCTAAAGGGTCGAGCTTGTAGCACGAGATCATCGGCACCCTGTTGAGCGCCAATTGCAGCAGCACCGTGCCAGATGCGGCAAGCGCGGCATGGGCGGTTTGAAAGGTTTCGGAATTGTCCGCGCTGTCCACGATCTGTGGCTGAACCGTCCAATCGGCAATCCCGTCGCGTATTTGATCGCGAAGGTGCGGCACGGCGGGCAGAACTGCGTTAAATTCAATGCCCCGCTTGGCCAGTAAATCGAGTGTCTGTCCAAATACGGGCAACATCCGCTTCACTTCGCTGCCGCGCGATCCAGGCAACACCAACAGGGTTGCAGGCGTATTAGAACCTTTAGGAAGCTCATTGGACCGTGCTGCGATATTGGAGGCCAAAGGGTGACCAACATAGGTCGCCTCCGGCCCTCCAAGCTCGTGCAGCACGCTTGGCTCGAAGGGCAAAATCGTCAGAACATGATCTATAAATGCAGCCATCTTAAGCGCTCGACCAGGCCGCCAAGCCCAGACGCTTGGGCAAACATATTTGATAATCGGAACATCCGGCATTTTCGCCCGCACACGTTTGCCAACCGCATGGGTGAAATCGGGACTATCGACCAGCACAATGACATCGGGTCTAGCAGTCACAGCATCATCGACGGTGCGATGGATACGATTGATGATGCTGGGTAGGCGAGCAAGCACCGCCGAAATTCCCATCACCGCAATATCTGAAATATCAAAAAGGCTTGTTACACCAAGCGCCGAAAGCTTCGGCCCCGCCAGACCGGATGCTTGCACCTCAATGCCACGGTTTTCAGCCTCATTGCGCAAGCCGATCAGCAAATCGGCGGCTAGAGCGTCACCAGACTCTTCACCCAAGACAAAATACACTTTTAGCTGCTTGCCGCTCACGGAACCACTCCGTCCAGGCCATAGACGAAAACACCAAGATCGCGTGCGCGTTTCAAAGTGCGTTCACGTTCCACGATGAGAGAATACCCAGCATCTATGCCGATGCCGTCCAGCCCTGCAGCATGTACGTTCACAATCGTCGTCGGTCCGATTGTCGGCAAATCAACCCGTGCTTCCTGACCCGGCTTGAAGCACTTCACCAACACGCCGCCAGCCTTGGGCAAACGGCCAATAGTGCGCAAATGCGCGACGCGCTCCAACATAGCGTCAGTTCCTTCCGCCCCCTCAATCGCCACCACCCGCTCACCGACAGCAACTACACTTTGACCAATATCGAAGGGCCCCAAACTGTGCGCAACGTCTGCCGCATGTTTCAAACTCGCAATGTCCCGGTTTCTCGGCCTTGCCGCAGAATTATCACCAAGCTGCGCGAGGAACTCTGGCAAAACCTCGCGGAAACCAACTACGGTTAGGCCTCGTTTTTCCAACAGGCTAACAACATTGGATAGCGCGGAATTATCGCCGACCAACGCAGAAGCTAAAATGTCTGGAAGCCGCCTGATCGTGGCCCAATCAGGTCGCCCGATGGATTTCAAATCAGGCTTTCTTGCAATACCACCAGCCAACAGGACGGTGTTTATCCCGCGTTGCTCAATCGTTGCAAACAGCTGCCCCACCTGCCCCCAACGCAAACGCACCGTATCGAACTTGTCCAATTCGGCGTCCGCCTCGCCCTCAATACCAAGCACAAGCACTTTGTAGCCCTTGTCGATGAGCGTCGAAGCCGCCTCTATCGGCAGCGCACCGTTGCCAGCAATTATGGCGATGCTCGGCGCCGTGGTCATCGGTTTATGCCGGTGTGCAAAGGGCGCGGTCTGCCGACGCTGTCACAAATTCTAGAATGTCCAACACCAATGGGTCGTCATTCTTGGCTTTCAACGCTTCGGCCCGTTCTTGAACAACGCCTTGCGACGAGAACAATTCCTTATAAATGGCACGAACGGCGTGGATCGAAGCACGTTCAATGCCGGCACGCTTCATGCCGACCAAGTTCAAACCAGCAAGATTTGCCCGATTACCGATCGCCATACCGAATGGAATGATGTCCCCTTCAATGCCAGACAATCCGCCAACGAAGGCATGATGCCCGATCCGACAGAACTGATGTGCCGCTGAGCCGCCGCCAAAAATCACGTGATCCCCAACAATGCAGTGGCCGGCCAACATAACGTTGTTGGAAAAGATGACGTTGTTGCCAACAATACAGTCGTGAGCAACATGAGAACTGGCAAGGAACGTGCAATTGTTGCCAACCCGCGTGATGTGTCCACCACCCGCCGTTCCGGGATTCATTGTGACATGCTCGCGGATGAGGCAGCCTTCACCGATTTCAAGACTGACAGATTCACCTGCAAACTTGAGATCCTGAGGCTCACTGCCAATCGAAGCGAATGGAAAAATGCGGCTGCGGGCACCAATCTTGGTTTGCCCTTGAACGGACACGTGGCCCTTCAATTCAACACCATCGCCGAGCACAACCTCAGGGCCGACATGGCAGAAAGGACCGATTTTAACGTCACTACCCAATTGAGCACCGTCTTCAATGACGGAGGATGTGTGTACTTGCGCCATCTTAGCCTGCAAATCCCGGGCCATGCATCATCGCCCCAATTTCGGCTTCTGCAACAACAGCTCCCTCAACCTCAGCCACACAAGCATATTTAAATATGTTCCGGCGCTGTTTCAGTTTGTTGATCTTGTAATGAACGACGTCACCCGGCTCGACGGTCTTGCGAAATTTGCATTTATCAATCGTCATAAAAAAAACGGTGTTGGCCTCACCAGTGAAATACTTCTCAGCGCAAATTGCCCCGGCAGTTTGGGCCATACCCTCAACGATCAATACGCCGGGCATAATCGGATTGCCGGGAAAATGACCTGTAAAATGCGGTTCATTCATCGTGACATTCTTAATGCCGGTTGCGCTGATATCTTCATTGATATCAATGATTTTATCAACCAGGAGGAAAGGATAGCGATGGGGCAAAAGCTCCATCAAACGCCTGATTTCAATTGCCTTGAGCTCACTCATCCCGGTTGCCCTCTTTGCTTTTCCTGTCGCCTTCTGCGGCCCGCGCTTCGCGCTTAAGCCTGGCGATTTCCCGCATCCAAATTTTAATCGGTCGAGCAGGAACTCCGCCAAGCTGCATACCGGGCGCTACATTTTCCGACACGCCAGAAAGCCCTGCAATCTGAGCACCTGATCCGATCTTCACATGACCGTTCACAGCGCATTTTCCGCCCAAAACCACGTAGTCACCCAACTCAGCACTGCCAGCAATCCCGCTTTGCGCTACGATGACACAATGCCTACCGATTTGCACGTTGTGGCCAATCATCACCTGATTGTCGATTTTCGTGCCTTCGCCTATGATCGTATCCCGGTTTGCACCCCGATCGATGGTTGTGTTGGCACCGATTTCCACATCATCTTGAACGACGACCCGGCCAATCTGGGGAATCTTCAAGTGACCGCCTGCCCCCATAGAGAAGCCAAATCCATCGCAACCAAGGCGTGCCCCGTTATGAACGATTACACGGTCTCCGATGATGGAATGAACCACGCTAACGCCACCACAGATTGAGGAATTGCGGCCAATATGAACGTTTGGACCGACAATCGCTGTTGGTCCAATGAGGCTTCCTGCACCAATGCGAGCCTTGGCTCCAATAACTGCGCCAGCCTCGATTATGGCACCATCTTCAATCTCCGCAGTAGGGTCTACATGCGCTTGAGGGGAAACACCCGCCTTTGTCGAAAACGGTTGCGGCCGCATTCCCGACGGGAACATCAAACCCACAGCACGTGCGAAGGACCGATAAGGATCATCGGATATCAGTACGCTTACTGTAGCGGATACGCGTTCGGCGTGAGACGCGCTGCATATGACAGCGCTGGCACCGGTATCATTCAGCGACGCGATGTATTTAGCATTGCTCAAAAATGTGAGCGCACCAGCCGCAGCAGCTTCGATCGGCGCGACAGAGAGGACGGAAACACCGGAAATATCATCGCTTGCCAACGTGCAACCGATTAAGGGTGCCAATTCGCCCAGAGTTATTGGCGCTGGGGCATCGAAAAAGGAAATGCCTTCAGCCAATCTGACCTCACACTATTGTCTGCGTACACTTCAGGAAATGGTCTTAGAAGCGGGTGCTAACACCAAAGCGGAAGAACTGCGTGTCGTCGTAATCTTCTTTAGCAATCGCGTGCGAGAAGTCGCCACGCAGCGGGCCAAACGGCGAATCCCAAATAATGGATGCACCGACCGAGGCACGAAGTTCAGCGTCATCTTCAATTGTCGCGCTGGAACCGAATGCGTTATCCGTCAAGATACCAGCATCAGCGAAGAGGGCAGCACGCACGCCATAGCTGCGAGAAAGCAGTGGCAATGGAAATTGAACTTCGGCAGTCGCGTTGGCATAGGTTGTGCCGCCAATGGATTCACCTGTGTCGGTGTCGCGAGGACCAAAGCCACGACTGTCGAAACCGCGGATGGTCTCACCGCCTTGGAAAAAGGTATCAATGATACGCAAATCATCGCCCCAGGACGTTACATTACCTGCTCCAAGCGAACCGAGCACGACAACGTCACGATCCTCGGACAACAAGTAGTACCCTGTGATGCGGGCCTCAGTGCGGACGTATTGAGCGTCACCACCGATGCCTGCAAATTCTTGCTCGAACTTCGCTTTGACGCCCTCACGCGGATTGCGCGTATTGTCCAGATTGTTGAAGTCAAAGGCATAACCAACAGACGAAGTTACATATGGGCTTTGATCAACCGACTGCTGTGTCGCGGGAGACAAATCTATATTATTCGTCAAAGTATCAGGATCCGCGGGGTCGTCATCTTCGTTAACCGGAACGGACAATTCCTCACGCTTGAACTGGTAGTAAGCGCCAAAACGCAGCCCTTCGGCCAGTTCAACGCCCGCACGCAGACGCGCGGTCGTGATGGTGTTGTCGAAGAACACCGTATCGGAAGATTCGGCAGTTTCGTGGGTTACATCAAAGCCAGCTGCAATCCGTTGACCCAAGAAATACGGCTCGGTGAACGACAGCGTGTACTTAGTTGTCTCTTCCCCAAATCCGCCAGACACTTTCAGGAACTGCCCGCGGCCAAGGAAGTTTTTCTCACTGATCGAAACCTGACCAATCGCGCCGTCGTTGGTAGAGAAGCCACCACCGAAGGAAAGCTCACCCGTTGGCTTGTCCACCACCTGCACCACAACGACCACACGGTCGGGCGATGAGCCAGGACGGGTGGAAATACGGACCGATTCGAAGAAGCCAAGACCTTCGAGACGGCGCTTGGCCTTGTTGACCAGCACGCTGTTGTAAGCGTCGCCTTCAGAAATATCGAATTCGCGACGGATTACGTATCCACGTGTGCGGGTGTTACCGGAAATCTCGATGCGTTCAATATACGTGCGCGGACCTTCATCAACGAAGAAAGTGAGATCAATCGTGCGGGCGTCGAAATTGCGCTCACCGCGCGGGGTGATTTCGGCAAACGCATAGCCGGTCTCAGCGATATAAGTCGTCATCGCGAGTAGAGTTTTCTCGACGTTGCGCGCGCTGTAGACGTCTCCGGTCTCGATCAACAGCTCGTTTTGCAGTTCTTCGGCAGTGACTGCAGTGATGCCATTATCGATGGTGATGTTACCGAAGGAGTAGCGGTCGCCCTCCTCCACCGTAAACGTGATCGTGTACTCGTTTTCGGCTTGGTCAAGCTGCGCATCAGCAGAAACAACCCGGAAGTCGGCATAACCACGGTTATAATAGAATGTGCGCAAACGCTCTTCATCGGCACGCAAGCGATCTTCGTCGAAAATGTCGTCTCGACGTATCCAGCTCAAAAAGTTCGATTCGTTGTGCGAAATGACTTCTATGAGGCGGCGGTCGCCAAAAGCGTTGTTACCGACGAAATCGATTCGGGAAATTTTGGTGCGCCCGCCCTCGTTGATAACGAAAACGATGTTGACCCGATTGTTCTCCAATTGGTCAACGCGCGTCGTCACCTCAGCGCTGTTGCGGCCAGAGCGACGGATTGCTTCGCGAACACGCTCACGATCACTTTCAAGCTGGTCTGCATTGAAGATCGAAAGGCTTTGAAGCTGCGGGATTGTCTTCAATCGGTCGTCCGAAACATCATCATTACCTTCAAACAACACGAGATTGACGGTCGGATTTTCTTCAACGCTCACGATAAGCGTACGGCCGCTCTGCGTGATATTTACGTCTGAAAACAAGCCGGTAGCGAAAAGCTGGCGCAAGCTCTCATCCGTGTCGAATGTCGAGAAACTGCGGCCCGGTTCAATCGTCAGGTATGAACGGATTGTATCGGCATCCACGCGTTGATTGCCACGCACTTGGATGGAACTAACCACCGCAGCCTGCGCTTGCACAGCCGTGGTGGCCGCCACAATCGTCGTTGTGCCAAAGGCCGCAACTGCAAGAACGAAAGCCATTGCCGAGCGGATAAAAAACATTTTGATGTGTGCCGTAGAATACATCGTCGTCTTCTTTTGTTTACGCATTACGCTGACCATATTCTCACCCCGAGAGGACATGCGGAATCCGTTTGAATTTTAACTGTTTGTATAGTCTTTTTTTAGGGTTGCAACCGCTCTACCGGCTCCTTTGCCCCGTTTCGCTTTCACCGATACAAAAACGCAACAGACACTGATCTGAAGGTTAATCAAAGGTTAATTTCCGTTCCATTTCAACCCATCTCCTATCCACCTGGCAGCAATCGCCCGATATCGTTTGTAGTGGCAAACAACATCATGAACAACAAACACCCAAGTCCGACCTTAAATGACCATTCCATTACGGCAGGCGAAACCGCTTTGCCGCGCACAGCTTCAATGGCGTAAAACACCAAATGTCCGCCATCCAGCATCGGTATTGGAAACAGGTTCAGCAGACCAATGGAGACGGAAATAACTGCCGCCAACGACATAAGCTCGGCAAAACCAAGCGTTGCCACTTGAGACGTCACCTGCCCGATTCCTAGGGGGCCGCGCAGTTCTGTGGCGCTTTGCTTGCCCAAAATCATCTCGCGCAGAAAGTTGAACGTGCCTTTGACAACCAGCCCTGTGCTGCCAACGGCCTTATTAAACGCATCGACTGGCCCGAGGCTCGTGACGCGAAGGTATTCCTCGCCCGTCTTCGAGCGCACACCGATTTGCGCGACTTTGAATGAATTGCCGAAACGGTCTTCCTGATCGACCAGCCGGGGTGTCGCGACCAGCTCAATTCGCTCGCCAGCTCTTTCCACAACGAAATTCATCGCCTCACCGGAGTTCAACATCGTGGCTTCCGAAATCTGGCGAAAACTTGTAATCGCGTCCCCGTTCAATTCAACAATAAGGTCTTCAGGCTGGAAACCGGCTTCCTGCGCAGGTGATCCAGCGGCGATTTCGCCAACAACCGGCACACGCTGCACATCGTCGTGCACCATGAAAAGTGCTGTGTAGATAACGATAGCAAGAATGAAATTAGCAATTGGGCCAGCAGCAACGATAAGTGCACGGCGCCACAGAGCGGCTCCTTCCAATGTGCCTTCGCGTTCGCTTTGGCTCATTTGCTCCAGCGCATCGGGGTCTGGCTGGCTGGCGACGTTTCCATCGCCTGCAAACTTCACATAACCCCCAAGTGGCACAGCACAGAATTTCCATCGGGTGTTGTAGCGGTCAGTAAAACCGAACAATTCCGGGCCGAAACCCACCGCAAACACTTCGGCTTTTACCTTATTCCACCGCCCCACGAGAAAATGGCCGAGTTCGTGGAAGAATACGACAATCGTGAGCACGAACAGGAATGGCAGAAGTTTCCAAACCAGAAAATCGAACAGCACCAGCGGCAGAGACGTCAAATCCATAAAGTTTTCCCGTTTGCCCCGTTGGCGTAGCGCGTGTTCTGGCCAAGGCCGAACGATGACGCGCAAACCGCACCTGTCTCAATCACTTTTAGACCCAGCCATCATACGGCCGAGTGCACTGAAGGATTATCTGTTCCCACTAGCGAGAGCAATGCGACACAAGCAAGGCAATTATCGTCACAAAGTGTAACACTTCCTTGCTGCCGGGCGCGCTGCACGCTCACGTGGTTAACACAACGTAAACCAGCATCGGGATTGAAGCGCCCAATAAACCGTCCACACGGTCAAGAAATCCACCGTGGCCGGGAATCAACTGGCTGGAATCCTTTACGTTGAACCGCCGCTTCATGCCGCTCTCAAACAAATCACCAGCTTGCGAAAAGACCGCAAGCACCGCAGCACCGACAGCGGCGGTCATCACGGTAACCTGAGGAACAATTGCTGCATAAACTGATGCCACCACAACAGCACCGACCAAGCCACCCAACGCACCGGAAATCGTTTTATTCGGCGAGACCGATGGCATGAGCTTGGGGCCACCAATCGCGCGGCCCGAGAAATACGCAAAGACGTCTGAGGCGATAACAGCGAGAAACAGCAAAATCAGAAGAAACAAACCATCCGGCAAGAGCGCATCACGAATGATCGGCAGCGTGAACGTCAGACCACAATAGGCCAGACCGAGAGCCGCGATAGATGCCCCTGCTCCGGCGGTCATCAACCGCCATTCGTATAAACACAGAGCAAAAAGCGCAGCCGCCATAATCCAGGTTGCGATGCCCCCAAGCCAAATCAATGGCAGCGCAATGCCAACGAGCACAAGTGCAGACACAATCCGCTGGGTGAGTTCAGAGTGCTCGCGCAGTTTCCTGCGGGGCGGCTTGCCGGATGGCGTTTCGACGGAAGTGGGTTTCATGAAATCGCGCGCCTATTGCGCAGCTTGCACAACGACACCGCCAAAACGTCGATCACGGGCTGAAAATTCAGCCAAAGCCGCTTGCAAATGGGTTTTATCAAAATCCGGCCAGAGCACATCAAGAAACACCAATTCGGAATAAGCAGCCTGCCAGAGCAAAAAGTTAGACAAGCGTTGCTCGCCAGATGTCCGGATAATCAATTCTGGGTCCGACCAGTCGCTGGTATCCAGCGCCGCATCAATTGCCTCTACGCTGATGTCAGAGGGAGCCAGTTCGCCAGCCGCCACCTGCGCTGCCAATTTTTGCGTGGCCCGCACAATCTCATCACGCGCTCCGTAGTTGAAGGCGATAACAAGACGTTGAGCGGTATTGTGGAATGTCAGTTTTTCCGCTTCTTCAATCAGCGGGAGAATATCAGCGGGGACGTTTGTGCGCGACCCAATCACGCAAACCTTCACGCCCTCCTTGTGCAGATCAGCAAGGTCGCGACGGATGAACATTTTCAGCAATCCCATAAGATCGTTGACCTCGCCCGCCGGGCGCGACCAATTTTCTGATGAGAACGAGAACAGTGTCACCGTTTCCACGCCGAGTTCGCCACAAGCACGAATTGCGCGGCGCACGGCGTCAACGCCTTTGCGATGTCCGGCACTGCGAGTCAGCCCTCGCGCCTGCGCCCAACGCCCGTTTCCATCCATGATAATGCCGATATGGCGCGGCACAGAGGCTGCGATATTCGGAGATTTCATGTCGGGCAAGATGTTCATGGGCAACAGCGCATGCGGAAGCTAAGGCTGTCAGCCCTAGACCTGCATGATTTCCTCTTCCTTTTGAGCTAGGATTTTCTCTACTTCCGATACCATTTCATCCGTCTGCTTCTGAATTTTCTCGCCGTCAGAGCGTGCTTCGTCCTGGCCGATCTCTTTATCCTTCTCGGCCTTCTTCAAGGCCTCCATCCCATCGCGGCGCACGTGGCGGATAGCGACCTTTGCATTCTCTGCGTAGTCTTTTGCAATCTTCACCAGTTCGCGACGCCGCTCTTCGTTCAAGTCCGGCAGCGGAATACGCAAATTTTGGCCATCCACAACAGGGTTCAGCCCCAAGCCGGCTTCACGCACGGCCTTGTCTACGGGGCCAACCAAACTCTTGTCCCAAATCTGCACTGTAATCAGCTTCGGCTCCGGCGCGTTAACGTTTGCTACTTGTGTAAGCGGCGTTTTAGCGCCGTAAGCGTCAACCATCACCGGATCAAGCAAGGCTGCCGATGCCCGCCCGGTGCGCAAACCGCCCAAATCGCTTTTAAAAGCGGCAACAGCGCCCTCCATCCGGCGTTTAATGTCGTTGTGATCGGCTCCGGCCATCGTGTCTAAGTCCCCGTAATTTTAGCTGCGTCATTCACTGGAAGAAACGCGAGAAAATGTGCCTTGCCCGCAAATCACGCGGGCCAACTCGCCCTTCTGGTGGATTGAAAACACCACCACGTCAATATCGTTGTCCCGAGCCAGCGCCACGGCAGAGGCGTCCATGATGCCCAATCCCTCTTCCAGCACCCGATCGTGGGTAAGCGTTTCATAACGCTTCGCGTTTTTGTCTTTTTTGGGATCAGCGCTATAAATTCCGTCAACTTGCGTGCCTTTGACGATGGCTTGTGCCCCAAATTCCGCAGCCCGCAAGGCTGCTGCCGTATCCGATGTGAAGTAAGGGCTGCCGGTACCGCCGGCAAATATCAACACGTGGCCCGCATCCCGCGCCTCGATCATGGCGCGTTGTGTGAAAGGGGCGCAGACCTGTGGAACAGCCAAGCCTGACAACACGGTCGCAGCCACGCCTCGCTTGTCGAATTCCATGCGAATCGCAAGCGCATTCATGATGATCGCCAGCATTCCCATATGGTCGCCTGTGACGCGGTCGGCACCACCAGCTGCCAACGACACCCCGCGAAACAGATTTCCTCCGCCAACCACCAGCGCAATTGATGTGCCAAGAGAAGAAGCGTGCGCGACATCGTCAACCACCTGCTCCACCATCATTGGGTCTATGCCAAAATCTTTGGAGCCCATCAGCGCTTCGCCGGAAATTTTATACAGAATGCGCGAATAAACCGGTTTCATGACAATGCCTGCCGCCATTGGTGGCGCTTCGAAATGGGTGTCACAATCGGTATACAAAGCCGCCCCCCTTGTCACCACGGCTGACCCCGGTTGTCCCAACACAATTACACCATCAAGACAAAGAAAAAGGCCGGTTCGTTTCCAAACCGGCCTTTCTCAAAGATTTGGAAAAGAACTTAGCCCTTTGCCATCGAAGCGACTTCGGCAGCGAAGTCATCTTCTTCTTTTTCAATACCTTCACCAAGCTGAAAGCGGACAAAGCCCTTCATCGCAATCGGTGCGCCGACATCAGCTTCAGCGTTCTTCAATGCCTGCTCAACGCTGTTTTCGCCATCAATCACGAAGGTTTGCGACATCAGCACGTTCTCTTCGTAGAATTTGCGAATACGGCCTTCGACCATTTTCTCGATGATGTTGTCCGGCTTGCCGGATTCACGGGCCGTTTCGGTGAAAATTTTCTTTTCACGCTCGACAACTTCCTGATCCATATCATCTTTCGTGGCAGCCAGCGGGTTGGTGGCAGCAACGTGCATGGCAACCTGGCGACCAATCGCCTCCAAGGCAGCTTTGTCGCCAGTCGATTCCAGCGCGACCAGAACACCGATCTTGCCCAAGCCATCTGCGATCGCATTGTGGACATAGGACGCAACCACACCATCAGAGACTTCCATTACGGAAGCCCGGCGCAGGTTCATATTCTCGCCAATCGTCGCAATGGCTTTGGTGATGGCGTCGGCAACAGTTTGGCCGCCCATGTCGGCAGACGTGATCGCATCGACCGAGCCGTCCGTTGAAATCGCAACATCTGCGATCCCACGGGCAAGTGCCTGAAAGTCATCGTTGCGCGAGACAAAGTCGGTCTCGGCGTTGACCTCAACCACAGCCGACTTCGTTCCCTCGCCTTTGACAGCGACAAGACCTTCGGCGGCGGTGCGGGCAGACTTTTTATCAGCCTTTGCAATGCCTTTGGTGCGCAGCCAATCCATAGCCGCTTCCATATCACCGTCGTTTTCGTTCAACGCGGTTTTGCAATCCATCATGCCTGCGCCGGATTTGTCGCGCAGCTCTTTAACCTGTGCAGCTGTAATAGCCATCGGTCTAACCCTTTCGGTGTCTATAAAAGCCCCTAGCGGGCGGTTTCGCCAACGCATGTGGGGTGGAATAAGTGTAAATCAACGAAGCCCGCCAAGCAGGCTCCGTTGCATATTTTGCATGGCTTATAGGCGTGGTGCCTTAGCCCTTGGCGAGTTCAGCCGCCTGCGCTTTCCAATCGACGATCTGCGCACTGGAGAACGGCATGTAATCATCGACCTTCTGCACTTCATCATCGGTCAGAGCCGCGATTTGCGCATAGGTGGTGATGCCCTGCTCGTTCAACTGCTTTTCTGCAACCGGGCCAATGCCGTTGATCTTTTTCAGATCATCGCCATCCCCTGCAGGTGCTGTGAAAAGCGGGCCGGAAAGCGGCTCTTTGACAGCTTCGACAGCCGCTTCAGCAACTTCTGCCACTTTCTCAACCACAGCAGTCGCAGCGTCAGCAACGGCGGCAGGTGCAGCCGCGACAGCTTCAACCACTGGCTCGGCCACAGCTTCAACAAGCGTTGGCTCTTCCGGCGCAACTTCTTGCGCGCCGAGATCAACGCCGGAGGAACCCTGCTGGCGGGCAATGCCGTCAATCGCAGCTTTAGCGATCAGATCGCAATACAGAGCGATTGCGCGGGCAGCGTCATCGTTGCCGGGGATCGGGAAATCAACGCCGTCGGGGTCGCAGTTGGAATCGAGCAGCGCACAGACCGGAATCTTCAGCTTGCGGGCTTCTTGAATAGCAATCGCTTCTTTGTTCGTGTCGATCACGAAAATCATGTCCGGCGTGCCGCCCATGTCTTTGATGCCACCGAGCGCACGCTCCAGCTTGTCGCGTTCGCGGGTCAGGTTCAAAAGCTCTTTTTTGGTAAAACCGGAACCGTCGCCAGAAAGCAGGTCTTCCAGTTCGCGCAAGCGTTTGATCGAGTTGGAAATCGTTTTCCAGTTCGTCAGCATGCCGCCGAGCCAGCGTGCGTTGACGTAATACTGAGCTGAGCGACGTGCAGCATCAGCAACGATTTCGGACGCCTGACGCTTCGTGCCCACGAACAGAATACGGCCGCCTTTGGCGACAACGTCGGAGACTTCTTTCAAAGCCGTGTGCAGAAGCGGCACGGACTGTGAAAGGTCTAAAATGTGGATGTTGTTACGTTTGCCGAAAATATATCGGCCCATTTTGGGGTTCCAGCGGTGTGTCTGGTGCCCAAAGTGAACGCCTGCTTCCAAAAGCTGGCGCATGGAAAAATCTGGCAGAGCCATAGCTCGCATCTCCTAATTTACCGGTTGAACCTAGCGCGGATAAGAACGACGAGGGATCTCGCCGCACCGGAAGTGCTGGTCGGTGCCATGTTATCGCTAACTCGGGGCTGAAGGCGCACCTTCAAGAAAGGTAAGTCCGTGACCAACACGCTTCCGCGTGTGGAATGAGCGCCCTTATAGAGCCTTTTGCGCCGCTGGCAAGAGGGATCGGTTTCCGTTTTGGGCGCTGCCGCTTAAGCCGATGGCCGGGACGGCACAACAGGCATCTTCGCCCGCCCTTCCCTCAGCGCCAGCGTGATGCCGCAGGCAATGATGATTAAGCCACCGGCAAAGCTGAGCGGCGCCGGAACAGTGCCAAACAGGGCCGCATCGTAAACCGTTGCCCAAACCAATGTCGCATAGGAGAACGGAAGGATAAAACCCGCCTCCCCAAGCCGCAGCGCGTTGGTGAAGAGGATTTGAGCGCAAACCATTGTTGTGCCGACGCCGATCATCAACAGCCACTGCGTCAGCGAAGGAGCCTGCCAGAAAAAGCCAACGACGGTGCAGGAAAGCGCAGCACCCGTCATGTTCGCAATCAGGACCACCTGCATGGTGCGCTCTTTGCCCGCCAGCATTTTTAAAAAGATCACTTCAAAGCCGAACAACAATGCAGCCAACAGAGCAACCAAAGCCACCGGCTGAAACCCGGCAACTCCAGGCCGGATCAACAGCAACGCACCAACCATAGCACCCACTGCGCATGCAACACGGACGCGCCCAATGCGCTCACCCAACAGCGGCACGGCAATCACCATGGCGATGATCGGATTGGTGAAGGAAATAGCAGTCACATCCCCCAAAGGCATGGATGCAGCGGCGGTGAACATGCACGTCACCCCGAGCCATCCGCAGCCGACGCGACCCATGTGCAACGGCCAACGCGGATGATCCAGTTTTACACCACGGGCCAATAGGAGAATCAGACACAGCCCAAAAACGTAGCGGCCCCATGTCACTTGGATGGGCGAGAGTGGGTCATCTCCTGCACCCAACGCTTTAGCAAACAAAGTGGAAGCGGCGATCAACATGGTGGCGAGCACCATCAATCCGGCCCCGCGAAGCTGTCCACTCATGGCAATAGTTTCTTCGCGAAAATCAAAAATTGATTGTTCGCGGGCATCGCCACATCCGCCTCCAATTCCATACCATTGGCCCGCGCCAGATCGCGCACGCGCTCAAAATCTCGAATGCCACCACCGGGATAAGTCTCGCCAAGAAAGTCGTTGAACTGTTCATTGCTGGGCGTGGTGAAAGCGCCACCGTATTTATACGGCCCATAAAGCATCATCTTGCCGCCCGCCTTCAGGCTTTTCCCACAGCCTTCAACATAGGGCGCAAGCAGGTCCTCCGGCACGATATGAAGGCAATTGGCGCTGAAAACCGCATCGAATTTGGGGCGCAAGTTCGGCCAGTGGGCAATATCGAGCAAAATGGGCTGGGCGATGTTCGGTAAACCGGCCTGAGCCAGCCGCGGCAGCAGGTCCATGCCTTCCAGCGATACATCGCTTGGCTGCCACGTCACGTCGGGCATATTGGCTGCGAAATGCACAGCATGTTGCCCCGTTCCGCTGGCGATTTCCAAAACACGAGCGCTGGCAGGCAAATGCATGCGCAACTGCTCCAAGATAATCGCCTTGTTGTTTTCAGCCGATCCGCTGACCCGAAGCGCCTCGTCTTTCATTGTTCACGATCCAGTTATGTCTCACATTGAAAGACCAGAAATCAGGCCGCGCATCAAGCCGCGCAAAGAGCATGTCGCCTGCTTGTGAACACCAGCCTGAAAGTCTATCGCTGGCGCATGAATTCAATGACCGACCCGAGCAGCATTCTCATCATCAGCATGGCCTTTGTTTTCGGCGGCTTCGTCAAAGGGGCAGCCGGGTTGGGCATGCCTGTGATAACCGTTGCGATCCTGGCTTTCGTGTTCAACTTGCCATCTGCGATGGCGCTGATGCTCATTCCCGGCCTTGCCACAAACGCCATTCAGGCGGTTGCTGGGCCGGATTGGCGCGGGATGCTTAAACGCATCGCACCGTTTCTCATCCCGTCGCTTTTCACGATCTGGTTTGGCACCGGGCTATTGGTTACCATCGATAACTCAATCCTCATCATTATGCTTGGCGTGATATTGCTGATCTATGCCGTGATCGGCCTTGCGGGTTTCACAATGCAGATACCGCCTGTGCGGGAACTTTGGATCGGGCCGGTCTTCGGCGCCGTCAACGGCGTATTCACCGGGCTGACGGGCGTTACTTCCACGCCCAGCGTGATCTATCTCAACGGCCTTGGCCTTGCCCGCGAACACATGGTGCAAGCTATGGGTCTTTTGTTCCTCATTTCCTACATCGTGCTGACCGCTTGTCTGTTCATCCGCGGGCTGGTCACACCGACCGTGGGCGCGATGTCGGCCTTCGCCATGCTGCCGGCGCTTGTGGGCCTCGGCATCGGCACGTTCATGCGCAAACGCATGTCGGAAAAGCGCTTCAAGAAAGTATTTTACGTCGTGCTGATTGGCCTCGGCCTTTATCTCATCACGAGAGGCTTCACCGGCTAGACGAGCTCTACATCCACCACGCCGGGCACAGCCTTGATCGCGCCTGCAATCTGCGGCGAGACGAGACGACGCCCCGGCACACCGACCTCAACTTCGCGTCCGCCACCTTCTTGCAGGACCACCAGTGACACGCTGCCCTCGCCTGACTTGGAAACAAGCGATGGAATCGTCGAAAGCGGCGCTTCATCGCGCACAAAGATGCGAAGGTGCTTTTGCACCCGGCTCGCCTCTTCTTCCAGCGATTTGACCGAATTGATGCGAAGCGACATGCCTTCAGGACGGTCCTCGCCTTCCACCAGCAGCACAACAGATTGGCCGGGCTCCAGCATGTCGCCAAACTGCTCCAGCGTTTCTGAAAACAGCACGGCCTCGAACTGACCAGTCGGATCGGAAAACTGCACAATGCCCATACGGTTGCCCTTGCGGGTCTTGCGGATTTGCTTGTTGGCAACCGTGCCAGCGAGCCGCCCGGCTGTTGCGCCCGCTTTCACGGCGCGGCTGAAATCGGCAAAATTCTGCACGCGCCTGTCCGCAAGAACATCGACATATTCATCCAAGGGATGCGCAGAGAGATAAAAGCCGACCGATTGAAACTCGCGGAACAGTTTTTCAGCTGGCAGCCAAGCGTTTGCCAGCGGCAATTGCACCTGCGTCTCGCCTGTGTCACCGCCAAACATATCCGTCATGCCAATGGCCGTGTTGTCGGCAACACGGTTGGCATGACCAATGAGACGGTCCAACCCCGCAATCATCTGTTCGCGGGTATGGCTGAAACCGTCAAATGCGCCAGCACAGATGAGGTTTTCCAGCATCTTGCGGTTCACCTGTCGTGGGTCGATGCGGGAGAAGAAATTGGTGAGGCTTTCAAACGGCCCCCCTTCGTTGCGCACGTCCACGATGTGCTGAACTGCCTGTGCACCAACGCCCTTGATGGCAGCGAGCGCATAAAACAGCTTGCCGTCGCGCACCGCAAACCGCACGTCAGAAGTGTTCACCGACGGAGCCACCACATCAATTTCAGCGCGCCGCGCCTCGCGGTAGAAGTCCGACAACTTATCAGTATTGCCCATATCAAGCGTCATCAGCGCGGCCAGAAATTCAACCGGATAATTCGCTTTCAGATAGGCGGTTTGGTAGGAAACCAGCGCATAGGCTGCCGCGTGAGACTTGTTGAAGCCGTAATCAGCAAATTTCGCCAACACGTCGAAAATCATGTTCGCCTGTGGCTTTTTCAGGCTGCTCGTCTCGGCAGCGCCGGAAACAAAGCCCTCGCGCTGCTTTTCCATCTCTTCGCGGATCTTCTTGCCCATCGCACGGCGCAGCATGTCGGCTTGGCCAAGCGAATAGCCCGACAGGATTTGCGCAATCTGCATCACCTGTTCCTGATAGATGATGACGCCGTGGGTCTCTTTCAGCACCGGCTCAATTAGCTCGTGATAATAATCCGGATCTTCCTCGCCGTGCTTGCGGGCGTTGTAGACGGGAATATTCTCCATCGGGCCCGGGCGATAAAGCGCAACCAGTGCGATAATGTCCTCAAAGCGGTCCGGCTTCATGCCGATCAGCGCCTTGCGCATTCCCATCGATTCCAGCTGGAAGACGCCGACAGTTTCGCCCCGCTGGAGCATTTCAAACGTGCGTTCGTCATCCAGCGGCAAGTGATCGATGTCCACCTCGATGCCTCGCAGCCGCAGATAGTCTTGCGCGGCACGGATCACGGTCAGCGTCTTCAGGCCAAGAAAGTCGAACTTCACCAGCCCCGCCTGCTCCACCCATTTCATGTTGAACTGCGTCACTGGCATGTCCGAGCGCGGGTCGCGGTAAAGCGGCACAAGCTGGTCAAGCGGCCGGTCGCCGATCACGATGCCGGCAGCGTGGGTCGATGCGTGGCGATAGAGCCCCTCCAACTTCAAAGCGATGGTGATGAGCTTGTCGACAATCTCTTCCTCGGCGCGCGCCGCAGCAAGGGTCGCCTCGCTCTCCAGCGCCTGCGCCAGCGTTGTTGGATTGGCGGGATTGTTCGGCACCATTTTGCACAGTCGGTCCACCTGACCATAGGGCATTTGCAACACCCGCCCCACATCGCGCAGCACGGCGCGGGCTTGCAGGGTTCCGAACGTGATGATTTGCGCCACCTGTTCGCGGCCATACTTCTCCTGCACGTAGCGGATGACCTCATCGCGGCGGTCCTGGCAGAAGTCGATGTCAAAGTCAGGCATCGAGACGCGTTCGGGGTTCAAAAACCGTTCGAACAGCAGCGAAAAGCGCATCGGGTCAAGATCGGTAATCGTCAGCGCCCATGCGACTAGCGAGCCCGCGCCGGAACCACGCCCCGGCCCCACCGGAATATCCTGCGCCTTCGCCCACTTGATAAAGTCGGCAACGATAAGGAAATAGCCGGGATATTTCATGCCCTCGATCACATCGAGTTCAAAGGCCAGCCGCGCGTCGTATTCCTCTCGCGTGTGGTCTTCTGCGAGCGGGTTTTGCTCCAGTCGCTTCTCCAGCCCCTCAATCGCCTGACGGCGCAACTCGTCCGATTCCTGCTTGATCGGGTCTTCGGCATTGGGATCGGCAGCGAAGAAAGGCAGGATCGGGTCGATTTCCGGCACTTTGAACGCGCAGCGTTTGGCTATTTCGACGGTGTTTTCGATCGCCTCCGGCAAATCGGTAAACAACACTTCCATCTCTCGCGCCGACTTCATGTAGTGATCGGGCGTCAGCTTGCGGCGGTCGTCCTCAGCCACCACACAGCCCTGTGCAATGCAGATGAGCGCATCGTGGGCCTCATAGTCTTCACGCGAGGGGAAATAGGCCTCGTTGGTAGCGACCAGCGGCAAATCATGGGCATAGGCCAATTCGACCAGCGCGTCTTCAATGCGCCGCTCAAAACCCTCGTGGCGCTGTAATTCGACGTAGAGCCGGTCGGCATACAGCTTTTGCAAAAGCGCAAGGCGGCCCTGCACCAGATCGGGCTGATTGTCGTGAAGCGCCATGTTGAGCGGCCCGCTGGGGCCGCCGGTCAAAACGATCAGCCCTTCGGCATGGGCCTCCAACTGGGCGCGTGTAACGTGCGGGCGTGCGGTGCTTTCGGTATCGAGAAACGCGAAGGACACCAGTTTGGCCAGATTGCGGTAGCCAGCCTCCGTGCTGCACAGCAACACCAATTGCGGCTTCTCGCGCATCGCCTCTTGGCTGCTGCCGCGACGAACCAAGGCCTCAACGCCGTCAGCCGCTTCAGCGTCCTCCAGCGCCACTTCCAAGGTGCAACCGATGATCGGCTGCAACCCTGCCCCAACCGCTTTCTTGGAAAATTCCAGAGCGCCGAACAGATTGCTTCGGTCCGTCAGCGCCAACGCCGGTTGTCCGTCGGCAGAGGCGATATCGATGACCTTGCCAACCGGCAGAGCACCTTCCAACAGCGAATAGGCGGAACGCACATGCAGATGAACGAATGGCTGGCTCGCCTGTTCAACCGGCCCTGCCGCAAGTTCTGCGGCGAGCGTTGCGTTCATGTCGTTCGATTTGCTGCTCATGGCTGGTGGCGCGCGCGGTCAAAGGAGAATCTCTCTCCGATCTTGCGGCGTCAGCCCGACGACAACAAGCCCCTTCAGCCCACCAGGTGAAGTCCGACGATCACCGTGAACAGAAAAAGGCTCATCGACAGGGCAGAAACGATGTTGTGAACGAATGCAGGCATGAAACTCTCCTTTGCGACCGTTACACAAAACCAAGTGGTCGCGTAGATGTTCCTATTATGTTCTCATTCGCCTGTCAACAAATGTTTTTGCTTTGTTCTCATTCATCAATGGTCCAAAGCAACATCACATCTGTTTAATTTTGCCACCCTCAATCGTCACGATCCTGTCCATCTGCGCTGCAAGGTCATGGTTGTGCGTGGCAATCAGCGCCGCCAGTCCAGTGCTGCGAACGAGGTCGGTCAATGCGTCGAATACCAATTCAGACGTCGATGGATCGAGGTTGCCCGTGGGCTCATCGGCCAGCAAAAGCCGCGGCTTGTTGGCAACCGCACGCGCAATTGCGACCCGCTGCTGTTCGCCGCCAGAAAGCTCGGAAGGCCGGTGGGTCGCGCGTGGGCCGATGCCTAAATGATCCAGCAGATAATCGGCCCGTTCATTGGCTTGCGCAGTGCTGCCACCAGCTACAAGTTGCGGCAGTGCAATGTTTTCCCGCGCGGTCAGTTCCGGCAAGAGGTGGTGAAACTGATACACAAAACCGATCTGCAAGCGCCGCATCCGCGTGCGCTTGTCGTCGTTGAGGCTGTTGCATTCAACACCACCAACACGAAGCGTTCCTTGATCGGGCTTTTCCAGCAATCCAGCCAAGTGCAACAACGTCGACTTGCCTGCCCCCGATGGTGCAACAAGCGCCACCAGTTCACCGGGCATGATGGAAAGCTGCGCGCCCTCCAGCACGGTCAACGCAGAGCGCCCCTTGCCATAGGTGCGGCCGATGCCCTCCATCGCCAGCGCGGCCTCACTCATAACGAAGCGCCTCGACAGGATCGAGCCGCGCGGCGCGCCATGCGGGAAAAAGGGTTGCCAAGAACGAAAGCCCCATCGCCATGGCGATAACCAAGGCGGTCTCCCCCACATCCAGTTTAGCCGGAATTTCGCTCAGGAAGCGAATGGTCGGATCCCAAAGGTTCACGCCGGTCATCGAATCAAGAAACCGTTGGATGCCCCCAATATTGGTGCAGATCAGCAATCCAAGCGCTGCCCCGGCTAGGGTGCCAAACACGCCGATGCTGGACCCGGTGATGAAGAATATCCGCAAAATCGCACCCCGCGTCGCGCCCATCGTGCGCAGAATGGCGATATCGCGGCCCTTGTCTTTCACCAGCATAAAGAGGCCTGAAATGATGTTCAGCGCCGCCACCAAGATAATCAGCGTCAAAATGAGGAACATGACGTTGCGCTCAACCTCCAGCGCCTGAAAGAACGTCTGATTGCGCTGCTGCCAATCCTGCAAGCCGATTGGCCGCGCCGCCGCTTCTTCAACGAGCGGGCGCAATTCATCGACCCTGTCGGCATCGTCCACAAAGGCCTCAATCACCGTCGCCGCGCCTTCGCTGTTGAAGAACAGCTGCGCTTCCTCCATCGGCATAAAAACGAACGTGTTGTCGTATTCGCTCATCCCCATCTGGAAAATTGCTTTAACCGGATAGGCCTTCGTTCGCGGCGCGGTGCCGAAGGCGGAGACCTCTCCCTCAGGGGCAATCAAGGTAATGTTGTCTCCAAGGCCGAGGCCGAGACTTGTCGCCATGCGCGAGCCGATTGCGACGCCGACCAACGGCCCGGCGGGCGGAGCGAGCGTTGCGTCTTCGACGATATCAAACGTGCCATCATCGTTTTGAATGACAGTTTCCGCCGGTTCGATGGGTTCAATGGGTGCCACATCGAAATTGTCGAGGGAGCCTTCGATTATGTTGTCGCCCACGATGGTAAGCCTGCGGATATCGGCTTCACGCATACCGCGCACCAACGCGCCCTGACCGCCGGAACCGCCCGATGCCAGCACTTGGCCTTCGATCAGTGGCAGCGCCATAATGACGCCATCGACCGTCTCAATGCGCTTTGCCACTGCATCGTAGTCGGTCAGCGAGTATTGCGCGGGCTGGACGATGAAATGGCCGTTAATGCCCAAAATACGGTCCAGCAATTCCGTACGGAAACCGTTCATCACCGCCATCACGATGATGAGCGTCGCAACGCCCAACATGATGCCGACGAACGAGATGATGGAGATGACCGAGATGAAAGTCTCTTTACGCTTCGAACCAAGGTAGCGGCGCGCAAGCATCCACTCGAACCCGGCGAAGGCGCGGGTCGATCCGGTCAGTTCCGGGCTTTGCGATGCATCAGCCACCGAAACGCGCTTTCATTTCGCCGTGCCAAGCGGTCAGCTTGTTCATCGCCGCTTCCAACGACAGCTCTTCCCGCTCGCCGGTGGCACGCTCTTTCAGCTCAACCTTGCCTTCTTTGAGACCGCGCGGACCGACGATCAACTGCCACGGCAGGCCGATAAGATCGGCCAGCGCGAACTTACCGCCTGCGCGATTGTCAGTGTCATCGTAAAGCGCATCCAGCCCGGCATTCGTGAGTTGCGTGTACAGATCAGCGCAAGCCGCGTCAGTCGCCTCATCGCCGGAGCGCAAATTGATTAGCCCGACATCAAACGGGGCCACGGAAGCAGGCCAGATAATGCCCGCTTCGTCGTGGCCAGCCTCAATTAGAGCGGCCACAACACGGCTCGGCCCAATACCATACGACCCCATATGAACGTTGTGGTCCTGCCCGTCCGGCCCCGCCACTTTGGCGCCCATCGGCGTTGAGTACTTTTGGCCGAAATGGAAAATGTGCCCCACTTCAATACCACGGGCGTTCATTTTGTCGACCTCAGGCACTTCGTTCCACAAATCCTCATCGTGCAGCTCGTCCGTGCGGGCATATGCGCCGGTCCAGTCGTCCACGATGGCTTTGATCGCATCATTATCGCCGTAATCCAGCCCGGCGCCAGGAACGGCCATTTCCATGTAAGCGCGGTGGCAGAAGACTTCGCTTTCGCCGGTATCGGCCAGTATGAGAAATTCGTGGGAAAGATCGCCACCAATTGGGCCAGTATCGGCGCGCATGGGAATGGCCTTCACGCCCAAACGGTCAAACGTGCGTAGATAGGATACGAACATTCTATAATAAGCAGCACGCGAACTCGCCTCGTCCAAATCGAACGAATAGGCGTCTTTCATCAGAAATTCGCGCCCCCGCATCACCCCAAAGCGCGGCCGCACCTCGTCGCGGAACTTCCACTGGATGTGATAGAGATTGAGCGGTAAATCCTTGTAGCTCTTCACGTATGAGCGGAAGATGTCGGTGATCATTTCCTCGTTCGTCGGCCCAAACAGCATGTCGCGACCGTGGCGGTCTTCAATGCGCAGCATTTCTTTGCCGTAGTCGTCATACCGCCCGCTCTCGCGCCACAGATCGGCGCTCTGGATCGTCGGCATGAGCACCTCGACGGCGCCGGCACGGTTTTGTTCCTCGCGCACGATCTGCTCAACCTTGCGCAAGACTTTCAAGCCGAGCGGCAGCCACGAATAAATGCCAGCAGATTGCTGACGGATCATGCCAGCACGGAGCATCAATTGATGCGAGGCAATTTCAGCCTCACGCGGCGCTTCTTTAAGAACTGGAAGGAAATATTTCGACAAATGCATAGACGGACCACAATGAAAACGGCAGATTCGCTGCCTGAAATGTGAATACACTCACAAACCGCAATTGCCTTGCCAATACAAGTGGGCAGCACTGCGGCGCAACCAAAGGCAGAGCGACCATGAACCAGCCCTTAAACACCGCAATGGACTGGAGCACTCTGCCCGCGCCGGAAGATGATGGCGCAGCAGCTCATTTGACCGGCGCTGCAATGCCAAATCTGTCGCTGCCAGCAACGGATGGTTCGACCGTTGATTTGTCGTCGCTTAAAGGCACGAGCGTGGTCTTCGTCTATCCGATGACCGGACGCCCTGACCGCGATTTGCCAGAAAATTGGGATATGATCCCGGGCGCACGCGGCTGCACCCCGCAAGCCTGTTCGTTTCGGGATTTATCGCAAGATTTGAAAGCTGCAGGAGCGGACCGCCTGTTCGGACTTTCGGTGCAAGCCACAGACTACCAGCGCGAAGCGGCTGAACGCCTGCACCTGCCGTTTGCGCTCTTGTCAGATGCCAGTGCAGACCTGCGAAAGGCATTGCACCTGCCAGTGATGACGGTTGAGGGCACCGAATTGCTCAAACGTATGGCGTTGATAATCGAAGACGGCGTGATAGCGCAGACGTTCTATCCGGTGTTCCCGCCAGACCGAAACGCCCAAGACGTGCTTGATTGGCTGCAAAAGCGGGGCTGAACCGTTACGAAACGCCGAGGAAATCCGGCAGGTCGTTCAAGGTGAAGCCAAGCTGGTAGAAAAACAGCCAGTACAGGCCGAACACCATGCCAGCCACCACTGTGTTCCACAGCATGCGCTTCAACAATTGCGGATTGGCCGGTGCAGCGGGCTCCGTTCCTTCTGTCACTTCGCCCTCGCTCACCTGCGAGCGCATGCCGAAGGGCAGTGTGATGAACAGGGTTGTCCACCAGACCACAAAATAAATGGCAATGCCCGTACCGATACCCATCAGACCTGCTCCAATTCCACCAATGTGCCGTTGAAATCCTTCGGGTGCAGGAAAAGCACCGGCTTTCCATGCGCGCCGATTTTCGGCTCTCCATCGCCCAAGACCCGCGCACCCTGCTCACTCAAGCGGTCGCGGGCGGCGATAATGTCGTCCACCTCGTAACAAACGTGGTGCATGCCACCGGAAGGATTGCTGTCCAGATATTTCGCAATCGGAGACCCTTCACCCAAAGGTTCAAGAAGCTCCACCTTCGTATTGGGGAGATTGACGAAAACGACCGTCACACCATGTTCGGGCAACGTTTGCGGCTCGCTCACATCACCGCCAAGCGTATCGCGGTAGAGCGCGGTAGCCGCCGCCAGATCGGGCACGGCAATCGCTATATGGTTCAACCTTCCGATCATGCCTCAAACCTTCGTCACAATCACATTCACAAGCGGCTTCTTGCCCCAAACGTCACGAACCTCAGCACGGATGGCTTTTTCCATCGCCTGCTCGATGCGGCCCGTGTCTTTCCTGTGCTTGGCTGCAATGCTCTCATAAGCGCCCAGCGCCGCGTCGTAGAGGATGTCTTCAAACGTATCGCGCTCGTCTGCCATACGCGGCAGGCCTTCGCAGACGATCTCGGGGTCAGCCATCAACTCGCCGCGCTTGTCGACAACCACCGACAGCACCACATGCCCGACCCAGGAAAGAACACGGCGGCGCTTGATGCCAAGAGCATCTTCGTCGCCAATCATCTTCCCGTCTTTATACACGCGCCCGGAAGGCGCTTCGCCGATGATTTCGGCAGGTCCGGGCGCGAGGCGCAAAATATCGCCGTTGCGAACGGGTGCCACGTCCGGGATTCCGCATTCGCCCATCAAAGCCGCGTGCGCCATCAGGTGACGGGCTTCACCGTGAACGGGAACGCCAATCGTCGGACGCACCCATTCGTACATCTTCTTCAACTCATTCCGGCGCGGATGGCCGGAAACGTGAACCAGTGCGTGTTCGCCATCCAGCACGATATCTACGCCCTGCTCCACCAGCGCGTTTTGAATGTCAATCACCTCGCGCTCATTTCCGGGAATGGTGCGCGAGGAGAAAATCACCATGTCACCGGCGGCCACAGAGGCATTGCGATGGTCGTCACGCGATAACTTGCCGAGTGCCGCACGGGATTCACCTTGCGACCCCGTGAGAATGACCACCAATTCCTTGCGTGGAACCGACTGGAAGTCATTTTCTTCAAGGAACGGCGCGATGCCATCGAGATAACCCAGATCGCGCGACACATCGCACACCCGCAGCAGCGAGCGCCCAAGGATCATGACCTTGCGGCCAGCCGCTTCCGCAGCAACCGCGATGGAGCGAATACGACCAACGTTCGATGAGAAAGTGGTGACAAGCACCCTGCCCGGCGCATCGGTGATGATTTTCGCCAGACTTTCCGAAACTTCGACTTCGCTGGGGCTTTCGCCATCGCGCATCGCATTTGTGGAATCACAAATCAGCGCCAGCACGCCTTCGTCGCCCAAGCGGGAGAAGTGATCGCCATCGGTCTTGTTGCCCAATGTCGGCGCGTGATCGATTTTCCAGTCGCCCGTGTGAATGACGTTACCCAAAGGTGTGCGGATCATCAGCGAGCAAGGCTCCGGGATCGAGTGGGTCACGTGGACCGCTTCAATCTCAAATTCACCGACTTTGAACGTCTCGCCAGCGCGGAAAATATTGAGTTTTATCTGCGGCGCGTCCGGCTCTGACATCTGCTTGGATTCAAGCATGCCCGCCGTAAACGGCGTGCAGTAAACCGGCGCGCGCAGCATAGGCCACAGCGCAATCAATGCGCCGTAATGGTCTTCGTGAGCGTGGGTCAGAATGATCGCGTCGATCTTCTTCTTGCGCACTTCCGCAAACGTGATGTCCGGCAGCACAAGGTCTGCACCCGGAAGATCATCGCCGGGAAAGGTCACGCCCACATCCACAACAATCCACCGGCGGTCGCCCTTGGGGCCGAAGCCGTACATTGCGAAGTTCATTCCGATTTCGCCAACGCCGCCAAGCGGCACAAAGACGAGTTCGTCTGTTTTCTTATTTTTAGCCATGCGCCCTTATGCCTTTAAGTGTTGGATATGCCAAAGAATATATCTGCTGCCGCAATGCGGTGTTCTGTCCCGCCGCTATCGACAAGAACCAATTGCCCATCTTCGTCGAGTGCGTGGAAGGTGCCGGAAATCTCATGCGTTGGAAACCGAGCTGTTATGGGCTCGCCGATGCCCTTGCAGACCTGAAGCCACCGCTGACGAATGGAAGCGAGGCCGCTGCCGCGGTTCCATTCGTCCAGAGCCTGCGCCAATGCTTTTGCGTAAACCGGAAAAAGCTGTTCAGGCGCAATGTCGGCGCCCTCAGCCGCGAGCGACGTCGCCGGATACAAGCTGTCATCAGGGAAGTGACGGCAATTGATCCCACAGCCTATCACAACCGCCTGCCGACCGCCCGAAAGCTGCGCCGCCTCCAGCAAAATGCCAGACGTCTTCTTGCCGCCGATCAACAGATCGTTGGGCCATTTGATCGCCGCCTGCTGCCGCAAAAGCGGCGCGATGGTGGTGACGGCATCGTGCAATGCCACCGACACAACCAACGGAAGCGACGCCAAAGCCACGGGTTCTGCCGGTTCAATGAGAAGAAGCGATGAATACAGATTGCCGGGCTTGGACACCCAAGAGCGGCCGCGCCGCGCCTTGCCGGTGATCTGCTCGGTGGCGGTAATCCAAAGATTGCCCACGTCGCCCGCGCGCGCCCTCTCCATCGCCTCAACGTTGGTAGAGCCGACACTGGTCAGCGACAGATGCCGGTAGCCGTCAAGGCCGTCGATGGACTGGTAGGTTTCACCCTGCACGTGAGACGACCCCACAGCTGATGATTGGCTTTAGAAAAATGTTTTGGCCGCCGCATTGGCAATGTCGGACATAGGCCCGGCAACAAGCACATACAGCAAAGTAAACAGTCCCGTGACGCCGAGCACGATGCGAAGTTCGCCTGCCATCGGCTCAAAGCCCTGATCACTCTCGTCAAACCACATCACCTTGATGACCCGCAGATAGTAGAAACAGCCGACCACGCTCGCCAACACACCGATCACTGCAAGGAAATAGAGCTTCGCCTCAATGGCCGCGACGAACACGAAATACTTGCCCCAGAACCCTGCCAGCGGGGGAATGCCAGCCAGCGAAAACATAAGCACCGTCAGCATCAAGGCCATCATGGGGTTGGTCTTGGAAATACCCGCAAGGTCGGTGATCTCCTCCACCATGCCATCGCTGCGCCGCATGGCTAGGATGCAGGCAAACGTGCCCAGCGTCATGGCCATGTAGATGATCATGTAGAGAACCACGCCCGATACACCGGCTTCGGACCCCGCCGCCAAACCAACGAGCGCAAAGCCCATATGACCGATGGAAGAATAGGCCATCATGCGCTTGATGTTGTTCTGCCCAATCGCAGCAAAAGCGCCAAGCACCATCGAGGCGATGGCAACGAAAGTGATGATCTGCTGCCAGTCGTTCGTCGCCGGCTCAAATGCGCTCTGCACCACGCGGATAAGCATGGCCATAGCGGCCACTTTTGGCGCGGCTGCAAAGAATGCTGTAACAGGCGTTGGCGCGCCTTCATAAACGTCCGGCGTCCACATGTGGAACGGAACGGCTGAAATCTTGAACGAGATGCCTGCCAGCACGAACACGATGCCGAAAATCAGGCCAAGCGAACGCTCCTCGCCCATGGCTGCTGCAATGCCTTCAAAGGACGTGTGGCCAGTAAAGCCGTAAATCAGCGACATGCCGTAGAGCAACATGCCCGATGAGAGGGCACCAAGGACGAAATATTTAAGGCCAGCTTCGGTGGAACGCAGGCTTTCGCGGTTGATCGCGGCAATGACGTAGAGCGCCAGCGCCTGCATTTCCAGCGCCAGATAAAGGGAGATCATATCGTTGGCAGACACCATCAGCATCATGCCCACGGTGGCCAGAACAATCAGGATTGGATATTCAAAACGGTCGAAATTCTCCTGCCGCGCAAAGCCAACAGACATGGCAATCGCCACAGCAGAACCAATCAGCACCAACAGCTTCATCAGCTTGGCGAACGGGTCCATGATGAATGCGCCCTGGAACGCTTGGCCCTCAACGGGGAACCAGATCATCCAGAAACCGGCGACAATCAACAGCGCCACGGAAAGGCCGGTCACCTGCCGAGACGAACTCTCGCCAACGAACGCGCCGATCATCAACAGCACCATTGCACCGACGGCGAGGATCAACTCCGGCGCAACAGCAGCTAGGTTTGTGAGGGCCATGAAGTCTTGCATGTCGTTTCCTGACCTTTCGCCTATCGGGCCGCAAGCGCGGCTTGATAATTGGCGATGAGCGCATCAACTGAAGCCTGCGTCGCATCGAATACCGGCATCGGATGGACACCGTAGAAGATCACCAGCACGACGAGCGGATAGAGTATCCATTTTTCACGGGTCGAAAGATCGAGAATCGATTTCAAGGACTCTTTATCGAGCGAACCCAGCACCACGCGGCGATACAACCAAAGCGCATACGCCGCAGATAAAATGACACCCGTGGTCGCTCCAAGGGCTACCCATGTATTGACGCGGAATACGCCAAGCAGCGTGAGGAACTCACCAACGAAACCGGACGTGCCGGGCAGCCCCACATTGGCCATCGTGAAGATAAGGAACGCGACCGCATACTTCGGCATGCGGTTGACGAGGCCACCATAGGCAGCAATTTCGCGCGTGTGCATCCGGTCATAGACAACGCCCACGCACAGGAACAGTGCGCCGGAAATCAGACCGTGGGACAACATCTGGAAGATCGCACCCTGAATGCCCTGTTCGTTGGCGGCAAAAATACCCATGGTCACAAAGCCCATATGGGCGACGGAGGAATAAGCGATCAGCTTTTTGATATCTTCCTGCACGAGCGCAACCAGCGATGTGTAGATGATGGCAATGACCGACAGCGTGAACACGATCCAGGCCAGGTCAGCGCTAGCGAGCGGGAACATTGGCAGAGAGAAGCGCAGGAAGCCGTAGCCGCCCATTTTGAGCAAAATGCCTGCCAGAATGACGGAACCCGCAGTCGGCGCTTCAACGTGGGCATCCGGCAGCCACGTGTGGACGGGCCACATCGGCATTTTCACCGCAAACGATGCGAAGAAAGCAAGCCACAGCCAGAACTGCATGTTCTCAGGGAAATCATAGGCCAGAAGTGCCGGAATATCCGTTGTTCCTGCCTGCCAGTACATCGCCATGATGGCCAGCAGCATCAGCACCGAGCCGAGCAGTGTGTAGAGGAAGAATTTCAAGCTCGCATAAACGCGCCGCTTGCCGCCCCAAATGCCGATGATGAGGAACATCGGAATGAGGCCCGCTTCGAAGAAAACGTAAAACAGGACGATATCCAGCGCGCAGAAAACGCCGATCATCAGTGTTTCCAGCACCAGAAACGCGATCATGTATTCGCGCACGCGGGTTTGAACGCTTTCCCACGAAGCCAAGATGCAAAACGGCATCAGGAATGTCGTGAGAATGACGAACAGCATCGAAATGCCGTCGACACCCATGTGGTAGGAAATCGAAGCGCCGATCCAGTCGGCCTTCTCCACCATCTGGAATCCGGCTTGGGCGTTGTCGAAATCGTACCAGATCTTCAGCGAGACGAGGAACGTCACGACCGTTGTGAACAGCGCCACATAGCGCACGTTGCGGCGCGCAATTTCCGTGTCTTCCCAGATCAGGAAAATCATCGCCGCGCCAACAAGCGGCAAAAACGTGACTATTGAGAGAATTGGCAGATCGGCCATGTCTTGAGCGCCCCTCTTACTGGCCTGATGCAAACATCATGTAGGTGACGAGCGCAGCCGCACCGATCAACATGGCGAACGCGTAGTGATACAGATACCCGCTCTGCAAACGCGTCACACCTCGGGTGATATCCTGAACCCGTGCGGCAACCCCATCGGGGCCAAGCCCATCAATGATGCGCCCATCGCCCTGCTTCCAGAACAGCCGTCCAAGGGCGGACGCAGGACGCACAAAGATGAGATCGTATAGCTCGTCGAAATACCACTTGTTCAGCAGGAATTTATACAATCCCTCGTGCTGGCGGGCCAGTTCAGCTGGCAGACCCGGCGAGCGGATATAGAACCAATAGGCCAGAAGGAAACCGGGGATCATCACGATGGTAGCCGCCCACTTCACCAGTTTTGGCACATTATGGAACAGCTCGAGTATCTTGTTCTCAGCCGACAGGAACAGCGCCCCATTCCAGAATTCCAGATAATGCGGATCAAGCGCGCCCTCTTCGTGGTGAGCGCCGATAAAGCCGGAATAGAAAGCGATGCCGGCGAACAGCGCGCCGAAAGCGAGCAGATAAAGCGGCACCAACATCACGTTGGAGCTTTCATGCACATGGCTCATCACGTCAGCGGAAGCGCGCGGCTTGCCGTGGAAGGTCATAAAGATCAAACGCCAGGAATAGAAGCTGGTGAAGAACGCGGCGGTGGTCAGCATCCAAAACGCGTAACCAGCATACATGTTGGAGCCGACGAAAACGCTCTCCAAGATCGCATCTTTGGAGAAGAAACCAGCCGTGCCGATCAACGTGCCGGGAATACCTACACCCGTAATAGCCACCGTGCCGATGATCATCATCCAGTAGGTCTTTGGAATTTGCTTCCGCAGCCCGCCCATTTTGCGCATGTCTTGCTCATTGGACACAGCATGGATGACCGAACCGGCACAGAGGAACAGCAACGCCTTGAAGAACGCGTGGGTGAACAGGTGAAAAATACCAGCGCCATACGCGCCCACACCAAGCGCGGCGAACATATACCCCAGTTGTGAACAGGTTGAATATGCGATCACACGTTTGATGTCGTTTTGCACCAGCGCGACAGTCGCCGCGAAGAAAGCTGTGGTTGCGCCGATGAAGGTCACAAACGTCAATGCCGTGGTCGACAGTTCAAAGATCGGAGACATGCGCGCCACGAGGAACACGCCAGCCGTCACCATGGTTGCCGCGTGAATGAGCGCGGAGACGGGCGTTGGGCCTTCCATCGCGTCCGGCAGCCAGGTGTGCAGCAGGAACTGCGCCGACTTACCCATCGCACCCATGAACAACAGCAGGCAGACGACAGTGATCGCCGTATCACCTGTTAGCTGATAGCCGAGGAATTCAAACGCCGTCCGACTTCCGTCGAAGCTCGCGGCATTGCCAAAGATGGTGGTGAAGTTGACGCTGTCAAACAGCACAAACACGCCGAAAATGCCCAGCGCATAGCCGAAGTCACCCACTCGGTTGACCACGAATGCCTTTATCGCAGCCGCATTGGCCGAAGGTTTTTTATACCAAAAACCAATCAACAGATAGGACGCGAGGCCCACACCCTCCCAGCCGAAGAACATCTGGATGAGGTTGTCGGACGTTACCAGCATCAACATCGCAAAGGTGAAGAGCGACAGATACGCAAAGAAACGTGGACGGTGCGGATCGTGGCTCATATAGCCCATCGAGTAGATGTGAACGAGCGCGGATACCGAGTTCACAACCACCAGCATAACCTGCGTCAGGCGATCCAGCCGGAACGCCCAATCAACCGAAAACGTGCCGGACTGCATCCACTGCGCCACCTGAACGGTTGTCGCTTCGCCGCTGTAGGAGAAGAACACATACCAGCTTAGCGCCGCAGCAATGACCAGAAAGCCGGAGGTGATGATTTCGCAAGCCTTTGCGCCAATCTGGCGGCCAAAAAGGCCAGCGATCAGGAAACCGGCAAGCGGCAAAAATACGATGAGATGAAGCATGTGTCAGACGGCGTTTTTCGCCTTACCCTTTCATCATGTTCACGTCTTCCACGGCGATGGAGCCGCGGTTTCGGAAAAAGACCACAAGAATTGCAAGCCCGATAGCCGCTTCAGCAGCCGCGACAGTGAGCACCAACAGGGCGAAAATTTGCCCCATCAGGTCACCATTGGCCTGGGCAAAGGCCACGAAATTGAGGTTCACCGACAGCAAGATCAGTTCGACCGACATGAGAATGACGATCACGTTCTTGCGGTTGATGAAAATGCCGAAAACGCCAATCGTGAACAGGATAGCGCCGACGGTCAGATAATGCGGAAGAAGATCAAAGCCCATGATTAGCGTATCCCCTGCCCTGGTTTCACGTCTTCCAGGCGCACGGCAGCTTTCGCATCGCGGTTGACCTGTTCGGATACGTTCTGGCGTTTCACGTTGGGCTTGTGGTTCAGCGTCAGCACGATGGCGCCGATCATGGCGACCAGCAGTATGAGGCCGGCAAGCTGAAAGAAGAAGATGTAGCGCGTGTAAAGCAGGTTGCCGATGGCCTCGATGTTCGACACCTGGCCCATATCGGGAATCGGCTGCACGGCTGTGGCTGCCGCTTCCGGCGCGATGATAGTGGCACCCAGCACAGCGACCAGTTCAACCGCCAAGATCAAGCCGATGATTGCGCCAATCGGCAGATATTCCATGAAGCCTTCGCGAAGTTCCGCAAAATCAACGTCCAGCATCATTACGACGAACAGGAACAAGACCGCCACCGCGCCCACATAGACAACGATGAGAATAAGCGCGAGGAATTCAGCGCCCGCAATCATGAACAGCCCGGCAGCGTTGAAGAACGCCAGGATCAGGAACAGCACGGAATGCACAGGATTGCGCGCCACGACCACCATGATCGCAGAGGCAATTGTGATGCCGGCAAAGACATAGAAAAACAGGGCAACGACGCTCATCGCGGCATGCTCATCCTTGGTTTGGGAAACCAGCCCTGCGCACAAGCAAAAGATTGGCCCCTTTGATCGTCTGCCTTTCGGCATCCCTTCTAGACCGTCGCTCTGCCCGTCTGGCAAATCGGTCCGGTCTGCGACAATTGCGCCGTCTTAGCGCCTCCCCCGCGTTCGGTCCACCCGGCTTTGGGAGTATTGAAAAACTTTCTCGCCTTTGTTGCGATTAATCAGCGATAGGGCGCGTCAATGGCCTGATTTCTGGCCAGTTCACGCTCCCAACGGTTGCCGTTTTCGAGCAATTTTTCTTTATCATAGTAAAGCTCTTCGCGAGTCTCTGTTGCGAATTCAAAATTCGGGCCTTCAACAATGGCATCAACTGGGCAAGCCTCCTGACAGAAGCCACAATAGATGCACTTCACCATGTCGATATCGTAGCGCACCGTGCGGCGGGTGCCGTCATTGCGGCGTGGACCGGCCTCAATGGTGATCGCTTGTGCGGGACAAACCGCTTCGCACAATTTGCAGGCGATACAGCGCTCTTCGCCGTTGGGATAGCGGCGAAGGGCGTGTTCGCCGCGAAAGCGGGCTGAAACTTGCCCCTTCTCGAACGGATAGTTGATCGTAGCCTTCGGCGCGACCAGATATTTCAGCCCCAAGCCAAAGGCTTTGAGGAATTCCATCAGAAAGAGTGATTTACCGACTTGAGCGAAGGACGCCATACTATGCCCATCCCATGAATTGCAGCACGAAGGCTGTGATGAAGACCATTGCGATGGAGATCGGCAGGAAGACTTTCCAGCCCAGACGCATCAACTGGTCGTAACGGTAGCGAGGCACGATGGAACGCACCATCGCCATGCAGAAGAAGACAAACAGACCCTTCAACACGAACCAGACGAAACCCGGTATCCAGTTGAACGGCGCGATATCGATAATTGGCAACCAGCCGCCCATGAAAAGGATGACGGTCATCGCGCACATCAGGCAGATGGCGACGAATTCACCGAGATAAAACAGCAGGAACGGCGTGGAGGAATATTCCACCATATGACCGGCCACGAGTTCCGATTCAGCTTCCTGCAAATCGAACGGCGGGCGGTTGGTCTCCGCAATCGCCGAGACGAAGAAGATGATGAACATCGGGAACAGGCCCAGCCAGTGCCAGTCAAGAATTGAATTCGGCAGGCCAAGGCCCGTGCCAAATCCATCCTGCTGCGACAGCACAATTTCCGACAGGTTCAGCGAGCCAACGCACAGCAGCACAGTGATCAACACGAAGCCGATAGACACCTCATAGGACACCATTTGCGCCGACACGCGCAGCGCCGCCATGAACGGATATTTCGAATTCGACGCCCAACCGGCCATAATAATGCCGAAGACTTCCAGCGAGGAAATCGCAAAGACGAACAGCAAGCCCAGATTCGGATCAGCCACGACCCAGCCATCGGCCACGGGCACCACGGCCCAGGCGGAAAGCGCCAGAACGCCCGTCACCAGAGGCGCAAGCAGGAAAATACCCTTGTTCGCGCCCGACGGGATAATCGGCTCTTTGATGACGAATTTTATGAGGTCAGCGAATGTCTGTAACAGCCCCCAGGGACCAACCACGTTCGGCCCACGGCGCATCTGCACGGCAGCGAATATCTTGCGGTCGGCATAAAGCACGTAAGCCACGACCACCAACAGAATCACCAGCAGCAATGTGCTTTGAAACAGCGGGACCAGAACCGGCCAGACATATGTGTTGAAAAAAGTGTCTTCCATAACCCCTACTCCGCCGCTTCGGCAAGTCTTGCAATGGGGTTAGAACTCTTTGCAAATTCGGCGCAAAAACGTCCACTCCCCAATTTTTCAAACTCCGCTTTAGCTCTTTCAAGACCAGACTGCATCGCTGCCGCGGTCTTTTCGGCAGAGATCTTGGAAGCACTTCCGACTGTCTTGCGTTGTTGAATGATCGAAGTGCTAGCTTGTCCACTACATACTTCAGACGCAAAGAGCCCATATCCAATTTCAGACAGCTCTCTCTCGGCGCTAGAATTTTGATTGCAGCCTGCAACCAAGAACGGGACCAAAGAAACACATCCAACTCTTAAAGCGACTGTGACCATTACTCAGCAGCCTCCAGAACTACACCCTTTGCCCGCGCCGAACATTCGGCCATCACGGCGGACGCGCGCGCAATCGGGTTTGTCAGATAAAAATCTTCCACGCCGGAGACAAAAGCAGCCTTGGTCAGGCGGCCGCCCTTACGTTTGGCAAGCCCCTCAACGCCGGAAAGGTCGCTTTCGGCAACGTCGTCAATCTCTGCGAAATGCGGATACGCTTCGTAAAGCGCCGCGCGCAATTGCGCGAGAGAATCAAACGGTAGTTTGTGGCCGAGCGCATCGGAAAGCGCCCGCAGGATGGCCCAGTCTTCGCGCGCTTCACCCGGCGCAAAGCCAGCGCGAGCGCCCATCTGAACGCGGCCTTCGGTGTTCACCCAGGTGCCGGATTTTTCCGTGTAAGCAGCACCCGGCAGAATCACATCCGCGTGGTGCGCACCCACGTCGCCGTGGCTGCCGATATAGACGGTAAAGCCCGAGCGGCGTTTCATCATGTCCAATTCGTCGGCACCAAGCAGGAACAGCACTTCGGCATTTTCGAGCATTTCGCCCGTTGCCATGCCGCCTTCGCCCGGCACGAAGCCAAGATCAAGACCGCCAACGCGGGCCGCTGCCGTATGGAGAATGTTGAAGCCGTTCCAGTCATCGCGCGCGATGCCGTGGCGCACGGCCATATCGGCCAGTTTCTGCAAGACAGCGGCGCCGTCTTTGCGGTTAGCAACCGCCTCACCGATGATGAACATCGCGTTTTGCGCGCTTTTGGGCTTGTGGTCGATGACCGACAGGCTGTCGGGACCGGAACCCACATGCGTGGTGTCATAGGTCAGATCGACGTCTTCGCCCAGCACCGCAACCCGCGCCTCGCCTGTGCGCCAGCGCTTGCGGATGCGACTGTTGAGAACCGCAGCTTCCTTACGCGGGTTCGTGCCGATCAACATGATCGCGTCCGCGTCTTCAATACCTTCAATCGTCGTGTTGAACAGGTAAGACGAGCGACCCAAGGCCGGATCCAGCGCGGAGCCTTCCGGGCGGCAATCCATGTTGGCTGAGCCCATTGCGCCCAGCAATTCGCGCAAGGCGTAAATTTCTTCGACACTCGACAGATCGCCTGCAATTGCGCCGATCTTCGATGGGTCCGTCGCTTTCACTTTCTCGGCAACCACGTCAAACGCTTCCGTCCAGCTTGCGGACGTCAGCTTGCCGTTCTTACGAATGTAGGGACGGTCAAGCCGTTGCGTGCGCAGGCCATCCCACACGAAACGCGTCTTGTCGGAAATCCATTCTTCGTTCACCGCCTCGTTCACCCGCGGCATGATGCGCATGACTTCTGCGCCGCGCGTATCGACGCGGATAGCCGAACCAACGGCATCCATCACGTCGATTGTCTCGGTCTTCGTAAGTTCCCAAGGCCGTGCCTGAAACGCGTAAGGCTTCGAAGTCAGCGCACCCACCGGACACAGATCGATCACATTGCCCTGAAGCTCGCTCGTCATGGCCTGTTCGAGATACGTCGTGATTTCAGCATCTTCGCCACGGCCCAAAAGGCCCAGTTCCGAAACACCGGCCACTTCCGTCGTAAACCGAACGCAACGCGTACAGTGGATGCAGCGGGTCATGATGGTTTTCACCAGCGGGCCGATATATTTGTCCTCAACAGCACGCTTGTTTTCCTGATAGCGCGACGCGTCCATGCCAAAGGCCATGGCTTGGTCCTGCAAATCGCATTCGCCGCCCTGATCGCAGATCGGACAATCGAGTGGATGGTTGATGAGCAAAAACTCCATCACGCCTTCGCGGGCCTTTTTGACCATCGGCGTGTTGGTAAAAATCTCCGGCGCTTCGCCGTTTGGCCCGGGGCGCAGATCTTTGACACCCATCGCGCAAGACGCGGCAGGCTTCGGTGGTCCACCCTTCACTTCGACGAGGCACATGCGGCAATTGCCAGCAATCGACAGCCGTTCGTGAAAACAGAAACGCGGAATCTCGGCACCTGCCTCTTCCGCAGCCTGGAGCAGCGTGTAGTGGTCGGGAACCTCAATCTCTGTGCCGTCTACTTTAATCTTGGCCATCAGGCTTTCTCTTTCAGTCTGTTCATCATCCGCACTGCTGTGTTTGCCACAGCTTTACATGCGGAAGGTGCGCCCAGTTGAACGCGAAATCTGTGTTGCCATGAGCATCAAGATAATCAAGCCGCTCCTTGGCTTCGTCTAATGTAGGCTGATGCCCCTCTTCAACCCACCACATGACAAAATGGTGTGACGACATCGCGTCGAACCACTCATGTTTGCGGTTGTAAAACTGCTTGTGCACCGTGTTCCAAACAAAATGCTCCAAATGCTCCGGCGTTTCCCAAACCGAAACATTGGCGGCAGCATCCGGCCAAGGTGTCGGCATATCCATCGCATGCCCGCTCTCGTCCATGTGAAACCAAACGAAACCTGGCATGGTAAAACCCAGTTCATTGATCCGATTCAAGTTATCAATGAACCCAGCGAAGCGCGGATCATCATTGGCAAATTTCGGTTTCGCGATGTTGAGTTCAGCTAAGTGCATCTTATCGACCAACGCTCCACTCAAAGGAGAAGTCCTTAAAGGGGAAGTCCTTATATGGTGAATCAAATACGCAAGTGCCCGTGCCATCGGCCTTCAAAACACATTTCTGTTTTAGGGTTGGCCGAACAACCATTCGATCCCGATCCATCTCGAAAACCTTGAAATCACCGAGTAACCTGTTCGGCTTATCGAAGACCCAACGTGTTCGGAGTGGCGAACCAGCCATTCTCTCATCCACGGTCACGATCTGACCATCGAACAGAAACGTCTCGGTGTCTGGCGCAAAATAGAAATAAGCAGCCATCAACGCACCGAGAAGCATAACAACAGCAAAGCGAATTTCGATGAATTCAAAAATCATGCCAGCGCCTCCTGCAGGCGGTCGCACGCTCGTCTGGCATCTGGTCGCAGTTTCGAGATCTTGAGGCAAACTATAATCATTCGGTTACGGCCACGAACCGCAAGTTGATGCGTTTATCTCCATCCAATCTCCCAGGAGAAGCAAAAACGCTGTGGCAACGACCAGAATTGCTGGGTGAATGGGGAGTGAAGGAAGCGAAACAGGCAGCCTGAATCCGTGGATGTCCACGTCGTCGATCCAACGTAGAAGCAACCGCCCAAAGAAGAAGGCTGCGAACGCAGCACAAGCAATGGCCAAAAAATACAAGACGACTTGATTCACGAAAAACGTCACCAAAAGCACGGCCACGATCACAAGCCCGAAAGGAATGAAGATCACACAGTTCTCGCCGCCGAACACGTAATAGTCCGTCAGTGCGAAGAGCGTGAATGCAACCCACAGTGCGATATGGAGCCAATGGTGCCATTTCACTCAGCAGCCTCCAACACGCGCCCGTCTTTGTCACTCCGATACGTGTAATCATCAATCCGCTTCTCAATCACCGGCCTAAAGTGCGTAATCAGCCCCTGAATAGGCCAAGCCGCAGCATCACCCAGAGCACAAATCGTGTGTCCCTCGATCTGCTTGGTCACTTCAAACAGCATGTCGATTTCGCGCTTTTCGGCGCGGCCTTCGACCATGCGTTCCATCACGCGCCACATCCAGCCGGTGCCTTCGCGGCAGGGCGTGCACTGGCCGCAGGACTCGTGCTTGTAGAACGCAGCCAAACGCGCAATCGCTTTGATGATGTCGGTCGATTGATCCATCACGATCACCGCCGCCGTGCCAAGGCCGGATTTCAGCGCGGAGAGCGAATCGAAATCCATTGGCGTGTCGATGATCTGCTCCGCAGGCACCATCCGCACGGATGAACCGCCGGGAATGACCGCCAGCAGATTATCCCAACCACCGCGCACCCCGCCACAATGGCGCTCAATCAATTCGCGAAACGGAATCGACATTTCCTCTTCCACCGTGCAAGGCCGTTCGACGTGGCCGGAAATACAAAACAGCTTCGTGCCGCGGTTGTTTTCCTTGCCGAACGAGGCAAACCAGTCCGGTCCACGGCGCAAGATCGTCGGCACAACGGCAACCGATTCCACGTTGTTCACGGTGGTCGGGCAGCCATAGAGGCCCATATTCGCAGGGAACGGCGGCTTCAGGCGGGGTTGGCCCTTCTTGCCTTCAAGAGATTCCAGCAAAGCCGTTTCCTCGCCGCAGATATAGGCACCCGCGCCGTGGTGGACGTAAATTTCGTAGTCCCAGCCGTGCTTGTTGTTCTTGCCTAAAAGCCCCGCGTCGTAACACTCTTGAATGGCCGCCTCGAGCGCCTCACGCTCGCGGATATATTCGCCGCGTACATAGATGTAGCAAACGTGCGCGCGCATGGCGAAACCGGCGATTAGGCAGCCTTCGATCAGCGTGTGCGGATCGTGGCGCATGATATCGCGGTCTTTGCACGTGCCGGGCTCGGATTCGTCCGCGTTGATGACGAGATAGGACGGTCGCTCGTCGGCCTTCGGCATGAACGACCATTTCAGACCCGTCGGGAACCCTGCCCCGCCGCGCCCGCGCAGGCCGGAAGCCTTGACCTGATCGATCACCCAATCATGCCCCTTGTCGATGAAACCCTTGGTCCCCGACCAAGCCCCACGCGACATCGCGCCCTTCAGGCTCTTGTCCTTCAGGCCGTAAATATTGGTGAAAATCCTGTCTTTATCTTGCAGCATTGTTATCTCGGCTCCTTGCCAAACACGCGCACATATTCATCGCGGCCGCCTTTGGCCAAAGCCTTGGCTTGTTTGGTCCATTCATCGCGCTCAATGCGACCGGAGAAGCGCAAATAGCCATCCACCCATTCGCGCTCGGCTTTTTTCCACTTGACGATCTGTTCAAACTTATAGACGCCAAGCTCGTTCAAAATGCCTTCGATCTTCGGGCCAACGCCTGCAATCAATTTCAGATCATCGGGCTGTTTGGGCTTTTTCATCGCTGGCGGCTTGCCGGCGTCGGCTGCTTTCGCGGCAGCCTTCTTCGGCGAAGGCGTTGCGGCCTTGGCGCGCGCTGTTGATTTTTTGGCCACCGCCTTTTTGGAAGCCGCTTTGCCAACCGGCGTTTCGACGGCCGGGCTGGTCGTTGCGACATGGCTTGCAGGACGCGCGGCCTTCGTAGCAGCAGGCTTTTCGGCCTTGGCGTTGGTCGCCTTGCGCTTGGTCGGCTTTGCGTCGGCCTCTGTCAGCGAGGTCAGCCCGCCAATCGGTGCAGAATAAATCCGGTCGATCTGCGGCCCCGGCTTGACGCTATCGCCTTTGCCAGCCTCGAAATCATCGATGATCTCTTCCAGCCGTTCGGGCGTCAGATCTTCGTAAGTGTCCTTAAAAATCATCACCATCGGCGCGTTCACACAGGCGCCCTGGCATTCCACCTCTTCCCACGAAAGCGTTCCCTCAGCGTTCAGTTCAAACGGGTTGGGTGCAATCTTCTTCTTGCAAACCTTCATCAGGTCTTCCGACCCGCGAAGCATGCACGGTGTCGTACCGCACACCTGAATGTGGGCCTTCGTGCCCACGGGCGCGAGCTGGAACTGCGTGTAGAAAGTCGCGACTTCCAGCACGCGGATCATCGGCATCTCAAGCATTTCCGCAATGTGCTCGATGGCCGCTTTGGTCACCCAGCCATCCTGCTCTTGCGCGCGCATCAGCAGCGGGATAACGCCAGACGCTTTGCGCTCCTTTGGATAGTCTTTCAGCTTCTTCTTGGCCCAAGCCGCATTATCGCGGTTGAACGAAAAGGCCTGTGGCTGAACTTCAGCCTCTGCGAGACGACGAACGGACATCTAGCGGTCCACCTCCCCAAACACGATATCGAGTGAGCCAAGCACGGCGGAGACATCCGCCAGCATGTGCCCCCTGCAAAGAAAATCCATGGCTTGCAGATGCGCAAAGCCGGGTGCGCGCAGTTTCACGCGGTAAGGCTTGTTGGAGCCATCGGAGACGAGATACACGCCGAATTCACCCTTGGGTGCTTCAACCGCACAATAAACCTCGCCCTCTGGGACTTTGAAGCCTTCAGTATAGAGCTTGAAATGGTGGATGAGCGCCTCCATCGAGCGCTTCATCTCGCCGCGCTTGGGCGGCACAACCTTGCCATCAACGGAAGCGACGGGGCCAGAACCTTCTGGCTGCGATAGCTTCTCGCAGCACTGCTTCATGATCCGCGTCGACTGGCGCATCTCTTCCATACGGATGAGATAGCGGTCGTAATTATCGCAATTCTTGCCGACCGGGATTTCAAAATCCATCTCGTCGTAGCACTCGTAGGGCTGTGCACGGCGCAAATCCCAAGCAGCGCCTGACCCGCGAACCATCACGCCGGAAAAACCCCACGCCCAAGCGTCTTCAAGGCTTACGATGCCGATATCCACATTGCGCTGTTTGAAAATGCGGTTGTCAGTCAGCAGCGTATCGATATCGTCGATCATTTTCGGGAATTCATCGCACCATGTCGAAATATCATCGACCAGCTTTTGCGGAATATCCTGATGAACCCCGCCGGGGCGGAAATAGGCCGAGTGCATCCGCGCACCAGAGGCACGCTCGTAGAACACCATTAGCTTTTCGCGCTCTTCAAAGCCCCAAAGCGGCGGCGTCAACGCGCCCACATCCATCGCCTGCGTCGTAATGTTGAGCAGATGAGAAAGAATGCGGCCGATCTCGCAATACAGAACACGTATCAACTGCGCCCGACGGGGAACTTCAATGTCGACAAGCTTCTCAATAGCCAGACACCAAGCGTGTTCCTGATTCATTGGCGAGACGTAATCCAGCCGGTCAAAATATGGCATGGCTTGCAGATAGGTCTTAGTCTCGATCAGCTTTTCGGTGCCGCGGTGCAGCAGGCCAATGTGCGGATCGACGCGCTCAACCACCTCGCCGTCCAGCTCCAGCACAAGGCGCAAAACGCCGTGCGCTGCCGGATGCTGCGGGCCAAAGTTGATGTTGAAATTGCGAATATCGACTTCTGGCATCTTCAGTTCGCCTTCGTCTCTTTTTCATCGCCTGGCAGCACGTATTCCGTGCCTTCCCATGGCGAAAGGAAATCAAAATTGCGGAATTCCTGACGAAGCTGAACAGGCTCGTAGATCACCCTCTTCTGCTCGTCGTCGTAGCGCACCTCGGAAAAGCCCGTCAGCGGGAAGTCCTTGCGCAGCGGATAGCCTTCAAAACCGTAGTCGGTCAGCAAACGACGCAGATCGGGATGGCCGGTGAACAAAACGCCATACATGTCGTAGGCTTCACGTTCGAACCAATCAGCACCGGGATAGATTTCCACACAACTCGGAACAGTCGTTTGGGAATCAACCGCCAGCTTCACCCGCACTCGGGTGTTCTGGCGCGGGCTGAGCAGATGATAAACGATCTCAAAACGCGCCTTGCGCTCGGGGTAATCGACACCGCAAATGTCAATGAAGCAAATAAATTGCATCTGGGTGTCATCGCGCAAGAAACGAAGCACAGACAGAATGTTGTCCGGCCCCGTCATTACCGTCATCTCGCCATGTGCGATATCAACGCCGTCAATCTTGCCTTCCAGCTTGGCAGCCAGAATATCCCGCATTTCGGTCAGTGATTGAATGTCCATATCAGCCCCTTAGCGCTCAATCGTGCCAGTGCGGCGAATTTTCTTTTGCAGCAGCAATACGCCGTAGAGCAAAGCTTCGGCGGTCGGAGGACAACCAGGCACATAAATATCAACGGGCACCACACGGTCACAACCGCGAACCACCGAGTAGGAATAGTGATAATATCCACCACCATTGGCGCACGAGCCCATAGAGATCACGTAGCGCGGCTCTGGCATCTGATCGTAGACCTTGCGAAGCGCAGGAGCCATTTTATTGGTCAGCGTGCCAGCAATGATCATCACATCGGATTGGCGTGGTGAGGCGCGCGGAGCGAAGCCGAAACGCTCGGCATCATAGCGCGGCATGGACATCTGCATCATTTCGACGGCGCAGCATGCCAACCCAAACGTCATCCACATCAACGAACCTTGGCGGGCCCACTGAATCAGTTCGTCAGTCGATGTGACGAGAAAGCCTTTGTCCGCCAACTCGTTATTGATATCGCCGAAATAGGCATCGTCGGAACCGATGGGCTTGCCCGTATTCGGATCAATAACGCCTTTGGGTGTCGGCGCGATGAGGGTCGAAGTTGCGTCTTGCGCGGCCATCAGATGAACCTGTCTATCGTGTTGAAACACTCATGGGGAACGCTTGGGAAAGCGATTAGTCCCACTCCAGAGCGCCTTTTTTCCATTCGTAGATAAAGCCAATGGTCAAAACGCCCAGAAACGTCATCATCGACCAGAAACCAAACCATCCCAATTCCCCGAAACTAACAGCCCACGGGAACAGGAAGGCAACTTCCAGATCGAAAATAATGAACAAGATCGCCACGAGATAAAACCGCACATCAAACTTCATTCGCGCATCGTCAAACGCGTTAAAGCCACACTCATAGGCTGACAGTTTCTCGTCATTCGGCGCTTTGTAGGCGAGGATGAATGGTGCGATCAAAAGGGCGAGGCCAATCGCGAGCGCCACTCCCATAAAAATCAGCACGGGCAGATAAGACAGCAGCAATTCGTTCATAACAGGCTCCCTAGGCTTGTGGTCCAACGACTACTCCCATCGTGTGGCCGACGCAAGGCGATCAGGGCGAAATGTGACGCTTGGCCCTGCCCTTTTTTGCCAACTTTCGTTGCATCGACACGTGCAAGAGTGGCTCGTTGCTGAAGATTGTAAACCTTGTCGCAAATCTGTTGCATTTTCTGCAAATGTGTCGCTTGACTTCCCTTCCGCTGCTGCCTATTGCCTGTCCGACCGCGCTTGAACATATTGTCCTTGCGCAGCACCACGCGGGTGTAGCTCAGTTGGTTAGAGTGCCGGCCTGTCACGCCGGAGGTCGCGGGTTCGAGTCCCGTCACTCGCGCCACTTACCTTTCGATTTGGAAGGAAGGTGGATACCGGTTCGCCGGAAGATATGCCGCATGATGCGCGGGCGATTAGCTCAGTTGGTAGAGCATCTCGTTTACACCGAGAGGGTCGGCAGTTCGAGCCTGTCATCGCCCACCATGCGGTTCGAAAACCTCCGCATTGAAAAATTCCACAGTGCCAGCCTCTACCCCTTGGGCAGACCGGCGTTTTCGATGCCGCTGCGCAAAACCGCCCAAAGCTCTGCGTTCGCATTGCCAATCTCGGTATTTTTCGCCAGCGCCTGCGGTTCAGTGATCGCGTAATCGGTCCACGAACTGGGATTGCTGTTGATGTTTTGCACAACCGGGCAGACACGGTCCAAAGCCTTGGCATAAACCGCTTCGGGTGAAGCTCGTTCTTCAAATTCAATCCACAAGCTGTGAAACTCGCTTGCGAGAGGCTCCGGCAGCATACCGAACAAACGTTCAGCTGCCTCACGCTCAACCGCTTCCGCCTGCTGACGCGCCACTTCGTCATAGACGAAGACATCACCCGCATCGATTTCGACGATATCGTGAATCAGCAGCATTTTCAGAACCCTCAGCGCATCCAGCCCTTCCGGCATGAACAACAGCGCCGCAAGCGTCGTCTGCCACGAATGTTCAGCTGTGTTTTCATAGCGGGCAAGACCCACGGGACGGGTTTTGCGCAGCACGGCCTTCAGCTTTTCCATTTCCAAAATGAAGGCAATTTTCTTGTCGGTATCGGTCATGCACGCAGATTTCCCATCGAGTTTCCAAAAAGCAAGAACCCCGCATCTTGCGATACGGGGTTCTTCAATGATTTTGGCTGAAAGAGGCTCTTAGTTGAGTTTGTCTTTCAAGCCTTTACCGGCCTTGAACTTGGGCACGTTTGCGGCCTTGATTTCAACCGGTGCGCCAGTTTGTGGGTTGCGACCCATTTTGGCAGGACGGTGCGTGGCAGAAAAGTTGCCAAAGCCAAGAAGGCGAACTTCGTTGCCGCCTTTCATAGCATCAGTGATAGCGTCAAGCGTGGCTTCCAGCGCGGAACCTGCCTGCTCTTTGGTCAGGCCGGAACGGCCGGCAATGTCAGAAATGAGCTCGTTCTTGTTCATGAGATAAATCCTTATTCCTCGAAAACCTTGCAACGCGCGACTCACCAAGGTTGTGCATTTGTCCCGTTTTTCGCCTGCGGGTGCAACCAAAACCCGCATAGAACAAGGGATTGATGCCAAATTAACCCCCAATATATCCCGAAATTGCAACCTTAACGCGAAACGGACGCTTTCCAACCTCCGAGTGTTCGACTTTCCTTGCAAAATAAGGGGTTTGGACGAATCAGCACTTGTGGACACACGCCAAACAAAAAGGGCGTCGAAATTCTTCGACGCCCCTCTGGAAGTGTGTGTTTAGCCAACAGCCCTCAATGGGCCAACCGCGCCTCGGCTTCCTTGCTTGATGCAAGAGCAGCAGCCGCTTCCGCTTCCTCGTCCCACTCCACCGCTTCCGGCATGTGGGCGAGTGCATGGGGAAGAACATCGTCAAGATGGCTGACAGGTATGATTTCCAAAGCGTTTTTCACGTTCTCTGGAATGTCGGCCAAATCCTTCGCATTCTCCTCAGGAATAAGCACCTTCTTGATTCCACCACGCAGTGCCGCCAAGAGCTTCTCTTTCAAGCCCCCAATTGGCAACACGCGGCCACGAAGCGTGATTTCGCCAGTCATCGCAATGTCAGCGCGAACCGGAATGCCAGTCAGTGTAGAAACGATGGCGGTCGCCATAGCTGTGCCAGCCGACGGACCATCCTTCGGTGTCGCACCTTCTGGCACGTGAACGTGGATATCGCGCTTCTCGAACAATGGCGGTTTGATACCGAAATCGAGCGAACGTGACCGTACATAGGAGGCTGCGGCGGAGATGGATTCCTTCATCACATCGCGCAGATTGCCCGTAACGGTCATCTTGCCTTTACCCGGCATCATGATGCCTTCAATGGTCAGCAATTCGCCACCCACTTCCGTCCATGCCAGGCCGGTGACAACACCAACTTGGTCATCGGCATCAGCCTTCCCATAACGGAAGCGTGGCACACCCAGCATGTCTGAAAGGTTCTTTTCAGTTACCTTCACAGACTTCTTCTTGGTCTTCAGAATTTCCGTCACAGCCTTACGGGCCAACGTGGCAATTTCGCGCTCAAGGTTACGAACACCGGCTTCGCGTGTGTACAGGCGGATAACACTGCGCAACGCGTCGTCAGTGATCGAAAACTCTTTCGGTTCCAGAGCGTGATTTTTCACTGCCTTGTCAATCAGGTGACGTTTGGCGATTTCCACCTTTTCGTCTTCCGTGTAACCAGCGATGCGGATGATCTCCATCCGGTCCAACAGCGGGCCTGGAATGTTGAGCGAGTTGGCGGTCGTCACGAACATCACATTCGACAAATCGTAATCGACTTCCAAATAGTGATCGCCAAAGGCGTTGTTCTGTTCGGGATCAAGCACCTCCAAAAGTGCAGACGAAGGATCGCCCCGGAAATCCTGCCCCATCTTGTCGATCTCATCGAGCAAAAACAGCGGGTTGGTCTTTTTCGCCTTCTTCATGGACTGAATGACCTTACCGGGCATCGAGCCGATATAAGTGCGGCGGTGACCACGGATTTCCGCCTCATCGCGCACGCCGCCCAGCGACATACGAACAAATTCGCGGCCTGTCGCTTTAGCAATTGACTTGCCGAGCGAGGTCTTACCAACACCGGGAGGGCCAACGAGACACAGAATCGGGCCGCGGATCTTGTCAGAGCGCGTTTGCACCGCCAGATATTCGACAATCCGCTCTTTCACTTTTTCAAGACCGTAATGGTCGGTATCGAGCACTTTTTCTGCGGCATTGAGGTCTTTTTTGACCTTGGATTTCTTGCCCCACGGGATGCCTAACACCCAATCCAGATAGTTGCGCACGACTGTCGCTTCCGCGCTCATTGGGCTCATCTGCTTGAGCTTGCGCAGTTCAGCTTCAACCTTTTCCTGAGCTTCCTTGGAAAGTTTGGTCTTGGTGATTTTCTCTTCCAGCTCAGCCATCTCGTCGCGGCCGTCTTCGCCGTCGCCAAGCTCCTTCTGGATCGCCTTCATTTGCTCGTTGAGGTAATACTCGCGCTGGGTTTTCTCCATCTGACGCTTCACGCGGCCACGGATGCGCTTCTCTACCTGAAGAACGGAAATCTCGCTTTCCATCATGCCGAGCACTTTCTCAAGCCGCTCCTTCACAGAGAGAAGTGCCAACACTTCCTGTTTCGCAGAAATCTTCACGGCAAGATGGGATGCAATGGTATCAGCCAGCTTGGCGTAGTCTTCGATCTTGGTAACAGCCGATACGACTTCGGGCGAAACCTTCTTGTTCAGCTTCACATAGTTCTCGAACTCGGCAATCGTTGAACGCGCAAGCGCTTCAATCTGCACTTCGTCTTCTTCCGCATCCGGCGCGGCTACGGCATAGGCTTCGTAATAGTCTTCCCTATCTGTGAAACGCGAAATCGCAGCACGCTCATAGCCTTCCACCAACACTTTGACCGTGCCATCAGGCAGTTTTAGCAATTGCAGCACCGTCGCCAGAGTGCCGATGTCATACAGCGCCGACGGCGCTGGATCATCGTCAGAAGGATTTTTCTGCGTGACGAGCAAAATCTGTTTGTCGTTCTGCATCACCTCTTCAAGCGCAGTGATGGATTTCTCGCGGCCAACAAACAGCGGCACGATCATGTGTGGGAACACAACAATATCCCGCAGAGTCAGGACGGGGAAAATCCCGCCATTGGCGTCCAGGTCGATCTTATTTTTGTTATCGTCAGCCATATCAGCGCGATCCTTTTCTAATTCGGTCGTTCAAATCCGCCCTTCCGGCGCGGCTCTAAATCCGATTCTTCGTCATACAGCATATAGACTTACCCACGCCCTGCCCACAAAGACGCAGCACAGGAGGCAATTTGTCTTGATCGACACATTCCCCAAGAGTTGGATAAGTTTTCACTGCCTGCCGATGATGTGGGGTAGCGAAAAGTGGTTTCAAGGCACAAAAAAGCCCACCGGAAGGGCGGGCTGATTTGTCTCGAAAATACAAAAGGCACTTACGCGCTTTCGGCTTCTTTCGGTTCTTCTTCCTTGTCCGCATAGATATACAGCGGCTGCGTGTTGCCGTTGACGACTTCCTCGGAAATCACAACCTCTTCAACACCTTCCATAGCGGGCAGGTCGAACATCGTGTCCAGCAAAATGCCTTCGATGATGGAGCGAAGCCCGCGAGCACCCGTCTTGCGCTTGATTGCCCGCTGAGCGATGGCTTTCAACGCGTCTTCTTGGAAGTTGAGCTTCACATTCTCCATGTCAAAAAGACGCTGATACTGCTTCACAAGCGCGTTTTTCGGCTCAGACAAAATCTTCACCAACGCCTCTTCGTCCAGATCTTCCAAAGTCGCCAAAACCGGGATACGGCCAACGAATTCAGGGATCAGGCCGAAGCGCAACAGGTCTTCGGGCTCAAGTTCTTTGAACAATTCACCCGTTTTGCGATCTTCCGGGCTTTCAACGGCAGCGCCAAAACCGATGCCAGTGTTGCGACCACGGTCTGAAATGATCTTGTCGAGGCCGGCAAATGCGCCGCCTGCGATGAACAGGATGTTGGTGGTATCAACCTGCAGAAACTCCTGCTGCGGATGCTTGCGCCCGCCCTGCGGCGGCACGGAGGCGACTGTGCCTTCCATGATCTTCAGCAAAGCCTGTTGCACGCCCTCGCCCGATACATCGCGGGTGATCGACGGGTTGTCCGACTTTCGGGAAATCTTGTCGACTTCATCAATGTAAACAATGCCGCGCTGAGCGCGTTCAACGTTGTAGTCGGCGCTTTGCAGCAACTTCAAAATGATGTTTTCAACGTCTTCGCCCACATAACCTGCTTCCGTCAGCGTCGTGGCGTCAGCCATGGTGAAAGGCACGTCCAAGATGCGGGCCAGCGTCTGCGCCAGCAGTGTCTTGCCGCAACCTGTCGGGCCAATAAGCATGATGTTGGACTTGGAAAGCTCGACTTCCTGGTTGTCGGCCATGTGTGCAAGGCGCTTGTAGTGGTTATGAACGGCAACCGACAGCACACGCTTGGCGCGGGGCTGGCCGATCACATAGTCGTTCAACACGTCCATGATTTCTTGCGGGGTTGGCGTGCCTTCTTGAGACTTCACCATGGAGGATTTGTTTTCCTCTCGGATGATGTCCATGCACAACTCAACGCATTCATCGCAGATGAAAACGGTCGGGCCCGCGATCAACTTACGCACTTCATGCTGGCTCTTGCCGCAGAAAGAACAGTAAAGCGTGTTCTTGGAGTCGCTGCTGCCGGATACTTTGCTCATTACCCACCTATAGCGAGGTTGAGTGCCCCCAACCTCTTTTTTGTTGCGTGGCTGGAGTGATCGTTACACTGCCAAGCCACAAGTCAACCCTGCGCCCCTACTGGAAAGGCCGGGATTCGGCGATCTGCCCATGAAATTGGGGCAAATCCGGTCACGCAGCCCACTGCGTGGGACATTTGGTAACATGCCGGGGCTGAACGCGCCCTTAACAGCGCATCAACCGAACATGAACCATATGCGCAAGTTACGCGTCGTCGCCGGAAGAGGTTTCCATGTCGTCACGTGACGTAATCACGGTATCGACAACCCCAAACTCCTTCGACTCTTCCGCGGTCATGAAATGGTCGCGGTCGAGCGTCGCCTCAATCGTATCGTAATCCTTGCCCGTATGGGTCACATAAATCTCGTTCAAACGACGCTTGATCTTGATAATATCAGCCGCGTGGCGCTCAATGTCCGAAGCCTGCCCCTGAAAGCCGCCTGATGGCTGGTGCAGCATCACTCGGGCATTGGGCAGTATAAACCGCATATCTTTCGCACCGCCGCAAAGCAGCAGCGAGCCCATCGAAGCCGCCTGCCCCATGCAGAGCGTGGCAACCGGCGGTTTGATGAACTGCATCGTGTCATAAATCGACATGCCAGACGTCACCACGCCACCGGGCGAGTTGATGTACAGAGCGATCTCTTTCTTCGGGTTCTCCGCTTCCAAGAACAAAAGCTGCGCACAAACCAGCACAGCCATCTGATCTTCGATCGGGCCGGTAATGAAAATAATGCGCTCTTTCAGCAGGCGGGAGAAAATATCATAAGCGCGCTCACCACGGTTGGTTTGCTCCACAACCATGGGAACAAGAGCGGCGGCAGTTTCAATCGGATCCTTCATCGGATGCCTTTCGGTATTTTAGAATCGCTTTGTTCTAGCAGACAGCGCCAACGGTAAACGCTTTCTTAATCGCGGGAACAAAGTGACAGATTTAAGGGGGTTGTAGAGAATCGTGTTGAGGCAAAGATAGGTTATGGCGAAAGCGAATTAAAGGGGCGCAGCGCCACAGGGGCTGAGCACTTTCAATAATGGACAAGTATCAACTTCGCAGCGATGGTCCAGCAAATTCCAAGCCAGAGCTAAATCCACATGCCAACACCTGAAAACACCAAGAAAACAAAGCAGCCAGACTGGGTCCGCGTTGTTATGCAGCGTGAAACCCGAGCTTGGATTGATGGGCTTGAGCCGGATACGCTCGATGCTTTTGAAATTTCAGGTCACGAATGGGGTCGGCGCCCTTTCAAGACCTATTCGAACGCCTTCTATCCCGATTTCGACATTTGTGCCGGCGCTCCCGATGGCAAGTTTGACCTCATTATCGCGGAACAGGTTTGGGAACACCTGCGCTATCCCCACCGCGCGGCCCAAAATGTGCTGAGCGCCCTGCGACCGGGCGGATATTTCCTTATCACCGTGCCCTGCCTCATCCGCGTTCATCCAACGCCGGACGATTGCAGTCGCTGGACTGCCCAGGGATTGCGGTACTTTCTGGAGGAAGCCGGTTTCGACCCCGCCGCCATCCGCACCGACCAATGGGGCAACAAACAATGCGTCATCGAAAATCTGGAAAAATGGCCGCGCTACAATGCGCAAGAGCACAGCCTGGAAAACGATCCCCTCTATCCCGTCGTCGCATGGGCTTTGGCCCGAAGGCCGGTGAATTAAAGCTGCTGAACGACGGCAGCGAGGGAGAGATCTCTTTCAATTCCCCTGCAAGAGCACCGGCACCGCACCCCAATTCGTCATCCCGGAGCCGCCGGAGGCGGAGTCCGGGATCCAGTGCTAAGAGGGGCACCCACACGGCGCTGGGTTCTGGGTTCTGGCAATGCCAGCCCCGGAATGACGGTGGTGGAGTGAGGGGAAATCGAAAAAGACTTATTCACGCTTCCTCACCGTCCCNCCGGTATGTAACTGGGGGCGATGACCGGATCGTCTCCCAAAGTGCACGTCACCCAGTTTCCAGCGCCATTCGGTTAAAGCCCGAAGGTCACGCGGTCGTTGCTCCCATGGGCTGAAAAGGTCCATGCAAACGCAGTCGGAAGGGTAGTCGTAAAAATACCGGGTGGAGCGGGCGGCGGCCTGCCACACAAACACACAACAGACACGGCGGACTTCCGCCCGCTCCATCAGTTCTGCCCGAAGGGTGGAAAGCAGACATCCTCTCGCGGACGGTTCGTCCGGCGGAGATGCAAACTCATGCCTTCAATCAACAATTCGTCATCAGGAGCCGCGAGATGCGGAACGACGGCGGGTGGGTCGCAGCGCCCATCAACAGCAGTCTTAAGGCGTGTTGACGCGGCGTTGGGCGGCGCGCTCCAGGCCCAGTTGGCGTTCGCGGTAGATAATGATCAAGCCCGCGCAGATCACCAGCGCGACTCCTGCAAGAACCGTTTGCGTCGGCACTTCGTCAAACAGCCAATAGCCAACCACAACCGCCAGCAGGATCGACGTGTATTCAAACGGGGCAATCACCGCCGTCTCGGCATAGCGATAGGAGGAGGTGAGAAATATCTGCCCCACACCGCCCAGCAGGCCCGACAGCACCATCAAGCCGAATTCCGTCCAGCCGGGCACAACCCAACCGAAAGGCAACGTAACCAACGACAAAACTGCGGCCGAGACAGAGAAATAAAACACGATGGCAGGCGTCTTTTCCGTATCCACCAGCTTGCGCACCAAAACCTGTGCCAGCGCCATAAACACAGCACTGGTAAGCATCATGACAGCACCCAACGCCTCCAGCGCGTCGCCCGTGCCCTCCCGCAAGGTTGTCAGCCGCGGCGCAAGGATAATCACCACGCCAACAAGACCCAAAATGACCGCCGACATGCGAAACGCCCGAATGCGCTCGCCCAGAAACATAGCTGCGAAAATCACGGTCAAAACGGGGGCCGCATACCCAATGGCCGTCACTTCCGGTAACGGCAGCAGGGCGAGCGCGGCAAAGCTCAGCATCATGGCCGTGGAACCCACCAAACCCCGCCAAAAATGGCCCAGCGGGTTTTGCGTCTTCAACCCATCGCGCAAATCGTGGGAAAACCAAAGCCAGACCAGAATCACCGGAATGGCGAAAAAGGCGCGGAAAAACACCGTCTCACCGGGCGGCACCGTTTCCGCCGCCGCCTTGATACAGGTCGCCATCGCCACAAAAATCGTGACGGACATGACCTTAAGCGCAATGCCGGTGAGCGGGTTCATACCGGCCTATGCCAGGCCCGCGATGCGCTCCAACGCTTCGGCCACCTTTTCCCGCTTGCCTGTCGCATCAGACAAGCGATCCCGATTTTCCTGCACCACCGCATCGGGCGCGTTGGCGACAAATTTCTCGTTGGCGAGCTTGCCGCTGATCTGCTTGATGTCTTTGTCGAGCCCGGCCAGTTCTTTTTCAAGCCGTGCTTTCTCTGCAGCGAAATCAACAACTCCGTCCAGCGGCAGGCACAGCGTGGCTTCACCGACGACGATCTGCGCGGCTCCCTGCGGCGCGGCATCGGCGAGCGCGACAGTTTCCAACCGCGCAAGGCGCTTGATGGCACCGTCATTGCGCGCCAGCCGTGCCTTGGTTTCTTCGCTCGCATTCACGACTTCCAACTGCATTTGCAGGCTCGGCTTGATGTTCATTTCGGAACGAACGGAACGCACCTGGCTGACCAGATCGATCAGCCAATTGATCTCGTCCGCCGCCGCATCGTCGCGCAGTTCCGCGCTCGGCCAATCGGCATGGCACAGCAGGCTATCGCGGCTTGCAGTAGAGGCCCACAATTCCTCCGTCATGAAAGGCATGAACGGATGAAGCAGTTTGTAAATCCCGTCGAGAACGTGCGCGGCAACAGCCTGCGATTCCGCCTTTGCGGCTTCGTCTTCACCGCCAAACACAGGCTTCAGCAGTTCCAGATACCAGTCGCAGAACGTGTTCCAAGTAAAGCGGTAAGCGGCAGCGGCGGCATCGTTAAAGCGCAGTTTTTCAATCGCTTCCGTTACCTCGTCAACGGCCTTGCCAAACTCGGTCAAAATCCAGCGGTTAAGCTGTTGCTTGGACTCGCGAACATCAAAATCCGTCCACGCCGCCTCGTTCATCTGCGCGAAGCGGGTGGCGTTCCAAAGCTTGGTTCCGAAATTGCGGTAGCCCGCAATCCGCGCCGTATCCAGCCGCACGTCCCTGCCCTGCGCGGCCATGATGGCCAGCGTAAAGCGCAGCGCATCCGTGCCGTATTCGTCCATCAGGTCGAGCGGGTCGATGACATTACCTTTGGACTTAGACATTTTCTGCCCATCCTTGTCCCGCACAAGCGCGTGAACATAGACCGTGTGAAACGGCTCGATAGGCTTGCCGTCCGCATCCTTCATAAAATGATCGCCCATCATCATCATCCGCGCGACCCAGAAAAAGATGATGTCAAAGCCTGTGACGAGAACGTCAGTCTGATAGTATTTGGCAAGTTCCGGCGTTTGCTCGGGCCATCCCAGCGTCGAAAACGGCCAAAGCGCGGACGAGAACCACGTGTCGAGGACGTCAGGATCGCGTTCAAGCTCAACTGCTGCTCCAGCAATTTTCTGTGCCTCGTCTTCGCTCTTAGCAACGAAGATATTCCCGTCTTGATCAAACCACGCGGGTATCCGATGCCCCCACCAAAGCTGGCGGGAGATACACCAAGGCTGGATGTTTTCCATCCAGTTGTAATACGTATTTTCCCACGTCTTCGGCACGAAGTTCGTGCGCCCCTCTTTGACCGAAGCCAAAGCAGGCTGGGCCAAAGTTTCGGCGTCGCAGAACCATTGGTCCGTCAACATTGGCTCGATGACGACCTTGGAGCGGTCGCCATAGGGAGCCTGAAGTTTGTTGTTTTCGACGAGCGGGACTTGGTTCCCTTCTTCGTCCAGCACCATGACGGCCAAGCCTTCAGCCGTTATATCGGCCACAACCTTTTCGCGGGCATCATAACGATCAAGCCCGCGATATTCTTCCGGCACGAGGTTGATGGCATCGACATAGTTTTCGTCAGGCTCACCGCCCTGAGAAACCAGCGCGTTGGCTTTCGCTGCTTCCTCGGCATAAGGCGCACCATCGGCGCGCATCGCGGCCTTCGTGTCCATCAGCCGATACATCGGAATGTTGTTTCGCTTGGCAACTTGGTAGTCGTTGAAATCGTGCGCGCCTGTGATCTTCACTGCGCCGGAACCGAATTCAGGATCGGGGTATTCGTCCGTGATGATCGGAATCAGTCGGCGGTGCTCTTTCGGGCCGACGGGAATTTCGCACAATTTGCCAACAATCGGCGCATAGCGTTCGTCGGACGGATGAACGGCAACAGCGCCATCGCCAAGCATGGTTTCCGGACGTGTGGTGGCGATGGAAATATAGTCCCGCGTCTCGCGCAGGGTCACATTCCCGTCTTCATCTTTCTCGACATATTCATAGGTAGCACCGTCCGCGAGCGGATATTTGAAGTGCCACATATGGCCATCGACTTCGATGTTCTCGACCTCAAGATCGGAAATCGCCGTCTCGAAATGCGGATCCCAGTTGACCAGCCGCTTGCCGCGATAGATGAGACCCTCGTTGTAGAGTTTGACGAAAACCTCCAGCACCGCTTCCGACAGACCCTCATCCATCGTGAAGCGTTCACGCGACCAGTCACAGCTCGCGCCGAGGCGTTTCAACTGGTTAAAGATCGTGCCGCCAGATTCCTCTTTCCACTCCCAGACCTTTTCGACAAAAGCCTCCCGTCCCATTTCGCGACGGCCGGGTTGCTGACGTTCCATAAGTTGACGCTCAACCACCATCTGCGTTGCAATACCCGCATGGTCCATGCCCGGTTGCCAAAGCACGTCCTTGCCCCGCATCCGCTCAAAACGGCACAGAATGTCCTGCAACGTGTTGTTGAGCGCATGGCCCATATGCAGCGAGCCGGTAACATTCGGGGGCGGAATGACGATGCAAAACGGTTCAGCGCCCGGCTTTGCACCAGCACCAGCGGCAAAGGCGTTTGCCTCGTCCCATTTCTTCGCAATGCGCGGTTCAACGCTTGCGGCATCATAGATTTTTTCAAGCATGAGTTAGTCTGGTCCGACACGCGAAAAACATTGCACCGTGTAAAGACAACGGACGCAACACTGTCAACAAATGGAAGCGAAAGGGGCGCTAGCCCAGTTTGCGACCGCGTGATACGCGCTCAATCTCTTCGCGCACGAGCCGCTCAACGATGCCGGAGAGGTTGTCGGACAACCACTGACGGACAACGGGGCGCATGATTTCAGTCAGGTCGGAACTGATGGTTGCGCCGCTGGCATTCATCAAAGCCTCCGCCACTGCCTGCGGTGTCACCGAAGTATCAACAGCAGAAGGAATGGCTTTTTCTACACGCTCCTGCGCACCCAAAACTGATTTGCGCAGTGCCTCGCGCTCCGCTTCGTTCTTCTTCCGCAATTCTTCGCTGCGCATGGCCGTCGTGCGGTATTTCTCCAAGCGTTGCTCAAGCGTCAGGCCTTTATCATCAACCGCAGAAAGTGGCGGTTGTGGTGGCGTTGCGTGCACACGGTTTTGGATGGAAGCCGCAGCAACCGCAGCCGCAGCGCCCAATGCAGGCTTCATCGGAATTGGCGGTGCATCAGCAACAGGCGCTTCCATTTGCGAGGCGACTTCTTCTTTGACCACCGTTTCCATCTCGCGCTGCATCGCGGCCATCAGGTCTGGCTCGGACTGGCTGCTGGAGACAGGGTCGTTCACGTTGGATGGATTTGTTGGGTGGGTATAGCGATCACGCTCGGAAACGCTGTCACCGCTCGCTTGCTCATCTTCAGCGATAATCTGACGGATGGACGCCATGATATCATCCATCGACGGTTCTTCGACCGTCTCGTTCATATCCTGCTGGGGCGCGGCGTTGCCTGGATTTGCCATAATGCTGTTCCTGAAACCCTGATTTCACTGACCGCATCTCGATTGAGACCGGTCCACCCAAATTGTTGAACCCTGTGTCGCCCACTCAGCGGCGCCGTGCACCACCTATGATTCGTTTTCCACGACTATACAGATGACGATGGTAAACAGCACCCGCTACATGCAAACACATGCTTCAGGTGGAATGCTCAACATCAAAATTGTGAAAAGTGGTCCCGCTGCCTAGCGACCGCTGGGCGTGCGAAGTCCAAACCAGCGGTCTTCAACCTGCTTGGCGTGTTCTTTCGGCGAATAATGCGCGACCTGAAGGTTTAATCGACGACTGTTCAGCCGACCGATAGCAGCGACTAATTGGTAGCCAGCAATCACGCGGTCGCGCCGCGCGTTCAACAAAAGCTCTTGTGCCTGGAGCAGAGTGGTCTGGGAATTCAGAACATCAAGCTGAGTGCGTTGCCCCACATTGCGCTCCTCAACAACGCCTTCGAGCGCCAAGCGCGCCGCGCGAACCTGTGCGCGGTTTGCATCAAGGTTAGCTCGCGCGGCTTGCAGTTGCGTCCATGCCGACACGACTTGTGCTCTCACCTGATCGCGGGCCTGGTCAACAAGGATGCGTTGCTCGCCCAAAGTTTGCTTGCCCTGACGAACGGCGGAATATTCCGCTCCACCTTGATAGATGGGAACTTGCACATTCACCGTGGCCTCAACCGAAGAATTGCGGCTTCCTTGGGTGGTTTGGTTGAAGCTTTTGTTGGCCCCACCGTTCAACGTAACAGTTGGAAGCAATGCGCCTTCAGCCACTTTCACATTAAATGCCTGTGCGTCCACCAGGTGTTGCGAAGCGCGGATGGCAGGATGTTCCGCCATCGCGATTGCAATACCTTGGGACTGCGAGCGAGGATACAGGCGTGCCGGGCCGCTGGGCCATTTCAGATTGGTCGGCTCGCGTCCTGTCAATTGGCGATAATTGGCGCGACTTGCCTGCAATTGAGCTTGTGCCGCTTGCAGTTGCGCCTGTGCACGGGACAATTGCGCTCGGCTTTGTTCCAGATCTGTGCGCGTGCCTTCGCCCACATCAAGCCGCGCTTGTGAAGAACGCACCTGCTCCCGCAAGAAAGCTAAGCTCTGCTTACGAATCGACACCAGTTCGCCCGACTGCAAGACGTTGGCGTATGCAATAGCGGTGTTGAGCAGAACGTTCTGCTCAACATTGCGCAGCGTCTCACGCGACGCGCGGATACCGGCTTTTGCAGCCTGCACGGAATTTACGGTTCTGAAGCCGGAAAACAGAGCTTGTGAAATCTGAATGCCATAGCCGTAAGGGGTCGTGTTGGTTACACCACCGATATTGCTGTCGGACTGTCTCAACCCAGCGCTGGCGTTGGCCGAGATGGTTGGACGGTACCCGGCTTGGGCCTGAGGCAGATTCTCGTCGTTGGCGCGTGTTGCCGCCCGCTGGGCATTCAATTCCGGATTTGAATCATAAGCACTGGCGAGCGCTGAACGGATCGACTCCGCGCTTGCTGGCTGGGCGAGCAACACCGCCACCAGACTACCGCCAAGAATTTTGGAAACACTCATCGTTACGCAACCCAATCTGAACACCTGAAGAGCCTAACGCACCACGATGAATAAACCTCTACCGCGACAAAGCCACACCGCCTATAGCCCGGCCGCTTCCTCACCAACAATTCTAAAATTGTAAAGGTGAGTTGAGACTGCCTGTCTCACGCGTTTGATTAAAACACGAACTCGCTCGCCCTCGCAAAGCCAGGAAGCGGCCGAACCGCACAATTGAATGCCACACGCCCAGAAAGCACGCCACCTTCTCTCAAGTACAGTTTTGCAACAGCCGAATTGCCTTGGCCCTCAACACAAACCAGTTTGGCACCTTCTTTCAACTGAGAAAGAAAAGCGTCAGGAACATAATCAACGGACCCGCCGATAAAGATTGCATCGTATGGCCCTTCGGACGGATACCCTTTTTCTAGCGGTCCTTCGACAACCACGGCGTTGTCATATCCCAATTCGGTCAAACTGCGGCTAGCCCTTTCGACCAATTCCGAATCGCATTCCAACGCAACAACGGAATTACACAGTCTCGAAAGCACTGCTGTTGAATAGCCAGTAGCGCATCCAACATCGAGGACAATGCAGTCTTTGGTCACGTCGGCCAACTGAACCAAGCGCGCCATCGGCGTTGGTTCCATTAGGTATCGGTCTTCGCCGGCACCGTTGGTGGAAATCGCCAGATCTTCATCGATATAGGCCAGCGGCTTTTGCGCGGCGGTCACAAACATCTCGCGCGGCACTTCGCCAAACGCACGCAGCACATCGTGCGACGTCACGTCATTGGGCCTGATCTGGCAATCCACCATTGTGATACGTGCTTTTTCGAAATCAATCATGTTGCCATCGGCAGCTTCATCTGGGCTTCCTGATACGTGATAAACCCAATGCGCGGGCGTGGGTCAATACACAAGATGGCTATTGGCCGTACACGATTTGCAATTGGTTTGGGTGCGATGGAGGCCTCTGCCGGAATCGAACCGGCGTACACGGATTTGCAGTCCGTTGCGTCACCACTCCGCCAAGAGGCCATCCGTTGCGCATCCCGTGTGGTGAGCGGGACGGCATCGTCTAACAAACGCCCTTGCCCTTGCCAAGCGCCAAATCACAGCGCGTGCTTATCAAGAGCCCGACCCATCATTTCTTTTTACGCTTTGTCCAACGCCAAAACGCCTACCGAAACGCACCAGCAGCTTGCGCCGAAACCGTCTAATTGACGCAAAATCCTGACTCAAAACAAAAAGACCAAGCGGGATCATCCAGAAGCCCAATATGGGCAAGAAGCCCAATATGCCCCCAAGAATCAGCGCCACACCCAGTGCCGTTCGCCCCAAACGTGTTCCCGGCATTGACGATTTCAAATCCATATGCCGAATTTGCCCTTGCGGTTGGCCCAAAACCTTTGCTAAGAGCGCGCATCGCTGAAGGCAAGGCAAATGCTGCCCGACCCTACAACGAAGTTCCCCGGTAGCTCAGTGGTAGAGCAATCGACTGTTAATCGATTGGTCGCTGGTTCGAATCCGGCCCGGGGAGCCAACGCTCTTTCATTCCGAGAAAAATTTTTAGCTCTGAGTAAGCGGCGCGATCTGAATTTCGACGCGGCGGTTGCGCGCCTTGCCCTCTTCGGTGGCATTGGAAGCTATAGGCTGCGCCTCGCCGTAACCGATAACCTGATAGCGGCGCGAATCTGTCCCCTGCTGCACAAGATATTGCGCAACATTAACCGCGCGACGCTCCGACAGCTGCTGGTTGTAGCTATCAGAGCCATCAGAATCAGTGTGGCCATAAACATTCACCAGCGACTGGTCGAATTCCTTTAAAACAAGCGCGACGGAATTGAGCGTGCGGAAAAACTCACTGCGAATGTCCGCCTGATCGGTAGCAAAGGTGATATTACTGGGCATGTTGAGGATAATCACATCACCTTGACGCGTAACGCTTACGCCTGTGTTAGCCAATTCTTCGCGCAGCTTCGCCTCTTGGCGATCTTGATACAGACCAACACCGCCACCGGTAAGAGCGCCGATGCCCGCGCCAATCAATACAGATTTTCGCGTGCTTGCATTTGTCGTTTTACCAACGATAAGCCCGCCCAAAGCACCCACTGCAGCGCCAGCACCGGCACCAATCGCAGTTCTGGAGACCTTTTGCTGGCCTGTATACGGGTCGGTTGTGCAGGCAGTCAGCGTGAGTGCGGCAATTGAGCCGATAATGATCTTGCGCATTTTGGAAGCCTTCGAGAGGTGATATTGACAAACTCTGAGCGGGCTATGCCTAAAATTGAGTAAAATTGCGGCGAGATCGTTGATAAAACCGTTCACTTTCCGCAACGCACGTTTATATCGAGGGGCCAAGCCATGACGGAAGCATCCGCACCAACCCTCATGTGGTTTCGTCAGGATTTGCGGTTGTTGGACAACCCGGCCGTGTGTCATGCAGCCGAAGCTGGTCGCCCTGTCGTTGCCGTCTATATCCACGACGAACAAACATCCGGCATCCGTCCGCTGGGCGCAGCTCAAAAGTGGTGGCTGAATCAATCGCTAAAAAAACTGAATCAAGCCGTTGAAAAAAAGGGCAATCACCTGATTTTTCGCAGCGGCCCTGCAGATCGTGTAATTGATGAACTGGTGAAGGAAACGGGCGCGGCTTCAGTAGTCTGGAATCGTCGGTACGGAGAAAGCGAAGAAAAGCTGGATGCAAGCATCAAGTCAGCACTAACCGACCGTGGAATCGAAGCTAAGAGCTTCAAGGCATTGCTCATGCACGAACCAGCGCTGGTTCGCACCAAGACAGGCAACCCCTACAAGGTTTACACCCCGTTTTGGAAAACATTTCGCGCTGAAGCCGATGTGCGCCAGCCACTTCCTGCGCCGGGAGAACTAAAAGCACCTGATTCTTACCCTAAAAGCGACGATCTCGCTTCTTGGGGCTTGCACCCCTCAAAACCCGATTGGTCCGGGACGATTGCGGATAAATGGACTCCGGGAGAAGATGCGGCACAGGAACAGATGGAGCACTTTCTTGCCGACGATTTGCGCGTGTATGATGAAGCCCGCGACCACCCCGGACCAGACCGGACTTCGCGCCTTTCCCCTTACTTGCGTTTTGGTGAAATCAGCCCGTTCCAATTGTGGCATGCAGCCCACGACCAGCGCCGCACTGCTGGAGACAGCGCCCGTGAGACCTGGGTTAAAGAGTTGGTTTGGCGAGAGTTTTCGTACCACCTGCTCCATAATTTTCAGTCACTACACGAGAAAAATTTCAACGAAAAGTTCGACGCTTTTCCTTGGGCGAACAACGCGTCCTTTCTCACCGCATGGCAAACGGGTAAGACGGGATACCCTATTGTTGATGCCGGTATGCGACAGCTTTATCAGACGGGCTGGATGCACAATCGAGTGCGCATGATCGTCGGATCTTTTCTCGTTAAGCATCTGTTGATTGACTGGCGAGAGGGCGAACGCTGGTTTTGGGATTGTCTTGTGGATGGCGACCCAGCCTCGAACCCTGCGCAGTGGCAATGGGTGGCAGGTTCCGGCGCCGATGCAGCACCATACTTCCGCATCTTCAACCCGATGATGCAAAGCGAGAAGTTCGACAAAAAAGGCGAATATATTCGTCAATATATCCCGGAATTGGCTCAACTGCCCGACAAACACATCCATATGCCTTGGGAAGCGCCGCTGACCGTGCTGCGCGACGCCGGGGTAAAATTAGGAGATACCTACCCTATGCCAATTGTCGATCACAAAACGGCCCGCGAAAAAGCACTTGCAGCCCTCAACGAAACCAAAGGGTGAAACACCCCGTTTAAGGTATGCTCGATGACCTCGCTTGACCGCTTGTGGATCGGACGCCAATAATCGCATCGGACGGGCTGGTTCGGCGTCCACAAAGGACAAAGCGCGAAGCGTGCTTGTGAAATAAACAATGACACAAAACGGGACCCTGATGCGCCAAGACGACGTAATTGACCTGAACAATGAGAATTTGAGCGAAGCGCTGGCCGATTTGCCGCGTCGCGTCGCTTTCGTCATGCGCAATCTCACATTGATGAAATACGGCTCGGTTCAGGTCACCGTTCCTGGTGGAAAAACGTTTCGTTTCAAAGGCCCAAATCCGGGCCATCACGGAGAGGCAGTGTTGCATACATGGGGCTTGGTGCGCCGTGTGCTGACCGCCGGTTCGATGGGCGCTGCCGAAAGCTACATAGAGGGCGAGTGGGACAGCCCCGATGTGACCCAATTCCTTGAGCTCTTCCTCGAGAATTCGCGCGGACACGGTGCCGACGGCTTTTTTCAGAAGAACTTTCTGGTCAATTTCGTAACATCGTTGCGCCACTGGATGAACCGCAATTCCAAACGCGGCTCAAAACGCAACATCGCCGCCCATTACGACCTTGGCAACACCTTCTACGCGCAGTGGCTTGATCCAAGCATGACATACTCTTCAGGCATATTCCGTGACGGCGCTAACTCACTGGAGGAAAGCCAGGATGCGAAATACAAATCCCTCGCAGAACGCACCGGCATCGAAAAGCATCATCACGTTCTAGAGATTGGCTGTGGCTGGGGCGGTTTTGCCGAATACGTCGCAAAAAATATCGGCTGTAAAGTTACTTGCCTGACGATCAGCCAAGAGCAGTACGATTTTGCAAAAGCACGAATGCAAAAAGCTGGCTTGTCCGATCTTGTGACCATCAAATTCCAAGACTACCGAGATGAAACAGGCCTCTACGACCGCATCGCTTCAATCGAGATGTTCGAAGCGGTAGGTGAACAGTACTGGGACAGTTATTTCTCCCAAGTGAAAACCTGCCTGAAACCGGGTGGCAGAGCAGGCGTCCAAATCATTACGATCAAGGATGAGGACTTTGAGGGCTATCGCAAATCACCGGATTTCATTCAGAAGTATATTTTCCCTGGCGGAATGCTACCGACAGCCAAAATTCTCACGGACCTCGGCGCGAAATTCGATCTGAAACAAGTCTCCACCCGTGCCTTCGGCTATGACTACGCCGAAACTCTGGAGGAATGGCGTCACCGCTTTTGGAAGGCGTGGCCGACAATCGAACCATTGGGCTTCGACACCCGCTTCAAACGCATGTGGGAGTTTTATTTCCACTACTGTGAGGCTGGCTTCAAATCTGACACGATTGATGTGCGTCAGATCGTTTATGAGCGCGTCTGAAGCGATGCGGCACTGGCCGCACGCTAATGAGAACGCGGCCAATCAATGACCCTAAACCTTCCTCGCCTCATAGCATACGGCCTTCCAGCGATATCGCTGGCTGCTCTCACGCTGCCGCTGTACGTGGTCGTGCCCACCTTCTATGCGGAGAGCCTCAAACTGCCGGTCGAGGCAATTGGTCTAACGTTGCTGTTCGTGCGGCTGTTCGATGCGGTCAATGACCCGTTGATCGGTTGGCTATCGGACCGTTGGCGCCCGGCTTGGGGCAGACGCAAGGTATGGTTCACAGCCTTCGTTCCAATCGCCCTGCTGGGCGCTTGGAACCTGTTTTGGCCCCCTGCCGATGCTGGCCTCTGGCATCTTGGAGTTTGGTCGCTCGTCCTCTCGTTGGGCTATACCGGCGCCATTCTTCCCTACACAGCATGGGGCGCTGAACTGGACACATCCTATGAAGGCCGCTCTCGTGTTGCCGCTGTGCGCGAAGGCTTAATTCTCGTAGGAACACTGGTCGCCATCGCTGTGCCGTTCACCTTGGGGTGGAGCGACCCTGCTGCCTTTCACGGGCTCGCATTGCTGGCAGTCGGTATCGCACTCACGCTACCAGTATTCGTGACTATCACCCTGTTCTTTGTGCCTGAACCCCGCGAACGCAGCCGAACGCGCGTTAATCTGAGTGATGGTTTGGGTCACATGATCCGCAACGCCCCATTCGTACGGCTTGTCAGCGCCTTTTTGTTGAACGGTCTTGGGAATGCTATCGCCGCCACTCTGTTCCTACTTTACGTCTCCGAACGCTTGGGTCTTGGCGACCAACGCGGCGCATTTCTGTTCGTCTACTTCCTCGCTGGCGTCATCGGAGTGCCGTTCTGGAATTGGTTGGCAAAGCGTACGTCGAAGCACCGCGCATGGTGTATCGCGATGATCTTTGCCATTGTCGTGTTCTCCCCTGCACCCTTCTTACCGGAAGGCTCCATCTACGGCTTTGGCGCAATATGCGTGCTATCGGGTCTCGCTTTGGGCGCAGATCTGACGCTGCCACCAGCCATCCAAGCCGACGTTATTGACGTTGATACTGCCCGTTCAGGTGAACAACGTTCCGGCACCTATTTTGCGGCGTGGAGCCTAACAACAAAGCTGGCGCTGGCGCTGGCCGTCGGCATTGCCTTCCCAGTGCTCGGAGTCTTTGGGTTCGACCCGGCACAAGATGCGCAGTCAACGGCAATCGGCATCACCCTGCTTGGCTTCTTTTACGGTTGGGGACCAATCGCCCTTAAAATTCCGGCAGTCGCAATGATGTGGAATTTTCCGCTCACGCGCGAGGATGTTGACCGCCTTAGCGATGAAATCGATGCCGCACAAAGGGCCGTTTGAGCAAGATTTCCCCGGCTCCTGCCAATTGGACGAACACCATTCCTTGCTCCATCATCAGCACAGCGCTAAATCTCATTTCACCATTCACCGGCTGATCAATCCATGTCCGTTTTTCCTGACGTCATCGCCGCCATCGGCAACACACCGCTCATCCGACTGAACAAGGTTTCAGACGAGACCGGCTGCGAAATTCTCGGTAAGGCCGAGTTTCTCAACCCCGGCCAATCAGTCAAAGACCGCGCAGCTTTATCGATTATACGCCATGCAGAACAAGCTGGCGCCATCCGCAAAGGCGGACTGATCGTGGAAGGAACTGCTGGCAATACCGGCATTGGTCTTGCAATGGTGGGGAATGCACTTGGCTACCGCTCGGTGATCGTCATCCCCAACAGCCAGAGCCAGGAAAAGAAAGACGCGATCAAGGCGTTCGGCGCAGAACTGATTGAAGTTCCGCCCGCCCCCTACTCCAACCCGAACAACTTCGTCCGTCTGTCGGAGCGCCTTGCCAAACAGTTGAATGAAACCCATCCGCAAGGAGCCATTTGGGCCAACCAATTCGATAATGTGGCCAACAAACAAGCTCATATCGACACAACTGGCCCTGAAATCTGGCGCGATACCGATGGCAAGGTTGATGCCTTCATCTGCGCGGTTGGTTCCGGCGGAACCTTGGCAGGAACGGCAGACTTCCTGCGCTCCAAAAACCCGAAGGTAAAAATTGGTCTTGCCGACCCGGGCGGTGCGAACCTCTACCACTATTACAAGGATGGTGAGTTGCGCTCTGAAGGAGGCTCGATCACAGAGGGAATCGGCCAAGCGCGCATCACTAAAAACCTTGAAGGATTGGAAGTTGATTTCCCTTATATGATTCCCGATAGCGAGGCGCTGCCGATCGTCTTCGACCTTATGGAACATGAGGGGCTGGTGCTGGGCGGTTCCTCTGGCATCAACATCGCTGGCGCAATGCGTCTGGCCCGCGATCTCGGCCCAGGCCATACAATCGTGACCATTCTGTGCGACTATGGCACCCGCTATCAGGCCAAGCTGTTCAACCCAGAATTCCTCCGCTCCAAAGAACTGCCTGTGCCTGACTGGATGGAGCGCCATTCCAACATCGACATTCCGTTTGAAGAGGTCGAAACGTGACACGCCAACTGTTCGCAGAAGACGCCTACCTGAGCACATACGAGGCAAAGGTTGTAGACGTGAGCGCACGCGGTGGAATCATCCTTGATGCGACCAACTTTTACGCAACATCTGGCGGACAGCCTGGCGACACCGGGTTCCTCGAACGGGCTGATGGCACCAAGGTTCAAATCGCCACAACCGTTTACGACGAGGGCGGCAAGGAAACGATCATTCATATTCCAGCGGAGGGCGAAGTCGTTCCGGAAATCGGGGAACCTCTTGTGGCTCATATCGACTGGGACCGCCGCTACCGCTTGATGCAAATGCATACCGCTTGCCATCTACTCTCTGTCATCTGTCCGCTGCCAATTACAGGCGCATCGGTGAGTGAAGCCGACAGCCGCATTGACTTCGATATGACGGACACCGCTGACAAGGCGGAACTGACCGAGCGGATGATGGAACTCATTTCGGCCAATCATCCGGTCTTCACGCGCTGGATCACGGAAGCGGAACTTGATGCCAACCCCGATCTGGTGAAATCCAAAAACGTGAAGCCACCACGCGGTGTTGGCAAAATTCGCCTTGTCTGCATCGGCGAGGATGCGGCGATAGACAGCCAGCCTTGCGGCGGGACCCACGTTTCGGAAACGGGCGAACTGGGTGCCATGCATATCGGCAAAATCGAAAAGAAGGGACGCGAAAACCGCCGGATGCGGATTCGGTTCGGTAAGCTTCCACAGGGATAAAGTTATGAAACGACAAGCCATAATTGTTGCCATAGCGAGCGCGATTAATGTCTCGCCAGCATTTGCAGGCAAAGCCAACGACGCTTTGGAAGCCCAATCCGAAGGCAAACGCTCGACGTTGTTTACCGCAGCAATAGGCAAGTCCGGCTTCAATTGTGGTCAGGTAACGACGTATCTTTTCATGGGTGAAAAAGCGGGGGCCGACTGGTTTTCGCTGCGCTGCCGCAACGGCCAGGACTTCGCCCTTCGTATTATGAATGTCGAAGACCTGCCGACCCGCGCACTGCCCTGCAAAGCGCTGGAAGCAGCCGGTGCGGCCTGCTGGACCAAACTCGACTGAAAGAGCACCCCATGAAAAGTCCTTTTGTCGTAGACACCGATTGGCTGTTTGTGCGCCTCGACGATCCAACCGTTTCGATTGTGGACGCGTCTTGGTATCTGCCAACAATGGGCCGCAACGGACGGGCCGAATTCGACGCGATGCACATTCCAGGAGCCGTCTATTTCGATATCGACGCTTTCAGCGAACCAGAAGCCGCCTTGCCTCACACGCTTGCATCGCCCGAACACTTTGCCCGTGAAGCAGGCAAACTGGGCATCTCGCACACCGATACAATCGTCGTTTACGATGGTTCAGGCTTGTTTTCAGCCGCCCGCGCATGGTGGAATTTCCGCATTATGGGCGCGGCCAAAGTGGTGATTTTGGATGGCGGGTTGCCGGAATGGATAGAGCATCGCCTGCCTGTGGAGGCCGGAACAGCACCGATCTACCCCAAACTGTTCGTGCCGAATTTCGACGCAAAGGCCGTGATTGGATTTGAGGAAATGGGCCAGACAATTGAAGACGGCGCGGCCAAAGTTGCCGATGCCCGACCAGCCGGACGGTTTTCCGGAGTGGAACCCGAACCGCGTGCTGGGATGCGATCTGGCCACATGCCGGGGGCAAAAAACCTACCAGCAACCACCCTTTCCGAAAACGGAAAGCTGCTCAATATTTCTGATTTAAGGGCCAAAATCGATGCCGCTGGCATAAACCGTGACGAAGAGGTGATAACCACTTGCGGTTCAGGCGTCACCGCAGCGATCATCTCGTTGGCCTTGGAAAGCACCGGTCATTCAAACCACCGTCTCTACGACGGATCATGGAGCGAATGGGGTGGCAGAGATGATACGCCGATTGTGACCGACCAAGCCTAGCGGCTGCTTTCCTGCACAAGATTTTGTGCAACCTGCGTGCGAACTTGAACAGACGCCTTACGGTTCACCCGGTCATACAGATCAATCACATCTTGGTTGATCATACGGAAACATCCACTCGACGCGGCCTTGCCAATGGAAAACGGTTTGTCGGTGCCATGAATGCGATAGAGCGTATCTTTGCCGTTCTTGAACAGATACATGGCACGCGCACCCAGCGGATTTGCAGGACTGCCCTTCAACCCTTCGGCATATTTAGCAAGCTCAGGCTTGCGCTCAATCATTTCCTTCGGGGGGGTCCAAGTGGGCCATTTCTGTTTCCATTGCAGAACAGAATTTCCCGTCCAACCGTATCCCTCTTTGCCCACGGCAATTCCGTAGCGCATGGCCATACCGTTGCGCTCAACCAGATAGAGATGCTTTCGCTTAGCATCAATTACGATTGTTCCAGGCCGCTCCGGACCAAAGTAGCGCACTTGTTGGCGAAGGTAGCGCGGTGACATTTTTGTATAGTCGAACGCCGAAATCTGAATGCCATCGTCGTTTTTAGCAGCATAAATGGACGGATAGTCAAACGTCTGAGGCTCTGGCCTAGCGGCATACGCTTGATCACGAGCGACGAAACTCGCGTGATCCGCCTTGCCAGCATGGACGGCAGCAGTCCGCATGACCGAAGGTGACGTAGGCGGAGCGTAAGCGCTGGTTAGCGTTTGGCTACTTGAGCAGGCTTGAAGAACCACAACGCCCGAAAGAACGAAAATCGAAGCAGCCGTTCGGGAGAGATCCAAACCACGACCAATTCTAAAAAAGCCCAACTTACTCATGAAACACCCACCCTGCGCTGTTCAAACGACTGTTCGTCGTCCTCATTCTGCGCCCCTATCGGGAAGCCTACTGTGAGCAATGTCACACGGCAAGAAACAAAAAGGCCGCCGAAGGGTTCCCTCGGCGGCCTTACATTTTATCGTTAACGGACAAAGTGGCTATTCAGCCGCCTCTGTTCCCTCACTCTGGTCCTCAAGAAGCGCAGCTTCCGCCTCGTGAATTTTGCGTTGTTCGTCAATGATCAGATCATCACGCGCATTTGCGATACGACGCACCTGGCTCATTACGCCGCCCGTGCCGGCCGGGATCAAGCGACCAACAATAACGTTCTCTTTCAGGCCTTCCAGCGTATCGGACTTGCCGGCAACAGCCGCTTCCGTCAACACACGGGTCGTTTCCTGGAACGATGCGGCCGAGATGAACGAACGGGTCTGCAACGACGCTTTCGTGATGCCCAGCAGAACAGGCTCGCCTTCGGCTGGCTTGCGCCCTTCCTCAGCCAGCTTTTCGTTCATCAGGTCCATCTCGATACGGTCCATCTGCTCGCCGCGCACAAGGCCCGACTCACCAGGGTCAGTCAATTCGACCTTCTGGAGCATCTGACGAACAATCACTTCGATGTGCTTGTCGTTAATGCCCACGCCCTGCAAACGGTAGACTTCCTGCACTTCATCAACGAGGTAAGACGCAAGCGCCTCCACACCTTTGACTGCAAGAATGTCGTGCGGCGCAGGGTTGCCATCCAGAATATAATCACCCTTCTCGATCGGATCGCCATCCTGATAGTGGAACGGCTTGCCTTTCGCGATCAGGTATTCTGCTGGTTCCGCTTCTGGATCCGCAGGCTCAATGTGGATGCGACGCTTGTTCTTGTAGTCGCGGCCAAATCGGATCGTGCCGTCGATTTCCGCAATCACAGCCGCATCCTTTGGACGCCGCGCTTCGAAAAGCTCCGCCACCCGTGGCAGACCACCCGTGATGTCTTTCGTTTTGGCGCTTTCCAGCGGCACACGCGCGATCACGTCACCAGCTTTGACTTCAGCACCTGGCTCGACTGACAGAATAGCGTCGACCGAAAGCAGGAAGCGAGCTTCGCCACCCTGCTCGGAGACCATGACATTACCCTTCTTGTCTTTCACCACCAGCGCAGGCTTCAAATCAGCACCGCGCGGATTTGTACGCCAATCAATGATTGTGCGTTTGGTGATGCCGGTGTTCTCATCCGCAGATTCGGTCACAGACACGCCTTCCAGCAGGTCTTCGAATTCCACGATGCCAGTTTCCGGCGTCAAGATTGGGCGCGTGTACGGATCCCACTCGGCGATACGCTCGCCTTGTTTGACCTTGTCACCATCATCAACATGCAGGCGCGAACCGTAGGTGACGCGGTGGACAGCCAATTCACCGCCCTTCTCGTCAAGAATTTCCACGGCCATATTGCGGCCCATCACCATCAAGCGTCCTTCCGAGTCCCGCACCACGTTGCGGTTACGGATTTTCACTTCGCCTTCGTAAGAAGCCTCAATGAACGAGGAATCCACTACGTTTGCCGTGCCACCAATGTGGAAGGTACGCATGGTAAGCTGCGTGCCTGGCTCACCGATAGACTGAGCGGCGATAACGCCGACAGCCTCACCCATGTTAACGGGCGTGCCACGCGCAAGGTCACGGCCATAGCAGGTGCCGCAAATGCCTGTGCGCGTTTCACACGTCAGCGCAGAACGGATTTTCACCTGCTGGATGCCAGCCTCTTCAATGCGCTCAGCATCTGTCTCTTCAATCGACTGACCAGCAGCAACGATCACATCACCGCTTTCTGGATCGACAACATCTTCAGCCGCTGCGCGGCCTGAAATGCGCTGCGCCAAGGACGCTACCATTTGGCCAGCATCAACAATTGCCTGCATGGTCAAACCATTCGACGTGCCGCAATCGGTTTCGTTGATGATGCAATCCTGGGCAACATCAACAAGACGACGTGTCAGATAACCGGAGTTAGCCGTTTTCAAAGCCGTGTCTGCCAGACCCTTACGGGCACCGTGGGTGGAGTTGAAGTACTCCATCACGGTCAGACCTTCTTTAAAGTTCGAGATGATCGGCGTCTCGATGATCTCGCCAGAAGGCTTGGCCATCAGACCGCGCATACCAGCCAGCTGCTTCATCTGCGCTGGCGAACCACGCGCACCGGAGCGGCTCATCATGTAGACCGAGTTCATCTGTTTCTGGCGGCCGTTTTCGTCAAACTGAGTAGCCTGAATGCCGTCCATCATTTCATCGGCAACTCTGTCACCACACTTCGCCCAAGCATCAACAACCTTGTTGTACTTTTCGCCCTGCGTGATCAGACCGTCATTGTATTGCTGCTCGAATTCCTTGGTCAGCGCCTGCGTATCGGCAACCATGCCAACCTTTGTATCCGGAATCACCATATCGTCCTTACCGAACGAAATGCCAGCTTTACAAGCATGGGTGAAGCCAAGCTTCATGATCTGGTCCGCGAAGATCACCGTGTCCTTCTGCCCGCAATTCCGGTAAACCTTGTCGATCATCGCGGAGATGTTCTTCTTGGTCATTTCCTGATTGCAGATATCAAAGGTGATGCCCGGACGCTTCGGCAGAAGCTCACCAATCAACATGCGGCCCGGCGTTGTGTCGTGCAGTTCAGCAATCTCGTTGCCTTCATCATCAACACGGGTAAACCGGCCCTTGATTTTGGTGTGCATAGTCACAATGCCATTGTCCAGCGCGTGCTGCATCTCACCGGCATCGGCAAATGCCATGCCCTGGCCGGGCTCATTCTCTGCCTCAATCGACAGATAGTAGAGCCCCAAAACGATGTCCTGCGACGGCACGATGATCGGCTGACCGTTGGCCGGGTGCAGAATGTTGTTGGTCGACATCATCAGCACACGTGCTTCAAGCTGAGCTTCCAGCGACAACGGCACGTGAACGGCCATCTGGTCACCGTCAAAGTCAGCGTTAAACGCCGCACAGACGAGCGGGTGAAGCTGGATGGCTTTACCTTCGATGAGCGTGGGTTCAAACGCTTGAATACCAAGGCGGTGAAGCGTCGGCGCACGGTTCAACAGAACCGGATGCTCGCGGATAACCTCGTCGAGGATATCCCAAACTTCGGGCTTTTCTTTTTCGACCAGCTTTTTGGCTTGCTTGACCGTGGACGAATAGCCCTTGGCGTCAAGGCGCGCATAGATGAACGGCTTGAAGAGTTCGAGCGCCATTTTCTTGGGCAAGCCGCACTGGTGCAGTTTCAGTTCCGGACCAACCACGATGACCGAACGACCGGAATAGTCGACCCGTTTGCCGAGCAAGTTCTGGCGGAAGCGGCCCTGCTTGCCCTTGAGCATGTCAGACAGCGATTTCAGCGGGCGCTTGTTGGCGCCCGTGATCGTGCGGCCGCGGCGACCGTTATCGAACAGAGCGTCGACAGACTCCTGCAACATGCGCTTTTCGTTGCGGATGATGATATCCGGCGCACGAAGTTCCATCAGGCGCTTCAAACGGTTGTTACGGTTGATCACCCGGCGGTACAGATCGTTCAGATCAGACGTTGCAAAACGGCCACCATCCAGTGGCACCAGCGGACGCAGGTCCGGTGGAATTACCGGGATCGTCTTCATAATCATCCATTCCGGGCGGTTGCCGGAATCAAGGAAGGCCTCAGCCGTTTTTAGACGCTTGGAGAGTTTCTTGTACTTCAGTTCAGAGGTTGTCTCTGCAATCTCAACACGCAAGTCATTGACGAGCTTTTCAAGATCGATGTTTGAGAGCATTTCGCGGATCGCTTCAGCGCCGATCATGGCGGTGAAGTTCTCCTCGCCATACTCTTCCTGAGCGATCATATGCTCTTCTTCGGACAGAAGCTGGAACTCTTTGAGCGGCGTCATGCCGGGTTCAATCACAACAAAGTTTTCGAAGTACAGAACGCGCTCAAGGTCTTTAAGCGTAAGATCCAGCAGAAGACCGATGCGCGAAGGCAGAGACTTCAGGAACCAAATGTGAGCGACTGGCGAAGCGAGGTCGATGTGCCCCATACGCTCGCGCCGCACGCGCGACAGCGTAACTTCAACGCCGCACTTTTCACAGATAATGCCTTTGTATTTCATGCGCTTGTATTTGCCGCACAGGCATTCGTAGTCTTTGATCGGGCCAAAGATACGCGCGCAGAAAAGACCATCGCGTTCAGGCTTGAACGTGCGGTAGTTGATGGTTTCCGGCTTTTTGATCTCACCAAACGACCATGACAGGATTTTCTCCTGGCTGGCGATGGAAATGCGGATGCTGTCGAAAGTTTCGGTCTGCACCTGCGGGTTGAAGAGATTCATGACTTCGGAGTTCATGTGTCCAGCTCCTTTGGGGCTTTGCCCCGATGCGGCTTCTTTCTGGAAGCCTCAAAATTCGTAAACGTGGGTCGGCGGAGAATGCGGCTTATTCAGCCGCATCCGGCAAATACTCGCCGTCCCCGTCATCGTTGTCGGCTTCCAGTTCGATCTTGGAATTCTCAAGTTCAACCGACAGGCCGAGTGAGCGCATTTCCTTGACCAGAACGTTGAAGCTTTCCGGAATACCGCTTTCGAACGTATCGTCGCCACGCACGATGCTTTCATACACTTTCGTGCGGCCAGCAACGTCATCCGACTTCACGGTCAGCATTTCCTGCAAAGTATAAGCGGCACCATAGGCTTCAAGAGCCCAGACTTCCATCTCGCCGAAGCGCTGGCCGCCGAACTGCGCCTTACCACCCAGCGGTTGCTGCGTGACGAGCGAGTACGGACCAATCGAACGGGCGTGGATTTTATCGTCCACAAGGTGGTGCAGTTTGAGCATGTAGATATAGCCCATCGTCACCGGACGGTCGAAAGCTTCGCCAGTACGGCCATCATAGAGCGTTGACTGCCCGGAACCGTCGAGACCGGCCTGTTCCAGCATGTCCACAACATCCGGCTCATGAGCGCCGTCAAACACCGGCGTTGCAATGCGCACACCCGACTTCAACTGCGATGCCAGCCGCACGACGGAATCATCATCATAGTCGCGCACGGGCTCGTTGCGGTCATTGTTCGGGTAGACAGCCTCAAGCTCTTTACGCAGAGGCTTGATGTTGCCGCCTTTCTCATAGGCTTCCAGAAGATCACCGATCTTGTGACCCATCCCTGCGCATGCCCAGCCAAGGTGAGTTTCCAAAATCTGACCAACGTTCATGCGCGAGGGCACGCCGAGCGGGTTCAGCACGATGTCAGCATGGGTTCCGTTTTCAAGGAACGGCATGTCTTCAATTGGCAAAATGCGCGAAACCACACCCTTGTTGCCGTGACGGCCAGCCATTTTATCGCCGGGCTGAAGCTTGCGCTTGATCGCCACGAAGACCTTGACCATTTTCATCACGCCTGGCGGCAGTTCGTCACCGCGCTGCAGCTTCTCGACCTTGTCCATAAAGCGGCCTTCCAGCAGCTTTTTGGAATCGTCGTATTGCGCACGCAGCGCTTCAATCTGGCCTTGCAGCTTTTCGTTATCGACGGCAAACATCCACCACTGGCTGCGCGGGAATTCTTCCATCACTTCAGCATTGAGTTTGGTGCCTTTCTTGAAGCCTTTCGGCCCCGCAATGGCTTCCTTGCCTTTCAGCATATCGATAAGACGACCGTAGACGTTGCGGTCCAAAATGGCCTGCTCGTCATCGCGGTCTTTCGCCAGCGTCTCAATTTCCTCGCGCTCGATAGCCATCGCGCGCTCGTCTTTTTCGATGCCATGACGGTTGAACACACGCACTTCAACAACCGTGCCGAAGGCACCGGGCGACATGCGAAGTGACGTATCGCGAACATCAGAGGCCTTCTCACCGAAGATTGCACGCAGGAGCTTTTCTTCCGGCGTCATCGGGCTTTCGCCTTTCGGCGTTATCTTACCAACGAGAATATCGCCGGGGCCGACCTCAGCACCAATATAGGTGATGCCCGCCTCGTCGAGGTTTTTAAGAGCCTCTTCCGACACGTTTGGAATATCGCGGGTGATTTCTTCCGGCCCAAGCTTTGTATCACGCGCCATCACTTCGAATTCTTCGATGTGAATGGAGGTGAACACATCGTCACGCACAATGCGCTCGGACAGCAGGATGGAGTCTTCAAAATTGTAGCCATTCCAAGGCATGAACGCGACGAGCACGTTTCGGCCAAGCGCCAGATCGCCGAGATCGGTCGAAGGACCGTCCGCGATGATGTCGCCCTTGTTCAAAACATCACCAACCTGAACCAGCGGACGCTGGTTGATACAGGTGGACTGGTTTGAACGCTGGAACTTCTGCAGGCGGTAAATATCGACGCCGGGCTTGGATGGGTCGAGATCTTCTGTGGCGCGAACAACGATACGTGTTGCGTCCACCTGATCGACCACGCCGCCGCGCTTAGCGCCAATAGCAGCACCGGAATCGCGGGCCACAATGGCCTCCATGCCTGTGCCAACAAACGGCGCTTCCGCACGCACCAGAGGCACGGCCTGACGCATCATGTTGGAGCCCATCAGAGCACGGTTGGCGTCGTCGTTTTCAAGGAACGGAATAAGCGCCGCAGCAACCGAAACCAATTGTTTCGGCGACACGTCCATCAGGTCTACCTGATCGGCGGCCACCATCGTCACATCGCCATTGTGGCGCGATACCACGAATTCGTTCACGAACTTATTGTTCTTGTCCAACTCCGCGTTGGCCTGAGCGACGGTGTACTTGGCCTCTTCCATGGCGGAGAGATACACCACCTCGGACGTCACCTGCCCTTTTTCAACCTTACGGTACGGGCTTTCAATAAAGCCATATTTGTTGATGCGAGCAAAGGTTGCAAGCGAGTTGATCAGACCAATGTTCGGGCCTTCCGGCGTTTCGATTGGGCAAATACGGCCATAATGGGTTGGGTGAACGTCGCGGACTTCAAAGCCAGCACGCTCGCGTGTCAAACCACCGGGCCCAAGCGCCGAGAGACGGCGTTTGTGGGTAATCTCAGAAAGCGGGTTGGTCTGGTCCATAAACTGCGACAGCTGCGAAGAACCGAAGAATTCACGCACGGCAGCAGCGGCAGGCTTCGCGTTAATCAAATCCTGCGGCATGACCGTGTCGATTTCGATGGACGACATGCGCTCTTTAATAGCGCGCTCCATGCGCAGCAAACCGACGCGATACTGGTTCTCCATCAACTCACCGACAGAGCGAACACGGCGGTTGCCGAGGTTGTCGATATCGTCAATGTCGCCCACGCCATCGCGCAAATCGATCAGACACTTAACGACTGCCAGAATGTCTTCTTTGCGGAGAATACGGACCGTATCCTCAGCATCCAGATCAAGGCGCATGTTCATTTTTACGCGACCAACTGCCGACAGGTCATAGCGCTCACGATCAAAGAACAGTGACTGGAACATGGCTTCTGCCGTTTCCATCGTCGGCGGTTCACCAGGACGCATCACGCGATAAATGTCGAAGAGTGCTTCTTGGCGCGAATGGTTTTTGTCCGCAGCAAGCGTGTTGCGCAGATATGCACCGATAGTAACGTGGTCCACGTCCAGAACGTTAAGTTCAGTGTGGCCCATCTCCATGAGATCAACCAACGTGCCAGTGATTTTGCCTGACTTCTCGTCCACTTCGTAAGTCAGCTCTTCACCAGCTTCGAAATAGATTTCACCTGTCTCCAAGTTGATAATATCTTCAGCGAGGTAGGAACCAGCGACCTGTTCCATCGGAACGCGGATAGCGCTAATTTTTTTCGCTTCCAGCTCTTTGATGGTACGAGCAGTAACCTTCTTGCCAGCCTCAATGATCACTTCGCCAGATTTCGCGTCGATCACGTCTTCTGTAGGCTTCGTGCCTTTCAAGCGCTCACCGTTGAACGGCATGGTCCACACGCCCGTCTCGTCGGATTTCTTGCCTTTTACCATCTTCAGCGTGATGGAGTTGTAGAAATGCTGGAGAATATCTTCCCCATCCATACCCAATGCCATGAGCAGCGATGTCGCTGGAATTTTGCGGCGACGGTCAATACGGGCGTAGACGATGTCCTTGGCGTCAAATTCAATATCGAGCCATGAACCGCGATACGGGATCACGCGCGATGCAAACAGCAGCTTGCCAGAGGAGTGCGTTTTGCCTTTGTCGTGATCGAAGAACACGCCCGGCGAACGGTGCATCTGCGAAACGATAACGCGCTCGGTGCCGTTAATGATGAACGTGCCGTTGTCGGTCATCAAAGGCATGTCGCCCATGAAAACTTCTTGCTCTTTAATGTCTTTAACAGACTTCGCACCCGTATCTTCGTCGATATCAAACACGATGAGGCGCAACGTCACTTTAAGCGGTGCGGAATAAGTCATGTCGCGTTGGCGGCATTCTTCAGTGTCATATTTCGGCGCTTCGAAATCATAGCGCACAAAATCAAGCTGAGCCTGACCCGAAAAATCGCGAATCGGGAAAACGGAGTTAAACACCGCCTGAAGACCTTCGTCGCCGCGCCCCTCTTCCGGTTCTTCAACCATGAGGAAATGATCGTAAGACGACATTTGAACTTCGATGAGGTTCGGCATGTCGATCACTTCGGTGATGTTGCCGTAAACCTTGCGAACGCGCTTGCGACCGTTGAAGACGTGGGTCTGTTCAGCCATAGGGAAGAGCTCCTGGACGTTAAAACTGTTGCCGCTGCGTCAATTTGGCCTTGCTAAAAAGCCGATAAGCAGCGCCAAAGATGGCTGCGGACGCCGGTTCAGCCCGCAAAATAACCGGTTTCGCTGCCATGAATGCCGTGCAAATGCACACCGCAAAGACCATTGAAACGGCGAAAATGACCGTGCCACACCCATCCGTTCGGTGCAGCCGGCCTGAAATACTCAAGAATACAAACGCGGAACCCATCCAATCGGCTCGACACGTCCTGCGTCTACCTAGAACATCATTGCAACGAATAAAAGGCCCAACATCAATTTTTGCGCGTGAAAACAAAACGGGCGGGACTTTCGCAAGACCCGCCCGTTGCGCAGATAGATTTTGTTGAGCGTCAGGCGGCTTCTGTTTCTGCCTGTTTGATCTTCAGCTCTTTGCCCTTGCGCATAGAAACCTGACCTGGCCGACCATGCAAATAGCCCTGCTGGATGGTGCAACCCATATCGAAGAGCGCCTTGGCCTGCTGTGGAGTCTCAACGCCTTCTGACACCACATCCATATCAAAGGTTTCGGCAAGACCGATAATGGCTTCAATAATGTCAGGAGATTGCAAGCCACTGGCCCCTTCCGCAGATATAAATGCGCGATCAATCTTGATGCGATCAATGTTGAACTTCGATAGATAGGACAACGAAGAATAGCCGGTGCCAAAATCATCCAGCGCAGTGCGAACACCCAGATTGCGCAATCGCTGAACAACTTCCACCACGAGATCAGTATCGAGGATCATCGCGCTCTCAGTGATTTCGATTTCCAATCGCTGCGCAGACAGGCCCGAGTGAGCCAAAGCGGACAGCACCGAAGGCACGAAATCCGGCGACTGAATCTGACGCGCTGATACGTTCACACTGACCAAAACGCTGTCGTTCCAGTTAGACGCATCCTCACAGGCCTTGCGCAAAACGTATTGGCCAATTTTGAGAACCATATCGGTTTCTTCTGCAAGCGGAATGAAGACCGCTGGCGAAATTGCACCATGAACGGGGTGATCCCACCGAATGAGCGCTTCGCGAGAGACGGTTTTCGTCGAGCCGTCCTCAGCTACTTTTACGATAGGCTGATAAGCAATTGAAAAATCACCGTTTTGAATAGCAAGGCGCATATCAGCCACCAAGGCACGCTCTTTGCGATGCGTTTCGTCCATCTCGCTTGTGAAACGACGCCATGTACCGCGGCCCTCCTCCTTTGCGCGGTAGAGCGCAATATCGGCTTGCTTTGACAATTCGCTCAGATCGCCTGTGTCGAGCATGCCAACGCTGAAGCCGACCGATGCGCCGATATCCACCGTCTGCCCGGCAATCTGGAACGGTTGGCACAGCAAATCGACGATATTTTGCGAAACATCTTCTGCCACACGCTCCAGTACCTGTGCACCCACATTGCTGCGGCGGTCTTCGACAATTCCAACGGCGAACTCATCACCGCCAAAGCGCGCGATGCTGCGGCAATCAGGGTCATTCACCCCTGCCCGGTCCAACGCCTTTTCAATGCGCTGGGCCACTGCCACCAACAAATCATCGCCAACGCCGTGCCCAAATGTATCGTTGACCTGTTTGAAGCGGTCGAGATCAATCAGAATTTCAGCAAATTGGCGCTCGGATTTGAGCCAGCCGCGCTTGCGTTCGGACGCCGTATGGCGGTTTTCAAGCCCCGTAAGGCCATCGTGGTGTGCCATAAAGTGAATTTGCTTGCGCGCTTCAGCGGTTGCAGTCGCATCCGCGCAGATGCCGCGATAGCCAGCCAACACGCCATCTTCAAACTTCGGCAACCCACGCACCATGATCCACTTCGTTGTATCGTCAGTGGTATCGCGGATGGACAAAATGATATCCGTAAACTCTTTGTCTTCCTTCAAGCACTCCATCAACCGTTGCAGATCGGCCCTGCACTCATCCGTCACATACATCTGGACAAGTTCAGACAGCGGGATATCAGCAGTAGCCTCCATATCAATGCCCAGCATATCGTAAACCTGATGCGGCGCACGCATGATACGGCCATCAGCGTCTGTTTCCCAAAGCCATTCACTCGACTGATTTTCATAGTCTTTGAGCAAGAGGTTGATGACTTCGTTTTTCTCCGCGAGTTGCAAGCGGCCACCAAATTGCTCACGCAGGGTGATGTCGCTCTGACGAACCGCCAAAACCAAACCAGCTGTCGCAACAGCGGAAAAGATGGCAAGCGTCAGATCACCAAAGGCTTGGCTCACCGCAAACGATACCAATGTCACAACAGTGTGGACCATACCGGCAATGAAGAGCCATAGGTAGGCCGCAATTGGCACCCGCGAGAGCGAAGCGGCACCGGCAGCCAGAATGCCTGCCATAATGGCCGCGATCACGCCGCGTTCGACGCTGTCCGTCAGCGCATAGAAAACGATAATGGGTGCGCACCAAAGAGCCGATAAAAAGGCCGAGTTGCGAGCAAGAACAACAATGCCGTTGCGTGAACCAGAGGGTTTTGTGCCAGCCCGGCGGCGCTGGCGCGCATGATAAAGCATCATCAATGAAAGGCCGCACAGCAGCCCACACCAGATCAACGCAATAGCATTTAACAGCAGGCCATTGCCGAGCAGATTGATCGTGAGCAGCGGGGCAAACACAAGGTTGCCCACCATCATAGCGCCAGTCATCGAATAAACCGATGTCAGCCGCTCAGCACGAAACATGCGAGCGTTTTGTTCGCCAAATTCGTGCTCGCTCGAAACTGCGAGGCCAAGCCAAGCTCTGAACCGCTTGCGCAGTCCACTAACATAGTTACGCATATAGCCATCCCCTGCTTGCGTTTGAGGGTCTGGTGTAGCGCGGCATTTGATGCCGCAAGGTAAACACGGCAGTGCAAGTTGGAGTGAGGGTAAAGAAAGGGTTTCACGACAGAACCCAATAGGAACAAAAAAAACCCCGTCCGGTTTCCCGAACAGGGTTTTAAGTCAGTGCGGAGCATGAACCCCGCAGCAGCAGCAGAACTTACTTGAGTTCGACCGTTGCGCCAGCTTCTTCGAGCTGCTTTTTGATTTCTTCGGCTTCGCCTTTGGAAATGCCTTCCTTGACGGCCTTCGGTGCGCCTTCGACGAGGTCTTTGGCTTCTTTCAGGCCAAGACCCGTGATGCCGCGGACTTCTTTAATGACGTTGATTTTCTTGTCGCCAGCAGCGGTCAGAACAACGTCGAATTCGTCTTTTTCTTCTGCAGCTTCAGCAGGTGCGCCGCCAGCAGCGGCAACAGCCACAGGAGCAGCGGCAGAAACGCCCCAATGCTCTTCCAGCATTTTTGAAAGTTCAGCAGCTTCCAGCACGGTCAGCGCGGAAAGGTCGTCAACGATCTTTTGAAGATCAGCCATGATAATATTCCTTGTTCAGTTCGAACGATTTGTTCGCAAATATGAGATTGGTTGAGCCGCTTACGCAGCTTCCTTTGAGGAGTATGCTCCGATAACCCGTGCCACCTGGCCCGCTGGGGCTTTGGTGATCATGGCGATGCGCTGTGCTGGTGTTGTGATCATACCGATCAACTTACCGCGCAGTTCATCCAGGCTTGGCAGTGTGGCAAGAGCCTTCACGCCGGCCTGATCGAGGCTGGTTGCGCCCATAGCACCCCCAAGCAGAACGAGCTTATCGTTCTTCTTGGCGAATTCTGCAGCCGCTTTCGGTGCCGCCACAGGATCTTCCGCATATGCAATCAGGGTTTGGCCCTGAAACAGCGGAGCCATGTGTTCAGCTTCCGTACCCTCAAGAGCAAGCTTGACGAGGCGGTTTTTTGCCACTTTGACGGTTCCGCCAGCGTCGCGCATTGCGGAGCGAAGCTCCGTCATGTCGGCAACTGTCAGACCGGCATAGTGTGCCACAACGATGGAACCAGCGCCCGTAAGCTCCGATTTAATCGCGGTGACAAATTCAGCTTTTTCCGCTCTATCCAATTTGTCTCTCCAGTTTGCCCTCTTGCCATTTTCGCAACGTGCAAAGCACACGCGAAAACGCACAGGGGGCGGTTCAAGTTTGTCGCGGGCCGAAGCCAACAACGCTCAAATCCTGCCCCCTCGCAAACCGCAGGTTTTTGAGGCGAACTGTTCGAACTGGATCGCGCAAAGCGAACCCAATTCTCTCAACCGTCTATACGGGAAATTAAGAGGGAAACCCTCACCCGCAGTCTCGGACAGGAATGCACACCGAAATGCGCGAGCGGGATATGGCAGAGGTTGGCGGGGATGGCAAGGGGAAGATTGGGGAACCCCGCAACCAAGGTTTGCAAAGCTGTGCCAGCTTGCTTACCGCTACGGCATATCTGTCACGCAAAGCGCAAAAATGAAGCCATGATCACCTACCGAACCACCGCAACACTGGCGACTTTTGCAGCTTTTGGCTTGTTCATCATGTTCGCCTTCCTGCCGTTCATCGCAAACTACATTTACGGCATTGACGGCGACGCTGAATCAAACTTCGTCCTTCGCCGCGCCGCCTTCCTGCTTTTGGGACTGGGAATCATGGCCTGGCTAACCCGAAGCGAACCGCCTTCTCGCGTCAGAAACGCATTGGCGCTTGGCTTCGGTGTAGACGTGCTGGGCATCATGGTGACAGGCATATACGACTGGGCCACCGGCTTCGCTGGCAACACCATTTGGCTGCTCACAGCGGTGGAAGCGTTCTTTGGCGGACTGTTTGTCTATCACTCGCGGGAGAGGGTTGAGGGATAGTTCGGTAGGAATTGAAGCTTTAGCTACGGGCAACAACTGCTTTTTGAACCAAAAGCGGAAATAGATGAAATCTTAGCGACATGAGCTGTGTCGATTTCCATCGGGCATTTGCGGCTGATCTTCTGGTTCAACCGACAACCGTTTAATAGCCGCCCAGAAAAGGCGCTACGCATCCAATGGCACAACCCCAAAGATCATTTGACGGCTGTGGAATGGCGTGAGGCTGTTAGATGGCCAGGAAGCAGAGATTTGCTTCTATGGTTAGACAACAGCATCTGATCAAGCAGCCCCACCTTGGCGCAGCCACGGTTCGCGACCGCCCTCCCCAAGGCGGGTGCGACGCTCCTACCAGGTTGATCGCGAACCTACGAAGATCGAACGGCTGCTTTGAGCCCGTATTGACCGACGCGTCTGTTTCCTCAAGGGTCCGGTTTTTGACAGTTCGAATGTTCAAGAACTCGCAGGCGGGTCGCCACTTGGAGCACGTTCGGGCGGTCTTTAGTTCGAGGAAAGCTCATGACCTCTGGCGATTTCGGTAAACCTGAGATTCCTGATGATCTATTTGAATGCGCACTGTTTTTGAGAAACAACATCATTGGCCTGACGACCGAGGGCGGGTCGGAGGCGGCTTACAAATTGGCCAGAAGAAAGTTAATGGACGACCCAACGAGCAAGCGGCTTATGCCGACTTTCGCGCGATTCTCAAACGATGCGGCTTCTGTGCGGTCCGAATTGTCGAGCGTTGCAAGTGGTTCAGGTTCTTGGTCCATTCGCCGAGGCCACGTAAATAACGCCTTCGTCCCGCTATTGAACTTCTTAGAGTCTGGTGGCGGTGCGGCAGATTCTGCTATCACAGACGGTCTTGATGCTTACGATGCTCCTGCAGTCCACGCTTTTTGGGCAAAGGCTTTAGAAAGACGCACAATTGACCCAGACGGCGCCGTTACCGCCGCAAGTACGCTTCTTGAAGAGGTCTGCAAGCACATAATTGAGGACAGCGGAAATAAATGGCAAGCGAAATGGAATGTCCCAAAACTCTATTCTGAAGCCGCAAAAATTTTAAAGCTCGCGCTGTCACAGCACCAAGAAGAGGTATTCAAGACAATTTTGGGAAATTGTCAGAGCGTCGTTCAGAGCATTGGCTCTTTGCGCAACAATGGTGGTGATGCACATGCTGGAGGGCGCTCACGAGTCCCATTCAAACCGCGTCATGCCGCTTTGACGGTTAATCTTGCAGGTTCCATGGCACTGTTTCTGATCGAAACTTGGCCAGCGAGAGTTGAGGAGAAGCGGATCGGCGACCGCTAGCCTCGCAAAAATCCTGACGCAGCCGTTGGCGCATATGTTCCGAATTGGTGCTCTGTCCGCTCAACGGCCATTTCTCCAGCGAACAAATCAAACTTCACCCAAAATCAATACTGGCGGCGGCTCAGCAAGCATCAGCTTTGACCCTCAAAACCAAAAAACCCCGGCGTTTCCGCCGGGGCTTTTTTAATTCTCACACTGCCTCCAGCACTTAGCCTTCAGACAGAACCGAAGCCGTCTCAACCTTAACGCCCGGACCCATCGTGGATGTGATCGCAACACGCTTTAAGTATGTACCTTTTGCGCCTGCTGGTTTGGCTTTCATCACGGCGTCGACGAATGCCTTGATATTACCTTCCAGAGCGTCTGCGGTGAAGGACGCCTTGCCGACACCGGCGTGGATCACACCGGCTTTCTCGACACGGAACTCAACCGAACCGCCCTTGGCGTCTTTAACAGCCTGAGCAACGTCTGGCGTTACAGTGCCAACGCGCGGGTTTGGCATCAGGCCACGGGGACCAAGAACCTTACCCAACCGACCGACAAGCGCCATCATATCCGGCGTTGCGATCACGCGATCGTAGTTCAAATCACCGCCCTGCATCGATTCCATAAGGTCTTCAGCGCCAACAACATCAGCACCCGCGGCCTTGGCTTCATCAGCCTTCGCATCGCGTGCAAACACGGCTACGCGCATGTCGCGGCCTGTACCGTTGGGCAAAGTCACCACGCCGCGAACCATCTGGTCTGCGTGACGAGGATCAACGCCAAGATTCATCGCAATTTCGACGGTTTCGTCGAATTTCGCATTGGCATTGTCTTTGACCAAAGCCACAGCTTCGCTGATAGCGTAGTTCTTTTTGTTATCAATTGCTTCGTGAGCAGCTTTCAAGCGTTTTCCTAGCTTTGCCATATCCGTTAGCCCTTCACTTCCAGGCCCATGGAGCGGGCAGAGCCTTCGATGATCAGCATAGCCTGATCGATATCGTTGGCGTTCAAATCTTTCATCTTGGTTTCAGCGATTTCCTGAACCTGTGCCCGTGTTACCGAGCCAGCGACTGACCGACCAGGCTCTTTCGAACCGCTGTTCAAGCCAGCTGCCTTCTTCAAAAGGAAGGACGCTGGCGGCGTCTTCATTTTGAAGGTGAACGACTTGTCTGCAAAGATGGTGATGGTCACAGGGATTGGCATCCCTTTTTCCATTTCCTGCGTCGCAGCGTTGAACGCCTTACAGAATTCCATGATGTTCAGCCCGCGCTGACCCAATGCTGGGCCGATGGGCGGGGATGGCGAGGCGTTGCCTGCCGGCACCTGAAGTTTCAGGTAGCCATCAATTTTCTTGGCCATTTTTCTGCCTTTGGTTTGGCCGTCGAAAAAGACAGCCGGTTTTCAAAAGGTGCGTGGTGCGGTTATCAAGCATCGGCCAGATGCCCTTCCCCTCCCACGCGCTTGTGAGCTTACGCTCGTACGCTCAGACCTTTTCGACCTGACCGTATTCCAGATCCACGGGCGTTGCGCGCCCGAAGATCGAAACTTCAACTTTGAGACGCGCACGCTCCTCGTCAACTTCCTGCACCTGGCCGGAGAAAGACGCGAACGGACCATCGGAAACACGCACGTTCTCGCCAATTTCGAACGAAACAGATGGCTTTGGACGGTCGACGCCCTCTTGCACCTGGTTGAGAATGTGATCGGCTTCTTTGTCGGAGATCGGCAGCGGCTTGTTATCCGATCCCAAAAAGCCGGTCACTTTCGGCGTATTCTTGATCAGATGATAGGCATCATCCGTCATTTCCATGCGGGCAAGCACGTAGCCGGGGAAAAATTTGCGCTCGGCATCAACCTTGCGGCCGCGGCGTACTTCCACAACCTTCTCAACCGGCACAAGAATTTGCTCAAACAAATGCTCAAGCCCTTTCTGTCGGGCCGTTTCCTCGATCGATTCAGCCACCTTCTTTTCGAAGTTGGAATAGGCGTGAATGATATACCAACGCATAGCCATGTGAGCGCCGCGCTCCCGTTAAAAATCTAACCGAACAGCAGGCCCGTGATGTAACTCAGGCCTTGATCGATGATGAAGAAAAATACTGCTGTGATGAAAACGAGAATGAGCGTCATAATCGTTGTAATGACTGTTTCACGTCGTGTCGGCCAAACGACTTTCGCCACTTCCGCACGCACTTGCTGCAAAAAGGTGAATGGATTCGTCTTTGCCACTGTGAACATCCTGTCTAGGAGCTATGTTGAACACCAACACAAATCCCTGTTTCCAAACAACAATCGGGCGCGGATTGCCAACCTGTCAGCACTCCGCGCCTCGCGATGACTGTTAGATAGAGATTGAGGCGTATTTTGGCAAGTGGTTTGGCTCAGTATCAGCACTCAATCGGCCGACGTCACCCCGTCCAAGCGATCAACTTCTGCATTGAGAATGCTCAAAGCCTCATCAATTTCCCCGGCAGCAGAATCTGCGCCGGAAACTTCCAAAATATCAGGCTTAAGGTCGACGATACCGCCAGCCACCATAATGTAGATATCAGGCCGCGCCAGCCGTAAAGCGATAATAATCCTCGTGAGCGAAACCAGCACATCCGAATTGCAAGACGACACGCCGATAACCACGTGTCCTGTGCTCATGCACGCATTCAAAAGAGCCGAATGACTGAGACCAACCTTGAGATCTATCGTCCAACCGCTTTTGCGAAACATATCGGCCGCCATAATGACGCCCAGCGTATGCTGCTGGTCGGGTAACGAGGCAAAAACGGCCTCGCGGGATGCCCGTTTCTCGGAAACCTCAAACAGGGGCGCTAGTCCTCGCATAATGGCGTATATGGCGCCCGTGGCCATAGAGACTTCAAGAAACGATATTCTGTCATCGTCCCACCGCCGCCCCAGTTCCTCTGCGGCACCAGCCAGAAGGCCGCAATACAGCCTGTCGAGAGGAAGACCATCGCTGAGCTTGTGCTGGATATAAGTCTTCGCCTCATCAGCATCCTGTCGCAAAAGAACGTCGACCAGTTCATTTATTTGATCTGCCGACAAAGCCTCACGAATACTCGCCTCGGTGCCCCGACGCTCTGCCAGCCGCGCTACAATCTCTTTTGCGAGTTTTTCAATGGCATTCGATGGAAGCGTTTGCTCCAATGTATTCATTTTTTTGCGAATTAGCTGAAAGTCAGACTCGTTAAAGGCTGCACCTTCACGCGATTTCACACGCATGGTGTTCACTTGCATCAAGACGGCTCCCTACTGTCTCGTCGGCTTGACACACTGTCGCGCCAAATTGACAAAACCTCAAGGGAACAGAGCCACTTTCTCGAAAACCGCGATTAGGTCGCAGCAAAAACGCGCCTAATTCAGCTTCAAAGGCAGGCTAAGCGGTCCGCGGAAACCGAAACCCCAAAACTTCACATCACCAGCCAATTCCATGTTCGGAAACCGCTCCAGCATTTTCGGCATAATGATGTTAGCAATCATGCGTCGTGCGATATGGGTACCCAAGCAAAAATGGGGGCCATTGCCGAACGCCTGATGGGGTTTGCGTGTTCTGGTCATGTCAAACACATGGGGGTTTTCCCAATGCTCTTCGTCGTGGTTTGCCGACGCCTGCACGGTCATTACGACCTCGCCTTGCGCGATATCAATCCCCCTGATTTGCGTATCCTCCACAGCCCTGCGCGATGATACTTGAATGGGCGCAACCCAGCGAATGGCCTCCTCAAAAGCGGCTGTGCATAAACTCGGATCCGCCTTTAGTGCTTCAAATTGATCGGGACTGGTCAAAAGACCATAAAACACGGTGCAAAGCGCATCGCGAGGCTCGTTGATTCCCCCACCAATAGCGATTTTGATATTGGAGCGGATAACGTCTATCGGCATTGGCTCATTCAAATTCAGCATAGCAGAAATCGCATTGGGCTGATGATCTGCCTTATGACCTTCGATAGTTGCGTCAATCGCAGCATTGATTTCGATATTGGCAGCGTCGCACAAGGCGAAAGGCTCATCCAGCCACGCGAAGTTTCCTGCCCCGTCAATTAAAGTCTGCGACCATCGACAAAGATCGGCGTCGCTGGCATTTGTCAAACCCAACAGATGCGCCAAACAACGTGCCGAAATCGGCGCGGCGAGGTCAGCAAAAAGATCAATCACCTCACCTTTTGGCAATCGGTCAAGATATTCGTCGGCAATCGTTTCATACAGCGGCAACCAAACACGCTTGATATTGCCAGGCGCGAACGCTTCCGCCATCGCGTTTCGCTCACGGGAATGCTCCGCTCCATCCTTCCGCATGAGAGTATGGGCCTGAAAAGCAGGCTTCATCGGCGTGCCAGGGTCGTCAGACGAAAACAGTTCCCAATTGTCTTTGACCGCCTTCGTGTCTTCAAACCGCGTCAGCATCGTGCGGTTGATCGCCGGAACACGACAAACGGGCGTGTCAGCCCTCAGACGACGGTAAATCGCGTACGGATCTGACAACAAGTCGGGCACGACTATGGTTTCGTCTACTGGTGCAGTTGGCATGACGGCGATCCTCCCAAATCATCTCGCACAACTATTGCTGACCGAAGACCAAAAGAAAACGTCCCAAATCTCAAGGCCAAAAAACCCATCGCAGTGATGGTTAGACGCCAAATATGCTTGAATTTTAGACTTCTTGGTTCCTAATGTGACAAGAATCCGTAGCCGCACACCAAACAGAAGAACAACCTATGGCTAGGCCGAGAGAGTTTGATCTGAATGAAGCCATAGAGCGCGCGATGGATTTATTCTGGACCCACGGTTATTCGTCGACTTCCCTGCCTGATCTATTGGAAGGCATGGCGATAACGCGCGGCTCATTCTACAAGGCATTCATTTCAAAAAAGGAACTCTTCCTCAAAGCACTCCAACGCTATGAGAACACAGTTCTCGAACCGGCTTTGACGCGTCTGCACGATGAAAACATCGCCGGAACGACGCGCCTCCAGTCAATCTTCACAGGCGCTGTTAACGCGGCCAAGAACGGCGAAACGCGTGGGTGCCTTTTGTGCACCACATCGGCGGGTGCAGCATTGAACGACGCCGAGATCGCAGAGCGGGTCAACAACCAGTTGGAACGTCTCACCCAAGGCTTAGCCAAGGCCCTTGCTGATGCGGGCAATGCAACGCCAGAGCAGACTGCACGCTCACTCACGCTTTCCTATATTGGACTGCGCATTGCCACACGCGGTCAAATGTCGGCGGAACGGTTGGAAATTGCAGCCAATCAAGCGCTGGCTCAGGTTTCATAAACGCAGAAAGGCCGCCCACGTTTTCGCAGGCGACCTTGTCGTTGAACAGTGTCGGATTATCCGAATTGGTTCATTGTATTGTCCTCGCCAGCCGCTTTCAACGCGGCTTCGCCAGCAAAGTATTCCTTGTGATCATCGCCAATGTCGGAACCGGCCATGTTCTGGTGTCTCACACAAGCGATACCCTGACGGATTTCGCGACGCTGAACACCTTCGACATATCCGAGCATACCTTGGTCGCCGAAATACTCTTTCGCCAGATTGTCCGTCGACAAAGCGGCCGTGTGGTAGGTTGGCAGCGTAATGAGGTGGTGGAAAATACCGGCTTCGCGTGATGAATCCGCTTGGAAAGTACGAATGCGCTCGTCAGCCTCTGCAGCAAGATCGGTCTCGTCGTAATCAACGCTCATAAGGTTAGCGCGGTCATAGGCAGAGACATCTTTGCCAGCCTCTTCCCAAGCATCGAACACTTGCTGGCGGAAATTCAGCGTCCAGTTGAACGACGGCGAGTTGTTGTAGACTAGTTTAGCATTCGGAACGACTTCCCGAACGCGATCCATCATGGCTTTGATCTGGCCAATGTGTGGTTTCTCCGTCTCGATCCACAACAGATCTGCACCCGCTTGAAGCGATGTGATCGAATCGAGCACGCAACGGTCTTGGCCAGTGCCTTCGCGGAACTGATAAAGGTTCGATGGCAGACGCTTGGGACGCATCAGCTTGCCGTCGCGCTTAATGACAACATCCGAAGATGTCAGATCATCGAGCGAAACCTCTTCGCAATCTAGGAAGGAATTGTACTGGTCACCCAAATCCCCGGGCTCTTTGGAGTAAGCGATTTGCTTGGTCAGGCCTGCGCCGAGCGAGTCCGTGCGCGTAACGATGACGCCATCTTCCACGCCAAGTTCCATAAAGGCGTAGCGGCAGGCGCGGATTTTTGCGAGAAAGTCCTCATGTGGAACAGTGACTTTGCCATCTTGGTGGCCACACTGCTTCTCGTCAGACACCTGGTTTTCGATTTGCAGAGCACAAGCGCCTGCTTCGATCATTTTCTTCGCAAGCAAATATGTCGCTTCGGCGTTGCCGAAACCCGCATCAATGTCTGCAATGATAGGCACGACGTGCGTTTCGTGCTTGTCGATTGCCACTTCAATGCGCTTGGCTTCCAACTCATTTCCGCTTTTGCGCGCGGCGTCCAAATCGCGGAACATCATACCGAGCTCGCGCTGGTCTGCTTGACGCAGAAATGTGTAAAGCTCTTCAATTAGTGCAGGCACAGAGGTTTTCTCGTGCATGGACTGATCGGGCAGCGGGCCAAACTCGGAACGCAGTGCGGCGACCATCCAACCGGAAAGGTAAAGGTAGCTACGTTTTGTAGTACCGAAGTGCTTCTTGATCGAAATCATCTTTTGCTGACCAATGAAACCGTGCCAGCAACCCAGTGACTGCGTATATTTTGACGGGTCTGCATCATAAGCGCTCATATCTTCGCGCATGATCGCTGCGGTGTATTTTGCAATGTCTAGCCCGGTCTGAAACCGATTTTGCACCCGCATGCGCGCCACGGCTTCAGCATCAATGCTCGCCCAAGGCGCACCGAATTGCGATTTAGTCGCTTCAGCGGCGGCGATTTCTTCCAGATAAGTCATGGCGTATCTCCATTTGTTATTTGCTATCGGCAGAAGTGAAGTTTGTCACAATTGTCGATTTACAGGCCAAATGGCAGCGCCATCGGCATCTGGAGCTAAACTGCGCTCACACCCGTCGAAAAACGAGGCAATTCATCGTAAGCAAGAGGTGTTTCGTGTTACCGTGTTAAGGTTGCGACAAAAATCATCTGTCGTTTTGTAAAATTTTTACAAAAGATCAGCACACAAAAAGAGCGATAGGGGCATTTCGCATCCATCGACCCTGAATTCCGCTTGAATTGATCGCAAAGCCCGCTTACAAACTCCATCGCACCGCAGAGTGCGCATAGGGGTATAGCTCAGTTGGTAGAGCGACGGTCTCCAAAACCGTAGGTCCCGGGTTCAAATCCTGGTGCCCCTGCCAAGCGCAAGACAAGCGCTCACTCATCACGTCATACAAAGGCGCAATACTTCATACAAAGGCGCAATCGCTTGATTGCAGAAAAGCTATGCGCCACGGTTGCTTTAGCAATCGGGAGACCAACCCTATGAATTTTGACGCAATTATCGTTGGCGCAGGTTTGGCTGGCCTTGTCGCTGCCTGCGAGTTGGCGGCCCGTGGCAAGACAGTTGGAATTGTCGATCAAGAGGGAGAGCAAAATCTTGGCGGTCAGGCATTCTGGTCTTTGGGAGGCTTGCTCATGGTCGACACTCCAGAACAGCGACGAATGGGAATTAAAGACTCGCGCGAATTGCTGACGAATGATTGGATGGGTTCCGCCCAATTCGACCGCGAAGAAGATCATTATCCAAGAAAGTGGGCCGAAGCCTACATCGACTTTGCTTGCACCGAAATGCGCCCTTGGCTGCATGATCTGGGAATGCGCTGGTTCCCCGTCGTTGGATGGGCAGAACGCGGCGGTTCGTTTGCAGACGGACACGGCAATTCCGTGCCCCGCTTCCACATCACATGGGGAACTGGTCCCGGCACGATTGAACCTTTTGAGAAGCGCGCTCGCGCTTTTGAGACGGACGGTAAGATCAAATTCTATTTCCGCCACCGCGTAACCAAACTCGAAACGAAATCCGGTGCTGTTACGGGTGTCATCGGCGAAGTGCTAGCACCAACGCAGGTAGAACGCGGTGCGCAAAGCAGTCGCGATGTGGTCGGCGATTTCACTCTCTCGTCTGATGCGGTGATTGTGACTTCTGGCGGCATCGGCGGAAACCATGATCTGGTGCGGGCCAATTGGCCCACGGAACGTCTCGGCGCGGTGCCCAAGACTATGATTTCCGGCGTCCCCCACCATGTTGATGGCGCGATGCTCGGCATCACTGAGCAAGCGGGCGGCGAGCTAATCAACACAGACCGCATGTGGCACTATGTGGAGGGCGTGAACAATTGGAATTCAATTTGGCCAAAACACGGTATCCGCGTTCTGCCCGGTCCGTCTTCCATGTGGTTTGATGCACAGGGCAACCGCTTCAAGCCGCCTGCCCTTCCTGGCTTCGATACGCTTGGCACGCTGAAGGAAATTCTAGCGACCGGCTACGACTATTCGTGGTTCGTGCTGACGCAGAAAGTGATCGAGAAAGAGTTCGCACTTTCAGGTTCGGAACAGAATCCCGATTTCACATCCAAAAGCTGGAAAGAAGTTCTCAAAGCCCGTTTGGGCCAAGGTGCAACCGGCCCGGTCGAGGCTTTCAAGGAAAAGGGTGAGGATTTTGTAGTCGCCAACAATCTCGATGATCTGATCGCTGGCATGAACCAACGGGGCGGCAATCTGATTGATGCCGCTAAGTTGCGAGCGCAAATCGAAGCCCGCGACAGCCAGATTGACAATTCTTTCGCAAAAGATGCTCAGGTTATGGCAATCCATGCCGCACGAAATTATCGTGGCGACCGGCTGATCCGCACCGCCAAACCCCACAAATTTCTCGACCCGAAAAACGGCCCTCTCATTGCGGTCAAGCTGCACATCCTGACCCGCAAATCGCTTGGCGGCATTCACACCGATATGAACGGGCAAGTGCTCGACGCCGATGGGTCTGCAATTGCCGGCCTCTATGCCGCCGGTGAAGCGGCGGGATTCGGTGGCGGCGGATACCACGGATACAACTCTCTGGAGGGCACCTTCCTTGGAGGCTGCATCTTCTCAGGCCGCGTCGCCGGGCGAGCCGCTCTCACGTAACGCTTTGCGTGCAGCGCGTTCTTCGGCCAATGCCGTGTTGAATTCAGCGCCGTAAAGGATCACGGCTGCAAGGCAGTAAAGATAGACGATCGCGATCATCATACCGGCCAAACCCGCGTAGAGCGCGGTGTAGTTGGCGATTGTTTTCAGATACAGGCCAAAGGCCCAAGAGCCCGCGAAGATGATGACAATCGTCAGAAGAATGCCCCACAAAATGTGGCGTTTGCGCTGCCTGCGGTTGGGCAAAAACCGGTGAAACGCGAACAGCACCAGACCAAGTATCAGAAACGCCAAGCCGTATTTTGCGACGGAAAAGGCGACCGAATAAGGAGGTAAAATCGGCAATCGTGCGGAGAGAAAGCTCCATGCCAGGGGGGCGCCGACAAGCAGGAAAGTTGCGAAGATAAGCGCCATCGCCCCTAACAGCACGAACGCCGTTGCCTGCAAGCGCCTCCAGAAAAACGACCGCGTTTCGTCCAGCTTGTAAGCACGGTTCAGCCCGTCACGGGCATTTTCCACGCCATTCGTCGCCAGGATCAACGCCACGATGGTTGAGATCGAAAAGAACTCGCCCGCAGGCTCTGAAAGCAGCACTTGGATTTGTTCTGCGATTGGCTTCGCAGCATCGCCGGGCCAGTGCCCCAAGACCAGTTCCACAACCGCATCGGCGAGCGTTGGATCACCATACAGACGCACCAAGGCTGCGATCAGCATGAGGAACGGAAACAGCGACAGCAAAAGCGACAAAGCGACATTGGAGGCAATTGCCAAACCGCCATCGTAAGCTAGACGTTCGGCAGCGCGGTAGAGTATACGAAAATAAAAAATACAATTCGACCTGCGGCGCTGGAGGTTTGAGTTAAGTGTTTCCCCATTGCGGCTTATCAACCTGGCAATAAGAAAGTCAACCTAGCGAATGCGCCTAGCAACGCGCCTAGCCTTGCTTCTGATCAAAGCTAGACAGCTTGCATCACTCTTTCTGGCAGAGCCACGAATAGTTTTCACCACCATACCATAAGCGACTTTCTGCGCTTGGTGACTAAGCTTCGTTAAAACAGAACCGGCAACTCGACTCAATCCACCGACACCCAGCTCGGCCGCTATTGCCGCACAATCAACCCTTCGAGAAGTGTCTCGAAAAATTCGATCTTGTTTCTTTGATGCCCGACTGTTTAGCCTTTGCATCTCGATCCGAACACATAATTCAGTACGCCTACGATCTCGATATCGACGCTTGCAGGCATTATAAATTCTGCGAGAATTGAACTGGATAGTATGATGAAGCGTCACCATCGAAGGCGGTGAAAATATGGAAAAAGTGCGCGCATCAGCTTGAGAAACAATTGAGAAAATAAGGGCGAGAGAGAAAGTGGCAATTTTATTCACAACTAGCCTAAGGAAAGAGCGTTTTGCCTTATCTTTCAACATTATCTAAAGAAAGTAAAGCAGCCTTCGATCGCGACACATTACTTAAATCTTAAATGGATGAAAACAGGAATTGATTGAACGCTTTGGGCACAATGTTTGAAATATCTGAAATATAAGTCTTTTTTGCGCCTACGGAAACACCGCGAGAAATTAGCGGCCTAGTTGCGGGCGCGCCATGTTGAGTTAAGAGCACAGCAAATCGAACACACGTTGGAAATAACTCTACTTTAGTTTTCGACAATACGTGGGGAGCGAGAACGAAGAAGCTGTCGCGCCCGCCCCCACGCATGGCTTAGTCCAAAATCTCGGCAACGATGCCGGCGCCGACGGTGCGGCCGCCTTCGCGGATCGCGAAGCGCAGGCGGTCTTCCATGGCGATCGGCACGATAAGCTCAACCGTCATTTCAACGTTGTCGCCCGGCATAACCATTTCCGTGCCTTCAGGAAGGGCGCAAATACCCGTCACGTCGGTCGTGCGGAAGTAGAACTGAGGACGGTAGTTGGTGAAGAACGGCGTGTGACGGCCACCCTCTTCCTTCGTCAAAATGTAGGCTTCCGCACGGAACTTCGTGTGCGGCTTAACCGAACCAGGCTTACACAGAACCTGACCGCGCTCGACGTTTTCACGGTCGATACCACGGATCAGTGCGCCGATGTTGTCGCCTGCTTCCCCACGGTCGAGGAGC
>NZ_JBHTJV010000012.1:0-138102 GCF_042676045.1 Pseudahrensia aquimaris | reverse complement strand
AACCCGAAAAGGAAACATGCGAGAAACGGGATGCTGTCACCCGTCGACTTCGAACGACAGCAGAAAATGAACGCCGAGGGTGTCTAAGAAACTCGGGGCTATTCAAACATCGTCACTAGTGGATTGAAGAAAATTACCCGACTGACTTCCGGTTTTTTGCGTAGCAATCGAGCAAATAAAATTCTCCTCACCGAACACCTCATCCATCAACGCCCTAACGCGGTGAACATTTTCATCACCTATCTGCACGAAAATGCTGCCACTTTCCGTCAGCATGTCGCGCATCACCGTTAGGCGGTCGCGCAGGTAGGTGAGGTAGGAGTGGATGCCGTCTTTCCAAGTATCGCGAAAGGCTTTCACCTGTTCCGGCTCACGGGTGATCTGGTCCAGCTTGCCGTCCTTCACATCGCGCGAGCGGGTGGAAACCTGCCAGTTGGAATTGAATTTGATGCCATAAGGCGGGTCGAAATAAATGCACTGCACCTTGCCGCGCAGACCTTCGCGCTCCGCAAGGCTCGCCATGGCCTGCAGGCTGTCACCGAGGATCATACGGTTTTGCCAGTGCATGTCGTGCTGGTAGAATTCAGTCTTCGCCTCCGGGTCGATGCCGTTAAAATCGGCAAAGAGATCGGGCGCATCGGAGTTTTCCTCCGCCCGCTCCTTGGTTTGGCGTTTCAGGTCTTCAATGATGACCTTGGGGTGCACTTTTTCCTGCACGTAGATCGGCGGTGCCTGCACCACGAGGTCCGACCAGTCCTGCGTATCCTTGCCCCGCCACACCAGTTGCGCATCCGCCAGCGTCACCGTGCCCGTGGTGCGCAATTGCTCAATTTGCGCATCCGTCAGCTCAATCTCCGCGCCTTTCCAGATGATCTGCGGATCAAGATCGCCATCCCGCTCCCGCGTCTCGCCTTCCGCCAGCGGGTGTTGCCGCTCATAAGTTACTGGCTCAACCGGCTCCATCTCCTCCATTCGCTGCGCAGCTCCATCTCCTCCATTCGCTGCGCAATAGACTGTAGCTCCGCGGAAGGAATATTCTTGCGCGTCGCATCGTCATGGACGATGGATTCGACAGATTTCGGGGCTTTAGGTTTACGCGCCATTACCATTGTCCATAGTTGGGATTGTCTTTTTCATCTTGTCTGCCCTCTTGGAACAGATCTTGAATATCGTTTTCTACCTCGTACGACTCACCTAATTCAGCTTGCCATTGCTCTTTGGTCAGTGGGGTTGAGATGGGTTTGCCGTTGTAACTCAACACTCTTAAAGCGCGGACACTTGTGGGTTTTGAATGCCCAGCTGGATAAGCCCATTGAACCCTCATGTTGTCTTTGATGTCCGGCTGGATTTCTTTCGTTTCCACAAGCTTCCAAAAAGCTTCGTCCTCAATATCGAATGCAATGTCTTGGATTTTATTTGTGGCTGCCTGCCACTTCCGTCCCTCACGTTTCCAGTTCGGAGAATTCACAACAATATCGACTGTTTCAACGGACCAAACCTGCGGTTTTTCCGACTCATTCTCTACTTCATCAGGAATTTGCATAATCTGGCGTGCAAAATCTGCTCGCTTTAACGGAAACTCGTGGGATCGGTCGAATCCGAGAGCTTTTACTTCTGGATTATCCAAACATGCCTTGAAAATCGTATTGCGAGCTGCATACGCCTTCCTCAACTGAGCTGGCGACAAGCCAATCTTTTCTAGGGTGCTCGCGTCTAAAGAGAGAAAGCGCTGAAGCATTTCCGTTACTACGCGTACTGCAATTTCTTTATCTGAAAACTCTGGTTCGGCGATCAGGAAACCAATTGTTCGGTCATCATCATCTCGGGTGAGTTCAGTGCTCTTTCCTTTTACACGTTGTCTAAGTTTTCTGGTTTGTCTTTCTGCAAATGCGGCTGGCTCTTCGTCGGTTAGACCCCTGAAAACAGCTTTACCTATATCGGTTGCCAAAAACCCTAAGACACCAAGCCCAGCGGCAGCCCCGCCACCTAAGACAAACTGTATTACTTCTACGAATCCACCTTGCTCAGATGGTCGAACTCGCAGTTCGTATTTCAGTTCCTTGCTAAAGAAATGGTTGTTAAAATCGTCAATTATTGCCTCACTCGCACGTGCGGTATCAATGAATTGCTTCAGGGAGATGCTGTGTTGATCGACATCGAAGTGAAAGACGATTTCATTTCTCAGAGAATCTGGTTCGCTCATCTTTTTCCTTCAACCGCATCATCAATTAATTTACGAAACGCCGTACCCATATCGAACACATCGCCAAATTCAACGAACGCCCATCGTCCGTGTGTCCTTAGTGCGTTCACACCAGGTATCCATTTTGCGTTCATTGTTTCTGATTTGAGTTTTACGTTTTCGGCTCTGTAGCCCTTCACTTCAACGATCAGATTTAGCGGATCATCCTCGCCGTTGCCGTCGTCCAGCACCGCAATAAAATCGGGAATGTAATGGCGAGGTACGCCTCCATCGCGGTAAGGAATTTCCAGTCCTACATTCTGATTTTTTACGTATTTCAGAACACGGTTGTGGTCTTCCGCCACGCGTGCGAATTCCGCTTCCCAATCACTGTCCAGCACCACATTGTTGATGTGGCATTTGCGCGGATCCGTTCGGTAGACATCTTTCGAAGAGTTGAAACCGACAAAGCGGGTTGAGCCGCTTGGATTGTAGGGGTCGAGTACTGCTTTCACCCTATCTTCAACCCCTAGGCTCAGCGCAATGGCATTGTAAATGCGCTCGCAGGCCTGCTCGCCTATTGAATCGTAAGACAACATCCATTTGCCCGTCTCGCCTGCACATTCGAGGTAATCTTCATCCAGCCAGCGCCGACAAATACGCTTCAACTGACCGAACAGATAGAGTTTCGGCTCACCATCGTCGTCCTTAAAGCGCGTGATCATCAAGCGTTTGGCGAGGTCAAAAGCGATTGAGCTTGGGCGTTTGTTTTGGGCATCTTTGACGGTCAACGTGACGCCTTCGCCAACAATACCCTGAAGCAGCGTTTCCCCGGGCCCAACCATTGACGGATCGATGCGAAGCGAAGAATTTTCAGTGAAGGTGGCAGTCAACTGCTCTTCCGGCATCTCGATGCGGTAGCCGGTGACCCGAGGGTAGGTAATTTCGAGAGCCGCTCGTTCCTTCACCGCCTCAACGCGCTGGGTTTTTGGTGGTGCAGTGGGTTTTGCAACCACAGGCTTCGCCGTAAAGTCGAAGGGAATGCCCAGAACGTCTGAGTATTCGACATCAAACAGACCGTGTTCGTTCAAAGCATAACTATAGCGCCGCAATCCGCGCCCTACGACCTGCTCGCACAGCAGCTGCGAGCCAAATGCGCGGACCCCAAGAATATGCGTGACGGTGTTTGTGTCCCAACCTTCAGTCAACATGGAAACCGAAACGACACAGCGGATCTTCTCGCCAAGCCGTCCTTTCCGCCCAATTGTGTTCATGGCCTCTCGTAGAAGCTCGGCATCGGAGATTTCACCGCCAATATCACTGTTTGCGCGTTGATTTCTTTCGCGTTTGAACTGCTCGATTTGCGGCTCCATGGCTGCGCGGAAATTAGCGTCCAAGTCACCGCCGCTTTCAATCTGATGAGAATCGATCAAAAGCGTGTTCGGACTGCTGAGGCGATTTCCATGTTTGTCGAAGTTTGAAAACAGTTCGAGCCATCCGCTATGTTTCCATATTTCCTCCCCGTCTTCGTTAGGGCGTGTCCAGCCGGATATCCACTCGGAAACAAGCTCAGAGGTGGACGTATTGTTACAAACGACGATGAAAACAGGCGGCACATCAATGCCTGACTTCCGCCATTCGTTATCGACCTTCACGTAGTGGTCGTAGAGGGCATGCAGTGCCGTTTTCAACTTGTCCGGCAGGTCTTCGGGGTTGCTGGACGCTCCTGCCTTGCCACGCCCTTTCTTGGGCATATCCTTGCCGATGTGATCCCAAATGTTGCGAAACACAGGAGCGTCCTCGTTGGGAATATTATCTGCGACCGGGACGCGTGGCAGCTTCACAATCCCACATTCAATCGCGTCCATCAGGCCAAAATCACTGACCGTCCAAGGAAACAGCGTACCTTCAATATAGCCGGAGCCTTTCAGGAAAAACGGCGTAGCAGAGAGATCGTAGACCGCTCGTACTCCGAGCTTCCGCTTCACGGCTTCGATGCCATTTATCCAAACGCGGGCATATTCGTTCTGATCTTTGGCTTCCTTCCGATCATCGCTTTTGAGGTCATCCAAGTTATGGTCACCCGGCTTTTCCCGGTAGCAATGGTGGGCTTCATCGTTGATGACAATGACATTTTTCTCGCCCATCAGCGCGTTCGCAACACGCCGCACCATCTGACCTTCGTTCTCTTTGGTATTGAGCTCAGGTCCTCGCCCTTGGCGCAGTCCGCGACTAATCCTGTTGCCGTCATCCGTCTCACGCAGCTGAAAAGCATGGTAATTTGTAATTACAATTTTAGCTTGGTGCAGTTCGTCAAGCATATCCGTCGGCACCAATTCCCGCGACTGATAGTAAGAATTGGGATCGTTTGGTTGTAGAACTTGCAGTCGGTCACGAATGGTTATGCCAGGAGCAATTATTAGAAACCCCCGGGTAAACAGCTTGCTGTTCTTCAATCGCGCAAAGTTGAGGGTCTGCCAGGCTATAAGCATCGCCATTACGGTGGTTTTCCCTGCACCGGTGGCCATCTTCATTGCAAGACGCAACAATTCCGGGTTGGCTTGTTCATTGGCACCACGAATGTGATCCCAATATTTTTTGTACGACGGATTTTTCCGCGCGACTTCAGTGAGCCAGATAACTGTTTCGACCGCTTCGACCTGACAGAAAAACGGTCGAATATCTTGATACTCGTGCTCCCTCCAGTGTCTCAGGAGCCGTGCAGTCGTTGGGGTCACACCCCAATCATTTGGATTAGACAGCTGACGCCAGCTAGAAACATGCGACCTGATCTCATTGATGATCGGAGTGGGGTTGTATTCCTGCTCTTCAGTGGAGACGCCGCCAGCATCCTCAAAAAGTAAATCAGTCTGTTTTCCAGCTTTTTTCTTCTTTTTCGACTTTGGAACGGGCGTGATGAATTCAGAGCGTCTGCGGCCCTTTTTTGGTTCTCCATCCAGCGGCTGACCGTCTTCATCTAAGGCATGATATAGCGAAGGCTCCAGATATGGAGAATTCAGGATTGGACGGTCGTAGAAGGACGTCATTTTCGCGGTCGCAAGACTGGATATTTCAATGCCAACTCAGTGAACCCCATTTGCCGTCTCTCTGCTAGGAATAAACATGAAGATCAACAGAAACACATATGATATTAGCGATAATCAAATTCATGAATCGGTTTCAGAGCACAACGGTGTTTCACAATAATATTAAATTATGAAATACCAGTCAGAAATAGAATAAGTGAAATTACAAGGTATTGAGTAATCATCCAAACGCTGCAAAATCCCGTGCCGAAGCCGTGATCGTAAGGGTTTTGGCCCGGCACGGGAGATGAATTTCATTTCGAGTATTGCAGAAATAAACTGGTTCGATCCGTTGGAGAAATGTGTGGCCACTTTTCCGTTGATACGGCATCCAGATAGCTGAAGTTTACTGAACCGACCTTCAAGTTAACACTTTCTGCGGCACTGCAACTATGCTTAGCCTGAGACACGCCACAATCTAAGAAGCGGCGCTTATTCAAGTGTTTGCTCACCCACGCTTACTTTTCCGCTTTCGTTCAAATTCACGCAGTCGAGCTACTTTATCTTTGATACGAATGTGGCGGTATCTCAAAAGGCTTTTGATGTCTCGGTGGCCAGAAAAATCCATTACCTGTTCAACTGTCCAACCGGCTTCAAACAGTCGTGAAATCGCCTCATGCCGATAGTCGTGCCAGCGGACCCATGGTGCGCCAACGATTACGCGAGCGCGTTCTATGGCCTGTTTCAACGTCTCCGCTGTCGTATCGAAAATCACGCCACGACGGATGTTGGAGTTCGGCAAACGCTCAATCACTTTTGCAGCCTTTTTGGTTAGCAAGATGTATCTGCCTTTGCCGTTCTTGCCTCGCTGAAGCCAAACCGTACCCTTTTGTGGATCGTAGTCCTTCCACTCAAGGCGCAGCATTTCTCCGCGTCTGGCGCCAGTATCTAAAGCAAACGTCGCGCAAGCTTCGACCCAAGGGTTTTGCTGGTTTTTAAACTCCTTCTTCAGCGCTTTCACGATGCGCTGAGGGATGCGAGGAATTTCGGTGTCTTCAACGTGTGGACTTGGCACATTGGCCAGTACGTCAAGCATATGGTGTTCTTCGCAGGCCAGTCGCATCACCGGTCGTATCGCTGCCAGTTCACGTTTCACGGTCGCTGGTGCAACATCCTCCAGTCGCTCTGCAATGTAATCTTCCCAGTGCTCACGTCTCAGATTGGATAAGCTATAGTCTACAATGAACTCTTCACGGACAAAGCGTTTGAGGCGCGCAATATCTGGCCCGGGATCAACTCTAGGCTTCTTGCCGCCTTCCAACCGACCAATTTCGATATTGAGAATATCAGCAACCGTAACCTTATCTGCTGACGTGCGATCGCCTTTGAATCCGCGCGTTCGATCAAGCTGTGCTTGATAAACCGCTTCTTTTGCATCTTCGAGCCTATCAAAGCTCTTGGTGAAGTTCGGAAACCTCCTGTGGCGGATTTTCACCTGATAGCCGGTGAGCCTCCCATCGTTCGAAATGCGCTCATAAATATAGTCGTGATTCTTGAGTTTTTTGACCGGCATTGGGAACACTCCATGAACAGATTTGTCCCAATTTTGTCCCAAAAGCTTGAAAAGAGCAAAAAGGCAACTTGCCTTATTTCGTCTACACCGATGATTTCATGAAGAAAATTTTGGTGCACCCGGCGCGATTCGAACGCGCGACCTCTGCCTTCGGAGGGCAGCGCTCTATCCAGCTGAGCTACGGGTGCTTGAAGAAAGAAGTAAACCTGTGGGTCTTAGGCTGCAAGAGGGTTTTGTTCGAAACGATGGCCTATCCGAGCAATACGCGTTTGGGCTGGAATGTGCCCTTGGTTACATCACCGATAGCGATGAGCTTGCCCTTGTAGATGGCGCAGGCATCTTCTTCTTCCGCTGGTGCGTCGCGACCTCGAAGGATGATAGAATTGCCTAATCGAATGCGCCGTGCTTCGTCTTCGCTGACCCGCAATTCGGGAAAGCCGTGCATTGCCGCGCGGGGCGAAATCAGAAATGCGTCAAGCGCATCTAGATCGCCCTCAAGTGCCATGAGGTCGGCGAGAGAAATACAATCGCTCTCTTCAAAGGGCTCTACGAAGGTGCGGCGCAAGGCGGTGATATGGCCAAAGCACCCAAGCCTTTGGCCCAGATCACGCGCAAAGGCACGGACATACGTGCCTTTGCCGCAAACCACCTCGAAGACTGCATGATCGTCATCCGGGCAGTCTATAAGTTTGAACTGATCTACTTGAACTTTCCGCGCTTCCAGCTGCACCGCCTTGCCGGCGCGGGCTTCGGCATAAGCACGTTTTCCGTCGATCTTTATAGCGGAGAAAGCGGGAGGAACTTGGTCTATTTCGCCGATAAATTCCGGGAGCAGAACTTCAATTTCGGCTCGTTTTGGACGCGCGGCGCTGGTTAAAATAACCTCGCCTTCAATGTCGTCCGTGTTAGTTTGTGCACCCCATTGCACTGTGAAGCGATAGGCTTTCTCGCCATCGGTTACATACGGAACGGTTTTCGTTGCCTCGCCCAGCGCGATGGGCAGCACGCCAGTTGCAAGCGGGTCAAGCGTGCCAGCGTGGCCGGCCTTTTGCGCCTGAAAAAGCCAGCGAACTTTGCCAACAGCCTGTGTAGAACCAAGTTCGTACGGCTTGTCTAAAACCAACCAGCCAGAGACGGCGCGGCCTTTTTTCTTCCGTGCCATTATTTGGAATCGTCTTTGCGAATGTCTGGCCGCATTTCTTCGCGCACATCGCGCTGCACGGCATCGCTTTTCAGCAGACGGTCAATCTTGGCAAAGTTCTCAAAACTTGTGTCTTCGCGAAAACGAAATGTCGGCATGTATCGCATTTGATTGAGATAAGGTGTGGCGCGTGCGCGGATGAATTTCATGTTTTTCGCCAAAGCTTTGCAGATTGCTTGAGCGTCAGCAGCTCCTTTGCCGTTCTTCTTGCGCCCACCCAGAGGCGAGATGAATGCAGTCGCGATCTTCAGGTCAGCTGACATGCGCACTTCGGTGACGCTGATGAGTTGGCTGGACAGAATTGGATCTTCCAGCGTTTCTCTGGTCAACACTTCGGTGAGGGCGTGACGCACGTGCTCGCCAACGCGCAATTGTCTTTGAGAGGGGGCTTTCGATGTGGCCAAGATTTACTCCACTGCAATCTGTTCACGGCTGGCAAGAGCCAGCAATCCGGCAGCAAACAGCAGTGCGCCGCCGGATATGCGATTGATGAGGACGCCCTTGCCGCCTGCGAGCAAGCGTGTTCCTGCGCGATCGGCAAGAACCGCGTAACCCATAACGCAGATCAGGTCGAGAGTAGCCACCGTTGCGGCCAGCAGTGCGAATTGCGGCAGGAGCGCTTGGTCTGGCGTGGTAAATTGAGGAAACAAAGCGCCGTAAAACGCAATTGCTTTTGGGCTGGTGAAGGAAACGATGAACCCTTGCCCATAGCGCCAGCGAAACGATTTTTGCTCTCGCATCTGCACTTCTGTTACTGTCGGCAGTGTTGGCCCGGAAGAGCGAAAAAGCTTGATGGCGAGATAGATCAGATAGCCTACGCCCACGATCTTCAGCGCATTGAAGGCCAATTCCGAGGTAGCCAAGACAATTCCAAGCCCTGTGACGGCGATGACGATCTGCACAAAATTCGCCGAGATATCGCCAAAGCCAGTCGCCCAAACCTTACGCCAGCCAAAACGCATGCCGTGGGTCGTCGCCAGCATCGTGGCAGGGCCGGGAGACAACAAGATGATGAGGGCGGTGCCGACAAAGGCGAGGTAGGTGGTTAAAGTCATGGCGTCATTCTTTCAGGCTCCGCAAAGTGAGCGGGCTGATTTCATGGGAGAAAATGTAGCGTTGCGGTGGAAGTAACCCCAAATACAACGCTACGTTTCTAATCCAGCGAACGTTCAATCATTTCGACGGTGAAGCACTCAATGACGTCGCCTTTGCGCATATCTTCATATTTCTTGAAGGCCATGCCACATTCGGTGCCGCTGTCGACGCGGTTTACTTCGTCTTTGAAGCGTTTCAGCGTGGCGAGCTCGCCTTCGTGGATCACAACATCGTCGCGCAAAAGGCGCACGCCCATGCCGCGTTCCACGTGGCCTTCTGTGACCAAGCAACCGGCGACCTTGCCGATTTTGGAATGACTGAAGATTTCCAGAACTTCGGCGTAACCGATAAAGGTTTCGCGGCGCTCTGGTGCCAACATGCCGGAAAGCGTGTTTTTCACATCGTCGATAAGATCGTAAATGATCGAGTAATATCGAATCTCAATGCCTTCGCGTTTCGCCATTTCCTGCGCCTGCTTGTTGGCACGCACGTTGAACGCGATAATGGGCGTTTGGGATGCCATGGCGAGCGTTACGTCGGATTCAGTGATGCCGCCGACCCCTGCATGAACGACCTGCGCCTGCACTTCATCCGTTCCCAGACCATCGAGTGAAGAGCGGATGGCTTCCACTGAACCCTGGGTGTCCCCCTTGATTACGAACGGCGCTTTGTCAGCGCCTTTCTCGGTCAAGTTGGTCATCATCTGCTCAAGCGATCCGCGCTGACCGGCCTGTGCCGCAACTTCCAGTTCGCGGGCTTTGCGCTGGCGATAATCGGAGACTTCACGGGCACGGGATTCGCTATCGACAACAACAAGTTGATCGCCAGCCGAAGGTGCGCCGGACAAACCGAGCACTTCGCACGGTGTCGAAGGACCAGCTTCTTCCATCTGTTTGCCATGATCGTCGATCATAGCGCGCACGCGGCCCCATTCGCTGCCTGCAACGACGATATCGCCCTTTTTCAGCGTGCCACGCTGGACGATGATGGTTGCAACCGCACCGCGGCCTTTATCAAGTTGCGCTTCAATCACGATGCCCTCTGCAGGGCGATCCGGGTTGGCCTGAAGTTCGAGCAATTCGGACTGGAGATTAATCGCGTCGAGCAGGTTATCAATGCCGTCGCCGGTTTTTGCCGACACTTCTACATCGAGTATCTCACCGCCCATGCCTTCAACAAACACTTCGTGCTGCAGCAATTCTGTGCGCACCTTGTTGGCGTCGGCGCCGGGCGTGTCCATTTTGTTGATGGCAACGATCATCGGCACTTCAGCAGCTTTGGCGTGTTTGATACTTTCAATCGTTTGCGGCATGACGCTGTCGTCAGCGGCAACCACAAGGATTGCGATGTCCGTCGCTTGCGCACCACGGGCGCGCATAGCGGTAAACGCTTCGTGTCCCGGTGTATCGAGGAACGAGATCTTCTTGCCGTCACGCTCAATCTGATAGGCGCCGATATGCTGGGTTATGCCACCGGCCTCTCCATCAGCCACGCGGGCCTCGCGGATTTTATCGAGCAGCGAAGTCTTACCGTGGTCGACGTGGCCCATAATGGTCACGACGGGCGGGCGAGGTTCCATAGCTTCTGGCGCATCAGGTGTATCGTTCAAACCCTCTTCGACATCCGACTCAGAGACGCGCACAACGCTGTGGCCCATCTCTTCTGCGATCAGTTGAGCCATATCGGAATCGATAATGTCGCCCGGTTTCAGCATCTGGCCTTGGGCCATCAGCAGTTTGACGACGTCCACTGCGCGCTCCGACATGCGGTTGGCGAGTTCTTGAATGGTAATCGTATCTGGCACTGTGACCTCGCGCATGACCTTTTCGCGTGGGCCGCTGGACTGGCCGCCACGCTTTTGCTTTTCGCGCTGGCGGCGCATTGAGGCAAGCGAGCGAGCGCGCTCGCTGTTGGCGTTGAGCGCGTTGGAAAGCGTCAGCTTCGTGCGACGACGATCATCTGTGCCTTTCGGGCGCGCTGCAGGTTTCTGCGGTTGCTCAGGCTTGCGCGCTGCATCGCGGTTGATGGGTGTGGCTGTTTTCTTAGTCGGCGCACCATCTTCGGAAGCCGCAGCTGCCGCAGCGGATGCATCAGCGGCTGCCAGACGAGCCTCTTCCTCTTCGCGTGCCTTACGAGCAATCTCTTCGGCTTCACGCTTGGCAGCTTCTTCAGCCTCTTGCGCTTCGCGCTCTTCACGCGCCTTGCGGGTGGCTGCATCTTCGTTAGCGCGCCGAATGGCTTCTTCTTCTGCACGCTTCTGATCTTCAATCTCGCGCAGTTTAGCCTCTTCCAAGGCCCGTGCGCGTGCATCCATTTCACCAGCAGAAAGGTTGCCAGTTGGCACCGCAGGCGCAGCGTCTGCAGATGCTGGAGTGGTTGCCGGCTCAGCGGGCTTTGGCGGCGGAGGCGTGACAGATTCTGTCTTGGGCGCGAACACGGATTTGCCCTCGCCCGGCTTGACGATACGGCGCTTCTTTGTCTCCACCACGACGTTGTTGCTGCGCCCGTGAGAGAAATTCTGTTTAACTGTGCCGGGGCCACCACGAGGCTTCAGCGAAAGCGTGCTGCGTCGTGGTGCTTCCTTACCGTCAGTTTTGTTTTCGTCGCTCATATACGTCTTTACCTTCCAGGCCCTTGAGGCCGGTTACTTCTCTTTGCGGGATGCGCAGTCGGCCGGATCACTCCGGCTGTTCTTCACCCCGTTCGCCGTTGTTCCCAACAGCATTTTCGCGATACGCAGCCAGTCGAGCAATGCACCGCAGACAATTCTTCGCGGCGCCACCCCGTGTCAGGGCTGCATGTATCACATTTGTTGCGCCCAATGCCAAATCCAATTGCATTGAACTAAACCCTTGCCAGACGATAATCGTCCGCTTCGAATTCTCCTGCGCCGCCCGTATGGACGATGCCATTTTTCGTACCCCGTCGGGGGCTGCATCGCTGGCATGGAGAATGCCGATCGCTTTGCCTCTGGCGAGCGCCGTCTCCACTTTGCCGCTGCCCGTGGTGCACTCGCCTGCCTTGCGGGCAAAGCCAAGCGCTCCAAGAGCGATTTGAGAGAGCAAGCTGTCCACCTGTTCCCCCAAATTCTTATCTGCCTTAACTGGCGCTTTCAGCCCTCTTGCAAAGGCCTTCTTCGCCACGGCTTCGTCCACCATCGCTCTGCTTGCAGTTACCCACACGCCACGGCCTGGCAGATTGTTCTTCAGGTCCGGCACAACCATGCCGTCCGGGCCCGCCACGAACCGGATCAGTTCTCCCGGTTCACGGACCGAGCGGGTGACGATGCATGTCCGCTCGGCCATTTTTGCTTCTCCAAGGTCTTTCACGAGCCGCGCTCGATCAGACTGTGGTGTCCTCGATCACGTTGATGACCGCTGGACGGGCATCCTCTTCGACAACTTCTTCTTCGACTTCCGGCTCTGGCTCACGAAGGTCTTCTTCCGTCACCATGCCAGAGGCCAATCGGGCTGCCATAATCATCTCGTCCGCCTGAACGCGCGACAGACCAAAACTGTCGAGAATACCGGCATGGCGAATGTTTTCGCCATCCTTGCGTTCGTTCCAGCCGATGAGGTCGTCGGCTATGCAACCGGCAAAATCATCCAGGGTCTTGATCTCATCTTCGCTCTTGCCAAGCGCCACCATCATAGCTGTGGTCATACCCGGCACTTCACGCAGATCATCGGCAACGCCAAGCGCTTTGCGTTCCTCATCAAGCGCATTTTCCTGTTTTTCAAGGAATTCGCGGGCGCGGGCTTGAAGTTCGCCAGCCGTATCGTCGTCAAAACCTTCGATCATTGCAATTTCATCAGGTTCAACATACGCGACTTCTTCCACGTCTGTGAAACCTTCAGACGCTAGCAATTGCGCCACCATTTCATCGACATTCAACGCGTCGGTGAATTTAGCGGTGTTAGCGTTGAATTCTGCCTGACGGCGACCGGATTCTTCTTCTTCCGTCAGAATATCGATATCCCAACCGGTCAGCTGTGAAGCCAGACGTACGTTTTGGCCGCGGCGGCCAATGGCGAGCGAAAGCTGCTCGTCCGGCACAACAACCTCAATGCGCTCTTTTTCTTCGTCCAGAACAACCTTGGCCACTTCGGCAGGCTGAAGCGCGTTGACGATGAAGCCTGCGGCATCTTCAGACCAAGGAATGATATCGATTTTCTCGCCCTGCAATTCGCCGACAACAGCCTGCACGCGCGAACCGCGCATACCGACGCAAGCGCCGACAGGATCAATGCCGCTGTCATTTGAAATGACGGCAATTTTGGCGCGCGAACCAGGATCGCGGGCAACAGCACGGATTTCAATCACGCCGTCATAAATTTCCGGCACTTCCATCTGAAACAGCTTGGCCATGAACTGCGGGTGGGTGCGTGACATGAAAATCTGCGGTCCACGCTGTTCGCGGCGCACATCGTAGATGTAAGCGCGGACGCGGTCGCCGTAGCGATAAGTCTCGCGCGGGATCATCTCGTCGCGGCGGATAATCGCTTCCGCACGGCCCAGATCGACGATCACGTTGCCGTATTCCACTCGTTTGACTGTGCCGTTGATGATTTCGCCAACGCGGTCTTTAAATTCTTCGAACTGGCGATCACGCTCGGCGTCACGCACTTTCTGCACGATAACCTGTTTAGCGGATTGAGCAGCGATACGGCCAAAATCCATCGGCGGCAATGTTTCGCCGATGTGGTCGCCGATCTTCGCTGCATCGTTCTTCAGCTTGGCTGATTCCAAATCAATCTGCGTGTTGTAGTCCTCGACTTTGTCGACAACTTCCAAAAGCCGCTGGAGTTTGATTTCACCGGTTTGCTGGTTCACTTCAACGCGAATGTTGGTCTCAAGCCCGTAGCGCGACTTGGCAGCTTTTTCGATGGCGTCCGCCATGGCGTCGATAACGATCTGCTTGTCGATCACCTTCTCACGGGCGACGGCATCAGCAATCTGCAGCAATTCCAGTTTGTTGGCACTAACAGCCATGGTTCTTCTCCAGGAAGGTCTTCGTCATAATTGCGTCCTTTCTTTCCAGCCGCAAAAGTTTCAGTTATCGGGCGTGTCTTCGACATCGCCCAGATTTTCGTTGGCTTCCCGCAGCGCCTTGTCGCGTTTCAGCGCTTCGCGGATAAGCTCGTCTGTCAGCACCAATCGCGCGGAGGCAATACCATCCAGTGGAATGGTGAAATCCTTGTCTTCGCCAGCGGGTGCATCCTCGCGGCGCATCAGCAGGGTATCGCCGTCAACTTTGACGATCTGCCCTTTGAAACGCTTTCGGCCATTGACCATCGACGCCGTCTCCAGCTTCGCAACATGTCCCGCCCAAGTGTCGAAATCCGATACCCGCACCAGAGGGCGGTCGATGCCGGGCGAAGAAACTTCGAGCGAATAGGCCTGCGGGATAGGGTCTTCGACATCCAGCACAGGCGATACGGCCTTTGATACGGCTTCACACTCGTTGACGTTCATCGTGCCGTCGGGCTTCTCCACCATGATTTGTAGCGTCAGACCGGAATTGTCGTAGAGACGTGCACGTACCAAACGGAAGCCCATGTCTTCGATGACGGGCGCGATGATTTGTGCAACACGCGCATCTTGACCGCTCTCCTGCACAAGCCGTGCGGAGGCGGAAATGTCGTCTCTGGCTGGAGCTGCGTCGTTCAATTCGGGTTCCGTTCGTTCACTTCGATACGGACATAAAAAAGAGCGGGTACCTTTCGGTCCCACTCTGACAAACGTCCGAGATTTTCAGATGATATACGCCAGCTGCGAGGCAAATACAAGACAAATCAGGCAGGCGTGAGTCCATAACGTGTGCGCAATATAAAACGACCAATCATGCAGACACTGGCGACAGCAAGCCCCGCCACCAGCCCGGCCCAAACGCCTGTCGCGCCATAACCCATCGGATAGGCGAAGAAATAGGCCGCGCTCAGGCCAACCGGCCAGTACGCAATAGTTGCCATGATCATCGGCACTTTGGTGTCTTTCAAGCCGCGAAGTGCGCCAGAGCCGACCGCTTGCAACCCGTCGACGATCTGGAAAGCAGCCGCCATGTAAAGGAGCGGCACCGTCAGTTGAAGCACGGTTGGCGCGTTGGGATCATCGGCATCGAGAAACAGTGCGCTTAAGACTTCAGGAATGGCTATGAACACCACACCGGAGATTACCGCGAAGCCGACCGCGAGCCAGATCACCGCGCGGGTGGCCAGCGCAACATCCATCCATGCGCTGCGTCCGACCGCATTACCCACGCGCACAGAAGCAACCTGCGACAGGCCCAGTGGCACCATGAAGGCGAGGCTTGCGATCTGCAGTGCTATACCGTGCGCAGCGAGCGGCTCTTTGCCGAGCCAGCCAATCATTATGGAGGCAGCGGAAAACAGACCGGCTTCTGCAAGAATGGTGAGACTAATGGGAAAGCCCAGTCGTGAAATCGTTGACAAAGCTGCCCAATCGGGCCGCCAGAAACGGGTGAAAACCGAATAGCCCCGCGTCTTTTTGCTCACCGCAACAACGATAGCTGCGAGCACAGCTGCCGCAAGATTGGCCAAGACTGTCGCCACCGCAGCGCCCTCCATCTCCAACCTTGGAGCTCCCCAATTGCCAAAAATGAAGGCGTAGTTCAGCGCAGCATTCAGCACAGTGGCAAAAATCGTGATTGCCAAGACCGCTCCAGCCCATTCCAGCGCGGTCAAGAACCCACGCAGACCGATCAATACAAAGGCGGGTATTAGCGACCATTGGGCGATGCGCATGTAGCGTTCGGCCAAATCGACCAGTTCAACCTCTTGGCCCAACACCAGCAAGATATCGCGCGTGAACCACAGCGGAACCATAAAGGCTATCGACAACGCCACCAGCGCCCAAAGCCCCATGCGCGCCGAGCGGCGCACCTCACGCTCATCACCTTTGCCGAGCGCGCCTGCAACCAATGGTATCATGGCTGCTGCGAAACCGAGGCCGAAGATGATGAAGAGGAAAAACAACTGCCCTGCCAATGTGCCGGCCGCCAATTCCGCAACACCCAACCAGCCCAACATTACGGTGTCTATAACCGTAATGAGCATCTGCGCAATTTGCGCGGCAACCAGCGGCACTCCCAAAACAATGGTCGCGCGAACATGCTCGCCCATGGGGCGGGCATTGTTTTGGCCTGTATCGACTGTTGGTGCAGGATTGCTCATGAGGCACCCTTAACCCAAGAGAGGGCCTTGGGCGACCATCAGCCGAGAAAAGAAAGTGTCATCCCCGACAGTCCACAGACGAACAGAACCACCATCAAATTCCAGTGCCGCACGAGCAACAAAACGCCTGCAAGAACAGAGATTGCCAGCGCTTGCCAATCTATGCTGGACGCATCGGGAACCAGAAACTCAGCCAAGCCGAACTGAACCGTTTGCAAGTCTAAGAAGAAAACATGCAAAGCGAACCAAAGTGATAATTTCAAAATTACGCCGACGACCGCCGCTGTAATCGCTGCCAAAGCCCCACGCAGGCGCGGATTTGCGCTGATCCACTCAATGTAGGGCGCACCGGCGAAAATCCAGAGAAAGCAAGGAATGAATGTTGCCCAAAGGGTAACTGCCGCGGCGGCAAAGGCCGTGCCCCATCCACCATTTTTGAAACCTGCTAGAAAGCCTACGAATTCCGTCACAAGAATAAGGGGTCCCGGCGTGGTTTCCGCAAGCCCCAGCCCGTCAAGCATTTCGCCCGCCGTCAGCCAAGCTTTTGCGTCCACGACATCTTGCGCCATATAGGCCAAAACAGCGTAAGCACCGCCAAAAGTGACGACCGCAAGCTTCGAGAAAAACACCCCCAACTGACTAAGAACACTGTTAGGCGCGAGTACCATTACAGCCAATAAAGGTGCCCACCAGATTGTCAGCCAAAGTGCCGTTGTCTTTACCAAATCACCGTAAGCAGGGCGTACCTCGACCGACTTCTCAACGCTTCGAGCAGTGCAAATAAAGCCATAGAGACCTGCCAAGAGAACGATCAGCGGGTAGGGAAAATTGAAAAAGAACAGAGCGATAAAAGCTGCTGCTGCAATTATCCAATGATCAACGCCGTTTAGAGCCCGCTTGGCGACTTTCAACAGAGCCTCAATCACGATGATAACCACCGCAGCTTTGATGCCCGTGAACAGGGCAGCCACCAGCGGCGCGCTCCCAAACATCACGTAAAGCGAAGCCAGCGTAGCTATGACGATGGCACCGGGCAAAACAAACATGCCACCCGCTGCCAAACCACCGCGCACGCCGTGCATTCGCCAACCGGCATAGGTGGCTAGCTGCATCGCCTCCGGCCCCGGCAGCAACATGCAAAAACCGAGCGCATTCAGGAATTGCCGCTCGGTCAGCCAACCTTTTTCATCGACAACGATGCGTTGCATCAGCGCGATCTGCCCTGCAGGGCCACCAAACGATATGACGCCGATCTTCGACCAAACCCGAAACGCTTCGCCGAACGAAAGCGCGCCGCTCATAGCCGCGCCTTCGCTGCTGGCGGCCAATCGTGTTCTTCGTCTTGCCCATCACGTGCCCAGCGATAGAGCGCGTCGTAGATTATCATTGCTGCTTCCAATTGCTCAAGATCATCACGGAACTGCCGCGACAGACCAACAGACATCGCCAGTAAACCGGCAGCCTGAGGTGCGCGCTCGTGGCGGTTTGTGTCAGCGGCGCGAATGATCGTGGCCATCGCTTGCAGGGCCGGAAACGTAAGATTGAATTCGTCCAGCATCGTATCGAATGTGCACTTGTCACCCCGATGGCTCCAGAAGCCCGTCTCCATATCAAAGGGTGTTGCACCAAAACGCTCCGCGACTGCCTCTACCTGAGATGCCGCAACGAAAAGAAATTTTGCATCGCGGTCAACGAAGCGTCGGATCAGCCAAGGGCACGCAATGCGGTCAATTTTTGGCCTCTGACGTGTCACCCAAAGTGAACTGCCGTGGGCATCTAGAGATGGCAAAATGGACGCCGGCATCAATGGCAGGCCCGCATCGCGCCAGCCGAAATTGCCGCCAGCTAGATGCTCTGCCGCGATGCCATGGCAGCGCAGAAGAGCCGCAGCGCCTTGTGAAAGCTTCAAGCCCTTTTGGCAGACAACCACCACGCTTTCACCCGCGAGCGAAGGCGCAAGAGCCTCCATGCTCGTGTGGGCATGTCGTTTAGCGGTGGGGATTAAACGGGGGTCAGCGTTGAAGTCTTCGTCAATGCATATGTCGATAACGACGGGGGCACTATGCGTGCCGATCAGGCGGGCCAATTGTTGCGCGGAAATTTCTGTAGGTGAGGGCATGTTAGCATCCTTTTGTCGGTCAACTCCCGAAGGTGGTTGAACGGTTAAATTGGATGCGAGTTTGGGCATTGCGCCTCACGGGGCCATCGCGTTCCCCATGTCGACAAAATGTCGAACATGAGGAAGATGGTCAATCGGCATTTCCTATTTAGCGTCAGAGATGGCCTTCTCGATCATCTTCCTCGCTTCGTCCGGTCCACCATATCGGTCGATCTTTACCCATTTGCCGTCTTCGAGGTCTTTATACCGTTCGAAGAAATGCGAAATCTGCCTCAACAAAATAGACGGCAAATCATCAATAGAATGAATGTCTTCAAACATAGCTGACACTTTTGGTGACGGCACAGCGATCAACTTTTCATCACCACCAGCTTCGTCCGTCATGTAAAGCACGCCAACGGGGCGGCAATTAATAACGGAGCCCGGAATGATTGGACGCTGGTTGGCTATCAGCACATCGATCGGGTCACCATCGTCTGAAAGAGTGTGGGGAACGAAGCCATAATTTCCCGGATAGCGCATGGCAGTATAGAGGATGCGGTCAACGACGAGCGTTCCAGCTTCCTTATCCATTTCATATTTTACCGGCTCGCCACCGGCTGGTACTTCAACGATGACGTTGATATCTTCGGGAGGATTGTTCCCAATGGAGATGGCGTCGAGGCGCATGGGAGAGGTTCCATTTTTTGGTTCGTGCGATTGTCGCGCAGCCCTTAACAGCTTTGTCGCAGGCTTGCCATGAACCTTTTGCAGGACGCAACGCCGCACAGTCCGATAAACCACAAGATTGAACGCATAGAAGAATTCGACTTAACGGCTGATCAGGACAAGGCCATCGCCGATTTGATTGGCCGCATCTTCAACGCGGATATGGGTGGACGCTCTTTTGCGCAAAACCGCCATCACAGGCGCTACATTATTGCCTTGGAAGGCGTGTTGGTGGCTCATCTTGCGATCTGTTTTCGGGCAATCCGTTTGGGCGATGATCTGGTCGATGCGATTGGCATTGCGGAAGTGGTAGTGGACAAACCTTTCCGCCGTCAGGGAATGGCGAGGGCTTTGCTTGAAGCAGCGATTGCGGATGGCGTGCATTCGCTTTCCGAATTCGCGCTGTTGTTTGGAACGGAGCGCCTTTACCGAAATGCAGGTTTTGAGAACGCGGGAAACCCGATCAAGCTCACCAATATGCTCGGTGCAGCAACGGGTGAAACAACAATCGGGCCAAACAGCGCGTTCATGGTCAAGCCATTGGGATCGCGCGGTTGGGACCACTCTGCGGAAGTCGATCTAATGGGATTTTCGTTCTAGCCAGCGATATATTTTTTCATTTCCTCGACATCAGCCTCGGTCAATTCCAGTTTGCGTTTGATCACATCGCGAATCGATACCACGCCAATCAAGTTGTCTTTTTCCATCACCGGCATGTGGCGAAAGCGGCCTTTCGACATAAGACCCATCACCTCATCCACGGTGTCGCTTTCCTTGGCTGTGATCACGTCTTTGGTCATGCAGCCTGACACGGAATGCTGCAAAACGTCCGGGCCGATATTGTCCAAATCGCGCACGATATCGCGCTCTGAGAGAATGCCGCAAACCTTGCCATTTCGCATGACGACTGCGGCGCCGATGCGGTTGGTTGCGAGCAGGTGAAGCGCTTCAGCAACGGTTTGATCGTGTTCGATCGTAATTACTTTGCGGCCCTTGTCGGCCAGAATATCCAAAACAGACATTTAGTATCCTCCCAAATGCAAGCGGCACAGCGGCCAGCATATTTACCATCGTGCGCCATTCTGGACATTTTGCAAGGGAGGAAAGGGTGTGCCGCTCAATCACGTTTCAAGACGGAATTGCAAATATGCGGGTGGGCGTCCTTCGCGAATGGCCTTGGCCTCATAGCGTGTGCGGCTCCAGCCATCCCAAGGCTCGCGCCAATCGTAAGCCGTCTGCGCCAGCCAACGAAAATCACCCTGCCTTTCGATATGGGTAAGCGTCCAATTCACATAAGTGTCGATATCGGAGGCGAAGCGAAACAGTCCGCTCGGCTTGAGCACTCGTGCGAAGCGATCGAGGTTTTTGACGTTCACAAAGCGGCGTTTCCAGTTTCGCTTTTTCGGCCACGGGTCGGGATAAAGCAGATCGATCCGATCAAGACTGTTTTCCGGCAGCCAATCGAGCACCTGAGTGGCATCATCATCAAACAGGCAAACATTCTTGAGATTGCGATCTTCGATTTCGCCAAGCATTTTCGCCATACCGTTGATGAAAGGTTCAATGCCGATAAAGCCTATATCTGGTTGGCTATCAGCCTGTTTCGCCAAATGCTCACCGCCACCAAAACCAATTTCCATGCAGTAGGCGGTTTTTGGCTCACCGAACAAATCTTTGATATTCTGCGGTCGCGGACCAGTTGGGTCTAGCAGCAAATCGGGCAGCGTCTCTTCGATCAGGCGCAGTTTGCGACCTAGAAGAGCCTTGCCTTTGCGACGTCCGAAGAAGGCTTCGGTAGCACGGGATTTGGGGTGGTCGTTCATGGCCAGCTTCACAAAATAAAAGGGTGCGCGCCGTCAAGTCCGGCACGCACCCTTATTTAAACGGTATCAAACAGTCGGCTACATAGCCTTTTGCAGCGCGTCCACCAAGTCGGTTCGTTCCCAACTGAAGTGTCCTTCATCAGTCGGCGTGCGGCCAAAGTGACCATAGGCTGCGGTCTTGGCGAAGATCGGCTTGGTCAATTCCAGGTGTTCCCGAATACCGGTGGGCGTGAGGTCCATCACCTGACCGAGCACTTTTTCCAACCTTTCTTCCAACGCCGAATTGCCACCCGTATCGACATAGATCGAAAGTGGTTGCGCAACACCGATTGCGTAAGAGAGCTGTATTGAAGCCCAATCAGCAATGCCGGCAGCCACGATGTTCTTCGCCAGATAGCGCGACGCATATGCGGCGGAGCGGTCAACCTTCGTGCTGTCTTTGCCCGAAAAGGCGCCACCGCCGTGGGGAGCGTAGCCACCATAGGTGTCGACGATAATCTTGCGGCCAGTCAAACCGGCATCTCCGTCGGGTCCGCCGATTACAAAAGCGCCAGTTGGGTTCACGTGCCAAACCGTTTCGTTCGTGATCCAACCGTCAGGCAGGCAATTGCGCACGGTGGGTTCAATCAGATCACGAATGTCTGCGGAAGTATCGGATTCAAGACTGTGCTGGTGCGACACGACGATTTGCGACACGCCCACCGGTTTGCCATTTTCATAGATGACCGAAACCTGGCTTTTGGAATCTGGCCCCAAACGTTCGCCGCCATCTTTGCCGGAGTGGCGCAGCTTGGCCAAGTCTTCCAAAATTTTGTGGCTATAGAAAATGGGCGCTGGCATCAGCACATCGGTATCACGGCAGGCATAGCCGAACATAATTCCCTGATCGCCCGCACCTTCCATAGCCCGTTCGTTGGTTGCATCTGCACCGGCTTTGGCTTCGGCAGCTTTATCGACGCCTTGGGCAATGTGCGCGGACTGACCGTGGAGAAGCACGTTCACTTCAGCATTTTTCCAATGAAAGCCATCTTGCTCGTAGCCGATGTCTTTGATTGCAGCGCGGGCGACGGCTTCGATCTCATCTTTTGAGATATCCGGCCCGCGTGTTTCGCCAGCGATGGTGACATGATTGGTGGTCGTCAGCGTTTCCGCCGCCACCCGCACGTCCCAAGGGTCAATTTCGTCCGTCTCATGAGCCCGGGTCAGAAACAGATCGACAATTTCGTCAGATATGCGGTCAGAGACCTTGTCGGGGTGACCTTCTGAAACGGATTCAGACGTGAAGATGTAATTGGTGCGCGCCATGGAAAGATCCTTGCTTAGTTGGCTGGCCGAAGGCGCGGTTTGCACATTCGGTGCTGAGGACGCAACAAGCAGGGTGCAAATACGTCCGGACAGCGCAGCCCATACGGGGGTGCGGCGGTTTGTGTCAAGCGTATCAGGATATCTTTATGTGCTGCGGACCAGCTATTTTTCGGTTTCGCCCGTCTCTTCAGCGAGTGTTTTGACAAGGTCAACGACTTTGCGGCGAACGGCCGGATTAGTAATTCGCACAAAGGCGCGGTTTAGCTGAATACCCTCCGGTGTGGAGAGAAAATCAGCCACGTAGGTCGTTGCACCCGCGTCCGACATGCCAGAGACGGTAATTCCGCCTTCCACGGGCGCATCCTCGAAAAAGAAAGACACGGGCACTTTCAATGCAGCGGAAATCTGCTGCATCCGGCTGGCACCGATGCGGTTGGTGCCTTTTTCGTATTTTTGAATTTGCTGGAACGTAATGCCCAAAGCCTCGCCAAGTTTCTCTTGGCTCATGCCCATCATAGTGCGCCGCAAACGCACGCGAGAACCAACATGGGTGTCGATAGGATTGGGTTTTTTGGCGGCTTCTGCCATGCGTTTAACCTCTGGTCGCTGCGCTTTTGGGCGCGGTTTTGTGGCGACAATTCAGCTTGGGCGCAGGAACGTCATTGCAACCTGTTGGTGTTTAGTGCCCGCAGGACTACCAAAGCAAAAAACAGGATGCAAACAAAAAGGGCAATAGGAAAATTGCCATTGCGAGAAAATGGTGTTGCTGCTGCCGCAACCGGCAAATCGCTGTCGAGCACAGCTCTCGCACCAAAAGGAAGTTGTTTATCAATGCGGCCCCAAGCGTCTGACACAAACGTGATACCGCTGTTGGCAACGCGCACAATGGGAATACCCTGCTCCACGCCACGAACGCGCGTTTGGTGGGCATGTTGGTAGGGGCCAGATGTGTTCCCAAACCAAGCATCATTGGTCAGATTGACGATCCAACCGGGCCGCTCTTCGCCTGCGTTCAGCGGGCCTGAATAGACCACCTCGTAGCAAATAAGCGGCAAGAAAGCCGGCGCACCGGGCAGCGAAACAGGCGCACGCGTCAAGCCCTGCGCGAAGCCGCCTTGCTGTTTAGTCAATTGCTGAAAGCCCATAGATTCCAAGAACGATTGCGCTGGCAAGAATTCACCGAATGGCACGAGTTGGGTTTTGTCGCGTGCCGCCACAATCTGCGCTTCGCCATTGATCACGAGCGCCGAATTAAAGATTGCGTCTCCGCTTTCTCTGCGCATGGCACCGCTGATCAGCGTGGTATTTGGGCCAATCGTGTTGCGGATTGCACCCAGCGCCTGCTGTTGTTCCGACAAGATGAAAGGGAAGGCGCTTTCTGGCCAGATGATATGAGTAAAAGCGTTAGCGCCGTTGGCCTGTGGCCCTGCATTAGTGTTCGACAATTCAAGATAGGAACGGAAAATCGGCCCCGCGTTTTCCGGTTTCCATTTTTCGCGCTGGTCTATATTAGGTTGCACGAGCCGCAGTTTGACGTTGGCCACCACATCATCGGTTGCCCTCGAAAGCGCCCAAGCGCCGTACCCAGCATGAGCAACCAGCAGCACGAGTGCAGAAGCAAGAACGGCTCGCACACGCCTTTTGCGCACGCCATCACCCGGCGCAAAGATTGCCGGAGATGCCGTGATGAACAGGGTGACAAGGGTCATGCCATAAGCGCCGACCAGCCCAACGCTCTGCATCATAAGGGGCGATGGCATCAGCGCATAACCCGGTAAGTTCCAGGGGAAACCCGTCCAAACATGGCCACGCGCAAGCTCTGCAAGCGTTATTGCGCAGGCAAATGCCAAAAGCCTTGACCAGCCGTCGCGCCATGCCAAACGCGAAAATGCCGCCCCAACACCCCAAAAAAGCGCTAGCAGTATTGGCAGTCCGATAACGGCAACCGGCAGCAAAAACGCAAACTCATCTGCCTCAACCAAAAACGCCTGACCAATCCACCAAAGGCCGGCGAGAAAATAGCCAAACCCGAAATTAAAGCCTGTGCGAAAAGCGGGCCAGAACCTCCGCAGCCCCCGCGACGCACTCGGTGCAACCGCACCATCCAGCAGCCAGACAAAAATCGGCATCGTGAAAAATAGGATGGGCCAGAGGTGAAAGGGCGCCAAAGCCAAAGCCGATGCAGCCCCGGCTGCGACGGCCAACAGGTTGGCCCGCCAGCCTTCCATCACGATAATTTTTTCAGCAATTGCGGTGGGTGTAAGCACGCGCGGCTTTCTAATTTGGGGAGGTTGGGCGTAAAGCGGCGAATCAATTTTGCGTTCCGCGCAGACTATTCGTCTTAAACGCCGAAAGGAATCACTTGCAGGCAACTGTCCCCATGCCGTGCATCATGCGTGGTTTGAGAAACTTGAACTAAAGAGAGGCTAAGAGCGGTCAGTCTCGCCGTGGCAAAACCCGGTCCGGCGGGCGATGACCGTCGAAGAATGTGCGGATGTTGATGATGACTTTATCACCCATCTCGTTGCGCCCTTCGACTGTCGCAGAGCCCATATGGGGCAGCATCAGCACTTTGCCTTTCTCTGCTAAGGCGCGGAAGCGCGGAGAGACGGCCGGTTCGTGTTCAAACACATCCAGTGCTGCACCTGCGATCGCGCCAGTCTCTAGCGCATCTATCAGCGCCGCTTCCTGAATGATTTCGCCACGCGCTGCGTTCACGACATAAGCGCCGCGCTGCAACAGCTTGATGCGGCGTTCGTGTAAAAGGTGGAAAGTTGCTGGCGTATAAGGGCAGTTGATGGAAATGATGTCCATGCGCGCCAACATTTGGTCGAGGCTGTCCCAATAGGTTGCTTCCAACTCTTCTTCGAGTTCGGGATGAACGGGTTTTGGGTTGTGATAATGAATGGCCAGCCCAAAGGCGCGTGCGCGGCGGGCGACTGCGGAGCCGATGCGGCCCATTCCTATAATGCCAAGGCGTTTGCCGTAGATGCGGTTGCCGAGCATCCAGCTCGGCGCCCAACCTTCCCAGCCTTCGTCGCTCATCATCACCCGCGCGCCTTCTACCAGACGGCGCGGCACTGCTAGCATCATCGCCATAATCATATCAGCGGTGTCTTCGGTCAAAACCTTGGGCGTGTTGGTGACCGTAATGCCGCGATCCATCGCGGCTTTGATATCAATGTTGTCGGTGCCATTGCCAAAATTGGCAATCAGCTTCAGCCGCTCGCCAGCCTTGGAGATGAGATCGGCGTCGATGGCGTCGGTAACGGTCGGCACCAGAACGTCTGCCTCCGCCATCGCTTGCGCCAGCTGCTCGCGGTTCATCTTGGTGTCGTCGATGTTCAACTTGGTATCGAACAACTCCATCATCCGCGTCTCTGCCGCGTCTGGGAGTTTTCTCGTCACAATGACGCGAGGTTTGGAAGTTGGCATGCCCGTTCAACTGCCTTGTCTCCGGCGCGCCCCGCCGGGTTCTGATCGCATGCCCATAAAGTCACACGCCCAAAAGGACAGTGAGATTAAGAGCCTGTTTACCATGTCTCTTGAGCGCACTTTAACCGAAAACGGCGAGGTTTGGTGAACCATGGCGCTCCGCCTGTTCAGCCGCCCGTTTTTATCATGCGCGCTGTTAAAGGCAATGGCTCCAATTGCATCGTTGATACTGACGTCGATGTGAGGGTGAAGATACTCTTTTTAAGCAGGGACGATACCGCAAGTGATCCGGGAAATCAGACAGCCATTCTTTTCTAACCGCTTTTTCAAAACCCTTGCCATGGGCATGCTCGCAATTGTGACGCTCGCGGCCGCGCCGAACGTATCGCTGGCCGACGAAAGCGATGGCATAAAAAAGGGCAGGGTGACCGGCCTGCCGATCCCTCGCTTTGTGAGCTTGAAGGCGCCGGCCGTGAACTTACGTGTCGGCCCTGGCCGCGCCTATTCAATCAACTGGCTCTATAAGCGTTCGGGTCTGCCCGTTGAGGTCATTCAGGAATTTGACCGTTGGCGGCGTGTGCGCGATGCGGAAGGCACAACCGGATGGGTTCTGCACTCGCTTCTATCTTCGCGCCGCACGGCCATCGTTGCGCCTTGGGATCGTGAGATCGCCGAAGATGGCACGGTAACAAGCGCACAATTGCTTGACGCAAAATACCGCGCCCGAGGCGATGCTGCGACAGTCGCAAAAGTGCAGGCTGGATTGTTGGTTGATTTGAAGGAGTGCCACAACGGCTGGTGCGAAATCGAAGCGAGCAACACAAGCGCCTACCTTCCCCAAGCTAAATTATGGGGAACTTATCCCGGTGAGTTGATCGACGGCTAAAGGGCGGTCGTTCAGCGCTTCTCGCGCAGCCGCACGATTACATCGACACGCTCAATCTCCATACCTTCCGGCGCAACAGGCAGATCGCTGACGGTGATCTGTGACGCAGGCACATCCACCACGCGGTTTTCTTTTTCGATAAAGAAGTGATGGTGATCGGAAGTGTTGGTGTCGAAGTATGTTTTTGATGAATCGATAGCGACAGCCCGCAACAGGCCAGCTTCGTTGAACTGATGCAGAGTGTTGTAAACCGTAGCCAGCGAAACGTGGACATTGGCGTCCACAGCCTCTTCGTGCAGCGCCTCGGCTGAAACGTGCCTATCGCCTTTTGAAAAAAGCAGTTGGGCGAGAGAGAGCCGCTGGCGTGTCGGACGCAAACCAGCTTTGCGCAACTTGCCCGTAAGGCAAATTGGCTCATGTGTTTCGGTCGTTTTTTCAGTGCCAGACATGGTTCACAGGCTTCCCTTGGTCGTCTCGCACAGAATATAGGGCAGCGCTTGTGACCCGGCAAGCGACAATGCGAAGCACTCTTAACAAGCCGCCCCCTTCGTCAACCAGCGTTTGACCCCATCACCTTGCCACTGTTAAAGCACGGTTCGGACGCACTTGGTATGGCGGCCGAAGACTTGCACGACAACTCACTTGCGCGCCCGCGCATCACTTTATATCCGCGTGGGCCGACTCATTTCAGGGGCATGAATATTCAAATGGCCGAACAGAAATCCAGCTACGACTACGAGGAAATTCTCACCTGCTCGCGCGGCGAGATGTTTGGCCCCGGCAACGCCCAATTGCCCCTGCCGCCTATGTTGATGTTCGACAAGATCACAGCCATTTCCGAAACGGGTGGTGCGAAGGACAAGGGCCATATCCGCGCCCAGTTCACAATTCATCCGGACCTATGGTTCTTCCCATGTCATTTCCAGGGCGATCCGGTTATGCCCGGTTGCTTGGGCCTCGACGCCCTTTGGCAATTGACGGGCTTCTATCTTGGTTGGCTCGGTGAACCGGGCAAAGGCCGCGCCATTTCAACCGGTGAGGTGAAATTTACCGGAATGGTGACGCCTGAAACCAAACTCGTGGAATATGAAATTGATTTCAAACGCGTCATGCGCGGCAAGTTGGTGCTCGGTATAGCTGATGGCATTGTAAGGGCTGATGGCGAACAGGTATTTCAGGCAAGCGACCTGCGCGTCGCCCTCTTCACGTCCTGATTGCGCTTTAAGCGCAAATTCAAATTACAGATTTTCTTCCAGGAAAGAGATTTCAGATGAAAAGAGTTGTGGTCACGGGCATGGGGATCGTTTCCTCCATCGGGAACAACAGCAATGAGGTGCTCGCTTCACTGCGCGAGGCGAAGTCTGGCATTAAGGCCGCCCCTCAGTTTGCCGAGCACAATTTTCGCTCGCAGGTCGGCGGCGTACCAGATCTTGATCCGTTTGAAATTCTCGACCGCCGCACGGCGCGCTTTATGTCCCAAGGAACCGCATGGAACTATATCGCCATGGAACAGGCGATCCGCGATGCCGGTCTTGAAGACACGGAAGTCGACAACCCACGCACGGGCATCATTATGGGTTCGGGCGGCCCTTCCACGCGCACAATCGTGGAAGCCGCTCAAAAGACAATCGACACCGGCTCTCCCAAACGCATTGGGCCGCTCGCCGTCCCCAAGGCGATGTCTTCGACAGCGTCCGCTGTGCTCGCGACGCAGTTCAAAATCAAAGGCGTCAACTACTCCATTTCGTCAGCGTGCGCGACGTCCAACCACTGCATCGGCAACGCCTATGAGACGATCCAAGTCGGTAAGCAGGACATTATCTTTGCTGGTGGTTCGGAAGACTTCGATTGGACAATGTCCAACCTGTTTGACGCAATGGGGGCCATGTCGTCGAAATACAACGACACGCCCGCAACAGCTTCACGCGCCTTCTCGGTAGACCGCGACGGCTTTGTCATCGCTGGCGGCGCAGGCGTTCTGGTCCTGGAAGAGCTGGAACACGCCAAGGCCCGTGGTGCGAAAATCTATGGCGAGATCGTCGGCTACGGCGCAACGTCGGACGGCTACGATCAAGTTGCACCATCAGGCGAAGGCGCGATCCGCTGCATGCAACAGGCGCTGGCGACCGTTGACGGCGAAGTGGACTATATCAACCCGCACGCGACCTCCACCGGCGTGGGCGATGCGAAGGAAATCGAGGGGCTTCGCGCCGTGTTTGGTGAGAAGTGCCCGCCATTCTCTGCCACTAAATCGCTAACAGGCCACTCGCTCGGTGCGACTGGAGTGCAGGAGGCAATCTACTCATTGCTGATGATGCAAAACAATTTCATCTGCGAAAGCGCTCACATAACCGAAATTGATCCAGACTTTGCCGACATGCCTATCGTGCGCGAACGCATCGACAACGCGAAAATCGACACCGTCCTTTCAAATTCCTTCGGGTTTGGCGGCACCAACGCATCGCTGGTTTTCCAGCGTCACGCGTAGGAACGGGAGCTGCACCAATGAGCGAATTGAAATCAAATCTGATGGCCGGAAAGCGCGGCCTCATCATGGGCGTAGCCAACGATCATTCCATCGCATGGGGTATAGCCAGAACACTGGCCGCCCACGGCGCAGAACTCGCATTCACCTATCAAGGTGACGCGTTTGGCAAACGCGTGAAGCCGCTGGCTGAAAGCGTTGGCGCCAAACACTTGCTACCCTGCGATGTGGAAGACATAGCCTCTGTTGATGCGGTGTTCGATACTCTGCGCGACGATTGGGGCAGCATCGACTTTTTCGTCCACGCCATCGGCTTTTCAGACCGTAGCGAATTGAAAGGCAAATACGCAGACACAAGCCGCGAGAATTTTTCCCGCACCATGTTGATCTCGTGCTTTTCCTTCACTGAAACGGCCAAACGCGCCGCCGAACTGATGACCAACGGCGGCTCTATGATCACGCTCACCTATGGCGGCTCAACCCGCGTCATGCCGAACTACAACGTCATGGGCGTGGCCAAAGCGGCATTGGAAGCATCCGTGCGCTATCTGGCCACCGATTACGGTCCGGACAACATTCGCGTCAATGCGATTTCCGCTGGCCCTGTCCGCACATTGGCGGGCGCTGGCGTGGCCGATGCGCGTCAGATGTACAATTACCAAAAGCGCAACGCACCGTTGCGCCGCACCGTCTCGCTGGACGAGATCGGTGGCGCGGCGCTCTACATGTTGTCTGACCTTGGGTCAGGTGTGACCGGCGATGTGCATTTCGTGGATTCCGGCTATTCGACCATTTCCATGCCGCGCTTAGAGGAATTGCGCGTGTTGGAAGCGGACCCGTCGATTAGCTAGATACCGCTCATCAGCATATATTTCAGCTCGGTGAATTCATCGATGCCGTGGCGCGAACCTTCGCGCCCGGTGCCGGATTCTTTCACACCGCCAAACGGCGCGACTTCGGTTGATAGAATACCCGAGTTGATGGACACCATGCCGTATTCCAGCGCTTCAGCGACCCGCCAGATCCGGCCGATGTCTCGGGAATAGAAATAGGATGCGAGGCCGAACTCGGTCGCATTCGCCATTTCCACGGCGTCTTCGTCTTTTTCAAACTTGTAGAGCGGTGCTACTGGGCCAAAAATTTCGTCGCGTGTGACGGCCATTGCGGTGGTTACGTCCGTCAAAACAGTCGGCTGGAAGAACCGGCCGCCGAGTTGATGGCGACCGCCACCAGTTGCCACGCTTGCACCCTTATCGAGCGCGTCTTTGACCAGCCCCTCAACCTTTTGCACTGCGGCATCGTTGATAAGCGGGCCTTGGGTTACGCCTTCTTCGGCGCCGGGACCAACCACCATTTTGTTGACTTCGGCGGTAAGCTTCTCTGCAAACTCATCGTATACACCCGCCTGCACATAGATGCGGTTTGCGCACACGCAGGTCTGCCCGGCATTGCGGAACTTGGAAGCCATAGCGCCCTGCACAGCGGCATCAATATCGGCGTCATCGAACACGATAAACGGCGCGTTGCCGCCCAATTCCAGACCCATTTGCTTTACGGTATCCGCACATTGCTTGATGAGCAGCTTGCCGATGGGAGTGGAGCCGGTGAATGTTAGCGCTCGCACATCGTCGCTCGCACACAACGCATTGCCTATGGCGACCGCATCACCAGAAATGACATTCAACACACCGGCGGGCAATCCCGCTTCCTGTGCAAGCGAAGCCAAGGCAAAAGCTGTCAGCGGAGTGTCAGGCGCTGGTTTGACCACAGCAGTACAGCCCGCAGCAAAAGCTGGAGCCACCTTGCGGGTGATCATTGCTGCCGGAAAGTTCCACGGCGTAATCGCGGCCACGACACCAATCGGCTCTCGCAGCACGATGATGCGTCCGTCTTTGAACGGGCTTGGGATCGTTTCTCCGTAAATGCGCTTGGCTTCTTCGGCGTAAAACTCAACGAACGATGCGGCATAGAGGATTTCGCCTTTTGCCTCCGTCAGCGGCTTGCCTTGTTCTTCTGTCAAAATGGCAGCCAGTTCGTCGGCATTTTCCACGATCAGATCAAACCAACGACGCAAAATTGCCGAGCGTTCTTTCGCCAGCGAGCGGCTCCAAGTCTTGAACGCCTTGCTCGCCGCCGCGATGGCACGCACGGTCTCTTCCCCACCCATGTGGGGAACGTGTGCGATCTCTTCACCAGAGGCTGGGTTCAAAACGGGGGTTTCGCCCTTGCCTATCCATTCGCCGTCAATAAGGCACTGGGTTCTGCGGATTTCCATAATGATTTGCCTTTGTGGTCTGTCGGTTTTCGGTGAGCCAGCACGCGGATGCTGCGGGTCTATAAAATTGAATGCTTAGTTTTCTTTCAGCCAATCAGCGATCACCTGAACCTGTTCGTCATTGCGCAGGGTGGGCGTGTGGCCGGTATCTTCGAACTCAACAAGCGTTGTTTGTGGCCCGCCCTCCAACATTCTCTGGGCGGTATCTTCTGATAGAAAACTGGAATCCTTGCCGCGCAAAACCAGAACCGGGCAGGTTATACGCTCCCACGTTTCCCACATATCGACGTTGAAAAACGAAATAGAATCACGGAACGCATCGCCCACGCGGTTGTCGACCTTCAAGCGCCACTTGCCGGTTTTCGTGCGTCGGCTAGCATAGCGCGCCATCTGCACCCAGTCGTCGTCGCTCATAGGCGCGAATTCTCTGTAGATCCCGCGCAGATAGGTTTCGATGTCTTTCTGGGTATCGAATTCGTCAGAACGCCCGATATATTCTGCAATCGACATCAGCGCGTCGCGAGAGACCTCTGGGCCAATGTCGTTGACGACCAACCGGCGGATGGGTGATTGCGCCACCGACGCCAGCACCATGCCAATAATGCCACCCATCGACGTGCCGATCCAGTTGACCTCTGTCACGCCAAGGCGCGCGATCAGCGCATTCATATCCGCGTTGTATTGGAGGTAATTGTAGCCCTCTGCCGAATCGAGGTGATCGCTGTCGCCGCGTCCCACTACGTCCGGGCAGACGACGCGATAGTCCTTGCACATCTCGTGGGCGAAATAGTCGAAATCGTGTGCGTTGCGCGTCAGACCGTGGACACAAAACAGCGTTTCCTGCGTGTTGAACTTCGCCGGATCGCCCCATTCAAGATAGTTGATTCGATGAAAGCCGTGAAAGCCAAGACCGAGATGGTAATGCTTTGAGTAGGCCTTGGGAGGCTGTTTTATACGATGTGGCATAAATGAATGAGGTTTCTAGCTGAGGGATTTCAGACGGTTTTGCAGGGCGTCGATCTTGTTCTGTATTTCTTCAAGTTCGGCTTCCCGCTCATCCCTCTGGGAGCCGTCGGCGGTTGATGTTTTTGTGGGCGCGGTGTCGTCTAGCTTGTCCCTGCGCTTTGATCCAGTGCCAGAAAGCGCGCCAAACATGTCCCATGACTTTTTAAACAATTCCATGTTCTGACGTGCCATGTTTTGGCTGAATTCCATCATCATGCGCGTGTTGCGGCCCACCACATCGCCCATGGCCTCCGACATACGGGCACGTTCTGAGACGAACAATTCCATGGATTGTGTCAGATAGTCCGGAACCATCGCGCCGTAGGTATCGCCATACATGGCGATCAGCTGCTTTTGCAGTTCCAGCGGAAAATGGTGGTTTCCCTGGCTGGTTTCCTGCTCGAAAATGATCTGATTGAGAATTTCGCGGGTGATATCGTCGCCCGTCTTGGTGTCGTGGATAACGAAGGGAATGTCATCGCGGATTAGCTGCACAAGATCATCAAGCACGATGTAAGCGCTGGTGGAGGTGTTATAGAGCCGTCGATTGGGGTACTTTTTAATGAGTATAGTGCCCTCAGCCACCGCAGGCTCGGATCTGGTCGATTTTTTGGTCGCTTTCGCCATTGTCAAGCCTTTCTCCCTGCTGCGTTGCACCATTGTTTCGCACTATAGTCACTCAAAGCGCCAAATTGAAACCTGTTTGTTGCATTGCACAAGCTGGAATACGCCGAAAATCCATTAAAGGTTAAGCCATGGCGAAATGCGGACACAAAAAAGCCGCCAGCCCGGGAGGAGGAGGGGCTGGCGGCTCAAATACCTGCCGGAAGAGTGGCAGGACAACTTAAGGCGTTAAGCCTTAGAAGTTGATTGCGAAACCTTTGGAGAACGCCAGACGACCAGCTTCACCAGTTTCTTTCATCACTTTGCCGGACATTTCAGCGACGGCCTTCGTTTGGTCCATAACGCGCTCTGTTGAAGAAGCAGCGTTGGTCATGGCAACCTTGTAGAAATCAGCGACATCGTTGGTTTTGTTGAGGGCTTTCATGCCGTCAAACGCAGAAGCGACGTTGGAAACGTAGTTGTCGTACATTTTCTTGCCGATAGCTTCCATGCCTTTGAACATGGCGGCATTGTATTCGATCATGCTTTCAAATGCCTTCTCGGAGCTAGCGATCTGGGAAGTTGCAAACTCTTGGCTTTTTTCGAAAACTTCTTTGGCTTCAGTGGTTTTGGTCGACATAGTCTTCGTCCTTTGGTGGTGCCCCTGCGTGAACCGATCAGGGCGGGATGCAATGGGTTTGTTGGCAATTCTCTTGCGCAACATACCAAACGAATATCATGTGATATTGTGCAATGCAACAAAAATGTTGCGCTGCAATATATTTTGGCCTAATTTCGCCATGATTGGCTCGCCATTGGCTGCCTTTATGGCAATGAAAACATTGGTTCTTTGGGCGTTTTGCTTCAGATGCATAGCTCCCTTGCAACCAAGTCGATGTTCTGGGATTGTTATGTGTGTAAGCACGGACATGCTGTTCGGGTGGAATTCCAAAATTGGGGGCGCCTCAGCTAACCGAAAATAGGATTCTCATTCACCCGCTCACGCCCGAGCGGTGCCAGAGTGCTGATTGTTCATAAGTTCATCGCGCCAAAGCGTTCGTCGCTGCAACGCTATAAAGTTCGTCCGCCTGCAAAGGCCGGAAAAGAGGGAATACAAATTTAATGTCAAATAAGATGACCGCCGCCCAGCTGTTGGTGAAGTGCCTCGAAGCTGAGGGTGTGGAATACATTTTCGGTATTCCCGGTGAAGAGAATTTGGGCGTTATGGACGCTCTGCTGGATAGCAAAATTGAATTCGTCATCACCCGCCACGAGCAGGCTGCTGCATTCATGGCAGACGTCTATGGCCGCCTGACAGGCCGCGCCGGTGTCTGTATGTCGACGCTGGGCCCAGGGGCTACAAACTTGGTGACTGGCGTTGCCGACGGCAATATGGACCGCGCCCCGCTCGTCGCTATTGCGGGGCAGGGTGCAACAACGCGGATGCACAAGGAGAGCCATCAGGTTCTTGATCTGGTCAATCTGTTCGACCCCATCACCAAATACTCAGTGCAAATCCGTGAGCCGGAAATCGTGCCAGAAATTGTCCGTAAGGCGTTCAAATTTGCCCAGGCCGAAAAGCCGGGCGCTGCGTTCATCGACTTTCCAGAAAACGTGGCTGACATGGAAGTTGAGGAAATGCCGCCCTTGCGCGTGCAGTCGCCGCTCACGCCTGTCGCGGCCATCGGCAAGTGCAAACAGGTCGCCGAACTCATCGACGCCGCTTCTAACCCGATCATCATTGCGGGCAACGGCGTCATCCGCGCCGGTGCGTCAGACGCGCTGGTCGCCTTTGCGGAAGAGTTGAACCTGCCTGTGGCAACCACCTTCATGGCCAAAGGCACGCTCCCATCTTCCCATCCGTTGAGCCTTGGGACAGTCGGGCTCAAAGCCCACGATCTGGTTGCCTTCGGCATCGACGAGGCTGACCTCATTATCTGCGTCGGCTACGATATGGTGGAATATGATCCGGCTCACTGGAACCCCAAAGGCACTAAAAAGATCATTCACGTAGATGCGTCCCCAGCAGAGGTGGACACAAACTACATCGTCGAGGCCGGTGTTATCGGTGATCTAAGCAATTCCATGCAGCGCATCGCCGCCCGCTGCGAGCGCACAGCCAACAGCCCGATGAAGAAGCTGCGCGAGCGTATTCGTGTTGAACTCAACAAGCACGCTGACGACACTGGCTATCCGGTCAAACCGCAAAAGATCATTTCAGATCTGCGCAAGGTGATGAACCCGGAGGACATCGTGATCTCCGACGTCGGCGCACACAAAATGTGGATGGCGCGGATGTTCCAGGCCGAGCGTCCCAACACTTGCATAATCTCTAACGGTTTCGCGTCGATGGGCATCGCTTTGCCCGGCGCGATTGCCGCCAAATTGATTTACCCCGAGCGCAACATTTTAGCGGTGTGCGGCGACTCGGGCTTCATGATGAACAACCAAGAGGTCGAGACGGCCGTTCGTCTTGGCCTGAACATTACTGTTATTATCTTCAACGACAACAAATACGGCCTTATCGAATGGCACCAGATGCGCGAATACGGTCGCAAGTCACACATTGATGTAACCAACCCAGACTTCGTTAAATTCGCAGAGAGTTTCGGCGCACACGGCTATAAGGTCGAAAGCGCGGAGGAATTGGAAGGCATTTTGACCACTGCCATGAACGATGGCGGCGTCTCGATTATCGATTGCCCAATCGACTATTCAGAAAACATGAAGCTAACGACGCGTCTCAAAGATATGACGTCGTACGAACAGGAAGACTAAGCCCCATGCACGCATTTCAGTTTCAGACCACTAAATCCATTCTCTGCGAAGTTGGCGCAACCGCCAAAATCGGCGAGTTGATGGCGGCTATGGGCTGCAAAAAGGTGGCGTTCGTTACCGATAAGATGATTTTGGAACTCGGCTTGGCTCAGGCTTCGCTAGACGGGCTGAAATCCGCCGGCGTCGGCGTTCACATCATCGACGATGTAGTGGCCGACCCACCGGAAGCGATGATCTTGAAAGCCGTTGAAGAAGCGAAAGCCGAAGGCATCGACGGGGTTGTTTCGGTCGGTGGCGGCTCTTCGCTGGATACCGCCAAGCTGATCGCCGTCCTGGTTGGTTCTGATCAACCAATTGAAGAAATGTATGGGGTTGGCCTCGTCAAAGGCGGCCGCTTGCCAATGGTGCTGGCGCCAACAACTGCTGGCACAGGTTCGGAAGTAACCCCGATCTCTATTGTCACGACTGGCACAAACGAGAAAAAGGGCGTTGTCTCGCCCCAGCTTCTGCCCGATTGGGCCATTCTCGATGCTGAACTGACAGTGGGCTTGCCCGCCGCTGTGACAGCGGCCACCGGCATTGACGCGATGGTGCACGCCATCGAGGCCTACACTTCCAAGCACAAGAAAAACATCGTCTCGGACACGCTCGCCCGTCAGGCGCTCGATCTACTGGGCGCGAACATTCACACCGCCTGCACCAATGGTGGTGACCGCGATGCGCGTTCCAACATGCTGCTCGGCTCCATGCTGGCGGGCATGGCGTTTGCCAATGCGCCGGTTGCTGCCGTTCACGCGCTGGCTTATCCGCTGGGCGGTCATTTCCACGTGCCGCACGGCCTGTCGAACGCGCTGGTTTTGCCCTACGTGCTGGACTTCAACATGAGCGAAGCGGCTGAACAATATGCCGAAATCGGTCCTATTATCTTCCCTGAACTGGCCGGCAAGTCTGCCGCCGCCATCGGCGAAGGCATGGTCGAAGGCTTCAAGGCGATGGGCCCGAAACTGGGTATGCAAAGCAAGCTCGCGGAAGTGGGCGTGAACCACAACCACCTGCCGATGCTGGCTGAAGACGCGATGAAACAGACGCGCCTGCTGGTCAACAACCCCCGCGAAATGACCTACGAAGCCGCGCTCGATATCTACACCCAAGCGCTGTAAGGCGAAAATCCGAGGGAGCCGATCATGGCGAAGAACGACAATGGTTTCGAGCAAATGATGGATATCTGGCAGGAAGGGCAAAGCGCCTTTTTCAAAGCCCAGAAAGAAGTCATGGACGGCTTCCAGAAGTCGCTTGGCGATATGGGCGGGGCCATGAACAGCGGGTTGGGCAGTGGTATGCCGTTCAACACGGCTGAGCCGCTGGCTGCGTGGCAGAGCTTCATCAAATCGTGGGCGCCCCAATGGGATGCTAGTGCCATGATGGGGCAAATGGGCAAGGCCGACATGTTCACCAAAGGCCGCGATCAATTCATGGCAATGCTGGACCCTGCCAATTGGACCGCTTATGCGCCAGAACAATTGCGCACGATCCTCGAAAGCATTGCTGAAGGCCCGAAATTCGCCGACCTGGCAACGCCTCACATCGACGCCGCCGAAGCGTGGCGCGAAACGCTGGATTATCAGCAGGCCGCCGCGAATATGGCCAAAGTGCTGCAGGAAGCCTGGGGTCGCACCTACGAGACCTACGCGAAGGACTACTCGCTGGAAGATCTGCAGTCTGGCAAAGTGCAGGAAGCGCTTGATGCGTGGCTGGCAGCTGCCAATGCAGAACTGTTGGAGACACAGCGGAGCAAGGAATTCATGGAAGCGCAGCGCGGCATGTTGCGTGCGTCGATGGAAATCAAAGCCCGCCAAAAAGACATGGCTGAAGCATGGAGCGAGGCTTACCAAATCCCCACCCGCACAGAAGTTGATGATCTGACCAAGATTGTCCACGAATTGCGCCGCGAAGTGCGCAAGTTGAAGCGTGAAGTGTCTGCCAAGGTGGGCAAATAACATGATGCCCATCAAGCGCAACGCTAGCGGCGAGCCCATAAATGCCGCCGAAGCAGCAGGCGAAGCGTGGATGCTGGCTTGGCAACAGATGATGGATGCCGGTGCCAAAGCGCTAAAATCCAATGCGTTCCTCACAGAGACCCGCGAGTCCGAAGTTGCTATCGCGGAGACACCTGCAGACGTCGTGTTCCAAATCGACAAGGTGCGCGTGCTGCGCTATCGCCCGTTGGCCGAGCAGCGCAAGGATGTGCCGCCGATCCTCATTTGCTACGGCCTGTTTGGCCGCCAAACGATGATTGATCTGCAAGAAGATCGTTCGCTTGTGCGTAACATGCTTATGGCTGGCTTGGATGTGTATGTCGTCGATTGGGGCAACCCGACCCGCGCCGACCAATTCCTGAATTTCGATGATTACATCGATCTCTATCTGGGCTCCGCCGTGGAGCATCTGGTAGAAGCCAACGGTGGTCAGCCGATCACTCTTTTTGGTATATGCGAAGGCGGCACATTCGCCGCCGCACTTGTTGCCATGCGGCCAGAACTGTTTTCGGGCCTTGCGCTCGCCATCACGCCGATTGATTTCAAAGGCGAGCCGGATGAATTTTGGCGTGGCGAAGGCTTTTTGAACTCATGGATATCAAACCTGCGCGAAGACGATATCGAATTGCTGATTGACACTTACGGCATGCTGCCAGGTCCGATAACGGGAGCCGTTTTTTCATCGCTCACTCCGATCAATTCAATGACGAAATACAATATCGGCCTGACCAATCTGGAAGGCGACGAAGCCGCGATGTTGAACTTTTTGCGTATGGAAAAGTGGATCGCTGACCGACCAGACCATCCTGGTGAGGCTGCCAAGCAGTGGCTCAATGAATTGTATCGCGAGAACCGTTTGGTCGAAGGAACGTTCGAAATCTCCGGCGAGCGCATTGATCTAAGCCGGATCAATTGTCCGGTTCTGAACATCTACGCCTTGCAAGACCACATAATTCCGGTTTCCTGCTCCAAAGCCTTGGGTAAATTTGTGGCGTCAGAACTCTACGAAGAAATCGGCTTTCCAGGTGGCCATGTTGGCGTGTTCGTCAGTCGCAAGGCGCAAGGCGTTGTGGCTGGTGGCCTGGTCGAATGGATCGACCGCGCTGTCGGCGGCGGTAAGGGCAAGAAAAGCAAAAAGAAGAATTAGCTGCGCGACCGGTGCAGCGGCGTCTGGGAGGACACATAATGGTCGACAAAGTTGTGCGTCTGGAGGATGCGATTGCCACCATTGACGATGGTGACACGGTTTGTGTCTCTGGATTTGTCGGCATCGGCACGCCGGAAGGTTTGGTGCGTGGCCTGCAAGACCGTTTTCTTGCTCACGCTGCCCCGAAGGACATTTCACTGCTCTTCGCCGCCGCGCCCGGAGACGGCAAGGACCGTGGCCTTAACCGCCTTGCGATTCCGGGTCTCGTGAAGCGCGCCATTGGAGGCCACTGGTCGCTTGTGCCAAAACTTGGCGCTATGGCGATGAACAACGAAATTGAGGCTTACAATCTTCCGCTCGGCTGCATCTCGCAGCTTTACCGCGACATCGGCGCGGGCAAGCCTGGCATGTTCTCCAAGGTCGGCTTGCACACTTTCGTTGACCCTCGCCAATCTGGTGGCGCGATCAACGATTGCACGACCAAGCCGCTCGTCGAGTTGATGGAGCTGGCGGGAGAGGAATGGCTGTTCTACCACGCCGTTCCCGTCGACGTAGCGCTGATCCGCGGCACAACAGCTGACCGCCACGGCAACATCACCATGGAGCGTGAGGCACTGACGCTCGACATGTTGCCGATTGCAATTGCGGCGAAGAACTCCGGCGGCCTCGTTATCGCGCAGGTGGAGCGCATCGCAGCCAATGGTTCGCTCGATCCCAAACAAGTCATCGTGCCGGGCAATCTCGTCGATTGCGTTGTGGTCGCGGAACGTGATGAACACCATCAGACCTATAAGACGCCATATGAACACGCTTTTACCGGCCGCATGAAGGCGGATGTCGGCCAGCCTGTTCCGATGGACTTGACCGAGCGCAAGATCATCGCCCGCCGCGCTGCGATGGAACTTCCAGTAAACGGCGTTGTCAATCTGGGCATCGGAATGCCCGAAGGCGTTTCTGCGGTCGCCAACGAAGAAGGCGTAATCGACAACATCACGCTCACCACGGAGGCAGGTGTGCTCGGCGGCGTTCCGCAGTCGGGGTTGGATTTCGGCGCAGCCATCAACGCCAACGCGATCATCCAGACCAACCAGCAGTTTGATTTCTACGACGGTGGCGGCCTTGATCTGGCCTGCCTCGGCATGGCGGAGACAGATGCTACTGGCAACGTCAACGTCAGTCGCTTCAAAGACCGTTTCGCAGGTGCTGGCGGTTTCATCAACATTTCGCAAAACGCTCGCAAGGTTGTCTTTGTTGGCACGTTTACCGCTGGAGGTCTGAAAGTCGCGATCAACGATGGCAAAATGTCCATCGCTCAGGAAGGCCGCAGCAGGAAGTTCATCAACCAGGTGGAACAAATCACCTTCAACGGCGCCTATGCCGCCAGCCAAGGCAAAGAGGTGCTCTACGTTACCGAGCGTTGCGTCTTCAAGCTGGGCGAAAGCGGGCAGGAATTGATCGAAGTCGCTCCTGGAATCGATATCGAAAAAGACATTCTAGGTCAGATGGACTTCAAGCCCGTTATCAATGATGTGAAAGAAATGGATCCTAGCATCTTGGGTGAAGCGCCCATGAAATTGCGCACGCGGCTATTGGCCATCCCCAATAGCGACCGCCTGTTTCATGACAAGCAACAGAACATCGTTTTCGTCAATCTGAGCGGCCTTACAATTGAGACAGAAGAAGACGTTAGAATTTTTGAGCACGATATGAACAGTTTCTTCCAGCAGATCGGACAGAAGGTAAATTTGGTGTCGAACTATGATGGCATTTCCATCTCGCCAAAAATGGCGGCCAAATTTGCCAACGTCTTGGGGCAGTTGGAATACGATTATTACCTCACCGCTACGCGCTATACGACAAGCGCGTTCCTGCGCCAGAAGCTCGGGCAAGATCTGAAAAACCGCTCAATCTCGCCCCACATCTTTGAGACGCGGCAGGAAGCAGCTGCCTACATCGCGGCCAACCGTTCAGACTGATTTCAAAGAGACTTCGTTGGAACAGTAGGTGCGGCCATTCGCCAAGGGTTTAGCTGATAGCGTTTGTGCATAATCTACTACCAAGCGTCAGCGATACCCTTCGTTAAGGCGACACATTTACCCATCAGATTCAGAAAAGAACGCCTCGAGGCAGGAGACGAATATGCAATTCACAATCAACGGCAAAGTGATGGAGGCTGATGTCGAAGACGACATGCCGATGCTTTGGGTTTTGCGAGATGAGTTGGGTGTTCTCGGCGTCAAATATGGCTGCGGCATCGCGCAATGCGGTGCCTGCACAGTTCATATGGACGGCATCCCGATGCGCTCGTGCCAGTTGCGGGCGGGCGATGTGGACGGGCCGATCACGACGATTGAAGGGCTCGGCACTCCTGAGGCCATGAGCGTCGTCCAAGCGGCATGGGCCGAACATCAAGTCGCCCAGTGCGGCTATTGCCAATCCGGCCAGATCATGACGGCGACAGCATTCGTGTTGGAGAACAACAATCCAACCGATGAAGACATTGACGACGCGATGTCTGGAAATCTGTGCCGCTGCGGCACCTATCCGCGCATCCGCGAGGCGGTGAAAACTGCTGCCAAGAACCTGCGGGTGGCGTAAGTTATGGGACGCCTCAAAACCATCGCCCGCCGCACATTCCTGATCGGCTCTGCCGCCATCGTCGGCGGTGTCGCCTTCGGTACTTATATGTACAAGCGCCCGTTCGAGAATCCACTTCTTGCCCATTTGGAAGAGGGTGAGACGGCCATCACGCCCTACGTGAAGATCGACGCTGAAGGCATAACGCTAATCACCCCGCGCACAGATTTGGGGCAGGGCGCGTATTCCATGCAGGCCATGCTCATCGCGGAAGAATTGGACGTCACGCTTGACCAGGTGAATGTCGACCCGGGCTTGCCAAGCCCCGCCTATTACAACACGGCGCTCTCGCAGGAATCCCCCATGTTCCCGCCTTCCGACGAAAGCGCGATTGCCGAGGCTTCCCGCAACGTCACGGATGCACTGATGAAGTTCCTTGGCCTGCAAGTAACCGGCGGCTCGACTTCCGTTCCGGACGCCTATGAGAAGCTGCGCACGGCGGGTGCCGTCGCCCGCGAGACACTGAAACTGGCCGCATCGCAAAAATCTGGCATTGCGGTGGCTGATCTGAAAACCGAAAACGCCAATGTGGTCCTGCCCGACGGCAAGACGCTCAGCTATGTTGAACTTGCACCGGCGGCAGCAACGCTCGACCCGGTGACAGATATCGAATTGCGCGATCCTGCACAGTGGAAGCTGATCGGCAAGCCCGTGCAGCGCATGGACATCGCAGCAAAATCCACCGGCACCCAGCGCTATGGCATTGATTTCCGCACAGAAGGCATGGTTTTCGCCACGGTAAAACTGAACCCGCGCCAGGGCGGCGCGATGAAGAGCTATGACGCGAGTGCTGCTGAAAAAATGCGCGGCGTCAAAAAGATCGTGCCCATCAAGGGTGGTCTTGGCATTGTGGCCGACAATACATGGCGCGCGTTTCAAGCAGCCGAAGCAATCGAAGTTGATTGGGACGCAGCGCCTTTTCCGGCCGAGATGGATGACCACTGGCAGGCTTTGGCCGACAGTTTCACACCAGACAGCGTGGATGCCGTGCAGCGCGATGATGGCGATGTTGAAACCGCGCTTGCCGGCGGCACAGTGATCGCAGGCGAATACCGCGCCCCCTATCTCGCCCACGCGCCGCTGGAGCCTATTTCGGCCACGGTGAAAGTGACCGATGACCGCGCAGACGTTTGGACATCAACGCAAATCCCTCGCTTCGTGCAGGGCAATGTGGCCAAGCTGACGGGCCTCGATGATGAGCAGGTGTTCGTTCACGTTCTTTACGCTGGCGGCTCTTTCGGCCACCGGCTGGAAGATGAAGTCGTGAAGCAAGCGACCGAAATCGCCATCGCTATGAAAGGCGTGCCGGTTCACCTGACCTATTCGCGCGAAGAGGATATGATCCACGACTTCCCGCGCCAGATTGCCATGTCGCGCTTCAAGGGAACGGTGAAGGACGGCAAGGTGGAGGCGCTGGATCTCGGCATCGCCATGCCGTCCGTCATGGGCTCGCAGCTGGGCCGCCAAAACCTTGCCATGCCCGGCCCTGACCCCATGATCACCGCTGGCGCATGGGAGCAACCGCTCTCCATCCCCCATTACCGCGTCACTGGTTACCGCGCCCCCGACCTGGCACCGATCTCGTCTTGGCGCGCAGTGGGCGCATCGTCGAATGGCTTTTTCCATGAGACAGCACTGGATGAACTGATCCACGCGGCCGGTGCTGACCCGATGGCGGAGCGCATTCGCCTGACATCGCACGAACCGTCGCGCAAAGTGCTTGAAGCGGTGGCGGAAATGTCCAACTGGGGCAGCGATCTCGGCCCCAAACGCGGCAGAGGCGTTGCCATCGTCACGTCGTTTGGCGTGCCTGTCGCCGAAGTGGTGGAAGTCACAGACACTGAAGACGGCATCAAGATTGATAGAGTCTTCGTCGCCGCCGAAGTGGGCAGGGTTGTCGATCCGATCAATTTCGATAATCTGGTCAAAGGCGGCGTGGTCTGGGGTCTGGGTCACGCGATGAACTGCGAAATCACCTATTCCGACGGAATGGCCGAGCAGAACAATTACGACACGTTCACGGGCATGCGTTTCAACCAATGTCCCATCATTGAAGTGCGGGGTTTGGAAAACGGCTCAAAGGTGCGCGGCATCGGCGAGCCACCCGTTCCGCCCGCAGCGCCCGCCTTGGGCAACGCGATCTTCGCCGCAACCGGCAAGCGCATCCGCGAAATGCCGTTCAACAAGCATGTGGATTTCGTCTAGGTGCGCAGACCCTTCATGGCGCAATGATCGGCTGCGCCTTCAGGCCACTTTCCTTGGTTTCCGCTCCAGCAAACAAGCTCCCGTGCTCAAACCAGCTCTTCGGCGCGGGTGCTCCCCAAAGCGTCTGGCGCTGCGGGTCTTTCAAGTCCCATTTGATCGGCTCGTGATCGGGGTCGATCGTTTGATAGTCCGAGCAATAAATCTCGATGCGGTGGCCGTCAGGATCGAGAATGTAGAGGAAGAACGCATTCGAAATGCCGTGCCGGCCCGGTCCGCGTTCGATGTTGCTCACGTAACCCGTGGTCGCCATCAGATCGAGCAGGTCGATGATGTTCAGCGGCGTTGGCACCCAAAAGGCTGTGTGGTGCAGGCGCGGGCCTGTGCCATTGGTGAAGGCTACATCGTGGACGCCGCCTTTGCGGTGCATCCAAGCGGCCCAAACACGCCCGCTTTCGGCGTCCTCGGTGTATTCCGTCGTGCGAAATCCCATTTCACCATAGAACTCCACGCTCGCATCCACATCGGCGGAGAACATGTTGAAATGGTCAATACGCAGCGGTTTGACGCCGTTGTAGAGTTTGTATTTCTGATGGATCGACTCAAGCCGGTCCATCTTCGCATAGAATTCCAGCGGAATGCCCCAGGGGTCGCGGGTGCGCAGAATGCGGCCCATAAACGGCTTTTCGATCCACTCCGTCGGCAGGCCTTTGCCGTCGAACCACGCTTTCGCCTTGTCCAATTCCTCTTCGGACCAGACCTTGAACCCCAGCACATTAACCGAGCTTTCGCCCGTCTCGTGCAGTGAAATGCAGTGATGCCCACGTTCTTCCATCGCGCGCAGATAGAGCCGCCCCTTCTCTTCATGCGTCACTTGCAGGCCAAGCGTATCGACGTAAAACGCTTTGGAAGCGGCGATGTCTTTCACGCCATATTCCACGTGGCTCAGCCGCACGATGTTGAAAGGTGGATTCAGGTTTGCTGCGGGAATGGGCATGACGATCAGGCTCCCAATTGTGGAATTTTGTGGTGGCCGGTGGCGAAGCCGACATGCTTTTGTTCCATGTAGAATTCAAAAGACCAGTCGCCGCCATCGCGGCCAATGCCACTGGCTTTGACACCGCCAAACGGTGTTGGCAGGTGGCGAACGTTTTCAGAATTCACCCAGATCATGCCCGCCTCCAACTTGTCGGTGAAGCGCAGGGCGCGGGTCAGATCGTTGGTCCAGACATAGCCGGTGAGGCCGTATTCGGTGTCATTGGCAATCGCCAAGGCTTCCTCTTCGGTGTCGAACGTGATGGCCGTCAGCACAGGTCCGAAAATTTCCTCACGGGCGATCTTCATGTCGTTGTTGGCGGCGGTGAACAGCGTCGGTTCCACAAACCAGCCTTTGCCCTCTTTCGCAGCACCACCGGCGGCGATCTTGGCGCCCTCTTCTTTGGCAATGTCGAAGTAAGAGCAAACCTTGTCGAAATGAACTTTGTGGATCAGCGGTCCAATCTCGGTTTCAGGGTCGAGTGGATGGCCCACTCGAATGTTCTTCACGCGGGTTGCCATTGCTGAGAGAAAATCGTCAGCGATGGAAGACTGGACCAGCAAACGCGATGATGACGTGCAGCGTTCGCCGTTGAGCGAATAAATCATGAAAATCGCCGCATCGAGCGCCCGGTCGAGTTCGGCATCGTCAAACACCACCACAGGGTTCTTGCCGCCCAGTTCGAAATGCGTCCGTTTCAGCGTGTCTGCGCCCTGTTTCATGATCATCGAGCCTGTGCGGCTTTCGCCGACAAAAGCGATGGCGCGGATTTTTGGGTGCTCCGTGAGCGCCTTGCCCGCATCCTCGCCAAAGCCATTCACAAGGTTCCAAACCCCCGGTGGCAGCCCGGCTTCCTCTGCAATTTCCAGCAAGATACTGGCAGTCACAGGCGAAAACTCGGCAGGCTTGTGCACCACCGTGCAACCGGCGGCGAGCGCAGGTGCAATTTTCCAGGTGGAAAGCATGAACGGCGTGTTCCAAGGTGTAATGACGCCCACAGGGCCGATCGGAACCCGTGTGGTTACATTCATCAACGTCGCAGAAGGCATCTGCTTGCCGTCTCGGGCGGATGGGGCAAGATCGGCGAAATAACGGAAGTTCTCCGCACCCCGCAAAGCCGCCTTCGACATAAACCGCAGTGCCTGACCCGTGTCATAACACTCGGCAAACGCGATCTCCTCGGCACGTGCCACGATACCGTCAGCAATCGCATGAAGAATTTTCTTGCGCTCCGTTCCAGCCATATCGCGCCATGCGGGGAAGGCGTCATGGGCTGCTTGTGCTGCCGCGTCGATATCCGCAGGTCCGCTTTTGGCGACTGTGCAGATCAACTCCTCATCGACGGGCGAATTGTTGTCGAACGTCTCGCCGGATTGGGCGGGCACGACTTCGCCGTTGATGCGGTTCATCACCCCGTTTTGCCGAAAGGGGGCCAAATAGGTGTGCAATTTAGAAATGTTGTCGTCGAGTTCCGACATGAAAATACCCCTTCGTGACCGCATTTTGTGCGACATCCTGTCAAATGGAAACCTAATTCGCGCCCGAATGACAAGGGCTGGAACGTGAATAGCCGTGGGTTTGTCTTGACTTCCGACGCAAACGGTCATTTAATTCACATATTAACGATACACATGTGAATGCTTGCCGCCAACCGGAAAATTCCCTGCATGACGAGCTTTGACCGATCTCTTCCTATGATCCTGAACCGGGCGCTGGACGATATCATGCCGGATTACCGCGAACTGTTTGCGCGTTACGATCTGACCGAACAGCAATGGCGCATCTTGCGGGTGCTGTGGAGCGAAATGCGCGTCACCTCGGCTGATCTGTCCCGCCGCACTCTTTTGCCTGCCCCCAGCCTCGTCGGCATTATCGACAGGTTAGAGAAAAAGGGTTTCGTGTCCCGTGTCCGCTCGGTGGAAGATCGCCGGGCAGTCTACATCGTGCCGACAGCCAAGGGCAGGGCGCTGGAAGATGAAGTGACGCCGCACGTGGCGCAGATAGACGCCCGTTTGCGCAACACGGTTTCGCCCGAAGATTGGCAACACATGGAAAACACGTTGAGAAAAATCGCTGCTGCCGCCGCAGCGCCAGACCTGCCCAAAGCCAGCAACGGCTGAGGCGAAAGACGTTTAGGGAAAAGACATATGATGGACGACCTTAGCCAAGCCGGTATTGCGGTCAATGAAATCGACGCCACCGAACACTCTGCACCATCCGACATCGGCACCGGCATACGCACCGGCAAGCAATATCTCGAGGGCCTGCGCGACGACCGCGAAATCTGGCATCGTGGCAAGCGCGTCAAAGACGTAACTGCCGAGCCGGGCATGGCACGCGGTGCAGAAACTCTGGGTGGCTTCCTCGACCGTCAGCACGACGCCAAATGGCGCGACACCGTCACCTATGTCGATGAAGACGGCGACCGCTGCGCGATGGCCTATAAAAAGCCCAAGAGCAAAGAAGACGTCATAGCCCGTGGCCGCGCCTATTACGAATGGGCCAAATGGTCGAACGGCATGTTTGGCCGCACGCCGGACTACAAGAATGCTTCCGTTATGGCCTTCGCCTCCGCGACAAGCTTCTTGGCACAAGGCACGAAGGGCAATGCTGATTTTGCCAAAAACATGACGAACTTCTACGACTATGCCCGAAAGAACGACAAAGTGCTGACCCACACGCTGGTCAATCCGGCAGTAAACTTCCAGCAGGCTGCCTCGGGCAAATTCAACGAGAAAGTCGCGCTGCACGTCACTAAGGAAACCGATGCTGGAATCTATGTGAACGGCGCTCGACTACTTGCAACGCTTGGTCCGCTGTCAGATGAAATCGAGGTTTTTCCATCCACGGTGCTGCGTGCCAGCGAAGACAACATCCCGTTCGCTTTTGCGTTCGCGATCCCCATCGCGACACCTGGTTTGAAAATGATGTGCCGCGATTCCTACGATCATGGTGAGAGCACATTCGATGCGCCGCTTTCCTCACGCTATGAGGAAATGGACGCAGTCGTGATTTTCGAAAACGTGTTTGTGCCGTGGGAACGAGTGTTCATGTACGGCCAGCCAGAATTGTGCAATCAGGCTTTCAACGCCACCAATGCAGTCGTCCACATGATGCATCAGGTTGCATGTGGGAAGCTTGCTAAGGCTGAATTCATGGTCGGCCTGATGTGCAAGATCGCCGCCGCGTCTGGCCGCGATAAAGACCTACACACCAAAGGCCTGATCGCCGAAGTCATGCAAATGACGGAGGCCGTCCGTGCCATGCTCTACAGCGCCGAACAGCAGGCCCACGAAGACGAGTTTGGCAACTTCATCCCCCTGCGCGGCCCCATCGATACGTCGCGCAACATGTTCCCGAAAATGTATCCCCGCATGGTCGAAATTCTGCAGCTCATCGGTTCATCTTCGCTCATGGCGACACCGTCTGAGGCCGACTTCTCCAACGAGATGGCTGGCGATGTTGAGCAGTATTTCCAGCTGGCAAACGCCGAATCCCGAGACCGGGTCGGCCTGTTCCGGCTGGCGCACGATGTGGCGATTTCCGGCTTTGGAACGCGCCAAGCGCTCTACGAACGCTTCTTCTTCGGCCCGCCCGCACTGATGGCCTCGGCCTACTACGACATCTATGACAAAGATGATAAGATGGACCGCATCGACGCGCTGCTGGCGCAAGATTGATTCAAGATTGCTAAACCCAAGCCAAACGGGCGGCCTGTGAGGCCGCCCCTTTTTTGTTTTGGTGAGATCACTAGCCCACCAATTCACCAGTCCGTATCTGTTCCGCCTCGATGCTCTCAAAAAGCGCCCGGAAATTCCCTTCGCCAAACCCTTCGTCGCCCTTGCGCTGAATGAACTCGAAGAAGATCGGGCCGATTACGGTTTTGGAGAAAATCTGGAGCAGGATTTTCGTCATCCGGTCGCCGTTGGCATCATCGAACACGCCCTCGCCGTCGATCAAAATGCCATGCCGTTTCATGCGATCCAGCGGCTCATTATGGCCGTTCACCCTTGCTTGGGACATCTCGTAATAGGTTTCCGGTGGGCCGGGCATGAACTTCAGGCCGTTTTCAGCCAGCTTGTCGGTTGCGTCATAAATTCCGTCAGTGCCAACCGCAATGTGCTGAATGCCTTCGCCTTTGTATTTATGCAGATAGGCCTCAATTTGGCTTTTATCGTCGGTGGATTCATTCAGCGGAATACGAATTTTCCCGCAGGGGGACGTGATGGCGCGGCTGATCAGACCTGTCATCTTGCCTTCAATGTCGAAGAAATGGATTTGCGTGAAGCCGAACAAGTCACGGTAGAAATGCCACCAGCGATCCATATTGCCGCGATAGACGTTGTGGGTGAGGTGATCGAGATAGTAAAAGCCGATACCTTCTGGTTTCGGGTCGCGTTCGCCAATCCAATCAAACTCCGCGTCATAGGCAGAGCCCGTCTCGCCATAGCTGTCGATGAAATACAGCAGCGACCCGCCAATCCCGACGATCGCGGGCACGTCCATCACCTTACCATCCCCAAGATAAGGCTGCGCGCCACGTGCGACTGCCAGATCAAACGCATGCTGCGCATCCGCCACCCGCCAAGCCATTGAAGCGGCACAGGGACCGTGTTCTTTGACAAACCGCGCGGCATGGGTGCCCGGTTCGGCATTGATGACGTAGTTGATGTCGCCCTGCCGCCAAACGGTGATCGCTTTCCTTTTATGCTGAGCGACGGGTTGATAGCCCATGGTCGCAAACAGGCTTTCCAGCTTTTCGGGCTCTGGATGGGCGAATTCAACAAATTCAAACCCGTCCGTGCCGGCAGGATTGTGTTCGGTAATCGTCGCGCGTGGCGCGTCGTGTGGAAACGGACCCATGGATTGTTCCTCCTGAAATGTGATGGAACAACTATAGTGCATCCTGGGCGCACAGACTTTGCAATCGACGCGCAATTTAATCATAATGTGCAAGAAATGTGTGAGATTCAGAGAAAATAAGCCATGGCCAATGCATTAGATGCGTTTGATCGCAAGATTCTCGCAAGCCTGCAAGAAGATGGGCGGTTCACAAATGCCGAACTGGCGGACCGTGTTGGTCTGTCCGCCTCACAATGCTCCCGCCGTCGCACGGCGCTGGAGGATGCTGGGATCATTAACGGATACACGGCTCGGCTTGATCCGGAAAAGGTGGGCATCGGGCTTAAAAGCCTCGTCTCCGTGACGTTGGCGACCCACAACGACGACAATGCCGCCAATCTTCGCAGCCTGCTCGCCCGACTTCCACAAGTGCTTGATGCCTACGCACTGACGGGTGAGATGGATTACATGATCAAGGTTGTGACCCCTGATCTCAAAGCCTTGTCCGAGTTCATCAACCAGACACTGCTGCCGCACAAAGCGGTTCAGAACGTCAAAACCGCAATCGTGCTCGACACGCTGAAGGAAACTTCCGCGCTGCCGGTTTAATGCCGGGTGCTGACTTCCTCGCCGGTCATGCATTCAACAAAGTTCAGCACACGATCAGCGTCCTCTTGGGCCAGTTCCAGAGGTGTTTTGTGGTCGAACAAACGGGATTTGCGGTTCAGCCAGATCTGGCTTTCCTCCGACCCAAACGCGCGCTGAGCGCCTTCGCGGATTTTGTTCAGCATTTCTTCGTGACGGCTCATCGGCGCATCTCCCAATCTCGGGTTCCACACTCGGCACGCAACACGATCATGCCGCTCGCATCAAGGAGAGATTTCGATTGTGACAGTTTCCACAGGCTGCCATGCAGCCGTTATGTTACAGAATTTTCTCGACTCTTATATTTTGTTACATAATCATTGCTATGATCTGGCATCGCTGCTAAAAATGTCCCTCAGGAGGACAGCCCCATGTATGCCCAAATGGTAAAATCGACCGGCCAAGCCGTGCGTGACAAGAGCGAGATGAACCCGCAGGAGCGCGCTTTTCAGGAGCGGATTGATGCGGGCGAAAAGATTGAGCCGAAGGATTGGATGCCGGAAGCCTACCGCAAAAACCTAATCCGCCAGATCGGTCAGCACGCTCATTCTGAAATCGTTGGTCAATTGCCGGAGGGCAACTGGATCACCCGCGCGCCCACGCTGGAGCGCAAGGCCATTCTTCTCGCCAAGGTGCAAGATGAAGCGGGCCACGGCCTCTATCTCTATTGCGCTGCCGAAACGCTGGGCATTTCGCGGGACGAGCTGTTTGAGCAACTCCACAGCGGCAAGATGAAATATTCTTCGATCTTCAATTATCCCACGCTCACATGGGCGGATATGGGCGCGGTTGGCTGGCTCGTGGATGGTGCGGCAATCATGAATCAAGTCCCGCTGCAGCGCACATCGTTTGGCCCGTATTCCCGCGCCATGATCCGCATCTGCAAGGAAGAGAGTTTCCACCAGCGCCAAGGCTTCGACATCATGATGAAGATGGCCAACGGCACGGAAGCGCAAAAGCGCATGGCGCAAGACGCGCTCAACCGTTTCTGGTTTCCCGCGCTGATGATGTTCGGCCCGTCCGACAAAGACAGCGTCCATTCCGCCCAGTCGATGGCGTGGAAAATCAAGATGAACACCAACGACGAGCTGCGCCAGAAATTCGTCGACCAGACGGTGCCACAAGCCGAATATCTCGGCCTCACCGTGCCGGACGAAAACCTCGTCTGGAACGAAGAAAAAGGCGGCTACGACTTCTCAGAGCCGGACTGGAACGAATTCTTCGACGTCATTTCCGGCAACGGCCCCTGCAACACCGAGCGTCTGGAAACCCGCAAAAATGCGTGGGAAGACGGCGCATGGGTGCGCGAAGCCATGCAGGCCCACGCTGAAAAGCGCGCGGCACGGGCCAAGGCAGCAGCCTGATGACCCAAGAATGGCCGCTTTGGGAAATCTTCATTCGTGGAGCGCACGGCATGAGCCACCGTCATGTCGGTTCGCTCCACGCGCCGGATGAGGAGATGGCAATCCTTAACGCCCGCGATGTCTACACGCGGCGCAATGAAGGCGTTTCCATCTGGGTGGCGAAGTCAGCCGACATTCACGCCTCCGCGCCGGGAGACAAAGGCCCGCTTTATGAGCCGGCCAACGACAAGGTCTACCGCCACCCGACCTTCTTCGACATTCCCGACGATGTGGGTGCGATGTGAGCGACGATCACCTGTTTCAATTCCTGCTGCGAATGGGCGATAACACGCTCATCCTTGGTCACCGCATTTCGGAATGGTGCGGCAAGGCCCCCGTGTTGGAAGAGGACATTGCGCTCGCCAACACCGCGCTTGATTTGATCGGCCAAACGCAAAACTGGCTGGGTTATGCGGCTGAAATCGAGGGCAAGGACCGCGACGCAGACGACCTCGCCTTCCTGCGCGACTTCTGGGATTTCCGCAATCTTCTGATGCTGGAACAGCCAAACCGCGATTTCGGCCACACGATGATGCGCCAATTCCTGTTCGACGCATACCAAGTGCCAATGCTGAAGGCGTTGGAAGGTTCATCCGACGAGCGCATCGCGGCTATCGCGGCTAAAAGTGGCAAAGAGGCCGCTTATCATCTTGAACGCTCCAGCGAGACGGTGATCGCATTAGGCGATGGCACGGAAACGAGCCATGAAAAGATGCAGGCAGCGTTAGATCGCCTCTGGCCGTTCACCGGTGAGATGTTTGCTGACGACGCGATTGATGAGGCCGTGGTGGCTGAGAAGATAGCTCCCCTGCCATCCAGTCTGCGTGAGGCGTGGAGCGGCACAATTGCTGGTGTGATGGGCGAAGCCACGCTCGGTGTCCCCGATACAATCTTCGCCCATTCCGGCGGCAGAACAGGCAAGCAGCACACCGAACATCTGGGCCACCTGCTTTCGTCCATGCAATGGCTCCAGCGGGCCTATCCGGGCGCAACATGGTAGTCTCCACGCGCCCATCGACGGATGAAATCTGGCATTGGCTTGACGATGTGCCGGACCCCGAAATCCCGGTCATTTCCGTTGTCGATCTGGGTATTGTGCGGGGTGTGGAATGGCGGGGCGATACGCTGCACGTTGCAGTTACGCCCACTTATTCCGGCTGTCCCGCAACGACGATCATCAACCTCGATATCGAAACCGCGCTGCTCGCCAAAGGTATCAAGAAGATCAAATTTGAAACGCAGCTTTCCCCCGCTTGGACGACCGATTGGTTGACCGAAAAGGGCAAAAAGCGGCTGGAGGAATACGGCATCGCCCCGCCAAACCCTGCTGGTGGGCCGGACAAATGCCCGCGCTGCAGTTCTGCGCTCGTGGAGAAAGTGAGCCAGTTTGGCTCCACGCCGTGCAAAGCCCATTGGCGCTGCAAGACCTGCCTTGAGCCCTTCGACTATTTCAAATGCCTGTGAGCTTGTGACCATGGCCCAATTTCACACCCTGACAGTCACAGACATTCAGCCCACAACAAGAGACGCGGTCGTTGTGACGCTCCAGCCGGAAAACGGTGCAGATTTCTCTTTCACGCAGGGGCAATATCTCACGTTCCGCAAGGAATTCGACGGAGAGGAATTGCGCCGTTCTTATTCCATCTGTTCCGGCACCCATGACGGCGCATTGCGTGTCGGCATCAAGCGCGTGGACGGCGGCGCATTTTCAACTTGGGCCAATGAAAATCTGAAAGTTGGCGAACGGCTGGAAGCCATGCCGCCGATGGGTAATTTCCACGCGCCGCTCCAGCCCGAAGCGGCGCGCCACTACCTGATGATCGCCGCCGGTTCGGGCATCACGCCTATCCTTTCACTCACCAAGACCATTCTCGCCGAAGAACCGAAAGCCGACATCACGCTGCTCTATTCCAACCGCGCGGTGAACACCGTGATGTTCCGCGAAGAGCTGGAAGACTTGAAAAATCTCAACATGACGCGCCTCAATCTGGTGCATGTTTTGAGCGGAGGCGGCCAAGATATCGACCTGCTTTCCGGCCGATTGGACACCGAAAAATGCGATGCGCTGTTTGAGAAAATGATCGACATATCGCGCATCGACCTCGCCTTCATCTGCGGCCCCGAAGAGATGATGAAAACCGCAGCCGCTGCGCTGGAGAGCCGTGGTTTGGGCAAAGACGCGATCAAATACGAACTCTTCGCGGCTTCCCAAGCAGGCCGAGCCAAGAAACGTGCGGTTTCCAAAGTGGCTCAAAACGCAAAAGCCACCAAGGCAACGATCATACTCGACGGCACCCGCCACACGCTCGACATCGCACCCGATCAGAGTGTTCTGGAAGCGGCCTTGGCGCAAAGCATTGAAGCCCCCTATGCCTGCACGGCGGGCGTATGCTCCACCTGCATGGCGCGGCTGACCGAGGGTGCGGTGGAGATGGTCGCCAACCACGCGCTGGAGGACTACGAAGTGGAGGCCGGACGCATTCTCACCTGTCAGGCCCATCCAACGAGCGAGACGATCACCGTCGATTACGACCAGCATTAAAACGATGCCTCAGGAGGGCGAAAGCATGATTGAGGTCAACAGTTTTGCATTGGGCGGCTGGCATGCACCTGGGGCGGGCGCTTCCCTTATCTATAGCGCCATTCATGGCCGCGAAATTGCTCGGGCAGGCGGTGCCGCGCTCGATTTCCAGGACATGCTGGATCATGCCAAGAGCGTCGGTGGCCCAGCTTTGCGCAAGCTCACATTCCACGACCGCGCCAAAATGCTGAAAGCGCTGGCGCAATATTTGGGCGAGCGCAAACAGGCGCTTTACGATTTGTCATTCGACACAGGTGCCACCCAAAAAGACCACCTGATCGATATCGATGGCGGCATAGGCACGCTTTTTGTCTTCGCCTCGAAAGGCCGTCGCGAATTGCCCGATGCGCATGTCTATCTCGATGGTCCGCCTGAATTGCTCTCGCGTAGCGGCACGTTCCAGGGCCAGCACATCGCAACGCCGTTGCAGGGTGTTGCGGTCCATATCAACGCCTACAATTTCCCCGTTTGGGGCATGTTGGAAAAGCTGGCCCCCACATTTCTGGCTGGCGTTCCCGCCATCGTAAAACCAGCTACCGCATCGTGCTACGTCACTGAAGCTTGCGTGCGAATGATGCTGGAATCTGGCCTCTTGCCAGATGGCGCACTCCAACTTGTGTGCGGCAGAACGGGCGACCTTCTCGACCGCCTCGATGGTCAAGACGTGGTGAGCTTCACAGGTTCCGCCGCTACGGCAACGATGCTCCGCGCCACGCCCTCTATCGCACAGAATTCAGTTCGCTTCATCGCGGAGCAAGACAGTTTGAACGGAGCCGTGCTCGGCCCCGATGCCACACCTGATGCGCTGGAATTTGATATTTTCATCAAGGAAGCGGTGCGCGAGATCACAGCCAAAGCAGGTCAGAAATGCACGGGAATGCGCAGGCTTCTCATCCCTGAAAATCTTATCGACCCAGCCCGCGAAGCGCTTGTTGCCAAACTGGCAACAATCACGATCGGTGATCCACGCCACGAGGACACCCGCATGGGCGCGCTGATTTCGGCTGATCAAAAACAAGACGTCTTGGCCAAGATCAGCAAATTGGAATCAGAGGCCGAGCGCGTATTCGGCGATTTAACGACAATGGATTTGCTAGGCAAAGATACTGCGCCAGATGCCTTCGTCCCCCCCATTCTGTTTCAGTGCAACAATCCTGATGCCGCTGTTGAAGCGCACCGCACAGAAGCCTTTGGCCCCGTGGCCACGCTCATGCCCTACCGCGATATCGAGCATGCCAGCCACCTGCTGAACAAGGGCGGCGGCTCACTGGTTGCCTCGCTTTTCACACACGATGTGGGAACAGCAAAGGCTATGGTGATGAGCTCCGGCGCGTTCCATGGGCGGCTATACATCAACAACCGCGACAGCGCGAAGGAGGCCACAGGCCACGGCTCCCCCCTGCCGCACATGGTGCATGGCGGGCCGGGCAGGGCAGGCGGCGGCGAGGAAATGGGCGGCATTCGCGGCGTCATGCACTACATGCAGCGCACCGCCATTCAGGGCAGTCCGCAGATGCTCTCCGCCATTGGCGAGACATGGATACCGGGTGCGCCGGAAATTTCGCATGATGCCCACCCGTTCACCCGCACATTCCATGAACTCGACCTTGGCGAGACGTTCAACAGCGACTCGCGCAAAGTCACTCTGGAAGACATTGAACACTTCGCCCACTTCACGGGCGATACTTTCTACGCGCACATGGACGAAGAAGCCGCTAAGGCGAACCCCTTCTTCCCCGGTCGCGTGGCCCACGGTTACCTGCTGCTTTCCTTTGCTGCGGGCCTGTTTGTGCAGCCCGATCCCGGCCCGGTCCTGGCCAATACCGGCCTCGACAATCTGCGCTTTATGAAGCCGGTTCAAGCGGGCGACGCGATCAAGGTGCGGCTGACGGTAAAACGCAAAACCCTACGCAACGACGAATACGGCGAAGTGCGCTGGCACGTCACGCTGACCAATCAAGACGACGACACGGTCGCGGAATATGAACTGCTGACTATGAATGCGGTCTGACCCTTGCTTGTGGCTAGCCAAATAGACCTTCTCCCCAGCGACGATCCGATCAAGGTCTGGTCGGTCATCGTCACCCTGTTTGGCGATCTGGCAAGCGGTGATGGGGATGAGATCAGCGGCCAGGTTTTGATGATGCTGATGGAACGGCTCGGCATCCGCCCGGACGCAACCCGCGTGGCATTGCACCGACTACGAAAAGACAGCTGGATCGTCTCCCGCAAGGTTGGCCGGAACGCACATTATCGCCTGAGCACCCACGGCCTGCGCGAAACGCAGGCGGCCAGTCCGCGCATTTATGCGGAAAACCTGCCTGCAATAACAGATGTGAAACTCGTGCTTGCCGCACCCGATGTGGAGACGCCCGAAGGAATAGAACTCGCGCCGCGTGTGCGGCTGACGCGTTCACCAATGCCGACCGACTGGGTGTTGTCCGCTGGTGTTTCCACGATGCCCGATTGGGCGATGGAGAGCTTGCTGCCTTCATCCTTGGCGAAATCTTTTCGCATGCTGCACGAAACACTGCTGGCTGAAAATCACGCCGTTCCGAAAGACCCAATTGCCCAAGCCATCGCCCGCGCCCGCATCGTTCACGCTTGGCGGAGGCTGATTTTGAAGCTGGATGAGGAGCGAGAGCGCCTTTTGCCGCCGGGAAATGCCGTTTTCGCCTGCCGAAAAGCGGTTTTGGAGCGGCTAAATGGGGTTACTCGCCCCAAAATAAGCGATCTCGCATAGCCCTTAGCGGTCAAAGACCGCTGGGAAATCGCAATTGCCGCAGCACCTTCGCAGTCGCTTGTCGCACCGGCTCGATTGTCGGCTTGAGAAGAGAAATGCGGTCAAAAGCGTTGGGATGATCCTCGATTGATCTCCGCAGCGCCGCGCCAAAAGCCATGCGCAATTCGGTGCCGATGTTGAACTTACAAACCGAAGTTTCCCGTGCCAACCGTTGACGATCCGCAACCGGCACGCCGCTGCCGCCGTGGATAACCAGCGGCACATTGCAAACCGCTTCAATGGCGGCGACGGCCGCAAAATCGATGCCAGCGGTTTTTTCGGTTTGCAGATGCACATTGCCAACCGAAACCGCCAAGGCATCAACGCCTGTCTCGACCGCAAATCGTTGCGCTTCTTCCGGCGCGGTGGCCGCCGATGTTGCCCCTTCCGCGTAGCCAACGAAACCCACTTCGCCTTCCACACTAATGCTCGCCGACCGTGCTTTCTCGATCACCGCAAGTGTGTTTTCGATATTCTCATCAAGCGGGAGGGCGGAGCCGTCATACATCAGCGATGTGAAGCCGTAGTCTATGGCCTCTATGCATTCTTCAACCGTCTTGCCGTGGTCAATATGGGCGACAACGGGCACGCTCGCCTGCTCGGCCAGATGCCGAAACATTGGCCCCAACACGGAGACCGGCGTATGAGCGCGGCAGCCCGGCCCGGCTTGCAGGATGATCGGGATGCCCGTCTCCTCCGCTGCCTGAACATAAGCCAGCGCGTCTTCCCAGCCCAGCACCACAACGCCCGCCAGCGCATAACCTTCTGCGCGGGCAGGCGCCAAAACTTCTGCAAGCGTCGCGACCGTCATTTGAACTTGGCAATCATGTCCTTGATGCCGGGGATCGTTTCGATCTGCCATGCATGATCGGGCTGGAAATATTGCACGAGCGATCGCTGCGACAGGCCGCCAAGGATGGTGAAATAATACATCTCGTAGCCCGGCGCGACGACGCAGGGGTGGTAGCCCTTTTCCAGCGTGATCGTGGACCCATCGACCAGATGATAAGCGTCGCCAACCTTGCCGTCTTCGCGCTGCACGAGCTGCATGCCGAAACCATTGTTCGGCTTGAAGCGGAAATTGTAGGTCTCATCGTGGCGTGTTTCGTCGGGCAGTCGGTCGGTGTCGTGTTTGTGCGGCGGAAAGCCGGACCAGCCGCCCTGGCCGACGGTGAAAAGTTCCGACACCAGCAAGCGCCCCACTTTGTCGTGGTATTTCGTGCCGAGGATGTGCTTGATCTTGCGGTGGGTCTTTGTCTCGTCGGAGCCGTATTGCACCTTGTCGAGATCGGCCACGCGCACGTCGAACGGCTCCAGCACCTTGTCGTACTTCGCGCCCGCGACGAAGACTTCGGCTTCGTCGGTCATGCAAACCATCGTTGCTTTGGCACCAACGGGTACATAAACGCCTTCCGGCTCGCCGTCCCAAACGTCCACCGTGCGCGTGCCGAGCGCGGCGTAGGACACGCCTTCGATTTCCACATCGACCGTGCCGGTGGCCGGTACGATGCATGTCTCGTAGCCGGGCACCTGATAGTCAAACGCCTGGCCCTTCTTCAGCTTCACGATGTTGAAATAGTTCAGCGGAACATTGGGGTCATCGGCGTCAACGATGGGCTTGTTGGCATTGTCGAACGGTGGGGTGTGCATGGTCGGTCCTTAGGGTTTGGTGATGCCGGGGTGGCTGGCAATGAAGTCTTCGAGAATGTCTGGTGTTGGCATGGCGGGAGCACAGGCGACATTGGAAACAACAATCGCCGCTGCCGCAGAGCCGCGCTCTACGCAGGTCTGCACGTCCATCCCTGCGGCCATTGAAGCGATGAACGCGCCCATGAAACTGTCGCCCGCTCCGGTAGGTTTCAGCGCATCGACGGGGAAGATGCCAGTCTTGAACGAGCCGTCCTGCGTGAACGTGATGGAGCCGAGATGGCCCATCTTATAGACCACGATCTGCGCGCTGGTCTTGGCGAGGTTTTCCGCAAAGGCCAGCCCGATGTCGTAGTCACCCGCCATCACGCCGAACTCGTCGTCGTTGCCGATGACGATATCGCAATAGCTTGCGGCCCGCGAATAAACTTCAGCCGCTTCCGCTCCGGATGTCCATGAGTAGGGGCGGTAGTCGATATCAAAGATCACGGGCAGTCCGGCTTCTTTTGCCAGATCGAAGGCAACGAAGGCGGCATCGCGCGAGGGCTGGCCTGCGAACACTGTGCCTGTGGTGATGGCTGCGGAATAAGCTGTGTAGTCCGGCTTGCGCACATCCTCAACGGTCATCTGAAAGTCCGCCGCATTGTTGCGGTAGATCACCGACTGGTGATCAATATTGGTGGTTTCCAATACGGCCAGTGAATTGCGCTCCTCGCCCGCGACCGAGCGCACGAAAGTGCGATCAACGCCGTAGTGATCCAACTGGTTCAGGCAATAGCGGCCAACGGAATCATCCGATACGGACGTAACCAGCGAAGCCTTTGAACCCAGCTTCACTAAAGCAACGCCGATATTTGCCGACGAGCCGCCCAGTGCAGAATAGAAGTATTCTGCATCTTCTGTTTTGACGCCGGGTGGATGGGCATACATGTCCATGCCGGCCCGTCCGATAATAAGGAAGTTGCGTCCTTCGATGCGCTTCAGATCGGCGGCCATCTACATGCCCCTGCGCTGGCGTTCGCGGCCCGCTTCGGTTTCTTGATGCGATTCCCGCACAGATTTGGAACTCGAAACTTCCGGCGTGCCGACCTCCCACCACGCGTGACCTTCAGTGGTCCAGCCATCAAAGGCATCAACCTGCATGGAGATCACTGTCGTGCGGTCCGCAGACTTGGCGCGTTTGAACGCTTCCTTGAATTCGTCGATGGAATGAACCGTTTCGGCCAGCGCGCCCATTGATGCGGCATGCGCTGCGAAGTCCACCGCGAACGGTTCAACCGAGATGTTGCTGTCTGCGATTAGGTTGTTAAACGAAGCGTTGCCCGTGTTGTTCTGCAGCTTGTTGATGACGGCAAAGCCGCCATTGTCGCAAACGCAGATGATGAGCTTGTTGCCCGCCAGAACGGATGAATAGATGTCCGAATTCATCATCAGGTAAGAGCCATCGCCGGTGAAGCAGATCGTATCTTGCGCCGCTTCATCTTCTTGCTGCGCGATGCGCGCGCCCCATGCGCCTGCGATTTCGTAGCCCATGCAGGAATAACCGAACTCCACGTCCACGGTGCCAACGTCCAAAGTGCGCCAATTGGCCGTTACTTCGGCGGGAAGTCCGCCAGCAGCGGCCACAACCCGGTCGCGCTTGTCGCAGAGCTGGTTCACCGCTCCGACGACTTGAGCATAGCTCATGGGCCGGTTCTGGCCATCGTCGCTGGTGGGCGAAATGTTGCCGTCAACATAGGCATCCCATTGTTTGGTGAGCTTTTCTGCGCGGTCAGACCAAGTGGGCGCAAACGAATGACCGCCAAGGGCGTTTGAAATCGCGCCAAGCCCCAGCTTTGCATCGCCCACCACGCTGAGCGCTGAATGTTTGTCGGCATCGTGCCGCGCCACGTTAAGCGTCACCAGTTTCGCGTCTTGGTCAAAAGCCGTCCAAGAGCCGGTGGTGAAATCCTGCAAGCGCGTGCCAACGGCAAAGATCAAATCCGCTTCTTCTGCCAGAGTGTTGGCGCTGTCGGACCCTGTCACGCCAATCGGCCCGCAATTCAGCCGCTCGCCGTGAACGAGGTTGGCGCGCCCCGCAATCGTCTCCACTACAGGAATGTTGTGCGCTTCCACAAAGGCGCGAAGCTCCGGCACGGCGTGTGAATATTGCACCCCGCCGCCAGCGATCAGGATCGGGCGCTCCGCAGCCTTCAGCGCGGAAACCGCTACCGCGATTTCGCGCTCATCGGGCATTTGACGGCGGATGTGGTGGGTGCGCTCTTCGAAAAAGCTGACGGGATAATCCCACGCCCAGCCCTGCACGTCCTGTGGCAAGCCCAAGAAAGCTGGTCCACAATCTGCGGGGTCCAGCATGGTCGCAATCGCTTGCGGCAGGCTTTGAACGATTTGCGCGGGGTGCGTGATGCGGTCCCAATAGCGTGTGACCGATTTGAACGCATCGTTTACACCAAGCGCCGGATTGTTGAAGTGCTCCACCTGCTGCAACACCGGGTCGGGCAGGCGGGTGAGGAATGTATCACCGCACAGCAGCAAAATTGGCAGGCGGTTCGTGTGGGCAAGCGCTGCTGCCGTCAAAAGATTCGTCGTGCCCGGTCCGGCCGATGCGGTGGCAAACATGAACCGCTGGCGCAACTTCTCTTTGGCATAGGCAATGCCCGCAAGCGCCATCGATTGCTCGTTCTGCCCACGCCGCAGTGGCAGTTCCTCGCGGTGCTCATACAGCGCCTCACCCAGACAGGTGACGTTGCCGTGACCGAAAATGCCAAACCCACCCGCACACAGTCGCACGCGCTTACCGTCGATCTCGATATATTGCGCCGCTAGATACCGCACGAGCGCTTGCGCCATCGTCAGCCGGATCGTTTGTTCCTTCGATGCCATGCTGTTGTCCTTCCCACACGCCTCTTGACGTTCATTGATAAAAGCAGTTTTGCTCCAACTCAATCGCGCATCGGCGTGGAATGACCGGAGATCACAGATTGGCCATCGAAATTGGAAACGCGCCCTGCTCGTGGGGCGTGGAGTTTGCTGACGACGAACGCAACCCCGCGTGGGAAAAAGTGCTCGATGATTGCGTCGCCGCAGGCTATCGCGGCATCGAGCTAGGGCCAGTCGGTTACATGCCGGAAGACTCATCGGTTCTCGGCGATGCCATGGCGCAACGTGGGCTGATGCTGATCGGCGGCGTGATCTTCCGTGCTTTCCACTACCCCGACGCTTGGGACGATGTGATGGACGCATCCGTGCGCACGTGCAAAGCACTGCAGGCGCATGGCGCGGAACATCTGGTGATTATCGATTCCATTTCGCCACGCCGCGCGCCCACCGCTGGCCGCGCAAAAGAGGCGGAAAAGATGGGTGGCGCTGAATGGACGGCCTATCGTGATCGAATCGCTACAATCGCTAAAATGGGCGCAGAGGAATATGGCCTCACGGTTGGCATTCACGCGCATGCCGCCGGCTTCATGGATTTTGAGCCAGAGCTTGAGCGGCTGTTGGACGAGGTGGACGATAAGATTCTCAAGATTTGCTTCGACACGGGCCACCATTCCTATGCTGGCTTCGACCCGGTTGCCTTCATGCGCAAACACATTGGCCGCATCTCTTACATGCACTTCAAAGATATTGACCCTGCCGTGAAAGCGGACGTCATCGCAAAACGCACGGGCTTCTACGATGCCTGCGCACAGGGCATTTTCTGCAATTTGGGCGATGGCGATGTGGACTTTCCCGCCGTGCGCCAAATCTTGCTGGATGCCGGATTCGAAGGCTGGTGTACCGTGGAGCAAGACTGCGATCCGGCAGGTGATACGTCGCCGCTGCATGATGCCAAAGCCAACCGCGCTTATCTTCAATCAATCGGATTCTGAACACATGGCAAGACTCAACTGGGGCATGATCGGCGGCGGTGAAGGCAGCCAGATCGGCCCAGCGCATCGCATTTCCGCTGGCCTTGATGGAAAATTCAATTTTGCTGCGAGTGCATTGGACATCGACGCCGCCAAGGGCAAAGCCTTTGCGCAAACGCTGGGCATTGAAGGCGACCGTGCCTACGGCGACTGGCGCGAAATGCTGGCTGGTGAAAAAGACCGCGCAGACCGCGTCGATCTCGTCACCATCGCAACGCCTAATTCCACACACTTTGAAATCGCCAAGGCTTTCACTGAAGAAGGCTTCCATGTCTTGTGCGAAAAGCCGATGACGATGACGGTCGCGGAAGCTGAGGAATTGGTGAAGCTGGCTGAAGCCAAAGGCACTATTTTGGCGGTCAATTACGGATATTCCGGCTATTCGCTGGTGCGCCATATGCGGGCAATGGTGGCGCGGGGGGATCTGGGCAAAGTCCGGTTGATCAAGGCCGAATTCGCCCATGGTTTCCATGCTGATGAGGCGGATGCTGACAACCCGCGCGTGCGCTGGCGCTATGATCCAGACCTCGCGGGCGTTTCCGCCCAATTTGCAGATTGCGGTATCCACGCCTTGCACATGGCAAGTTACGTTTCCGGCCAAGAGGCCGAAACCCTGTCGGCGGATTTTGCTTCCGGCATCCCCTCTCGCACGCTGGAAGATGACGCCATGCTCAACATCAAAATGAGCGGCGGCGCGCGCTGTCGTCTGTGGACCTCATCTATTGCAATTGGGCGGATGCACGGTCTCAACATTCAGGTTTTCGGTGAAAGGGGTGGCCTGCGCTGGGCGCAGGAACAGCCCAATCAGCTTTTCTGGACCCCCCTCAACGGCCGAACCGAAATCATTGAACGCGGTGCGGGCAATCTTTCGCCCGAAGCTGACCGAGCGTCACGTGTCACCATCGGGCATGCTGAGGGCATGCCTTTGGCCTTCGCTAACATCTATCTCGATCTGGCCGAAGCAATCAGTGCTCACAAGCACGGCCGCACTGCAGATTCTGCGGCCACTCAATACCCCAAGGCTATTGATGGATTACGTTCCATGGCGGCGATTGTTGCCGCCGTGGATTCTGCGAAACAGCAGGGCGTGTGGGTAGATGCTCGCCCGCCCATGCTGCGCTAGGAACTTTCGCAGGCAGCACAGAGGCCGCGCAATTCGACGGTTGATGCGCTGACTTTGAAGCCATCTTTGCCTGCCAACTTGGCCAAGTCTTGGCCAAGGCTGGCATCGTTGATTTCTCCAACCGCGCCGCATGTCTCGCAAATTGTGAACGCTGCCAGTGAGTGGCCCGAGCAATCCGGGTGATTGCAAGCGACGAATGCGTTGAGGCTTTCCAGACGGTGCGCTACGCCTTTCTGGGTAAGTTTCTCCAGCGCGCGATAAATCTGCGGCGGCGCACGCAGTCCTTGGTCGCGCAGCGTATCCAGCAAGGCATAGGCTGATTGCGGCGCTTTCGCCGCGCGTAGGGCCTCGATCACCAGGCTCTCGTTTCGGGATAGGTCGCTCATCTTTGCGAAGTCTTTCTTCCAAAAATGGCAATGCTGAGGACAAACAGTCCGAGCGCTGCCAAAATTATGCTCGCTCCCGAAGGCGTATCGTATCGCGCCGAAGCAAAGAGCCCCGACAAAACCGCTAACGCGCCAATCAGAGATGCATAGACCGCCATTTGCTCTGGCGTTCGCGCCACTTGCCGCGCTGTGGCAGCAGGAATGATAAGGAGAGCCGTGATCAGCAATGCGCCGATGATTTTCATCGAAAGTGCGATAACGGCAGCCATCAGAAACATGAAGATGATGTTTGCACGGTCAGGCTGCGCACCTTCGGCGCGGGCCAGTTCCTGGTTTACGGTTGCGGCAAACAGATCTTCCCAAAAACGGGCCAATACAGCCAGAACAATCGCGCCACCAACAGCAATAGTCGCCAGGTTGGTTTTGGAGATGCTCAAAATATCGCCAAACAACAAAGCCTGAAGATCGACCTGAGGACCACTCATCAGCGAAAGCGCAAGAAACGAAGTTGCAAGTGCCCCGTGGGCCAAGATGCCCAATAAAACGTCCGATGAAATCGACAGCCTGTTCTGCAAGGCCGCCAAGAGCAGTGCGACGGCTGCGCAAACCCCGAAGACCGCACCCATCGTGCTGACCTGAAACAAAATTGCTAATGCCACACCCAGCAGTGCTGCATGGGCCAACGTATCGCCGAAATAAGCAAGTCGCCGCCAAACAACAAAGCAACCCAATGGTCCTGCCACCAGCGCGACCATGATGCCACCCAACAGGGCGCGAACGAAGAAATCATCCAGCATGATGTTTGCCCTCACCATGGTCGTGGTGATGTCCATCATCGGGATGGCAGTGGTCGGTGATTGTGCCATCGGCGTGCTGCACTCGCCCGTCTGGTAGGTGGGTATGGTCGTGTTCGTGCTGATAGACGGCCAGCGCTCCTGCAGCGCGGGCACCGAAGAGGTCGCGATATGCTGCGCTTTCGCTCACCATTTGTGGCGTGCCGTGGCAGCACATATGTCCGTTTAGGCAAATCACCTTATCTGTCGCGCCCATGACCAAATGCAGGTCGTGAGAAATGAGCAGAACCCCGCAACCCAGATCATCGCGCAGCGCACCAATCAGCTCGTAGAGTGCAATCTCCCCTGCAAAGTCCACGCCTTGCACCGGCTCGTCCAAAACCAGCAGATCTGCCTTGCGAACGATGGCTCTTGCAAGCTGGACGCGCTGGAATTCGCCCCCTGAAAGATCTCGAATTTGTGCATCGCACAAATTTTGTGCACCTGTTTTGTGCAGCGCATCATTTATCTGCTCTTTTGACGCTTTTCCCGTCAAGGCCATGAACCTTTGGACCGTAAGCGGCATTGTCCAATCGATTGCGATCTTTTGCGGCACATAGCCAACACGCAAATCATCCACGCGATCCGCCTTGCCTTCGGAAGCATCCAAAAGCCCAATCGCCATCCGCATGGTCGTGGTTTTGCCAGAACCGTTCGGTCCTATAAGGGTCACAATCTCGCCGGGAGCGACGTTGAAAGACACGCCGCGCACCAGCCATTTGTCTCCTGCGCGATGGCCGGCATTGGTGAGCGACACCAGAGGACTAGCATTTGGAATTTTCATTGTGGCTGTCACGATTGCGCCAAATTTCCGTTGGATTGGAGTGATTGCAATGTTATATCATAACAAACTAAACTTAAAGCAGGCGTCATGTCCCGTTCATCCCTTTTTGCTCTAGTCGCCACCTTTCTTGCTGCAACGCTGGCTCAAGCCTTTGCCGCGCCGAAGGTCGTTACGACGATCCGCCCTCTCCATTCCATCGTGGCCAATGTGATGGGAGACGTCGGGAGCCCGGTTCTGCTGCTCGACGGTGCAACCTCGCCCCACACGGCAACATTCAAGCCTTCGCAAGCACAGTTTTTGCAAGACGCTGACGCCGTGTTCTGGATTGGGCCGGTCATGGAAACTTTTCTCGCCAATTCTCTTGATACAATTCCCCAAAACGCAGTCGTCAAGGAAATGATGGAAGCAAAAGGCGTGACTACACTTCCGTTGCGCGGAAAACACGATCATGACCACGATCATAGTCACAGTAAAAAGAAGCACGACCACGACCACGACCACGATGACCATACCAAAGGTAATGATGATCTCAGTGAGGAAACGCTGGACGGTCACATCTGGCTTGATCCACAAAACGCTGCTGCCATGGCATTGGCGATTGCCGAGACTTTGGCGGAAAAAGACGCAGCCAACGCTGAAACCTATCGCGCCAACGCCAAAACCTTCGCGGCTTCGTTGAAGCCGTTAAGCGAGGAAGTGGCGGCGCTTCTCAAAGAAGTTTCCGGCCAAACCTATTTCGTCCAGCACGATGCCTATCAGTATTTTGAAAAGCGCTTCGGCTTGGCACAACCGGTTCCAGTGTCGATCAATCCGCAAACCCGCCCGGGTGCAGCCTCCGTGCGCGCATTGCGTGAACGCATGGCGCAAGCTGAACAGCCGTGCCTGCTGAGCGAGCCCCAATTGGGCTCGGCGCTGGCCGATTCCCTTGTCGCCGATAGCGGCGGACGTCTTGGTGTTGTAGACCCGCTTGGTCAAAACCATGAACCTGGCCCCGCTCTGTATGCGGCCCTATTGCGCGACATGGCGGCATCGTTCAAAGCATGTGTCGATGGTAGCTGATACTTCGAGCGCATAAGACATGGCTGACGGGTTCCTCACGACGCACATACTCGACACCGCACGGGGCTGTCCTGCCGCTGGCGTGCACATAACGTTGTTTCGTATTGATGGCGATAAACGCGTGCAGATGGTGACCAAGATCACCAATGGTGACGGTCGAACTGACAGTCCTATTCTGCCGAAAGGCGAAATGCGGGTAGGGACCTATGAATTGGTGTTCGAGATCGGCGCCTATTTCAAAGGCCATGCGCCAAAGTCCGATCATCCGTTTATCGATACAGTGCCAATTCGCTTTGGTATTGATGACGAGAACGATCACTATCACGTGCCGCTTCTGGCCTCGCCCTTCAGCTTCTCCACCTATAGGGGCAGCTAGAGCTTAATCCGCATGCCGCTTTCATCAGAACGATAGATTGCCTCTTCCAGCTCCAAATTGGCCTGATATTCGCGCGCCGTATTTTCTGGTGTCTCTCCGCGCAAGACGCACTCGACCACATGGCTCTGAAGCGCGTGCACGCTATTGCCTGCAAAGCCTGTCCATATTTGCGGCTTAAGCAGCATTGTTTCTTCCATCGCTCCAAAGCTGCGCAATACAAGCGAACCATCTCCGCTGAGACGGACGCATCCTTTCGTTCCTTCAAGCAGCGCTTCGCCAAACGTCAGACGTGTGTTGTGTGATGCGTGGTCGAGATGGCGGTTCCCGTCGAACACAGCGCGCATCCCGTTTTCGAAGCCGAAGATAAAGTGTCCGGCGTCTTCACCCGCTAGCGCAGGGTTCAATTTGCGTAAATCAGCATAAATTGACGTCGGCTCGCCAAACAAAAAACGGAACACATCAATGTAGTGAATAGCCGTTTCATGGATGAGAAAGCGCTCCATGGTTTGAAAATATGGCTGCCGCTCCAGATAAGCGTCCGGCCCCTGTCCGTCACCGGTGCGTAGCCTAAATGTGAAATTCTGGACTTCGCCCAACCGCCCATCGTGCAGCACAGTCTTCATCGCGCGAAACCAAGGCTGAAATCGGAAGTTCTCGTGCACAATAAGACGCACGCCAGATTGCTGAGCGAGTTCCGCCGCCTGTCTTGCTTGCGCACCACTGACGCAAAACGGCTTTTGACAGATGATCGTCTTCACGCCTGCATGGATCAGTTTTTCGATCAGGCCAAAATGCGTATCGGGCGGTGTGATGATGTCTACGATATCGGGTGACGTTTCGCGCACCATCGCGTCCACATCATCGTAAGCAGGCACCTGTGCTTTGCGCGCTTGCTCTATGTCGTTGTCGCAGCAAGCAACAAGTTCTGCGCCATTAATTCGGGTCCAAGCGTCTCGATGAAACAAGCCAAAATAGCCCGCCCCGATGCAACACACCTTCAACGGCCCGCTCATCAGGCGGCTGCTTCGTCTGTCACGCCAGCCATCAAAAGGCCAAGTTCGCCTTCGCTGGCGCTTGCCTCGCGTTCGCCGACGATCTGTCCATCGAACATCACCAAAATTCGGTCGGACAGTGCGCGAATTTCGTCCAACTCCACCGACACCAAAAGAACGGCTTTGCCGGCATCGCGCATTTCGATGATGCGTTTATGGATGAATTCAATCGCGCCGACATCTACACCGCGAGTCGGTTGGCCAACGAGAAGAACGCCGGGGTCACGTTCCATCTCTCGCGCTAATACAATCTTTTGCTGGTTACCGCCGGAGAAATTGGCCGTTTTCAGGCGCGGGTTGGGGGGGCGGATATCGTATTTCCCGATCTTCTCAATCGCATCTTCCCGCATCGCATCAATTTGCAAAAATGGCCCGGACACAAACTCCGGATCCCCATGATAGCCAAGGATCGCGTTTTCAGATTCCTCGAACCTCAGCACCAGACCTTCATGATGGCGATCTTCCGGCACATGAGCGAGGCCGCGCTTGCGCAGCTCTGCCGGGTCTGCCCGAACGCCCGAAGTGATCGGCGTCCCATCCAGCATGATAGCGCCGGATGAGAACGGTCGCATACCGGCAATGGCTTGCAGCAATTCCGATTGCCCATTTCCCGCCACGCCCGCAATGCCAACGATTTCGCCGGCGCGTACGTTGAAGGAAACATCTTTGACCATGTCCACGCCGCGTCCGTCGCGCACTGTAAGCCCGGCCACAGCGAGCCGCACCTCACCGGGGGAAGCTTCCTCTTTATCGACCTGTAGCAGAACGCGCCGACCAACCATAAGTTCGGCCAGTTCCTCAGGGCTCGTTTCAGCCGTTGTGCGTGTGGCCACCATTTCACCGCGCCGCATGACGGAGACTTCGTCAGTGATGGCCATGATCTCGCGCAGCTTGTGGGTGATGAGAAGGATCGTTTTCCCCTGGTCTTTCAACTGCTGGAGAATGCGAAACAGATGGTCAGCCTCCGCGGGCGTCAGCACGCCCGTTGGCTCATCGAGAATGAGAACGTCTGCCCCGCGAAACAGCGCTTTGAGAATCTCAACCCGCTGCTGCAGGCCTACGGGCAAATCTTCGATCAGCGCATCGGGATCAACCTTCAACCCGTATTCTTCCTCCAGCCGCAACAGTTCTGCGCGGGCTCGGCGCATGGCGGAGTTAAGAATGCCGCCGCCTTCCGCGCCTAGAATGATATTTTCCAGCACCGAGAAGTTATCAACCAGCATGAAGTGTTGATGCACCATGCCGATGCCGGCCGCGATGGCCGCTTGGCTGTCTGCGATTATTGCGGGTTTTCCCTTTAGGCGAATTTCGCCGCTGTCGGCCTGATAAAACCCGTAGAGGATCGACATCAGCGTTGATTTACCAGCACCGTTTTCGCCGATAATACCGTGAATTGTCCCCGGACGAATTTTCAGATCAATGTCTTTGTTGGCATGCACAGGGCCAAATGACTTGTTGATACCAACAAGCTCAATAGCCAATGGTGCTGTGTCGGTCGCGCTATTCATTCAGGCACTATAACGGCCCTTGAGCCAAGCGCTACACCCATCAACCGCTTTTGCCGATCTCGTTAATGTCGAACGGAGTGGACTGGTAAATCTGATTGATCCAATTACCAAACAACAGGTGAGCATGGCTGCGCCATCGGTTCTGCGGTGGCATGGCAGGGTCGTCTGCCGGGTAATAATTGTGCGGCACGTCAATGGGCGTGCCGTTGGCGACATCTCGGTCGTATTCCTCTTTTAGCGATGTAGAATCGTACTCCACATGGTTGAAAATGTAGAGCCGCTTGCCTTCCTTTTCAGAAATCAGGCAAGGCCCGGTCACGTCGCTTTCCATCAGCAATTCCAGCCCGTCATGCTGCAAAACATCCACGCTGCGCACTTCCGTCCAGCGCGACACCGGAATGGAAAAATCATCTGAAAACCCGTGAAGGTAGGGTGAGGCAGGTTTCAAATTGCGGTGGCGATAAACGCCGAAGGCCTTCTGGTCGAGTGTGTATTTTGGAACTCCATGAAAGTGCCAAATCGCGGCCATCGCGCCCCAGCATATGTTGAACGTCGACAACACATTCGTGCGCGTCCATTCAAAAATTTCGGACAATTCGTTCCAGTAGGTAACCTCTTCAAAAGGAAGCGTTTCAATGGGTGCACCGGTGATGATGAAGCCGTCAAACTTTTGATCGCGGATTTCCTGCCACGTTTGATAGAATGAAATTAGGTGTTCTTCATTCGTGTTGCGTGATTTGTGTTCGCTCATTCTCACCAGCGTGAGCTCCACCTGTAGCGGCGTTGCGCCGATGAGGCGGGCGATCTGTGTCTCGGTGCGAATTTTGTTCGGCATCAGGTTCAGCAGGCCGATTTTCAGCGGGCGAATATCCTGCCGCGTGGCGGTCGCGTCATCCATCACCATCACACCTTCGGCTTCCAAAGTAGCGCGGGCGGGCAGTGTGTCAGGGATGCGGATGGGCATTGAAACAAACTCCATTTGGTCCCTAATGCGGACACAAAAAAACCGATAACGAATTCGCCATCGGTTCCATCTGCTGTTGAGAGCAAGCGGCCTTTTAGCGAATTGTTTAACGTGGCTGCAAGCCGACCGGCCAAATCACCACAGCGCTCAATCTAGGCACGACTTCAGGTTCGGTCAATCGGCTATGCGGCGATGGCGGACCATGCAGAATATCCCAAAAGCCGGGCCAAGTGCGGTCAGCGCGATGACCAGCGCCCAGCCCGTTTGCGCCGCTAGCCAAGGCGCGATCTGCACCGTGAAGAATGTCAGCGCGAAACCCAGTGCTGTTTGAAAGGTCATCAAGCTGCCGGCTGCCTCTTGCGGTGCCGCATCGGCCACCATTGCGGAGAACTGTGCTGAATCGGGGATGACCGAGGCGCCCCATACCAGCACCACGATCACGGTGATCCATACGGGGCCGCCAAACGTCAACGCTGTCGCCAACCCTGCCAGACCGCTTACAGCCATCGCGATGCCAGCTACCTCTGCTTTGCCGATCCTGTCGGCAAACAGTCCTGCGATGATGCTGAACACACCACCCGTCGCGATGGACACAAAGGCCAGCATTGTGGCTGCCGCAACGGCACTTTCTGCCGTCATTGTCGCGCTGAACGAAACCGCACAGGCTGCGGCGATCCAAGCCCACATGACGTAAAGCTCCCACATATGGCCCAGATAACCGCCATAGGCATAGCGGATGCGTCGATCGTGCCACGCAAGAGAGATTGCGGAGATTTGAAACCGCGCCGCTTTCGCGTAGTGCGGTCCAAGCTGCACAAGCAGCGCCAATAATCCGCCGGATATTGCGGCAATTGAAGCGATGGTAACTGTAAAGCGCCAATCCGCACCGCCAGTTGTGGAAATGAGATACGGCAGGGCGGAACCAAGCGTTAACGCCCCAATCAACAGCCCAACCAGCGTTCCACGATCTTTCTCTCCCCAACCCACAGCGATCTTCATCCCCACTGGGTAAACCCCAGCCAACAGAGCGCCCGTAGCGAAGCGTGCGAAGATCGCCGACGCCCCACCTGGTTCTGCAATCAGAAGAATTGCATTGCAAAGCCCTGCCGTGACGGCGCAGACGGCGAAAACACGTCTTGGGTCATAGCGGTCTGCAAGACCGAGAATTGAGGAGGCGAGAGCTCCAACCACGAAGCCGATCTGAACCCCACTCGATAGCATTGCCTGACGGACTGGCGACATCGCAGCCTCACGCAGCATTTCAGGTAGAATGGCAGCGGAGACGAACCACAGCGACAGCGCGGCAACCTCAGCAATCATCAACAGGGCAATCGACCGAAATTTCATTGGAAGACTTGTCAGAGAAACAGGCACCCACCCCACAACAAATGAAAACCGGCGGCAACTCGAAAGAGCTGCCACCGGTTTTAAGTCTTCAGCAAATTTGGTGAGGCTTAGCCGCCGTACCAGTCGCCCAATTTGACCACCGCCGCGTCACCGACCAGCTCGGCAAATTTCTGCGGATCCTGCGTGCCACCATCGCGGCCACGATAGTGGTATGGATAAACGAATTTGGGTTTGAACTCTTTCACCGCTGATGCCGCAGCTTCTGCTGGCATGGTGAAAGGCAGGTTCATGCACACAAACGCCAGATCAATGTTTTCCAGCGCACGCATTTCCGGAATGTCTTCCGTATCACCTGAGATGTAAACGCGGAAGTTGTCAAAGTTCAGGACGTACCCGTTGTCGCGCCCCTTTGGATGAAACTTCTGCTTGTCCTCGGCCAGATTGTAAGCGGGTATTGCCTCAATCTTGATGCCCATTGCTTCGCCGCTCTCGCCATTGGAAATCACAGTATTTTTTGCCTTCATGGCATCTGCAATGTCTTCGCCCACTTTCGGGTTCGTCATGATGACCGTTTTGTCCTTCACGACTGCATTTAGCGTGTCTTGATTGAAGTGGTCGCCGTGGTGGTGGGTAATCAGAACGAAATCTGCGTCGGGGAAATCCGCGTAGGCAGCCGCATCGCCCACCGGGTCTATGTATAGCGTTCCCTTGGGCGTTTCCATCACGATGGACGCGTGGCTGATGGGGTGAACGGTGATCGTTCCGCCATCGGTTTTGAATTCGTTAGGCAGGTGACCACCTGCATTAGCGTAAAATGGTAAGAACGTGATCGTGCCTGCCGCAGCGGCGGATGTGGCGATAAACTGGCGTCTTGTTTGTTTCATAGGACAGCTCCAAAAGCGCGCGTTTTCGCGCGACATAACGACTTCGGGCTCCCGTCCGAATTATGGTATGAACCTCTGTTCTGAATAAGGAAAATGGCGAATTGCCACATCCATGCCGTACCGCTTTAAGTTTTTGGCAAAGGCTGTGCCCGATGGACTGACCTAGCCGATGCCCAAATCAAAATTTTCACCTTCGAAATACTTCCGCAAACGTGCATCACCAGCCCGAGCATGACCTTCCATACCTTCCAGTCGTGAAATCCGTGCCGCCGCCTGACCGACCTCGCGGTTCGCCTCGCGTGTCATGCGCTGGGTGGTGACGACCTTCATGTATTTGTGCACCGAAAGCCCACCCGTGTAGTGGGCGGCGCCCTTGGTCGGCAGGATGTGGTTGGTGCCGGAGCACTTGTCGCCGTAGGTCACGGTGGTTTCCTCGCCGATGAACAGCGAGCCGTAAGACTTGAGCCGGTCGACATACCATTGGTCGTCCGCCGTCTGCACTTCCAGATGCTCGGAAGCGTATTCGTCGGATATGATGCAAACCTCTTCGCGCGTGTCGCACAGGATCACCTCGCCATAATCGCGCCAAGCGACCTCCGCAGCATGGGCAGCGCCTTCCGGCAGGGCTTTGATCAGGCCATCCATTTTGGCCATCACTGCGTCGGCTAGGCTTTGCGATGTGGTGAATAGCCAAGCGGGTGAATCGAGGCCGTGTTCGGCTTGGCTCACCAAGTCTTCGGCAACGATTTGCGGGTCAGCAGTCTCATCCGCGATGATGCCGATTTCGGTGGGCCCGGCGAACATGTCGATGCCAACACGGCCATAAAGCATACGCTTGGCCTCGGCCACGAAACGGTTGCCGGGGCCTGCGAGGAAGTTTGCTTTTTTGCCCGTGAACAGCCCGAACGTCATTGCCGCGATGCCCTGTACGCCACCGAGCGCCAGAATGTGATCGGCGCCGCACAGGTTCATCGTGTAGAGAATTGCCGGGTTTATGCCTTCGCCAGGTTTCGGTGCGGAGCAAGCAACCACATCCGGCACACCCGCAACCTTTGCAGTGCCGATGGACATAATCGCGCTCGCCACATGGGCATAACGACCGCCCGGCACGTAGCAGCCCGCCACCTGCATCGGGATCAGTTTTTGCCCCGCCCATAGGCCGGGCGACAGCTCGGTTTCAAATTCTGTGATCGAGGCTTTCTGCGCTTCGGCAAATTTGCGCACGCGGTCATAGGCAAACTGAATATCGTCTTTCAGCTTCTGCGGAACTTTCGCCCCGGCCGCCTCAATCTCTTCCGGCGTAACGACGATATTCCCGTCGAATTTGTCGAGGTCGATCCCGTATTGCCGAGCAACATCCTCACCGCCGGCTTCAATCTTCGCCAGCATATCGCTCACGATTTCGCGGGTTTGATCTTCGCCGGTATAGGCAGTTTTCTCGGCTTTTTTCAGATAGGTGATGGGCATTTTATGACACTCTTTTGGTGGTGGGTGCTTTATTCGGTCCAGCCGGAATAGCTAAAGAAACCCGGCGATCCGTTGGCCGACAGGAAGTCTGGCAGCCACAATGCGAAGCCGGGAAAGGTGAAGATCAAGGCAAGGCCGATCACTTGAATGACCATGAATTGCATCATGCCTAGGTAGATGTCTTTCAAATCCCATTCCGGCACGACGCCTTTGAGGAAATAGGCCGACAGCGCCACGGGCGGCGACAGCCATGCCGTTTGCAGGTTCACCGCCACGAGGATGGCGAACCATGTCAGGTTGACGTTGAGGCTGATGAGCAGCGGCACCAATATTGGCACGATGATGAGCACAATAGGCACCCATTCCAGCGGCCAACCGAGCAGGAACACGAGGGCCATCACAAAGATGAGCATCGCCATGATCGACAGGTCAAATGACAGCAGAAGCTCAGTGAGATATTTCGGTGTGCCAAGGTTCGAGAAGACCGCGCCAAAGAAGTTGGATGCGGCGACGAGGAACATAATCAGAACCGAGATTTCCAGCGTCTTGATGAGCGCGTCATAGAACTTTTTCACCGTCAAACGGCGATAGGCGAGCGACAGCAGGATGGAGCCAAACGCCCCGCAAGCCGCCGCTTCCGCAGGCGTTGCCCAACCGGCCAAAATGGAACCCAAGGCAAAGGCGATCAGCACCGTTGGCGGCACAAGGCCCATGAAGAATTCGTACCAAAGGTCGGAGAAGTAGAACCCGCCCGGTTTGGTGGCCCGCGCCCATTTGTAAACGACGAACATGCCCACCAGCCAAAGGATCGGAATGATCAAACCGCCCAGCGGGATAAATGCCAGCGACCCGGCAGCGCCCAGTGTGATGAGCCAGAAGAAGGCAACGATGGCGAACAGAACCAGAGAGACTTCCACTAGATAGTATGGCGACGTCTCAGGCTGTTCGTCCGGCGGGAGGATCGGGCCAAGGTTCGGGTTTATCCAGCAACGGCCGAGCGCATAGACCATGTAGAGGAAGGCTAGCAGCACGCCGGGAATGATGGCCGCGCGGAACAGGTCCGTCACCGGCACTTCCAGCACCGGCCCCATGACGATCAGCATGATCGACGGTGGAATGAGAATGCCGAGCGTGCCACCGGCCGTGATCGTGCCAGCCGCAAGGCGCACATCGTAACCGGATTTGTTCATAGTCTTAGCGGCCATGATGCCGAGGATCGTGACCGAAGCGCCGACAATACCGGTCGCTGCGGCAAAGACCGTGGAGACGAACAGCACCGCGATGAAGAGCGCCCCGCGCGTACGGCTCATCATAAGCTGCACAGCGTTGAACAACCGCTCCATTAGGCCTGCCTGTTCCATCACGATCCCCATCAAGATGAACAACGGCACGGCGACCAATTGATCGTCCAGCATCGTGGAATTAACCTGCAGCGTCATCAGGAAGAACGTCACCGCGCTGCCTGCGCCCCACGAGCCGAAGGTGAAGGCAAGGAAGATCAGCGTGAACGAGATCGGAAAGCCAACGAAGATCGAAAACAACATCGCGCCCAGCATGAACAGGCCGATAGTCGACTTCGCGAAGCCAAACCCGCCACCAAAAGCGGCTTGGAACCAATCGTCGAACGGAACCGATTTGGGGTAGAAGATCGACACGAAGATCACAGCCAGGATGACAAGATAAAAGGGCAGGATCTTCAGGAACAGTGCTTCGCGCTCTTTGCCCATTTGGTGAAAGGCGCGGAACAGTTCCGGCAGGCCTTGCAGCAGAAGCAAGAATGCACCAATCGGCATAAATATGCGCGCAGGCGCGAGGAACGGCGCCCATGTGGAATCGCCAGCCCGTTCCCAGCCGTTGATGTTGAAAATGTCGTTGCCAAAAGCGCTCAGCGCGTATTCGCCCGACGACCAGAAAAAGAACAACATCGCGGGGAAATAGAAGGCGAGATAGAGCGAAGCATCCACGGTCGCCTGCGTTTTGAGCGTCCAATTGCGGTAGAGAAAGTCCGCGCGAATGTGTACGCCGCGCATCAGCGCATAGCCAGCGGTCGCCATGAAAATGACACCGCCCAACATGCGGCTGACGTCGTAGTTCCAAAGCGTCGGCCCAAGCCCCCAGGCAATCGCCGTTTCGTTCATGCCGTAATCGGTCAGCACCGCAAACGCCTTGCGGGAGACAACCTCGAAGACGGTGCCAAAGATGAGTGGAATGAGCAGCAGGCAGAAAATCCGGCCTGCCCACAGGTTCAAAACGTCGATGAAAGCGGTGATCGGGCGCTGCCACGCGGTCATGTCCTCGGGCGTTTGACCAGGCTCTTCCGCGCGCCGCTCGGCGATCAGTTCATCGGTGATATCCAGATCACCGGGAATGACTTCCTCTGCCATTTAGGCTCTCTCCCGAGGTGTTTCCCAATTCAAAAAGCCTCACTCAGTGAAAGGCATTGCGAATGGGGAAAGGGCGGGGCTGTTTGAACAACCCCGCCGCAATCGCTTTGTCTTACTTCTTCAGGCTGTCGGCATAGGCCTTGCCCAGCGCCGCGTTAGACGCTTGCGCACCGGCCCAGAACGGCACCGCAACTTCCGCGAATGCTTTCTGGCTGTCATAGACAGTTTTGAAGAAGGCGTTTTCATCCGCGTTCTTTTCCAGCAACGCCTTGGCGGCGTTCATGTAAGCTGGGAAGTAGTCGGCTGGCGTGTCATGCAGGATGACGCCATCTTCTTCCACGAGCTTTTTCAGCGCCTTGCCGTTTTCATAGATGCGGTAAGACATAGCTTTGGAAAGCGAAGCGTTCGCCGCAACTTCCAGCGCCTTTTTCTGATGGTCCGTCATGGCGTTATAGACATCGCCGTTGATGTACATATCAGCATTCACGACCACCTGGTGCAGGCCCTGAAGGTAGTAGTGTTTCAGGACTTTCTGGAAGCCAAACACCGAGTCAGGCTTCGGGCAGCACCATTCAGCAGCATCAATTGTGCCTTTTTCGAGAGCCGGCAGAATGTCTCCGCCGCCCATAGCAACCGAGGCTACACCGATATCCTTATAAGCCTGACCGGGAATGCCGGGAGGCGTGCGGAAACGGTATTTGCGGAAATCGGCCATAGACGTGATCGGCTCTTTGAACCAACCCAACGCTTCCGGGCCAACCGGCTGCAACATGAAGCCTTTCACGTTCACGCCCATTTCTGTCCAGAGCTGGTCATAAAGCTCCTTGCCGCCAGCGAACTGGAACCATGACAGGAACGCGAGGTTGTCCATGCCGATACCGCCACCTGCAGGTGGGGAGCCGAACAGGGCCGCTGCGGGGTGTTTGCCCGACCAGTAGTGCGTCCAGGCGAAGCCGCCTTCGACCAAGCCTTTGTCGACGGCATCAAGCACGCCGCTGTTGGCAACAACCGCACCGGCTGGCAGCACTTCGATGGTCACCGGGTCGTCTTTGGTCAGCGCCAGCACATCTTCTGCGAAGTTTTGCAGCATGACGACTTCGTCAGCAGAAGCTGAAATCACCGATTGAACGCGAATATTGACCGGCGCTGCGTAAGCCGCCGTGGCAACGGTTGCTGCGACAGCGGTTGCGGCAAGAGTTTTGCCGAATTTTGCAAGAACAGACATGGTATTCCTCCCTGAGTTCGTTCTTTCCTCCGACGGATGCGATGGCACCGGACGCCCCGCCGAAGGATCGGGGCCGATGCGCGTTCACCGCATTTTCTGACGGCTGATCGAACGATCTTCCGCCGGTTTATGACCCGCAGCTTTTCTCCGCTGCGGTGCATTTTGAGCCAAATCAACGGCGCCTCCCGCGCCGGCTTCATCAGCTTGAAACCTGTATTCGCGTCAGGCAGCGTCCTCCAAAATGAAGTCACTCACCCGCTCACCGATCATCATAGCAGGCGCATTGGTGTTTCCTGAAACGATCACCGGCATGATAGAGCAATCAGCCACCCGCAGCCCGTCCACCCCGTGAACCCGCAAGCGTGGATCAACCACTGCACGGTCGTCCTTGCCCATTTTGCAGGTTCCGGTGGGATGATAGATTGTCGTCGACGTGTTGCGCGCCCAATCGAGCAGCGCGTCGTAGTCTTCATCATCGACCGCCGCCCCCGGTGCGTATTCTTCGATGATCTCTTCTTTCGCTGGCGAGAACCGCGCGATGCGCCGTGCAACGCGAATGCCCTCCACGATGGTTTGTTGGTCAAGCGGCGTGGAAAGATAATTTGGGTGAATGACCGGATGGTCATCGATGCGGTTTGAGCGCAGTTCCAAATGACCGGCGCTTTCCGGCCGCATCTGCAATACTGACGCAGTAAACGCGTTGAACGGGTGTGTGCCTGTGCCAACCTTGTCCGTCGAGAACGGCTGCAGGTGAAACTGAATGTCGGGTGTTTCGAGTTCCGCGCGGGTTTTGAGATATCCCGTTCCGAGGCTTGCGGCCATCGTCATCGGCCCTGTGCGCTTGAGCGCATATTCAATTCCGATCAGCGCCTGCTTCCACAGCGAATTGGTTTCGGTGTTGATGGTTGAAGACCGGCATTTGAACACGGGCCGCGCTTGCAAGTGGTCTTGCAGGTTTTGCCCCACGCCCTTCAATGCCTTCTTGACCGAAATGCCATTGGCCAACAGATTGTCTGCTGGCCCAATGCCGGAAAGCATGAGAATTTGCGGCGAACCAATCGCTCCGGCAGACAAGATCACCTCGCGCCGCGCCCGAACAATCTGATCACCATCGCCGCCGCGGGCGACAATGCCGACGGCGCGGTCATTCTCAATCAGCACTTCTTTGGTGATGAGACCTGTGAGAATTGTCAGATTTTCGCGGCCCCGCGCGGGTTTCAGATACGCTTGAGCGGCAGAGCATCGCCGCCCGTCCTTGGCCGTCATCTGGAAGTAGCCGACACCTTCCTGGTTCTCGCCATTATAGTCGTCGTTGTAAGGATAACCCGCTTGTTGGGCCGCTTCGATGAACGCATCAATCGGGCGGCGTGACAGGCGTGTTTTGGAGACGGAAAGCGGGCCCGAGCCCCCACGGACCGCGCTTTCGCCCCCCTCCCATGTCTCCGCCCTGCGGAAACACGGCAACACGTCATCCCAGCCCCAACCTTCGTTGCCCATCTGGCGCCAATTGTCATAATCCTGCGCTTGGCCACGCACATAGAGCAGGCCGTTGATCGAGCTTGAACCGCCCAAAACTTTGCCGCGAGGCCAGTTGAGCGAACGCCCGTTCAGGCCGGGGTCAGGTTCGGTTTTATAGGCCCAATCGACTTTGGGATTGCCCATGGTTTTGAAATAGCCGATCGGGATGTGGATCCAAGGCGAGCGGTCTTTTTCGCCGGCCTCAACCAGCGCCACCGTGTATTTGCCGTTCTCAGACAGCCGCGCTGCAACAGCGCAACCGGCAGAACCTGCTCCTACAATGACAAAATCAAACTCCACGCACACTCCCGAAAGCCGTTTTGATGACAATCTTTAGGAAGAGTTTGCACCCGTTATCGCAACCCTGCCGATCCTGCCCCTCTCAAACTCTCCCAAGGCAGGGTCGGCGCAAAGAGCGCGATAACGGGCACTTTTTCCTCCCCGGAAAAGTCGCCCAGGGTCTCATTTTCTGTAGTTAGGCAAAAAGTGATCTTGACTTGCCATTTGCAAAAAATGAGACTTTTGGTCTCAATAAGAGTGAACCACGCCAGCCTTATTTGTGCAAGACAGAATGTCGCAATTTCGGCTTTCAAGGTGGTGTTGTGGATGAACGGGCAAAAGGCAGGCAAGAATGAGTGACGCACTGAGGGTTCCCACGAATTTGCGAACGCTTTTGATCTTGGAGGCCGTGTCTCAATCGAATGAGCCGTTGTCACCGACCGAGATCAACCGAGCTATCGGACTGCCGAAACAATCCATTCATCGTTTGTGCCAGACCATGGTGGCCGAAGGCTTCCTCATCCGCGATGTCTCGGGAAACCGCCTCTCGCCTGCACCGCGCACATCCAGGCTCGCACAAGGGCTTCTCGCATCGCGGCAGACAGCAACGGCGCGGCGGCAGGTTTTGCTAACCTTGGCGGAGACGATCAAGGAAACGATCAACTTCGTCGTGCCCGAACCAGATGGCATGACCTATCTAGACCGTATTGAAACGGACTGGCTGTTTCGAATCGAACTGCCCATCGGTTCCCGTGTGCCGTTCTATTGCACTGCGAGTGGCAAGTGCTATCTCGCAAGCCTGAGCGGCAAAGACCGCGAGCGGACGCTCAAAACCATTCGTTTCGAACCGCGCACCATAAACACCCATATGAGCACGGCGAGCCTTGCTGCCGAATTGGAACAAATCGAGAAGCAGGGCTATGCCATCGACAACGAAGAACTGTTCGATGGGATGATCGCACTTGCGGTGCCAGTGACTGATGCGTCTGGCCGTTTTATTGCTGCTCTCGCATTTCATGGCCCCACACAACGGCTTGACCGCGATGGTTTGCTGCAACATCTCGATTTGCTGCGCGATGGAGCGAGACAGCTAGCCGAATTGTGAGTTAAGTTTTGAGCGAAACCCAAGCCGAGACCGTAGCAATGGCCCATCCCGATTTTCAGCCCATTTCCGGCTTCGACCTACCGCGCTTCGCAGGTGTCCCTACTTTTATGCGGCTGCCACATCTGACGCCGACCGATACTTTATACGACGCCGTTGATATTGGCTTCGTGGGCGTTCCTTGGGATGGTGGAACAACCAACCGCCCCGGCGCACGCCATGGCCCCCGTCAGTTGCGCGATCTGTCCACCATGATCCGAGCCGTTCATCCTGTCTCGCACATCAATCCGTATGAACTCGTCAATTGTGCCGATCTGGGAGACGTTGCGCCAAACCCGGCTGATCTGATGGCGACGTTAGACCGGGTCACCGCTCACTATTCCGATTTGCACGGTAGGGGTATCACGCCCTTTACCGCTGGTGGCGACCATCTGATTTCCCTGCCCATCCTGCGGGGTTTGGCTAAAGACGCTCCGTTGGGCATGGTTCACTTTGATGCGCACACAGACCTTTACAACGAATATTTTGGCGGCACACGCTACACCCACGGCACCCCATTCCGTCGCGCCATTGAAGAAGGCTTGTTAGACCCAAAACGCGTCGTTCAAATTGGCATACGCGGCACGATGTATGACGGCGAGGATATCGAGTTTGGCCGTTCCGTCGGCGTTACCATCATCACCATTGAAGAATTTAAAGCCCGCGGACCTGCTGATGTCATGGCGCAGGCGCGTGAGATTGTGGGCAGCGAGCCGACCTATTGCTCATTCGATATTGATTTCATTGATCCGGCCTTTGCTCCAGGAACCGGAACGCCGGAAATCGGTGGGCCGGATACCTTCACCGCGCAATATTGCGTGCGCGAAATGCGCGGGCTTAATCTCGTTGGCTGTGATCTGGTGGAAGTTTCACCGCCATTCGACCCATCGGGAAACACAGCATGGGTTGGCGTTTCGATGATGTTCGAGATGTTGTGCGTTTTGTCTGAAGCGGTTGCCAAGCGCAAAAAGTAGGGCAGCGCGACAATTTCGCCGCGATGTGGCCCCATTTTCCCTGTTTGGACGTGCAGTCCGCAATTTTCGGCATGTAATCATCATCAAACCCCTGCGTTAAGGCTTCATTTACCCAGTTTCTTGAGCCGCCCTTAACGGAATATTGGTTATCAAAAGATCACCGCGTTGTTTGCAATTGTCCCGAAAAAGGAATTTGCGTCAGCGCCCAATCGACACCATCGAGAAGGAGACGGGCAATGCGCCTGACACTTCAAACAGCCAACGCCACGCGCGCCGCTACAATCGCCACCCTAGTTGCGCTTGCCGCCGTCGCCGGCTGCACCAAGAAACAAACGTTGCCGAACAATTCGGCGCAGCTTGGCCTTAACAGCAGCAACAGTGCTGGCGCTGCTACGCCCGGCTCGACGCAAGACTTCACAGTCAATGTGGGTGATCGCGTCCTCTTTCAGACCGATTCAAGTGCGCTCACCGCAGAGGCTCGCCAAACGCTCGACAAACAAGCGACGTGGCTAAACCAATACGCCCAGTACCGCATAACCATCGAAGGCCACGCTGACGAACGCGGCACCCGCGAATACAACATCGCACTCGGTGCCCGCCGCGCGGCGGCAACACGCGACTATCTGGTTGCCCGCGGTGTGCCCCGCACACGGTTGCGCACCATTTCCTTCGGCAAAGAACGTCCGGTCGCCACATGCGATGACATTTCGTGCTGGTCGCAAAACCGCCGTGCCGTCACCGTTCTTGGCGGTGGCAGCGGCTCTTAAATCTGAATTCCAGTTTCCACTACAGCAAATGCGGCTGCATCTTCCTGCAAATATCAGGACGTGCAGCCGTTTCGCTTTGTAAGCCAACAAATTTTGGTCAGGCTTTTCCAGTGTGATATTGAAGATGCGGGAACCGAGCGGTTCCACAATCTCACAACGGCCCAATAACGCGGAGACCCGCCAGACATGAACCGAAACCTTTTCAATGCCGTGGCTCGCCTTGCCACCACCTTGCCCCTCGTCGCTCTGTTTTGCGCACCCTCTCAAGCCACAGACTTCAAGCGTCCCGCCATGCCTCTCGGTCAAGTTGCTGCACAGCCCCCCGTTATTTTGGCGCAAAGCGGCGATGCGGTCTTTCGGGTGAATGAGTTGGAAGAACAGGTCCGCGGCCTGAACGGCAAAGTCGAAGAACTGACATTCCAATTGCTGCAATTGCAGGAAGAACTCCGCCGTATGCAGCAAGATAACGAACTGCGCTTTCAAGAACTGGAAGAACGCCGAGGTGATGCCGGGAGCAGCACAGATAAAGACGTGGCTCAGTCGGGAGACGACAGCCTGGGAAAGTCTGAAACGTCCGCAGCGCAAAGCACGGACGTAAAGCCTGAAGAGCCTGCGAGCACTCAGCCGCAGGACACCAACCAGAATATAGCGATTGCGCCGCAGACTAGCGACGCGCCTCCCGTCAAACAAGACGAGGCTCCCAAAACGCTGGGTACGCTCACATTTGATGACAACGGCAACGTTATCGATGCCGGTCGACCTGAACACTCCAGCCCCGGCGAGAAATTGCCAGGCGTGTTCAGCGACGGCGTTGATGGCGGCGTTGAAGCGGCAGAATTTGGCCCCACGCCCAACGCGGTTTTTGAAGCGGGCACCATTGCTTTGAAAAACAAGCGTTACAAACGCGCCGAGCAGGCCATGCGTGCCTTCGTAAAAGCATGGCCCAAAGACCCCAAAGAGGGCGAGGCGCTTTACACACTGGCACAAGCGCTTTTCTGGCAGCGTCAATATCTGGAAGCAGCAAACACCCATCTCGACACCCACAACGCTTACCCCGATGCCTCAACGGCGCCAGAAAATCTGCTCGGCCTTGGGCTGGCCCTTGCGGGTTTGAACCAGCGCGAGGTTGCCTGCGTGACGTATAGCGAAGTTCTGAAGCAATACCCTGAAGCCGTGAACCGCCTTGCAGACCGCGTGCAAGCAGAGCAGGCTGCCGCCAAGTGCTCCTGAAGCCAAGCGGAAAAGTTCTGGTCGCCATTTCAGGCGGTAGCGACTCAACCGCGCTTTTGCACATGTTGCGTGAAACAATCGCCCCTGCTGACTTGTTTGCCGCCACCGTAGACCATGGCCTGCGCCCGACCGCGAAAGACGAGGCCAAACAGGTATCGCGCTGGTGCGCTGATCTTGGCGTCCCGCATGAAACTCTGACTTGGCGTCCCAAGGGAAACCGCAACGGGGAATCCGCCCGCTTGGCCCGCTACGCTCTTTTGGCCGATCACGCCCGCAAATGCGGAGTGAAGACAATCGCAGTCGGCCACACACTAGACGATCAGGCCGAAACAGTATTCATGCGCGCACTGCGCTCCCGGACTGAAAGCGGCACAATAGGCCTTTCCGGAATGTCTGAACATACGGCTTACGACGAGTTGACGATCTGGAGGCCTTTGATAGGCCAACGCCGTGCAGCCCTGCGGGCTTTTCTGCAGGCAGAAGGAATCGGCTGGCTCGACGATCCGACCAACCGTGAAATCATGCAAGAGCGCATCCGTATCCGGCACACTTTAGGGCATTCGCCGGACAATCTTGCCGAGAAGATCGCTCGAATGGCTGAACTGGGACAACGGGATCGGCTGTGGCTGAGTGAACGAGTTGCAGAAGTTTTGATCCGCTGCGCACAACTGAAGGAAGACGGCTCGCTTGAATTGACTGTTGAACCAGATATGCCCCGCCGCCTCCTGCGGGAAGCCTTCTCCCTGCTGATTATGTCAGCGGGTGGCAGCAACCACCGCCCGGCACTGTCAAAATTTGGCGATTGCGTCGATTGCGCGGTCTCTCAAGGGCGGATGGCCAAAACTGTGGCGCGGGTTCTCGTGACGGTTTCAGGGCGCAAAGCCCGATTTGAACGTGAGGCAAGGCACTTGGGAACGGGCAGTGTTTGGCCCAAAGTTCCCTTCCAACGTTTCCGGGGCGCGAGCGATGACCCAGTTTTTGCCGTTTTGAGCGAGCTAATTGGACAAACCCGTTCAACATAACGGGAGGAATTGACGCAGAAGGCCACTCGCGGCTTGGCACGGGCCCTTCTGGCTCCTATCTTACCGTGGACGGTGGTGTAGATTGTTACGCCGCTAAACTTTTGGGACAGTTCGCATGAACAATAATTTCAGAAACATCGCTCTTTGGGGACTGATCGCAGTTCTTTTGATCGCCCTTTTCCAGATGTTCCAGTCGCCCTCTGACCAACGCGCGACCACCGAAGTGGCCTATTCGCAGTTTGTCGAAGCGGTTGAGAAAGGCCGTGTTAAATCGGTCACCATCCAAGGAGAGCGCATCAGCGGCGAATATTCTGATTCCGCCACTGGCTTCCGCACTTTCGCGCCTTACGATCCTGAGCTGGTCAAGCGACTGCAAGATCAGAATGTAGAGATCACCGCAACGCCCCGCACCGATGGCCGTACGACCTTTACCGGCATGCTGTTGAATTGGTTGCCACTTTTGCTGATCGTTGGCGTGTGGATTTTCATCATGCGCCAGATGCAGTCTGGTCAAGGCAAAGCGATGGGCTTCGGTAAATCGAAGGCGAAGTTGCTGACCGAAGCGCATGGCCGTGTGACATTCGCAGACGTTGCCGGCGTTGACGAAGCCAAAGAAGACTTGGTGGAGATTGTCGACTTCCTGCGCGATCCGCAAAAGTTTCAGCGTCTTGGTGGTAAGATGCCTCACGGCGTCCTGCTCGTCGGCCCTCCCGGAACTGGCAAAACACTGACCGCCCGTGCCGTTGCTGGCGAAGCAGAAGTGCCGTTCTTCACAATTTCGGGTTCTGATTTTGTCGAGATGTTCGTCGGCGTTGGCGCAAGCCGCGTGCGCGATATGTTTGAGCAAGCCAAGAAAAATGCCCCGTGCATCATCTTCATTGACGAAATTGATGCTGTTGGCCGCCATCGCGGTGCCGGTCTTGGCGGTGGCAATGATGAGCGTGAGCAAACGCTCAACCAATTGCTTGTTGAGATGGATGGCTTTGAAACCAACGAAGGTATCATTTTGATTGCAGCCACCAACCGCCCCGACGTTCTTGACCCCGCGCTGTTGCGCCCCGGTCGTTTTGACCGTCAGGTTGTCGTGTCAAATCCGGATATCATTGGCCGTGAAGCAATCTTGAAGGTTCACGTTCGCAACGTGCCGCTCGCACCGAATGTTGATTTGAAGGTTGTTGCCCGTGGCACCCCCGGCTTCTCTGGCGCTGATTTGATGAACCTCGTTAACGAAGCAGCTTTGCTTGCAGCCCGCCGCGAAAAACGGTTGGTCACGGCGGCTGAATTCGAAGACGCCAAAGACAAGGTCATGATGGGTGCAGAGCGCCGCACGATGGTCATGTCTGAGGAAGAGAAGCGCAATACAGCCTACCATGAGGCCGGCCACGCGCTGGTCGCAATCACGGTGCCGTCTTCGCATCCCGTGCACAAAGCAACCATCATTCCACGGGGCCGAGCGCTTGGCATGGTGATGCAACTGCCAGAACGCGACCAGATTTCCATGTCGTTTGAAGAAATGACGTCGCGCCTCGCCGTTATGATGGCTGGTCGGGTTGCAGAAGAGCTGATCTTCGGCAAAAAGAACGTCACTTCTGGCGCACAGTCGGATATCGACCAAGCCACCCGCTTGGCCCGTGCAATGGTGACCCAGTGGGGTTTTTCCGACAAGCTCGGTAAGGTCTCTTACGGTGAAAACCAACAAGAGGTCTTCCTCGGTCACTCCGTTGCGCAATCCAAGAATGTGTCGGAAGAAACTGCCCAGATTATTGACGAGGAAGTGCGTCGTCTCGTTGATGATGGCTGGAAGGAAGCCAAGCGCATCCTGACCAAGCGCAAAAAAGACCTCGAAACATTGGCTCAGGGTCTTCTTGAATACGAGACACTGTCTGGCAGCGAAATTGATGATCTGCTTGATGGAAAACCACCATCGCGCGATCTGGGCGACGACACACCGCCTTCGCGTGGTAGCGCAGTGCCAAAGTCCGGCTCGTCCAAGCCCAAAAAAGGCGATGCCCCTGATGCCGGTGGAATGGAGCCCTTGCCAACGTAAGGCTTGGCCCGCTCCCGTATTTAACCAAGAACACGAAAACCCCGTCGATTTGGCGGGGTTTTTTGTTTATTAACAACGGGAACGCATAATGCTGCGAGCAGCAATTGAAACAATTCGTCACAATTCTTGAAGCGGACTGTAAACGATATCTGTTAGACGTTCTCCAACCGTTGGGCATTTGTTGTGCCGGGGAACAACGCTAAAAACACCGCGATGGTTAGTTTTGGGGGAGTCTCCCTTAGCTTATTGACTGGAAGCAGCCAGTTCTGCGTCTAAACTCTGTCGGCATGTTGGCGCGGATCGCCACAAAGGAAATGGGCAATAGTATGAGTGATCGGAAATATTTCGGGACCGATGGAATTCGGGGATACGCGAACAAGTCACCGATGACTGCTGAAGTCGCCATGAAGGTGGCGATGGCAGCTGGCCTCACCTTCAAGCGTGGCAGCCATCGCCACCGCGTCGTTATCGGTAAGGATACGAGGCTCTCCGGCTATATGATCGAAAACGCTCTTGTTGCCGGTTTCACAGCCGCAGGCATGGATGTTTTCCAGCTTGGCCCTGTGCCGACCCCGGCTGTTGCGATGCTCACCCGTTCGTTGCGGGCAGATATTGGCGTTATGATTTCCGCTTCTCACAACGCCTATCATGACAACGGAATCAAACTTTTTGGTCCAGATGGCTTCAAACTTTCCGACGAGATTGAACGCAAAATCGAAGCGCTCATTGATGCTGATATGACCGACAGTCTCGCGCACAGCGACAAAATCGGCCGCGCCAGCCGCGTTGATGGCGCGGATGAGCGTTACATTGAGTTCGCCAAACGCACCTTGCCGCGAGCAATGACCTTAGACGGCCTGCGCGTGGTTGTTGATTGCGCCAATGGTGCCGCTTACAAATGCGCGCCAGCTGCCCTTTGGGAACTTGGCGCTGAAGTCGTTACAATTGGCAATCAGCCCAATGGCGTGAACATCAATGCCGAATGCGGCTCTACCCATACGGCAAATCTTGCCCGCAAGGTGAACGAAGTTCGCGCCGATATTGGCATCGCGCTTGATGGCGACGCTGATCGGGTGATTATCGTCGACGAGAAGTCTAATGTGGTGGACGGCGATCAATTGATGGCCGTCGTCGCACAAAACTGGAAAGAGCGCGAACGTCTTTCAGGCCCGGGCATCGTGGCAACAATCATGTCCAATCTCGGTCTTGAGCGTTTCTTGCAAGACCAGAAACTGTCGCTCGCCCGCACGCCAGTGGGAGACCGCTATGTTGTTGAACGTATGCGCAAAGACGGTTGGAATGTTGGTGGTGAGCAGTCTGGCCACATCGTTTTGTCAGACTATGCTACGACGGGCGACGGTCTTGTCGCCGCACTGCAACTGCTGTGCGTGGTCAAGACCTGGGACAAACCGGTTAGCGATGTTTGCCGCCGTTTTGAGCCCGTGCCGCAGGTTTTGAAAAACGTGCGGTATTCCAGCGGTGACCCGCTCGAAACATCCACGGTTAAAGAGGCTATTGCTGATGCCCAATCGCAATTGGCAAACGCTGGCCGCCTTGTCATCCGCAAATCAGGCACGGAGCCGCTGATACGCGTCATGGCCGAGGGGGATGACAGCAAGTTGGTTGAGACTGTGGTCAACGATATCGTCGGAAGCCTGCGGAAAGCCGCCGCCTGATCGCTGTTTCAGATGCTCGAATTAACTCGTCGCTAACCCTGTTAGACGAATTGAGGCTGCCCATGCCCCTGCACGCCTACGGTTTCCTTGCGTCAATCTAATGTAAAGAAACTCTCTTTACTTTAACCGATAGGGATATGGGAAACACTTACAGGCAGGGAAAATGTTCAAGCCATCTGTTCGCCCGCGTGGGCTGAATGCGGTCAATGCAAAAGTGGTGAAAGAGCCAAAGCAGCGCGCTGAGCGTCGCGAGGTCATTCGCTCTGCCAAGATCAGTGTCGATGGTGACAACGATATAATGGATTGCACGATCCGTGATATTTCAACGGGCGGTGCCCGTATTTCCGTCGCCCGCCCGGCGGACCTTCCGAATTCGTTCATGCTGATTTGCCGCGCAGACGATATGGTTGCGCGTTGTCAGGTTGCATGGCGCCGTGGCCACGAAATGGGTCTTCGTTTCGTGCGCAAAGGTATGTTGTATCAGGAAGCGGATTTTCGCCGTGATCAAGCCCATACCAACCGGATGGAAGCTGCCAACCGCGAGCGGGCTTCTCAGACCCAGAACGCTTTCGTAGCAAGCGCCGAAGCTGAAGCAATGGCCGCAAACTACCGCATCATGCAGTTAGATCCGACATTGAGCTACAATGCTGAGCAGTTGAAGCATCGCTTCCGCACACTCGCAATGCGCGCCCATCCCGATCAAGGCGGCAGCGTTGCTGACTTCCAGCGTTTGACGAAGGCCTATAACGCCATTGTCGCCGGTATCATCCACTAAATTTTAGTGTCGAACGCTAGCTGCCCTGCCGCCGCGCCATAAAGGCAAGGCGCTCGAACAGGTGCACATCTTGCTCGTTTTTCAGCAGTGCTCCGTGTAGCTTTGGCAGGGCGTTGGTCGCTTTTTCGCGCAGCGTTTCCGGCTCGACATCGTCCGCAACCAGCAGCCGTATCCAATCCAGCGCTTCCGACGTTGAAGGTTTTTTCTTCAAGCCGGGTGTTTCGCGCACTTCATAAAACTGCGTCAACGCCTCGCGCACCAACCGTTGTTTGATGCCGGGATAGTGGACGTCGACAATTTTTTCCAGAACATCGGCTTCCGGGAACGAGATATAATGGAAAAAACAGCGGCGCAGAAAAGCGTCCGGTAATTCTTTCTCGTTGTTTGAGGTAATGATCACGATAGGGCGGTTTTTCGCCTTCACCGTCTCGTCCAACTCGTAGCAATAGAACTCCATTTTATCGAGTTCTTGCAGCAGGTCGTTTGGAAATTCGATGTCTGCTTTGTCAATCTCGTCGATCAGCAGCACAACCTTTTCATCGGTTTCAAACGCTTCCCACAGCTTGCCCTTCTTGATGTAGTTGCGAATGTCTTCAACTTTTTTGTCACCAAGCTGAGAATCACGCAGACGCGAAACTGCATCGTATTCATAAAGCCCTTGTTGGGCCTTCGTGGTGGATTTCACGTTCCATTCCAGCATTCGCAAACCGAGTGAAGAGGCGATTTGTAAGGCAAGCTCGGTCTTTCCAGTGCCGGGCTCGCCTTTCACCAAAAGCGGACGCTCAAGCGTAATGGCTGCGTTGACAGCGGTGGTTAGGTCTTCGCCTGCAACATAGTCTTTGGTGCCGGAAAATTTCATGGAGTTGATCTCAAGGATTATCGGTGTTTGCAGTGTTTATGGCGCAGCGATATGCACCATGCAACGTGTCAAAGCTGCCCGCTAAACGGAGACTGTCTCAAAGCGCTGGGCTATCCGCTCCACGAGCTTTGCTGCGACGTCTTCTTTGCTCATTTTCGGCCAAGCCTCGTCATCATGAGCCGAGATCAGCCGCACTGTATTGGCATCGCCGCCAAATACATTGTTCTCCTCCGATACATCATTGGCAACAATCCAGTCCGCACCCTTTTTCGCCAATTTGGCGCGTGCGTGATCAACCACATTTTCCGTCTCAGCCGCAAAGCCGACAACGAGAGCAGGGCGTTTTTTGCCGTTGCCCACACCGGCTAGAATGTCTGGGTTCTCTATCATTGAAAGCGCGGGCGGTTTTCCGCTTTTGTCTTTCTTGATTTTCTCGCTCGCTTGGCTGTCGACCCGCCAGTCCGCAACCGCCGCCACGAAAACCGCAATGTCCGCGGGCAGGGCGCGATCAACGGCCTGCTGCATATCAACTGCGCAGATGACGTTGACCACGGTTACATCGTGTGGATCGGGAATGGATACCGGGCCAGAAACCAACAGAACTTCGGCTCCCGCTTGTGCCAGCGCCGCCGCGATTGCGTGGCCCTGTTTGCCGGAAGAATGGTTGGAAATATAGCGCACGGGGTCGATATCTTCCCGCGTTGGGCCAGAAGTGACGATAGCCCGTTTGCCCGCCAGTGGCTTGGGCGTGTTGTCGAGCAAGTCTTCTGCTGCGCGAAGAATTTCCATCGGTTCTGCCATGCGACCCGCGCCAGCTTCGCCACTTTCGGCCATCTCGCCCTCATTCGGACCGACGAAGTGCTTACCATCGAGCGAAAGTGTTTCAACATTGCGTTGCGTGGCTGGGTTGTCCCACATGGCGGGGTTCATCGCAGGCGCGACCAAGACAGGCGCGGTGGTGGCAAGCAGAACAGCTGTTGCCAGATCGTTCGCCAAGCCGTTCGCCATCTTCGCCATCAAATCGGCAGTTGCAGGGGCAACGATGATGAGATCAGCTTCGCGCGCCAGCCGGATATGGCCGATATCTTGCTCCGCCTCACGGTCCCAAATATCGGTGAAAACCGTGCCACCGGAAATTGCACCAACGCTCATCGGCGTTACGAATTGTTGGGCCGCTTCGCTCATCACCACCCGCACATCCGCCCCGCGCTCGCGAAGGCGACGGATCAGGTCGAGACACTTGTAGGCAGCAATTCCGCCGCCGATGACGAGAAGGATGGATCGCTGGGAGAGTGTCTGCTTCATGGTGACAGCTTTACACGAACTGTTTCCAAACCAAAGCAGCTAGACTTGCTGCAATCACCCAAAGTGCCACACGGCCGGAGCGTGAGTGGCGGGCTTCAGCTTTGCCGATGGCTTCGATTGTGGGCTTGTCCAGCCGCACACCATTGGCGGCCATGGCGTCAATTTCCTGCGAAAGTGCTTCCGCACGCTTGGCAAAGATCGGTGCTTGGCGCGCCAGTTGCTCAACGGCCTTGAACCCGTCTCGAGCCTCGTCCAGCCGCCCAAGAGGGCCGATCAGACGCGTAACATAGGGCACAACTACGGGACCAGCAGAAGTCCACATATTGAAATTCGGGTCTAGCTTTCGAGCAACGCCTTCGACGACAACCATCGTTTTTTGAAGCAAGATCAATTGCGGCTGCGTGCGCATTTCGAACAATTCAGTGATTTCGAACAACAGCGCCAACAGCGCCGAGATGGAAATATCTTCTGCGGTACGACCATAGATCGGCTCACCAACGGCACGCAGCGCTTGGGCGAAAGAATCCACATCCTTGCCGCGTGGCACGTAACCAGCCTCGAAATGAACTTCTGCCACGCGGCGATAGTCGCGTTGAATAAAACCGTAGAGGATTTCCCCGAGGAACCGTCGCTCCGGTTTGCTCAATCGTCCCGCAATGCCCATATCCACAGCCACAATGTCACCGTCGGGCGCGAGGAACAGATTGCCGGGATGCATGTCGGCATGGAAAAATCCGTCGCGCATGGCATGGCGCAAAAAGCTCTGGTTGAGATTGTTGGCGACAGTTGCAAGGTCGTGGCCCGACGCCCGCAAAGCCTCCATATTATTCATCTTGATACCGTCGACCCATTCCATCGTCAGGCAATCGCGCCCCGTGCGCTCCCAGTCGATTTCCGGCACTCGAAATCCGGGGTCGTTTTTCACGTTGTCAGCCATTTCCGAAAAAGCCGCAGCTTCGACCCGCAATTCCATTTCCAGCTTGGCGGATTCAGCCAAAATATCGACGCTCTGCACAAGCATCAGCCGCCGTGCGGCAGGGAACCAACGGGTTATGAAATGGGCGGCGGTGTAGAATGTTTCCAAATCCCAGTTGAAGCGCTCGCGCACACCAGGTCGGATAATCTTGATCGCCACATCGCGTTCAATGCCGTCTTTATCCCGCACCCTTGCTTTGTGGACTTGAGCAATGGAGGCGGCAGCAACAGGCGTGCCGAAATCGACAAACAGAGTATCCACATCGCGATTCAATGTGGCCTCAACCGTGCGACGGGCGTACTTGATGTCGAACGGCTCCATCCGGTCTTGCAACATTTCCAAATCGCGTGAAATGCTCTCGCCCACAATGTCAGGACGGGTGGCGAGAAACTGTCCAAGCTTCACCCAGCTTGGCCCCAGCCTGTTGAGTGCATTGGCGAGAATCTTGGTTTGGGGCGCGTCCACTGCCCGTCTTCTGCGCACAACCTTTGCGATGGATTTGGCCAAGCGCACAGGTGGCGGTGCGCCTTCTTCCGGCAGGGCCGTCACCACGCCTTCGCGCATCAGCACCCATGCTGCGCGCGCCAGCGAAAACCATGATCGAATACCGGCCATATGAAACGCTTAAACTTTCCAGCCTGTGTGGAGAGCGGCAATTCCGCCCGTCATGTTGCGATAGTCTACGCGTGAAAAACCCGCCTCGCTAATGAAAGACGCAAACCGCTTTTGATTGGGGAATTTGCGGATCGATTCTACCAGATACTGATAGCTCTCCGCATCGCCGGTGACCATTTTGCCGATGGGTGGAATAGCCCTAAACGACCACTCTTCGTAAAAGCGCTCTAGAAACGGCACATCCACTTCCGAAAATTCAAGGCACAGAAACTGCCCGCCCGGTTTCAAAACGCGATAGGCCTCAGACAATGCATGGTCCATACGCGGTACGTTGCGGATGCCGAAAGCGATTGTATAGGCGTCGAACGAATTGTCCTCAAATGGCAATTCTTCCGCATTGGCTTCAACAAAATCGCAATTGTCGATCAGCCCGTTCTTGTGTGCCCGTTCTTCGCCCTCGGCCAACATGGAACTGTTAATGTCGGAGACAGTGACGTGCGCATTGCGGTGGGAAGCCTCGATGATGCGGAACGCGATGTCGCCGGTGCCGCCTGCCATATCCAGCGATTTCCAGCCGGGGCGTTTTGGTGGATTGACCTTCGACACCATGGCCGTTTTCCAAATTCGGTGAACGCCCATCGACATCAGATCGTTCATTATGTCGTAGCGACGCGCGACTGAATGGAAAACGTCGTTCACCTTCTCTTGCTTCTCGCCTTCGCCCACACGGGTGAAGCCGTAGGCTGTGCTCATATCTTCCGGCGCTGTGGCGCGGTTTGTATCGCTGGGAGAGGTCATATCGGCAAACTCGAACTGCATTATTGCCGATCATATAGGCCGGAAAGCTTCGAAGTTCCATGCGGCATGTGGGAGATTGGTGAACGCGATGGGAGCCAGACAAGAAAAAGGGGAGATCATTTCTGATCTCCCCAGTTTGGGCCGCGCGATAGGGGCTTACGGGCGACCGATTTTGTAGGCATTATCCAATAACGGCACCATCATCGCGACGGATTGCGACCACTGCAGAACGCGGAACGGTATCGCCACCGTTCGGCCAATGGGAATTACCGCGTTCGCCCGGATGCTGCACGCCGACAAACAGTGTTTTGCGGTCCGGCGACCATGCCATGCCAGTGATTTCGGCCTCATTCGGACCCACAAGGAAGCGGCGGATTTCGCCCGTCGCCGGGTCGCCCACCAACATCTGGTTGTTTCCCATTCCAGCAAAATCATCCTTGTTGGAGTAATTGCCGTCGGTCTGGATCCACAACAGTCCTTTTTGGTCAAACATCAGTCCATCGGGCGAGTTGAACATATTGCCAGCATTCAGGTTTTCCGAGCCTGCATTGGCATCGCTGTGAACCGTTGGATTGCCCGCCATCACGAAAAGATCCCATGAGAACTCTTCGACTGTGTGATCGCCGTCGGCCGGGCGCCAGCGAACGATCTGACCGTATTTGTTGGCTTCGCGCGGGTTTGGTCCGCCAACTGGTGTAGGATCACCACCGGCATTGGGTTTGATACCGCGGTTCTTGTTGTTGGTGAGTGCGCAATACACTTCCGCTTTCAACGGATTGACGGCGACCCATTCCGGGCGATCCATCGTCGTCGCTCCGACTTTTGAGGCGGCCTGACGGGTGTGGATGCAGATTTCAGCCTTGTCCATGCCGGTCGTTTCCGGCGTTAGCGCCATCCAACGCCCGCTTCCGGTATCGTCGAATTTCGCAGCATAGAGCGTGCCGTTCGTCAGCAGGTCGTCGGTATCGCCGCCTTCCGCATATACGCCGTCAGAGACGTATTTATAAAGAAACTCTCCGCGTTCATCGTCGCCCATATAGACCACGATGCGCCCGTCGGCGTTGACAACAACTTCCGCGTTCTCGTGCTTGAAGCGACCGAGCGCGGTGCGTTTTTTTGGCGTCGAATTTGGGTCGCGCGGATCAAGCTCCACCACATAGCCTGCGCGGTTGGGTTCGTTCGGGTGTTTGGAAACGTCAAACCGCTCATCTACCCTTGCCCAACCATATCCCCAGTCTTTGGCCGAAACGCCGTAGCGCTTCAGCTCGTCGGAGACTTTGTGGTCCTCATTGGCTGCGGAGAAATAGCCGTTGAAATTTTCCTCACAGGCCAGATAGGTGCCCCAAGGCGTTTCACCGTTGCCGCAATTGTTCCATGTTCCCAGCGTTTTTGTACCAGTGGGGTCGGCAGCGGTTTTCATAAGATCATGTCCCGCCGCGGGGCCGGTAATTTCCATCGGCGTATCGGGCGTGACTCGGCGGTTCACTGGCGAGTCTTTCACGATCTGCCATTTGCCGTCGATGTCCTTCACCTCAGCAACTGTCAAGCCGTGAGCGTTCTTGCCCTTGATGACGTCATCATCGGTAAGCGCCTTGCCATCGGGATTGTTGCCCCAGATGATCTTTCGGTTGGTGTATTCGTTGTTCAACACCATGATCTTGCGGTCGCCATCGGCGAAGATGCTCATGCCGTCATTGTTGTCGCCCACCGCAAGCGCTTGGCTTTCACCGGTGCCTCGCGTGGTTTCGTCAAAATCGGGCGCTTCAGAAAACAGCGCATCGCCCCAGCGCGAAACGACTTGCGCATTGTACCCCTTTGGCACGGTGATATCGTCCATAGTGTTGGCGGCAACGCCTTCAAAGCCAAAGCGCCGGGTGGCGGCTTGCGCGGAAAGGGGTGTTAGGGCCGTTGTGGCACCAGCAACAGCGACCACCGACCCCATCGCCAAGACGCCTGACAAGAACCCACGGCGCGAGATGGCACGTTCGACAACGGCATCAAAATCGTTGTCTTCAGACTTTGGATTGATGATTTCGTCATACTCGTCAAAACTTATTTCATCGTCGATAGGGTGGACGTGATTTTGATCCATCATGGTGTGCACTCCTCTTTCATTAGCATCGCCAACGGATGCCCTAAGACACCATTGGACCCCGGTAGTTGCAATTTGATGACACCAATATGAAAGCAATGTGACAGCCGGAAATGGCAACGTCGACTGGCGCGATCACCCGCACTAATTTCATTGAGTTTGCTCTTGTGTTGCGATAGCAGCAAGGAATGACTGAGCCTTTCATCATTGCCATAGACGGCCCCGCTGCGTCCGGAAAAGGAACGCTGTCCCATCGCATCGCGCAAGTTCTGGGCTTGCGCCATCTTGATACCGGTTTGACCTACCGAGCTGTTGCCCATGCTCTATTAAGCGCGGGTGAGCCGCTTGACGACGAGGCGACTGCCGTTGCCGCCGCCAAGCGTATCGACTTGGGAGCGCTGGAGAAATCCGTGCTGGCTCAACACAAGATTGGTGAGGCGGCGTCCAAAGTGGCAGTTATGTCGCTGGTTCGCTCAACTCTGGTGGAGCAGCAGCGCCTTTTCGCCAACGCGTTGCCAGGGGCGGTGTTGGACGGGCGAGATATCGGAACGGTCGTTTGTCCTGATGCTCAGGTGAAGCTCTATGTCATCGCTTCGCCGCAGGTGCGGGCCCGTCGCCGCTGGGCTGAAGTTCAGGAGCGCGGAAACTTGAGCGGCACGGATGCGAGTTTCGAGACTATTCTGGCCGATATCGAAGCGCGGGATGCGAGAGACATGGGACGCGCCGACAGTCCGCTCAAACCCGCTCAGGACGCGACCACTATCGACACCAGTGATATGAGCATCGACGCTGCCTTCGAGGCTGCCATGCAGATCATCGAACAGCACCGCAAGCCCAACGCTTAAGGACCGCTGGATGTATCTGGGTATCGACATAGGTACATCGGCGGTCAAAGCGCTCGTTGTGGATAAAGACCAAACCGTGCTTGCGACCAGTGATGCCCCGCTGAAGGTATCACAACCGCAAGCGGGGTGGAGCGAACAGAGCCCGGAAGACTGGTGGGCGACTACTCAAATCTGCTGCTCCAAACTGGCGCAACTTTTGGGTGCGCGCTGGGGTGACATTCAAGCCATTGGCCTTTCAGGGCAAATGCACGGCGCGGTATTGCTCAATGCACATCACAAAGTCTTGCGCCCCGCGATATTGTGGAACGATGGCCGCAGCGCTCCGCAATGCGACGAGATGAATGCCGCCTTGGGTGATATCGAAACGACTGCAGGCATCACCGCCATGCCCGGCTTCACGGCACCCAAAGTATTGTGGTGCGCCCAAAACGAGCCGGAAATCCATCACGCCATCGCTCATATATTGCTGCCAAAAGACTATGTGGGTCTATGTCTGACCGGGGAAATGGCAACAGACATGGCAGACGCTGCCGGCACCCTCTGGCTGAACCAGAAGCTGCGTCAGTGGGATGATAGTTTGTGCGCAGCAAGCGCAACCGACCCTGTTTGGCTTCCCAAGCTGCACGAGGGTACGCAAATCACGGGTGGCTTGTCCGCCAGCGCTGCTGAAAGCCTTGCTCTTAAAGCGGGCATCCCGGTCGCCGCAGGCGGAGGGGACGCTGCTGCCGGTGCGCTCGGCATTGGAGCGGTCAACGAAGGTGATGCCTTTGTTTCGCTCGGCACATCCGGCCAGCTTTTCGTTGCCAACGAGAGATACAAGCCCGCGCCTCAAACGGCTGTGCATTGCTACGCCCATTGCGTGCCAGATCGGTGGTTCCAAATGGCTGCCATGCTCAACGGCGCAAGCCCAATGTCATGGCTTGCAGACTTTTTGAGCCAAGATATAGCCTCGCTGCTGACGAAAGCAGAAGCGGCCAGCGATGCGCCGCTTTTCCTGCCCTACCTCACGGGTGAACGCACGCCGCACAATGATGCAAACATCAGAGGCAGCTTCTATGGGCTTACCCCGAGCACAGACGGCGGAAGCGCTATGCGCAGTGTGGTAGACGCGATTGCCTACACATTCTGCGATGCGCGTGAATGCTTGGAACAGGCAGGGAGCCCGATTTCTACCGTTGCCGCCATCGGTGGCGGTTCTCGCAGCAATTTCGTGTTGCAAACCATGTCGGACGCGATGGATGTGACAATCCAGCGTTACGTTGGTTCTGAAACCGGCCCGGCCCTCGGCGCAGCGCGTCTGGCTATGGTTGCAACGGGCAATCACACCCTTGCCGAAGTGGCGCTAAAACCAGCTTTTGACCGCGCTTTTACACCCCGCGCCAACCAAGCAGCAAACCACGCGCAGCGGCTTGAGCAATGGCGCGCCATGTATCGCGCTTTACAGCCACTTTCTCTTGCCAAATTTGGCAAAACCCCATAAGAAACCGCCACGTTGGTCATCGCAGTTTGCGTTGTCGGCCAGCCAGAGCAAGAAGTTGCACCAAAGGGCGTCTATCCGCGCCTTCCCAACCGCTCAAAATAACCGCCTGATCGACGCTTACTGCGCCATCACTTCAAGGGCTGTCCGCGACCCGGACAACCCGGCATCGATTGAGGCTTTTTCAAACACAAACCCCGGCGCCCGGTCACCCGCATTTTAAAACACAATCCGCGCGTGGCCAATTTGGAGCATAAATGTCTGATATGAACCCCACGATGGAGGACTTCGAAGCCCTCCTAGACGAATCCCTCGCAGCTGTTTCCATCCAGGAAGGCACCGTTGTTGAAGGAATTGTGACTGCCATTGAAAAAGACATGGCCGTCATTGATGCAGGCCTCAAAGTTGAAGGCCGCGTCGCACTGAAAGAATTTGGCGCTGCCGCAAAAGACGGTGGCCTGAAGGTTGGCGATACGGTCGAGGTCTACCTCGAACGCGTCGAAAACATGATGGGCGAAGCCGTGCTTTCGCGCGACAAAGCCCGCCGCGAAGAGAGCTGGATCAAGCTCGAGAAGAAATTCGAAGCGGAAGAAAAAGTCGAAGGCGTTATCTTCAACCAGGTCAAAGGCGGTTTCACCGTCGATCTGGATGGCGCAACAGCCTTCCTGCCGCGTTCGCAGGTAGACATCCGTCCCATCCGCGACGTCACTCCACTGATGAACACACCGCAGCCTTTCCAGATTTTGAAAATGGATCGCCGCCGCGGCAACATCGTCGTTTCTCGTCGTACAGTCTTGGAAGAGAGCCGCGCGGAACAGCGCAGCGAGATCGTCCAGAACCTCGAAGAGGGTCAGATCGTCGAAGGCGTGGTCAAGAACATCACCGATTACGGTGCGTTCGTGGACCTCGGCGGCATCGACGGCTTGCTGCACGTGACCGATATGGCATGGCGCCGTGTGAACCATCCGACAGAAATTCTGTCGATTGGCGAAACGGTCAAAGTTCAGATCATCCGCGTGAACCAGGATACGCACCGTATCTCCCTCGGCATGAAGCAGCTTGAGAGCGATCCGTGGGATGCAATCGGCGCGAAATATCCGACCGATTCAAAAGTCACGGGCCGCATCACGAACATCACCGATTACGGTGCATTCGTGGAGCTGGAGCCGGGCATTGAAGGTCTGATCCACGTTTCCGAAATGTCATGGACGAAAAAGAACGTTCATCCGGGCAAAATCGTCTCCACTTCTCAGGAAGTCGAAGTCGTTATTCTGGAAGTCGATCCTGCCAAGCGCCGTATCTCGCTCGGCCTGAAACAGAACCTCTCCAACCCGTGGGATACGTTCGCTGACCAGTATCCGCAGGGAACGGTTGTTGAAGGCGAAGTGAAGAACAAGACCGAATTCGGTCTGTTCATCGGCCTCGACGGCGATGTTGATGGCATGGTTCACCTCTCCGATCTGGATTGGAACATGTCTGGCGAAGAAGCCATCGAGAACTTCAACAAAGGCGACATGGTCAAGGCCGTGGTGCTGGACGTTGACGTTGACAAAGAGCGCATCTCGCTCGGCATCAAGCAGCTTGACGGCACTGATCCAATGGACGGCGGCGACAGCGGCGAAATCCGCAAGAACTCGATCGTTACAGCCGAAGTGCTGAAAGTGATCGACGGTGGCTTGGAAGTGAAGATTGTCGATACCGACATTGAAGCCTTCATCCGCCGCGGCGATCTTTCCCGCGACCGCGACGAGCAGCGCCCGGAGCGTTTCTCGGTCGGCCAGAAGCTGGACGCCCGTGTCATCGTGTTCGACAAGAAAAACCGCAAGGTAAATCTGTCGATCAAGGCGTTGGAAATTGCCGAAGAAAAAGAAGCCGTCAAGCAGTTCGGTTCATCCGACTCCGGCGCTTCGCTCGGCGACATCCTCGGCGCAGCCCTGAAAAAGAACGAAGAAGACGCAAGCTAAGCCTCGCGCTTTCTTCTACGTTTAACAAACCCGGAAAAGCCCGCAGCGAAAGTTGCGGGCTTTTTCATTTACCGCAGGTGCCCACTTTGCTCCTGCTACCTCTTCCCTTTATGCCCAAGGCACCGTAAGCCTGCCCGCAGCGCCGGAGCGGGTCACATTCATGACACCACGCTCCCCATCAATTGTTGATCGCGCGACCGACCCGAAAGAATTCGACATGACAGACAGTGTGGCCCCCGATCCCGTGGACATTGAATCCACGGATACCGGCCCAACAGACATTTCCGCGCTGGGCATCGCTCCGCCGCTGGCAAAAGCCATAACCGAGCGCGGTTATTCCCAATTGACCCCCGTCCAGTCCGCCATTCTGGATCCCGCCTTGCGCGATGCCGACTTGTTGGTGTCTGCGCAGACCGGCTCCGGCAAAACGGTTGCCTTCGGTATGGCCATTGCGCCCACGCTGCTTGACGGCAAAGATCGCCTCGACAAGCCCACACAACCCTTGGCGTTGGTCGTCGCACCCACCCGCGAACTAGCCCTTCAGGTGAAGCGCGAACTGGACTGGCTTTACGCCAAAACTGGCGCGGTGATTGTCTCCACAATCGGCGGCATGGACATTCGCGCCGAACGCCGTGATCTACAGCGCGGTGCGCATATCGTGGTGGGAACACCGGGCCGCCTGCGCGACCACATTTCGCGCCATGCGTTTGACCCCAAGTCGCTGCGTGCTGTGGTTCTGGACGAAGCGGACGAGATGCTCGATCTGGGTTTTCGTGATGATTTGGAATTCATTCTGGAACAAACGCCGGAGGAGCGACGCACGCTGTTGTTTTCGGCCACCGTTCCTGCGCCAATTATCAAGCTGGCAAAAAATTATCAGCGTGACGCAGTTCGCGTTAGCACGCAGCAGGAGCGCGATCAGCACGGCGATATTGAATATCGTGTTTTGGTCAACGCGCCGCGCGAACGCGAGAACGCCATCATCAACGTGCTGCGCTATTATGATGCTGAAAACGCGCTGGTGTTTTGCAACACCCGCGCCACGGTCAACCACATGGTCGCCCGCTTCAACAACCGTGGCTTTGCAGTTGTCGCCCTGTCCGGCGAATTGAGCCAGGACGAGCGTACCCGGGCGTTGCAGTCTTTGCGCGATGGCCGCGCCAGCGTGTGCATTGCAACAGACGTTGCTGCCCGCGGCATTGACCTGCCAAAGCTGGAATTGGTGATCCACGCCGACTTGCCGTCAAATCCTGAAACACTGCTACATCGTTCTGGTCGCACGGGCAGGGCAGGGCGCAAGGGCGTCAGTGTCTTGATGGCTGAAAACAAGACCCGCGCAAAGGCCGAACGCTTGCTGCGCTTCGCCAAACTGGAAGCTACATGGGCCAACCCGCCTTCTGCAGACGAAGTGAACCTTCGCGACGAAGAGCGTTTGATGGCCGATACGATTTTCACCGATCCTGCCGGGGAACGCGAGCTTGAATTCACCGAGCGGTTGCTGGAACGGTTCACGCCACAGCAGATTGCCACCGCCTTTCTTCGCCAGCGCCGTGCTGAACAATCTGCGCCGGAAGACATTGAGATCGTTTCGGTCAACACGCCGACCAAGCGCAAGTTTGAAGATGGCCCAGCCAAGGGCCAGTCCAAGCAACGGCAAGACTTTGAAAACAGTGTTTGGATGACCCTTTCAGTGGGCCGAAAGCAAAACGCGGAGCCACGCTGGCTCATTCCGCTTTTGTGCAACGCTGGCAATATCTCCAAGCGCGATATCGGATTCATCAAAATCCAGCAGGGCGAAACCCACATCGAACTCGACGCGGAAAAGATGGATGACTTCGTACAATCTATTGGCCCAAAAATGACGTTGGAAAAAAACGTTCGGGTGACCATTCAGGAGAACAAGCCTGAATTTGAAGCCTATGCACCCAATCCGAAATTCAAAAAACCTTACAAGGGTAACTCTGACAACGGCGACGAACGGCCCCGCCCGAAAAAGGCTTATGGTTCCGATAAGCCGAAAAAGCCGTTTAAGGCAAAGGAGCGCAGCACAGAGACGGCCCCGCCTTTCCCTGATGAGCGCAAACCAAAGTCTGAACATCGCAAAGGGCCGCCAGTTGGCAAGCCAGTTGCAGGCAAACCGGCAGGTGGCAAACCCGGCAAGAAGCTGAATAAAAAGGCCAAGGCCCGCTTGGCATTGGCAGCGCAATCCAGCCCGGCAGCAAAACCTACCGCTTCCCCAAGACCCAAAAAGAAGCCGAAAAAAGCGGATTGAAATGATCGGTGGCTTGCTGCTTGAATAGTCAGTCACTCCGCTTAACCGAGACGCTTTGCATGGAAATTCGCCCGCTCTTCAAGTTTCAGGTTAGCGTGGGAGAACCGCACGTGACCCCCGACGGGCCTTATGGAATCCGGCGGTTCATACCCATTCTTGGTGGTTCCTTTGAGGGAGAGCGGCTGAATGGCGCCGTGTTGCCCGGTGGCGCGGATTGCCAACTCATCCGCCCCGATGGCGTGGCCGAACTGGAAGTGCGCTGCACGTTCCAGACTGACGATGGCGTGATCTTTTTGATGAAGGGTTTGGGCATGCGCCACGGCCCAGCTGAGGTTTTGGAGCGCATCGCTAAGGGTGAACCGACCGATCCGAGCGAATACTATTTTCGCGAAACCATGATCTTCGAAGCTCCGGCGGGCAAATACGAGTGGCTCAACAAACTACAAGCCATCGGTACCGGCGAGCGGCTGCAAAGCGAAGTGAAAATCGATTGCTGGGAAATTCTGTAGAACGGCTCTGATCCTAGAAGCGCTCAGGCCGCATCACCGTCACATCGCTTATCGTGATGACTCCCACATGTTCGCCCAACAGGCTGGACATTTGCTCCAGCGCTTTTTCCGCTGTTTCAGCATCGCAAATCGACACGATCATCACCATGTCGCGGCTGCCCGAAATATCCTGATCGCGCTGCCATTTATTGCCGTTGCCGTATCCCGCCAGAGCAGGAATGACCGTGTAGCCTGAGACGTTTACACTCTCGAAAATACGTCCAGCCCGTTTGTAGGCCATCTTCTCGATGATAAGTTCAATGCGTTTGCGGGTATGCATGGATCAGGCTCCTAGCCGGTCACGAGAGTCGCCAGAGCGATGTAAAATGGAATGCCGATAGTGACGTTGAACGGAAACGTGATTCCGAGCGACAGTGTGAGATAGACCGACGGTTTCGCCTTCGGCAATGCCAAGCGCATGGCGGCTGGCACGGCAATGTAAGATGCCGATGCCGCCAGCGTAATCAGGATCGCCGCATCGCCGGTGCTCATGCCGATGGCCCAGGCAACGGTTGCCGTGATGAGCGCGGAGACAATCGGCATGTAGAGGCCAAAGGCGATGGTGCCGATATCCAATTGCCGCCAGCCTTCACGCAGCCCGCGCCCCGCGGCAAGGCCCATATCCAGCAGGAAGAGGCACAGCACCCCTTGGAACGGTGTTACGAAGAACGGTGCCACTTTCACCATGCCCTCCGTGCCAACAATCCAGCCGATCAATAACGCACCCACCAGCACAACCACCGAAGCGTTCAACAAAACTTCGCGCACCAATTCGCCCCGTTCAGACCCCGCAACTGGCCCCTTGGTTGCGCCGTATCGTGCGGCAAGGAACAGCGCGGTAATAATCGCTGGCGTTTCCATCAGCGCTGCAACTGCCACCAAATGGCCGGACGCCTGAAAGCCTGCCAGCTCTACCGCTTCACCGGCGGCAACAAATGTAACGATGGAAATTGAGCCGTAGTGCGCAGCAGCAGCTGCAACATTGGTGATGTCCAGCTTGCTCGACGCGCGCAACAGAAAGAACGCGACCATGGGTATGAAGAACGAAAGCCCGATACCGGCAGCAAACACCAGCGCGATTTCACCCGTCATCGGGTTCTTCGCCATTTCGACCCCGCCCTTCAGACCAATCGCCATCATCAAATAGATTGCCAAGCCTTTGGCAAAAGCTTCGGGGACGTTCATTTGCGAGCGGAACAGCGCCGCCACGAGACCCAAAATAAAGAACAGGATAATCGGCGACAGGATTGTTGAAAGAGCAGCTTCCATGCGTGCAGTAGTTCCTGTTCCTCAGTAGTGCGTTTATCTGTGCTAGCGCCGCATAAATTGCAAGACGCCGCATTTGCCGCCCTTGGCGCATCCCATACGGTTTGCTACGCCTTTACCCATGTTTACGAACCTTTTTTACAGCCTCAAAGAGGCCAAGGTGCCCGTCACCCTTCGCGAATATCTCACGCTTCTGGAAGCGATGGAGAAGGGCGTTGCCATGTGGGACGTCGAGGAATTCTATTTCCTCGCACGCACAGCCCTAGTCAAAGACGAGCGCAACATCGACAAATTCGACCGCGTCTTTGCTGAAGTCTTCAAAGGACTGGAAGCGGTTGCAGGTGTTGATGCCGTGGACGAGCAGCAGATCCCCGAAGAATGGTTGCGCCGCATGGCTGAAAAGCACCTCTCGGAAGAGGAAAAGAAACAGATCGAAGCGCTGGGCGGCTGGGAAAAGCTAATGGAAACCCTGCGCGAGCGCTTGAAAGAGCAGGAAAAGCGCCACCAGGGCGGTTCAAAATGGATTGGCACAGCCGGCACATCGCCTTTCGGCGCATATGGTTACAACCCAGAGGGCGTCCGCATCGGCCAAAAGGAAGGCCGCAACCGTTCAGCAGTGAAAGTGTGGGATAAGCGCCAGTTTAAGGATTTTGATGACAGCGTTGAGCTTGGCACACGCAACATTAAAATCGCGCTCAAGCGCCTGCGCCGCTGGGCGCGCGAGGGCGAGGCGGAAGAATTTGATCTCAATGGCACCATCCGTGCGACCGCCGAGCATGGTTATCTTGATGTTAAAACGCGCCCCGAACGACGCAACGCGGTTAAACTGCTTCTGTTCCTAGACGTTGGTGGTTCGATGGACGGCTATATCCGGCAGGTGGAAGAACTGTTCTCCGCTGCCCGCGCCGAATTCAAACACATGGAATTCTACTATTTCCACAATTGCCCCTATGAGGGCTTATGGAAGGACAATTCGCGGCGCTACGGCGAGCAGATCGACACGTGGGATGTGCTTCGCACATATGGCTCCACCTACAAGGTCATTTTCGTGGGTGACGCCGCCATGAGCCCGTACGAAATTGTCTATCCTGGCGGTTCGGTGGAACACTGGAACCCGGAATCCGGCGAAGTCTGGCTGCGCCGGATCACCGATCAATTCCCATCAAGCGTCTGGCTAAACCCCGTCGCCGAAAAGGGCTGGCGCTATACCCAGTCCACCGCGATGATCCGCGAATTAATGGCCGATCGAATGTATCCGCTAACCCTTTCGGGTATTGGGGATGCGATGAAGGAATTGACGCGCTAAAACCTATTCTTCAGCACAAGGCCAGTCGGCGGGTTTGGTTAGGCCTGCTGGCAAAACGGTTTTGTCATCGCCACAGGCAAGATCGATTTGTGATTGTTCAAGGCCGACCGCCTTTGACAGATCGACGCCTTTGAAATCCGTCAGATACAGCCAGCTTTTCTGAAAATCGGTGCCATCAATCAAAGCGCCGGTGAACACGGCCCGGGAAAGGTTGGTGAACCCCAACATCGCTGAGGTAAGGTTCGTATCGTTGAATTTGGAGCGGCTAAACTCCGCCTTGCTCATGTTTGCTTCGGTGAAATTTGAGCCGGTGAAGTTTGACCGGAAAAGCAGCGCTTTTGTCAGATTGGCCTTGGTAAAATTGGCCTGTACGAATTGCGCCCGTCCTCCCTCAGCCTGGGTCATATTGGCTTCGGTGAAATCTGCCTGTGTGGCTAGAACCAGTGTCATGCGGGCGCGCTCAAACCGGGCACCGAGAAACTTTGCCTGGCTCAAATTTGTGCTTGTTATATCGGTCTTTGAAAGGTTGGCGCCGCTCATATCGTTTTCGGTAAGAACCAATCCGCTCTTGCGACAACCGGACCAATCCACATTTGGAATGGGAAAATCTGAACACCCTGCTTCTGCTGGCGTCGGCGTGAGCGCATGTGCGCCGCCCATTGCTGCTGCCGCCACTACCATAAGGCCAAATTTCTTCATTGTTTCCACCCTTTTGAATGTCTCATTGCACAGCCGCCTGCGCTTTAGGCGTTAAGGTATCACCCACGAGTTGATCAATAGTTAGGCCGTCGAGCGCAAATATATCGAGTTCTTGTTCACGTCCACGAATTGCAACGTGCCGACCAGCTTTCTTCGAGGGTTTGATACCTGCAAGCTCTGCCGTTTGCGCAGAAATGCAGGCAAGCGTGCCGTGCACTTTCGTTTCCGCTTCCAGACGGCTGGAGGTATTGACCGTGTCACCAATAGCGGTGAGTCCGCGCGATGCGCCGTAGCCCATATCGCCCAGCACGACCGGGCCGGTATGGACGCCGATGCCAATGCGAAGCGGTGATGGCAGGTCGCGCTCCAGCCGCTCGTTGAGTTGCTCCAGTCGACGGCTCATATCAGCTGCGGCTTGCAGCGCTTGAAGAGATGCTTTCTCAGGCGTTGTTTCGATCCCGAAAATTGCCATAAGGCCATCGCCCAAGAATTTGTCGATACGCCCTCCATGAGCTTCGACCGCCTGGCCCATTTCTCGCGAAAACTGATTGATGAGATAGACAACATCAAAGGGCAGACGTGCTTCTGCCGTTCGGGTGAAGTTACGGATGTCGGCAAAAAGAATGGCGACGGTGCGCTCCTGTCCTGTAGCCCAAGGCGTGCCCGATCGAGCGTTCAGGGCAGAGGCTTCCCCTGGCAACAGGCGCATGATCTGAATGTCGTATGTTGGGCGCAACTGACACGCTAAGCGCACGTTTTCCGGCGCATTGACCCTCTCCAAGACCCGACGTTCCGCCTCACTGGGCGGCTCTAACGCGCCATCAGCGCTAACAATCTGCACGCGGCAGGTGGAACAGCGCCCCTTGCCACCACAAACACCCGCATGGGGGACGTTGGCAAACCGCGAAATATCGAGCAGCGTTGTCCCAATCCGCTGTCGCACCACCGGCCCGTCCATATAGTCTACGGCAATCATGTTGGCCCTTCGGGCGGAGTAATTTCGCAAAGCCCGCACCGCGAAAACGCCACCAAGCAGTGCAAGCAGCGTGTAAAGCGCAATATCGGTATCACGTCCAATCAACTCCCAAACGCTATCATCGCTGAGGTTTAGCTGGGCGTAATATTGCTCGAGCCATTCGCCTGAGAGTGATAAGGGTGCAATCTCCCGACCCGCGCTTAGGAAACCTCCAAGAGCGGCAGTCGGCAGCAGTGTGGCGCAGATCAGCAGCGTCATGCGCATATTGGATGTGTAGAAGCGCTTTAGTTGCAACCACATATGCATGCCGATACAGCCATGCACCCATGCCAGCACGAGCCCGGCGCTGTTTAAGATACCGTTGAGCGGCGTGTAGACGAAAGTTGCCAGGATCACATAAGCGTAGCTGTCGTTGATGCCGTATATCTCGTGGGCATAGCGTGTGCCCATGATGTGCGTGACCATGAGTGGAGGAATGAGCAGTCCGAAGACAAGCTGCGTCCATTCCCGCGCGGGCATTTTCAAGCTGCGCCGCTGATAAACTTGCCACAACGATGCTCCCATGTGGGCAACGAGCGCCGCATAAAGCAAATAGCCAAACGGGGTGGCGCGCACGGTCCATGCCAGCCAACCGCCAGCGACACTCATCATTTCTAGCGAGAAAAGACCGATGGAATGATTGATGAAATGCCAGACGAGATAGATGAAGAGAACCAGTCCGGAATAGAGTCGCATCGCATGCAAATTAATTCGCGAAAGCAGGCTGTTTCGGCTTTGTGCCACAACGGGTGGGTTGCGTTCGTTCATGCGATGACCACCAAACTGACGGCCTCATCAATGCCGGAAATGGCTTGGTTTTTCAGTACTGCATGACCGGGATCGCGGTAACCCTGTGCAATTGCGGCTTCCAAAGTCGGCACATCGCAAAGGGCGTTCGTATCGACCGCCTTGTTGTGCTTTTCATATTTGGCAGAACGGTTGACGGTCGCGCCGATCACAGTGAATTCCAGCCGGTCGCCGGAGCCAACTGCACCGTGGACAACGGGCCCGGTGGCAATAGCAAGATTGATTTTCACGTCTTTTGACGGACCTTTCCAAGCGTCCTTGCCAAGGAAAATATCGCGGGCGCATTGCATGGCATCAAGTGCCGCACGATCTTCGCGCTCTTCAAGCCCGAACACAGCCATAATGCCGTCGCCCATGAATTTATCGACCACGCCACCGTGATTGTGGACGATGGGAACCAATCGCTCTTGATAGTCTGACAAAAGCGCCATCGCCTCCTGCGGCTCCATTGTGGCGACACGGTTGCTGAAGCCGCGAATATCTATGTTCATGATCGAAAGGTTGAGCCGCTTGCCTTCGCCGGCCTTGATCTCCTTGTCCGCGTCACGGATCTGATGAGCGATATCGCCTGGCATGAAACGGGCAAGAGAACTCGCCGCCTGGGCTTCCGCAATCGCGGTTACGAAGAAAGAATTGGCCCGATAAACGCCCAGTGCAAGGATTGTTGTGAACATCCCCAGCGACAACATTTTGTCGACCTCTGCCCCAATCAGCACCGTGTTGCTGGTCAGATAGGTCACGTAATCGCGGGTAATCATGCTGTCATAGGGGTCAATCTGGGTGACGATGAGCACGAGGATAATCCAGCTCAAGATACTTGCCACACCCGCCGCTAGCACATGGCGAAAATCAAACCGAAGTGCGCGAATGGCGATGAGCACGAAATAGAGCATGAAGGAAGGGGACTTCAGCGAGAAAGACGCTGGCTGCTCGTATTGGATATGGAAACTGAAGATCAGATAGGTCAGCAGTGCCATGTCTACGATGATGGAAACGAACAACACCCATTGGGGCAGTTGCCGCCGCGCTGCGAAGCCCAAGGCGACCAGAGTAAAGACAAAATAGCAGCCCAGCACGAGCGGGACTTGAGACGCCAACTGCGTATCGCCCTTGGGTGAGAGCAGAAATACAATGCTCATTGCGACGACAACAAACAGTTGGATGATACGGACGAGAACTTCGCTCAGTTCTTCATTCTGTCGAACAATCGCAAGCACGCGTTCGGGTAGCCTGTGCCCGTTACCCTTGCTGGAGATAGACGTTAGCGCCTGTGAGATGCCATCTCGGGTTGTGTTCACATCATCGGTCCGCTTTGCTGGTAAAAGAGAGGTAGGCAATTGTGGGACATGTCTGCCACTGGCACGCTAGCGGAATGCGCGATCACGCACCTCTCACAAACGTATCACCAGCCCCTCCCGGGCCATCTTGGTTCTTTTAAACTTACGCTTCGCCTGTTCAGCGATCTTGTCCAGCGCCTTGTCGGTGCGGCTGGGGCGGTGATGGAAGGGCACATAGCGCTTCACACCCGCTTCCTTACAAATGCGAATTCCGTGCTGCCACGTTGAATGGCCGAAATTTGCGAACTTCGGGAATTCTGCGTCGGTGTAAGTCGCGTCATAAATCATCAGATCTGCATCGCGCACAAAATCCACGATGGTCTGATCGACAACTCCGGCAATATGACAAACGTCAGATATCAAACACGCTGTGCGACCCTGAAACTTAACCTTATAGCCCACGCATCCATCGTGATGGTTGAGCGCCAGCGTATCCACAGTCACGCCGCGCACGGGCTTCAACCGATCTTCCGGTTCGAAATCGTGATATTTGATTTTCGCCGAAAACACCTCCGGCCCAACCGGAAAATACGGCGGTCGCATATAGTCAGCTATCATCCGCTGGGTTTTGTTCTTGCCCTGCAAGTGCCCCGACCAGATGTCGATCTTGGCCTTGGGGTAAAAGAACGGAGAGAAGAACGGCATTCCGGAAATGTGGTCGTAGTGGCAATGTGTGAAAAACAGATGCATCCGCTTGGCATCTTCTTTCATCAACTGATTGCCGAGCAGACGAAGGCCGGAGCCAGCATCAAAAATCAAGATATTGTCTCCACAGCGCATCTCGATACAGGCAGTGTTTCCGCCGTACTTTTTGTGCGCGTTGGAAGACGACGACATAGAGCCGCGCGAACCCCAGAACTTGACGGAAAACGTATCGGGCAAAACTTAACTCCTGCTCGGTTGTGCCGCGAGGGTGGTTTCGGTGGGGCTAGCTTTCAACGTCAAAGGATTATCCTGCCTTCAATCGTTGAATTTCCTCGTTCGCTTCCGAAAGGTCTTTCGTCGTTTTGGCAAGGCGCTGCACCAGCTCTTTCAAAACAGACATGGCAAGCGCTGGCGTGTCGTTGATAAGTTCGTTGAGGTGTTCTTTGCGAATGCGCAAAGCCTCCATCGGCGAATTTGCCTTAACTGTAGCCGTCCGTTGGATGTCGCACAAAATAGCCATATCACCGACGAATTCGTTGGGGCCGAGCACGGCCACCTTGCTGACCGTATCGCCTGTGGTGACGAGAATGTCGGCCTCACCAGAAATCACGACATAGGCTGCATCCGCTTCATCGCCTTGCTCAAACAATACTTCGCCTTCTGAATACGACACGCGGTCGGACGCGAAAGCCAGCAGCTTCAATTTGTTTGCGGCTAAATTAGCAAACATTGGAATTGAACGTAAAAGATCAACTTCGTCTTGCAATTTGCTCATCGCGTATACCCCTTCACATTATTTTTCACCGTTTCAGCCACTTCGCGCCATGCGGCACATTTGATCATTAAAATTGATTGTGTGGCAAAAACCAGCATTCATGTCACCAGCCGCGTGAACCGCGTTCCTTCAACCGCAAGTTCTTCCGGCGTGCCATCTTCGACCAGTGTCTGACGGTCATACACCAAAACCCTATCAAACTGTTTGGCCAGTGACGGTGTGGCGAGCGCCCAATAGATGCCGAATGGACGCTGATTTGTCTTGCCGCGGGCCCGCTCCAGAACGTTTTTGATCAGCCGTTCCTGAACCCGTGTGTCCAAACCGTTCAGACCACGGTTCACAATCAGCATGTCAGCGCCCTTTAGCAGCGCACGCGCAAGCACAATACGTTGGCGCTGGTTCTCTGTGAGCCTTTTACCGCCCGCTCCGATGTCGAATTCCAGCCCGGCGCGGAACATATCGTCTTCCAGACCATTTTCTTCCAACAAAGTGCGGATTTCTTGCTGGATGCGCTCCATTGCGACGGACGAGCCATAGACCACACGACCGTAGAGGATGTTGTCCTGAACCGAGTTGAGTTGGTTATAGGCGTCAATGTTGTAAATGCTCAAACGCTCGCGCATGTCGTCTGGCAAATCCTGATGAAATGCCTTGCGCGCCTTGAGGAAGCGCTCCTGTAACGCTTCATCCAGCAGTCGCAGGCGGTTTCGGGGTTCGATGTAACCAAAGGGAAGCTGCATCAGCATTTTGCGGTCAAGTTCTGAGACGCCCTCGAACCCCTTTTCCCGCGCTCGTGCAAGAATTGGCGGATAGGCTTCCAACTGCTCGGGCGTCATAAAGTTTAGCTGTTCGAAGAACGGGTTGTCGGGTGACAAGTCTGCGAAGAGTTCGATCGCCGTTTCCGCCAGTTCCACGCCCATCTTATAAAGTTCGCGGTCCAAGCCTTGCGAGTGCAGCACTTCCATGAGGTGAGCGTTGTCGGCGATGTTGGCCATCGACACATCGTCATCTTCAATCAACGTGCCGAACAGCAAGTTCTCTGCAATGGTTGCTTGAGGATTGAACCGTTCCCAATCGAATAATTCGATATACTGCGCAAGATCAGCGTCCTCGACGCGAGCGCGGAACTTCTTGCGCATCTGAATCAATTGCCCGCACAACGCTTCGTCCTTCTTTGGGTCGAGCAATTGCCGCATCGCCAGTTCGTAGACGGTCTGATCAAGCTCCACGACCGTAAGCACATCGCGCACTTTTGGATAAACCTCATCGGGACCGGAAATACCCATCGCGTCGTAATCCACCCAGTCGGCGTAGAAATCGAGTAGCGTATTGCCCGATGCTTTTGCCTCAACCTCTTCGCGCGGGTGCAGCCTAAACTCTTCCGTATCCGGCCGCGTGCGCAAAGGCGCGTGCTTGGTCACATAGAGCATCGTTTCCAGCAAGGTGGATTGAGGCAGATAGGTATCGCTGCCCACATAAGCGAAGCGGCGGCCGCGCACGCGCTCTGGCAGGTCTTCAACGCGCTTGCCGCCAATCGTCATCCGGCCCGATGTCGGCTCATAAAGTCCAGCAAGCGTGTTCGCCACAGCGCCTGCGCCGGAACCAAGCGGACCGATCGCGGCGGTGATGCTGGTGACGGGCAGGGTGAAGTCGGCGTCCTCAATCAACACCGATCCGGTTTCGTCAATCACGCTCAAATTGGAGACCAGAATATCGCCGGTGATCGGCGGGACGGGCTCGTCAGAATTTTCCTGCATGCGGGCATCGGCGACGCCTTTGACGTTAAACTGCTCAACAATCTGTGCGTATTTGATGTTGATATCGACCCGCTTCTGATCCCACATGATCAGCCCGTTGATGGGCGAGGGAAGATCTTTGTAAGCGTTGATGACACCGATCAACTGGCCCACGTTCAGCGTGCCGCGAATGGCGAAATAGCCACCCACCACGTAGAACAGAAATGGCGTGAGTTGGGCGAGGAAGTTGTTGATGAATTTGATGAAAAACTTCCGCTGATAAAGCTCGTAACGAATAAAGAAAATCTTGCCCAGTCGGTGCGAAAGTTCTGCTCTCTCGTAGTTGGAAGTGTCGTTGACCCGCACCGCAGTGATCGACTCCACAATCTCGCCAATCCGCCCTGAAAGCAGCCGAGCCGTGAGTTGTCGCATGCGGCCCAGTTCCAGCACGCGACGACGAAGGTAAGGGATGAGGGTCACCTGAATGGCGATAATGCCGACAGCGATCATTCCCAGCCAGAACGAATTGGTGAGAATAAAGATAAATGCCACAAGCGCTTGCCCGCCCAAAAAAGCTGGCTGCACAAACGCATCACCGATGAATTCGCCAAACGGCTCCACCTCGTCTTTCACCATAGAGGCGACTTCAGAGCCTTTGACGCGCCGGAATTGATTGATGGGAAAGCGCAAAACGCGGTCTACCAAATCATAACGCATGCGCCGGAGCATGCGTTCGCCCAAGCGGCCCTTGTAGGTGTTGATGTAGAATTTGAAGAGGCCGTTGATACACACCAGCGCTAGAAATGCCGTGCTGAGCGCGATGAGATAGGGCCAGCGCTCTAGAGTGAATCCATCGAAAATTTTCCACGTAGTGCCACCGAGAAAGTCTGGGAGGCCCAAAGACAGTTCAAGAAATTGCTTGGTCGCGTTGGGTTGCTCGAAGCCGATGCCTTGAATTGGCTCGTTGATAATCCGAACGGGCAAATTCAAGACCATGAAATAGGTTGGCATGGACGCCAAGATGACGAACAGAATCCAAATTTGTTCCGGTCGCGTTTGCTTCCAGACATAGCGAAGCAGGTTCTTGTCCAGCGGTTTGTTCGCTGCTTCGTATGGATCGACCTTGGACACTCGTTGAACCCGTCGCCTGACCGTGGGCTGAAAATGATAGAGCAGCGATATGTACCGGAAAGTGACGAAAGTCACACTACGCGCACCGCCCCAACGAAAGTTCGCCCGATTTACGGTTGAAGACGTGTCACTTATTGCGTTTCATGGCAAATACAGATTTCAGGTTTTTATCTCGATTCCTCTCAGAAAGGCTATCAAAGCCAATGTCCGATATCGTCATCGTATCCGCCGCTCGCACGCCTGTTGGCTCTTTCAATGGCTCGCTTGCCGCCGTGCCCGCCCATGAATTGGGCCGCACCGCTATTGAAGCTGCGCTTGCGCGCGCTGGCGTCGAGCCAGGCAGCGTGGACGAGGTTATCTTGGGCCAAGTGCTGACGGCGGGGCAGGGGCAAAACCCCGCGCGCCAAGCTGCAATGGCAGCCGGCATCGCAAAAGAGGCATCTGCTTGGGGCATAAACCAAGTCTGCGGCTCCGGCCTGCGGGCGGTTGCCATTGGTATGCAGCAAATCGAAGGGGGCGACGCGGACATTGTCGTTGCTGGTGGTCAGGAAAGCATGTCGCTTTCGCCCCATTGCCAACATCTGCGCGACGGAAAACGCATGGGCGATTTCTCGATGATCGACACGATGATCAAAGACGGCCTGTGGGACGCTTTCAACGGCTACCACATGGGCGTTACTGCCGAGAACGTCGCAAAGAAGTTCCAGATTACCCGCGAAGTCCAAGACGCATTCGCTACAGCTTCCCAAAACAAAGCCGAAGCTGCGCAAAAGTCCGGCAAATTCGAGCAGGAAATCGCACCGGTTACCATAAAGACCCGTAAGGGTGAGACGGTGGTGAGCGAAGATGAATATATCCGCCACGGCGTCACCCAAGACGGCATTGCCGGTATGCGTCCTGCCTTCGACAAAGAAGGCACGGTCACGGCTGCGAACGCTTCCGGCATCAACGATGGCGCAGCCGCATTGGTGCTTATGAGCGAAGCGCAGGCGGCAAAGCGCGGATTGACCCCGTTGGCGCGCATTGCATCACGGAGCACCGCCGGAGTTGATCCATCCATTATGGGCACTGGCCCCATTCCTGCATCCCGCAAAGCGCTGGATAAAGCAGGTTGGAAAGCTGCTGATCTTGACCTGATCGAAGCCAATGAGGCGTTTGCGGCGCAGGCTTGCGCGGTCAATCAGGAAATGGGCTGGGACACAGACCGCGTAAACGTCAACGGTGGCGCCATAGCCATCGGCCACCCGATTGGCGCTTCCGGCGCCCGCATTTTGGTGACACTGCTGCACGAAATGCAGCGGCGGGACGTGAAGAAAGGGTTGGCCACACTGTGCATTGGTGGTGGCATGGGTGTTGCGCTTTGCGTCGAACGTTAACCGCGCGTTAACCATGAACCCGCACTGCTAAGCAAGGACCCAATCAAGCAGGTAATAGACGCCGCATCATGATGAAACTGATCCGCCTTTTGCCAGTCCTCGCTGCTGCTGCCTGCACAACGAGTGCAACGCTTGAATCGGTAGCCAACGAGTACGCAATCCGAAATGCGGGCGTCTACGGTGTTTCAGCCTTCGGCGATGCCGATCCGGTCAAAATTCGCGGTAAGCAACCCGGTGACTTTGCGATCCACGGGACTGATGTCTCGCGTCACAACAAGGCCGTCGACTGGAAAAAGGCAAAGCGCAACGGCATTGAGTTCGTTTTCATCAAGGCAACTGAAGGCGGCGACGATCGCGATCCGTCATTCCGAAAGTATTGGGCAGGGGCCGCCCGTGCCGGTGTTGAACGCAGCGCTTACCACTTTTATTATTTCTGCGCCTCGCCCGAAAAGCAGGCCCGCAACTATATGGCAGCCGTTCCCAAGCGTGAAAGCTCACTGCCGCCCGTTCTCGATGTGGAATGGAACCCCAAATCGCCCACCTGCACCAAACGCCCGCCACGTTCGGAAACGGTTGATGTGCTGGGTCGCTGGCTTCGCATGATTGAAGCTCACTACGGGCAAAAGCCGATCATCTACACAACTGTAGACTTCTATGAGCACACATTTTCCGGAGGTGCGTTGCCCGGCTACCAATACTGGCTGCGCTCGGTGACCGCAGAGCCGAAATATAAATACAACCGCGGATGGGTGTTTTGGCAATATTCGGGAACAGGTCTCGTACCCGGCATGGAAGGCATCGTTGACCTTAACGCCTTCAAGGGAAGCCGCGCGGAATGGACCCGCTGGGTCGCCGCCAACAAGCGCTAGGCGTTAGAAGCGTTTGCGATAACCGAATGTTATGTAGTTAGAGCCACAGCCCTCGCAGCCGAACGCACCGCTTGCGCTGGAGCGGTGGTGCAAACGCAGCACCAACTCGTCATCGGGATTTGAAGGCGCCGAAAACGTTATTTCGGGCGAAAAATAGTGCAGCACATGTTTGGTGTTGCCGACCTTGGTCTCGTTGTTTTCGTACGCAGTCTTTTCCGTTGAATAGTTCAAGCCGACAGAGGCCGCTACGGTGGTGCGGACAATGTGGTTCCACGGAAATTCATCATAGCGCCCGTAAGCTGCAGCCCAGATTTGACCGGATTCGTCTGGCGATTCCCCAAATTGGTAGCCAGCACCCGCTTCCAACTCGATGGTAAAACCGGAAGCCCAACCGTCAAATTCGTAGACTCGTTTGTTCAGAGCCACACCAACAAAAGTGGTGCCGGTTCCATCAATACTCCCCGATGGAATGACGATATCGGCCAACTCAGCATCAACCATAGGGCCGCCGAACAGCATGATGGACCACGCTTTTTCGCTCCGCGCGCCGAGAAACTCGCCGCTTACTTCTTCGGCAGAAGCATACATCGGAACAGCGCTCATCAAAGCTGCGCCCAGTGCAAAACCGGTCATTGCGTGGCGCAAAAAGCCTGATTGCGTGTCGATTGCCACAGTAGAGAATCCCCGTTCAGCGTCCGCCTTCAGGTCGAAACCGATTCAACCTTCGCGCGTGTCATGTCATAAAGTTAATCTCAGGCGCAAGCCATCATCCCAATGATGCGGCAATTGGTTAACAGCAACAATTGGCCGCAAAACACCAATAACACGATGTTACCTGCTACTTTGATCTTGCAAATCTTGATTATTGGCTCTAGTCATCCTGCGCTTTCGTAAGAATGCTTAGATCACGGCCTTTGCTGGACGACATCCCGGCCCAGGCGTCTTTTCCTCCATAGCTGAAAAGGAGTTTCCGATGTCGATTACTGCTGAGCGTAAAGCTGAATTGATCAAAGAATATGCTATCAAAGAAGGCGATTCAGGTTCCCCGGAAGTCCAAGTTGCCATTTTGACGGAACGGATCAAAAATCTCACTGACCACTTCAAGGATCATGGCAAGGACAACCATTCCCGCCGTGGACTGCTGAAAATGGTCGCAACGCGCCGTTCGCTGCTTGATTACACAAAANATTCGGTGCAGAATTTTAGAGGCCGCCTGACGAACAGTCAGGCGGCCTTTTTTGTTTCATCAATAGTTTTGTCTGTGTTGGGCAGTGCCGTTAAACATGACTCTGGGTTTTCAAAAAAACGAATGATTAACCATTAAATCTGCCTTGACCAACTGCGCACGATGATGTGGGTTGACGTTGCGGCAAGAACTTGGGCAGGCGCTTTCAACTGCGAAATACAACTCTGCTCAATAGAAACTTAGACATGGCGGGCTGCAATGCTTTCAGGCTGGCGCACGCTGATCATCACTCAGGGGCAAATTTCTATGCGCGACAATGTTAATGGTACGGACCGAAGCGAATTCATATTTACTGGCAATGGCCGGGACACAATCAACGCAGGCGGCGGCAACGACCTCGTCTTTGGCGGCAGCGGTCGAGATACTATCGATGGTGGAGCGGGCAACGATCTTATCTCCGGCGGTAACGGCGCAGACGAAATAGATGGCGGCTCTGGTGACGATCTTATCTTTGGCGGCCGTGGAGCTGACAATATCAAGGGTGGCGAAGGAGATGATCTGATCTTCGGTGGTCGCGGTGCGGACACCATCGAAGGTGGCGCTGGTAATGATGTGGTGTTCGGTGGCCGAGGCCGCGACACACTCATTTTCACAGCTTCTGAGGATGCCGGCGAAGACATCATGATCGGTGGCCGAGGCCGCGATACGCTGGTGTTGCGCCTAACGCAAATTCAGCAGAACGATGCTGCAATTCAGGCGGATCTCGCAGCCTATGCCGATTTCGTGTCGGCCCGCAGCGGCGGTCTGTTCACGTTCGCATCGCTTGGCTTGACAGTTGATCGCATTGAGAACCTCGTTATCGAAACTGTTGGCGGGCCGATTGAGCCGGTGAACAACGCTCCTGTCGTATCTGGCGCTGTTGATCTGGGCGAATTGCAATTCGGTCAAAGTAACTTCTTTAATGAGGGAACTCTGCTGGGCAACACTACCGACGTCGATGGTGACCAACTGACCATTACGGCAATCGAAGCCTCCAGCGGCACGATTTCAGCCGACGACGACGGTTTCGTTTATGCGCCTGCTGATGAATTCTCTGGTCCGGTAACACTCACATACACCGTGTCCGACGGCACGGATTCAGTAACGGCGACGGCAACGTTGACCATCCTTCCTCAGGAAGTTGTCAACAGCGCGCCAATGGTGATTGAGGAACTCAGCGATCTTGCGCCAGAGGTCGATGAAGACGGATTCGTGGCTGGTCGGATTGCCGCCAACGACGATGATGATGACGCACTGACATATTCCATCTCGTCGCAGCCAGAAAATGGCGAAGTGAGCATCGACTCAACAGCTGGCACATTCACCTACACGCCGGCGCCGAACTTCAACGGCACAGACAGCTTCACTGTTTTGGTCGATGATGGCCAAGGCGGCGAAGTAGAGCAGATTGTGGACGTAAACGTACAAGCGGTGAACGACGCGCCAGTTGTCGTTGCAGAAGACAGCACCCTTGCTCTTTCAACGAATGAGGATTTCGCAGCCACTGGCTCGATCATCGCAACGGACGTTGATGGTGATCCGCTAACCTTCACCATTGCAGCGGACGCAACCAACGGCACGGCCGTAATCGACAGCCTCACAGGTGAGTACACCTACACGCCGACTGCAGATGCCAATGGCACGGACAGCTTCACGGTCTCAATTTCTGACGGTGAAGGCGGAGTGACTGAACAGATCGTGACGGTAGAAGTAGCGGCCGTGAACGACGCACCTGAGGTCAGCGGTCCGCTCACCTTGGATAACGGTGTGGAAGATGTGGTCTATTCGGTGACAGACGCGCAGCTTCTTGCGAACGCCGCTGACGTTGATAGTGAGACGCTGACGATTCAAAATCTGGTCGCGGTTGGCGCTACCGTCTTCGGAACCGATGATGGCTACGACCTAACGCCAGATGCGGATTTCGATGGCGAAATCGTCTTGACCTACGAGGTCACCGACGGTGAATTTGCAGTCACAACATCGGCAACCATCAACCTGACACCAATAAACGATGCACCTGTTGGTAACGACGTATCGTCTCCCATAGGCCTGGCGGAGGGCGAACTGGCTGACTTTGTTTTGGCCGGCGAAGTGCCGGAATTCGGACCGCTGGCAAGCGATGTGGATAATTTCCTGTCATCGACAGCTTTCAGCCTAACGGGCGTAACTCTGTCGTCGCAATTCGACGAAATACCGGCGACCGCATCGCTCGAAGAAGCGGGCATCACCTATTCCTCCAATACCGGCGCCTTGTCCGTTGACGGCAGGTCGGAGATTTACAACCAACTTCCGCTTGGTGGCGAGCTGCTGATCAATGTCGGTTTCAACGTCACAGACGGTGAATTTTCGGATGACGCAAGCTTCAACTTCACACTGACAGGCCAAAACGATGCGCCTGAAATCGACGAGGAAGCTTCTGATCTGTTTCTCGAAGTAGGCGATGGTGAAGTGGGGCCGCCACCAAACACGCGGTTCGCTCTTGAAGGCAGCAGAGACGGTGACGATTTTGATCCGTTCCCGGGCGGTCCCGTGAGTGGGCGCATCGTTGCTACCGATGCTGACCTTGGCGATACGCTGAGCTATGAAGTGGATTTCGAGAACGGCAACGGCCCCAGGTTTGGCCAAGTTGGTTTCTCTGAGACGAACCCGAATGTGTTCACATACTTCCCACCCGTCGAAGTAGATCCTCGAGATGACGACTTCTTGAACGATTTTAATGTCGGTCGCTTTGGCGACGAAGTGGTCTTGGTGGAAGGTAGGTTCGATTACTTCACTATCATTGTGACAGACAGCAATGGCGCCACTGACTCCATCGAAGTCACAGTCGAACTTCCCGGCGGCGGCGGCGGCGGTGACGGTCCTGGTGGTCTCAATGTGCTGGGCACATCGGCGAACGACGAACTGATCGGAACATCGGCTGACGAGTTCTTCCAGGGTTTTGCAGGTGATGATGTTATGACCGGCAACGGCGGGTCCGACTTCTTCTTCTTCAATATCTTCTCGGAGGACGGAGTCGGCCAGAATACGATCACCGACTTTGTCTCTGGTGATGATTTGATCCTCGTTGAACCTAACGATATCAGCGAATCCCAGATTTTTGAGTCGGGAGTTCAGAACGCTGACGGTACGTGGACCTATCAGATTGGCGGACCAAGCCAGACTGTTACTGTTGGAACACAGCTTGAATCGACCGATATCGCCCTTAGTTTCGCTCCGTTCCCAATTGACGATCCCATGCCGTTCTAGGCTCCTAAACACGTGCGAAATCGAAACACCCCGTCGGGCAAAGGCCTGGCGGGGTGTTTTCGTTTCGGGCCTTGCGCAATTGTCCCGATGCAGCTTGTTGGACAAGCGGCTTCGTGTTAAGGCCACTACGGTTCAGGCAACGGCTTGAACCTGAAATGGTTAGATTGGTCTCACGAAGACAGGGGCAGGATTGTCAGCGGCACACACAGCGTGCCTCTCATTGTCTTGCCCTGAAGACCGGATGGAAAGAGATTGCGCGCGAAATGCGCTAGGTTTGAAGATGTGGCGGACAACTCCGCCGGCAAGACAAGACTGAACGCTGCCTCTATGCTTCATTGCACGCAGGTTTTCCCTTTCTACAATTTGTATCCGGCCTTCCCACGCTCACGCGTTGGTGTCTAGCAAGCTCATTCTTTCCGACAAAACGAATGAACGGTTTTCGTTGCCCCGCGATAGGCGCGTGGCGGCCGTTCGATCAAAGAAAGAGACTTATATGTCCATGTTCGACAAACACGTTGTTGAAATCGAGTGGGGCGGCCGCCCCCTCACGCTGGAAGCGGGCCAGGTTGCCCGTCAGGCTGATGGCTCCGTCATCGTCACTTACGGCGAAACCACCGTTATGTGTAACGTGGTTTCCCAGAAATCACCGAAGCCGGGGCTGGATTTCTTCCCGCTTACCGTCAACTACATCGAAAAAGCCTATGCTGCGGGCAAGATCCCTGGCGGCTTCTTTAAGCGTGAAGCGCGTCCAAGCGAGAACGAAACCCTCGTTTGCCGCCTGATTGACCGCCCAATCCGCCCGCTTTTTGCAGAAGGCTACAAAAACGACACGCAGGTCACCTGTACCGTTCTTTCCCATGACATGGAAAACAACCCCGATATCGTTGCCATGATCGCAACGTCGGCTGCTCTGACCATTTCCGGCGTGCCTTTCCAAGGTCCGATCGGCGGCGCGCGTGTCGGCTATATCGACGGCGAATACGTGTTGAACCCCAACATTGATGAAATGCCCGAAAGTGATCTCGATCTCGTCGTCGCAGGCACCAATGACGCCGTTTTGATGGTGGAATCTGAAGCTGACCAACTCTCCGAAGAGATCATGCTCGGCGCTGTTATGTTCGGCCACAAAGAGTTCCAGCCTGTAATCGACGCTGTCATCAAACTGGCTGAAAAATGTGCAAAGGAGCCTCGCGAGCACATCGTGCCGGACAATTCCGATCTTGCCAAAAAGGTCACCAAGCTGATCGGTAAGGACATCGAGAAAGCCTACAAAATCTCCGACAAACAGGAGCGTTATGTGGCTATCGACGAAGCCAAGGCGAAAGCCAAGGCTGAGTTCCTGACGGAAGATTCGACCGAAGAAGAAGCCAACACGCTTGGTGAAGTCATCAAGTCGGTTCAGGCATCGGTCGTTCGCGGTTCGATTATCAAAACCAAGAAACGCATTGATGGCCGTGACCTTTCAACGGTCCGTGCAATTGAATCGGAAGTCGGCATCCTGCCTCGCACCCACGGTTCTGCTCTGTTCACCCGCGGTGAAACACAGGCAATCGTGGTTGCAACGCTTGGCACGTCTGACGATGAACAGTTCATCGACGCGCTTACCGGCACCTACAAGGAAAACTTCCTGCTGCACTACAATTTCCCGCCCTATTCGGTCGGCGAAACGGGCCGCATCGGCTTTACCTCACGCCGCGAAATTGGCCACGGTAAACTCGCATGGCGTGCCATTCGCGCAGTGCTGCCAAGCAAGGAAGACTTCCCCTACACGCTGCGTGCTGTCTCCGAGATCACCGAATCCAACGGCTCGTCTTCGATGGCCACGGTTTGCGGCACATCGCTTGCCTTCATGGACGCTGGCGTCCCGCTGAAAGCGCCTGTTGCCGGCATCGCCATGGGTTTGATCAAGGAAGGCGATGACTTCGCCGTTCTTTCTGACATCCTCGGTGACGAAGATCACCTTGGCGACATGGACTTCAAAGTTGCCGGCACATCCGATGGCATCACGTCTTTGCAGATGGACATCAAGATTACCGGCATCACCGAAGAGATCATGAAGATTGCCCTCGACCAAGCCAAAGACGGCCGCATCCACATTCTGGGTGAAATGGCCAACGCGCTTACTGAAGGCCGTGCGGAACTGGGCGAATTCGCTCCCCGCATCGAAAGCTTCAAGATTCCGACTGATAAAATCCGTGAAGTGATCGGTTCAGGCGGCAAGGTGATCCGCGAAATCGTTGAAAAGACAGGCGCGAAAGTGAACATCGAAGACGATGGCACGGTCAAAGTCGCTTCTTCTGACGGCAAGCAAATTGATGCTGCCGTTCAGTGGATCCGCTCCATCACGGACGATCCGGAAGTCGGCGCTATCTACCAAGGCACGGTCGTGAAAACGGTCGACTTTGGCGCATTCGTGAATTTCTTTGGCGCAAAAGATGGCCTCGTCCACATCTCGCAGCTTGCTGACGAGCGCGTGGGCAAAACCACCGATGTGGTCAACGAAGGCGACAAGGTCTGGGTCAAACTGCTCGGCTTCGACGATCGTGGCAAGGTTCGCCTGTCGATGAAAGTAGTCGATCAGGAAACCGGCGAAGAATACGCTGACGACGAAGATTGATCTTCGCCAACCGAACAAAATTGATGGGGCGTCGCAGGAAACTGCGGCGCCCTTTTTCGTCTTGTTCGCTCAAAAATGTAAGAGTGGGCTGTAGAAAGGTTAACCCTCATTAACCTTTGCACTCGACGTATCGAGGCGCCTTGTGCAAAATATTGGTTGGGGCAGGTGACTTACTCTGGGATCGAGCAATGCGGTTGGACATTTGCCTGCGCTGGTTATGCTTGTCTGCTGCCGTTCTGTTTCTGGCCGCGTGCGTGGGCCGTCCGGCCGAAAACTCGTCCATTCGCAACATCAACCCGATGGAAGCCGTTGCACTGGATGATCCGGCGGTAATGCCAGTTGCAGCTCAAACGCGGGCAAACTTCGCTCCAGACAATTCCTTCGACATTCTGGCTCTCTCTGGCGGCGGCGCTTACGGCGCTTACGGTGCAGGCGTGCTTTCCGGCTGGACACAACGCGGAACGCGCCCGCAGTTCGACGTTGTGACGGGTGTTTCGACCGGCGCTCTAATGTCGGTTCTCGCTTTTCTCGGCCCTCGATACGACGAACTCCTGCGAGAATTGTATACGGAGACGAAAGCTGGCGATATTTTCATAGATAAAGGTCTGAAGGGTCTCTTTACGGACTCGCTCTATGACAACTCTCCCCTTCAGCGACAAATCGAACGTGTTGTTACCCCGCAATTGATCGCTGATATAGCGCGCGAACACGCTAAGGGTCGCAGGCTCTATGTGGCGACGACCAACCTCGACGCGGGCCAGTTGATCGTTTGGGATATGGGCGAAATCGCTTCTGGCGGTCGCACGAACCCGGAGTTGCATTTCCGTAAAGTGCTGCGTGCCTCTGCCGCCGTGCCGGGCTTTTTTCCTCCCGTTTACATCAAGCCGCAACGGGGCGTTCAATTGCGCCAAGCCCATGTGGATGGTGGCGTGAAAGCGCCGGTTCTTTTGGCTGACTTTTTGTTCCGCGTGCCGCAGAAAAATAAAAATCTCTACGTTATCGTCAACGATTCTCTTTCCGCCGATGATCCGGTAGAGCCAATCGATGGCAACCTCGCGAGCATTGCTCGTAAATCGATTTCGACGCTAACGCGGCAATTGCTCATTCAAACGGTCTATCGTGGCTACGCGCGGGCCAGCAACTCTGGCACAAAGTTTCACTTGGCATCGGTGCCTGATTCACTGGGGCAGGGAAACACATCGTTGGAATTCAACCGCGAGCAGATGCGCAAACTCTATGAAGCCGGTCGCCAGCAGGCGCTCGCGCCTAGCCCTTGGCTAAGCCGCCCACCAAACATTCGTACTTATGATGTCAGTCGCCGCTAGCGCGCAGCCAAAGCCTCGTCGATCATCTTAATGGTGGCTGCTTTGCCATAAAGCGCCGCAAACGAGCCGAAGCGCGGACCTTGGTCTTGGCCGAGCAAGACTTGATAGAGCGCTTGAAACCATTCGCGCAGGTTTTCAAACCCGTGCTCTTTGCCCACTGAAAACGTCTCTGTCTGCAACGCTTCCGCATCCGCATCATCGGGCATGGCCGCCAACCGTTTCGCGAGGTCTGCCATTGCCGCCCGCTCTTGATCTGTGGGTGCGCGGAAGCTCTTGGCTGGTTTTACGAAGTCTTGGAAATACTGGATGGCATAGCCAACCAATTCATCCAGCTTCGGATTATTCTCCGGCGTTGCATCCGCGTCGTATTGCGAAATGAACCCCCACAAGGTCTCTTTGTCAGAGGCATTTGATGCGCTCACCAGATTGAGCAACATGGAATAGGACACCGGCATGTCTATCTTTGGCGGATTGCCCGCATGAATGTGCCAAACCGGATTGTTCAGCCGCGCCTTTGTATCCTGGCTTTCGTAAGCGGCGAGGTGCTGAAAATACTCGTCAACCTGTTTCGGAATCACATCGAAAAACAGCCGCTTGGCCGTTTTTGGCTTGGCAAACATGAACAGCGACAGGCTTTCCGGCGAGGCGTAGGTCAGCCATTGCTCCATCGAGATACCATTGCCTTTCGACTTTGAAATCTTCTCGCCTTTGTCATCGAGAAAAAGCTCGTAGATGAAATGCTCTGGCGCGCGCGCGCCCATGATACGGCATATCTTGTCATAGAGGTTCGAATTGTTCTGGTGGTCCTTGCCATACATTTCGAAATCCACGCCAAGCGCAGCCCAGCGCATCGAAAAGTCGGGCTTCCATTGCATTTTCACGTTGCCGCCTGTCAATGGAATGGTGAATTCGCGGCCCTCTTCGTCGTCAAACGTGACCGTGCCGGCATCTGCATCAACGGCTTTCATCGGTACATAAAGCACGCGCCCAGTCTCTGGGTGGATCGGCAAAAAGATCGAATAACTCGCCTGCCGCTCTTCGCCCAGCGTAGGCAGCATAGCGCCCATTAACTCGTCGTATCTCTCGGCGGCTGTCTTCAAAATCGCGTCGAACTTACCGGACTTGTAATAGTCCGTTGCACTGGCGAATTCGTATGTGAAACCGAACTGATCGAGAAACGCTTGAAGCCGCGAATTGTTGTGGTGCGCGAAGCTGTCATATTCGTTGGAGAAAGGGTCGGGCACGACACTCAGCGGCTTGCCCAGATGATCTTTCAACATGTCCTGATTGGGCACGTTGTCAGGAATTTTGCGCATCCCGTCCAGATCGTCGGAAAAGCAGATCAGACGCACTTTCACTTTGTCTTCGGTTAGCAGTCGAAATGCATTCAGCACCATCGTAGTACGGGCCACTTCGCCAAAAGTACCGATATGCGGAAGCCCGGAGGGGCCATAGCCCGTCTCGAAAATCACTTCAGCCGGATAGCCATCGCGTGCATAACGCTTGACGATCTTACGCGCTTCCTCAAACGGCCAAGCCTTCGACGCATGTGCGTTCTCAACAAGTTCGGGCGTAATTGTGAGCGGCGTAAAGGCGGAATTGGTCATGAACGTGGCCTGAAAAAGGGAGAAAAGTACGCAGTTGAACGGCGCGAACGGACACTATGGTCGGCGCTGTGTAAGGTCAACTGATGGCGGCAGCACACAATGCCGCGAGGCGCTGTACAGTCTTATTGAAAGCGTCGCCCTTCCGGCCTATGTCTTTAGCATAACGATGAACGGAATTTCGCTACATGCATTCACTGTCCGCCCAAGACACACTCGTATACGTGATGGTTTCCATCTCCGCTGTTGATACCAACATGGGCGAGGTGGAATTGAAGCGCATTGGCAACATCGTGAAAACACTTCCGGTGTTCGAAGGATACAGCGGTGATCAACTGGTCAACGCATCCAAGGCCTGTGCAGATATCCTCGAAAACGACGAGGGTCTGGAGACGGTTTTGGGTATGGCTGCTCAACTGCCCGCAAACCTGCAAGAAACCGCCTACGCGCTTGCAGCCGAGATCGCAGCATCTGATCTTAAAGTTGCGGCCGAAGAAGTTCGCTTTCTGCAATTGCTGCGTGGCAGATTGAGCGTCGATAAACTCACCTGTGCCGCGCTCGAACGGGCGGCTCAAGCCCGCCATCAGACTTAATAAGATGACCGAATTTCTTGCCACCCATGAACCCACCATCCGGCTGGCCGTTTTCATCGGCCTGTTCGGCATTCTCGCGCTTAGCGAATATCTTCGCCCACGCCGCAAGCTGACCGCACCTAAGGGCAGCCGTTGGTTCACCAACGCGGCCATCGTGGTCATCGACAGCGTGGTCGTGCGCCTTATCTTCCCTGCGGCTGCCGTTGGCGTGGCGCTTTGGGCGCAATCGAATGGCTATGGCCTGTTTAACATGGTTGATGCACCGCTCTGGGTCGCGGGTCTGGTGTCGATTGTCGTGCTGGATTTCGCTGTCTGGCTTTCGCACCTTCTGTCGCACAAAGTGCCGATGTTCTGGCGCTTCCACCGGATGCACCATTCGGACACGGATATCGACGTCTCCACCGCTATCCGCTTCCATCCCGTCGAGATCGTGGCCTCGATGGTCTACAAGGTCGCCTGGGTCGTTGCACTTGGCGCCCCGGCATGGTCGGTGATCCTGTTCGAGATCATCTTGAACGGCGTCGCCATGTTCAACCATGCGAACCTCAAATTGCCTGTATGGCTGGATCGCATCGTGCGTTTGGTTGTCGTTACGCCAGACATGCACCGAGTCCACCATTCTACGGTGCCGCGCGAAACGGACTCAAACTACGGCTTCAATTTCCCCTTCTGGGACCGCATGTTCGGCACCTATATCGCCCAGCCGAGCGCAGGACACGACGGCATGCATATCGGTTTGGAGGAATGGCAAGACGAGCGCCCGCAAAAGCTAGGATGGGCACTCTCTGTCCCTCTACTGCCACTTAATAAAGACTGATTGGAAAATACCGAAGGTAAAGCTCTGCGAAGATGCCTCGATCGTTGATTTCGCGCAGTGCGTAATTCATCGCCTCGGTCAGTTCCACATCCTCCAGCCGCGTGGCAACTGTCAGCCCCGAGCCGAAAAACTGCTCTGAGAGATAGGCTTGTCCGGTAAACTGGCAGCAAGCCGTTCCTTTTGGCGTTTGCAGCCAATAGGCGAGTTTCAGCGCGTCTCCAAAGACCGCCCGAATTTCATCCTTTTCCAGTGACGCAAGCGCATCATCGTGGTTGGCAAACATGCGCACCCTCATGCTGGCAAACGTCGCCTGCGCAAAGGCGGCATGCGCCGTGTCGGCAACAACGCCTATCTCTTGCTCTGCCAAAGACGTGATCAGCGGCTCCGATGGCGCATTTGCGGTTTTGGTCACGAAGCGAGCGGGCAGACGGAAATAAGGGCGTGAGAAGTTCAGTCTTGCCGCGCTTTGGGGCGTCACGGCGATGCCAGCCAAAATCGCGTCACCATTGTTGGCTTTGAGCGCGCTTTCCAATTCGTCAAACGGCAGCGCCTGGATTTGGCACACGCGGGTCAATTCTAGCTTTTCGCAAATGGCACGGGCCAGTTCGACATGAAAACCAGCCAACCGTTTGTCTTTGTCGATGTAAGAGAACGGCGGGAAATCGGTGATCGTGAGAAATCGAAGCCGTGGAAGATTGCGAATATTGGGCCGGATAATCCGCTCTTGGGCATCCCAAAAATTCGGAATGACCGGTTCATCCGCCGCCTGAACGGGCGCAAGGGCAGACCACAGGGCTACAAGCGCCCCAACCAAGGCCCAAAGCCCGTTTTTCATTCTCTTTCCGAGTGTCATGATTTGCCGCATCATCTGATTGCCTGACCTCGTTTAACCTCTCCAAACGGCCACGCAAAGTCTTGCCAAGCAGGCATTTTGCGTCTAGGACACACGCGCTTACGGAGCGTTCGGGCAGGGCATGCCTTGATCGCTCGAAATGCGACAGGCAGTCGGACTTCATCGGCCGCCTTGTTTTTTCAAAACGAACCACGGTGCGCAGTGGGCTTCACAGCCCGAAAATGCGTGTGCCACAGGAGATGCAAAATGCCCAAGATGAAGACAAAGTCGAGCGTGAAAAAACGCTTCAAAGTGACGGCGACCGGCAAGCTTAAAGTCGGCCAAGCCGGCAAACAGCACGGCATGATCAAGCGGTCAAACAAGTTTCTGCGCAACGCGCGTGGCAACATGGTTCTCTCCGAGCCAGATGCCCGTATCGTCAAGCAGTTCATGCCCTACCGCAAAAAATAATCCGCACTTTGAAGGAGTGAAACCATGGCTCGTGTCAAACGCGGTGTAACCGCTCACGCCAAACACAAAAAAGTTCTGAAAAAAGCGAAGGGCTATTATGGCGCCCGCCGCACTCAGATTAAAGTCGCACGCCAGTCCGTCGAAAAGGCACAGCAATATGCCTATCGCGACCGCCGCGCCAACAAACGCAATTTCCGCACGCTCTGGACACAGCGTATTAACGCTGCCGCCCGCGAGCACGGCCTGACATACAGCCGTCTTATCGATGGCCTGACGAAAGCCGGTATCGAAGTTGACCGCAAAGTCCTCTCCGATCTCGCGATCCATGAGCCGGCCGCGTTCGAAGCGCTGGTGGGCAAAGCGAAGGCTGCTCTTGAATATCTCAAGAACACCACGCCGAAGGCTTTTGAAGCCGCAGTCAAAAGCTGACCGCGACTTCCATCGAACTGTAGATTTGGAACCCGTGGCAGCGTAAAGCTGACGCGGGTTTCTTGTGTTTAACGGGCCACAACGGGCAAACATCCATGACCGATATTTCCGAACTTGAAGACACGATCACCGCGCAAATTGAGGCCGCCGCAGACGAGGCGGCTCTTGAGGCTGTGCGCGTTGGTGCTATCGGCAAAAAAGGTTCGATTTCTGAGCAGATGAAGACGCTTGGCAAGATGAGCGACGACGAGCGCAAAGTGGCTGGCCCCGCGTTGAACGGTTTGAAGAACCGCATCACCGACGCCATCGCTGCCCGTCGTGAAATCCTTAAACGTGCCGGTATCGAAGCGCGTTTGGCGAGCGAGAAGGTCGATGTAACGCTGCCCGTGCGTCCTGACCCGCTGCAAAAGGGCCGGATTCACCCGATCAGTCAGGTGATGGACGAGATCACCGCCATCTTCGCCGACATGGGTTTCACCGTGGCTGAAGGTCCGGACATCGAGACGGATTATTACAACTTCACTGCGCTCAATTTCCCCGAAGGTCATCCGGCCCGCGAAATGCACGATACGTTCTTCTTCAATCCGGACGAGAATGGCGAGCGCAAGGTTCTGCGCACGCATACATCACCGGTGCAGATCCGCACCATGGAAAACCAGAAACCGCCGATCCGTATCGTCATTCCCGGCAAGACTTACCGGCAGGATTCCGACGCGACCCACTCGGCCATGTTCCACCAGCTTGAAGGTTTGGTGATCGACGAGAAGGCCAACATCGCGAATTTGAAATGGACGCTGCTTGAATTCTGCAAAGCATTCTTCGAGGTCGACGATCTCGATATGCGTTTCCGCCCTTCTTTCTTCCCGTTCACCGAGCCAAGCCTTGAAGTCGATATTCAATGCGATCGCTCCGGCTCCGAGGTGAAATTTGGCGAAGGCGAAGACTGGATGGAAATCCTCGGCTCCGGCATGGTCCACCCCAATGTTCTGCGCAATGCAGGCTTGGACCCTGACGTCTACCAAGGCTTTGCATGGGGCATCGGCATCGACCGCATCGCCATGCTTAAATATGGCATGCCCGATCTGCGCCCGTTCTTCGAGGCTGATCAACGATGGATCGACCACTACGGCTTCCGTCCGCTCGATATTCCGACCCTGTTTGGAGGTTTGAGCGCGTGACACGTTTCACCGATGCCGCACTGCTGAAGGGTGACTACGCGCATATGGCGCAGGAGTTTCGTGCGGGCAATCGCGCAGCGCCTGCCCAAAAGGACTGGCAGAAAGCAGCTTGTGACACCGGCGCGGAAGAGGCGGCCCAAGAGGTAGCAAAACATATTTTTGCGTTACAACAGCAGATTGATGCCGAGAAAGACCGCATCGACGTGCTCGCGTTCAGCGCCATTGGCCAATTCCGCGTTCTCGGTCTCGTACCCGGCGAAAGTGAGATGATCCGCATCGATGGCGTGCAGCCAGACGGTTCGCCGGTCGCTGTGCTGACCCACTACGAACAGCTATCGCTCACCTTCGTCGCCGTTCCGCACGAGGCGGAGGATGACGATGACGGCCTGAAAATCGGTTTCGTGATTTTTGACGAATTGAAAGAACGAAAGAAAAAGCGTGCCAAAAAGAAGCTCAGCCTTTCCACATCGCGCAAGATGAAGATGAAAACGGCCCCAAAGAAAAAGACCGGACAAGCAAAATGAAATTCACCCTCTCATGGCTCAAGGATCACCTTGAAACAAACGCCACGCTTGACGAGATTGTTGAAACGCTGACGATGATCGGCCTTGAAGTGGAAGACGTGGATGACCGCGCCTCCTTCAAGTCCTTCACCATAGCCAAAGTGTTGAGCGCCGAACGCCATCCCGACGCTGACAAGCTGCAAGTGCTTTCTGTCGATACAGGCAGTGGCGACCCGATACAGGTCGTCTGCGGCGCGCCCAATGCGCGGGCAGGGCTGGTGGGTGCGTTCGCCGGGTCCGGCACTTATGTTCCCGGCATCGACCTGACCTTGGGCGTGGGCAACATTCGAGGTGTGGAATCGTTCGGCATGATGTGTTCCGAGCGCGAGTTAGAGCTTTCCGAAGACCACGACGGCATCATCGACCTACCGGAAGACGCGCCCATCGGCATGCCATTTGCCGATTATGCTGGTCTTTCCGACCCTGTGATTGAGATCGGTATTACGCCAAATCGCCCCGACGCTTTGGGCGTCTCCGGCATTGCTAAAGACCTCGCAGCCGCTGGTCTTGGAACGGTGAAAACACCCAGCATTTCTGCAATCAAAGGCCAGGGCGATTGCCCCGTTAGCGTTGATCTTTCTGCAGACGGTGCCGCGGAGTTCTGTCCCGCTTTCGGCCTGCGCCTTGTGCGCAATGTAAAGAACGGCCCGTCGCCGAAATGGATGCAACAACGGCTCAAAGCTATCGGTCTGCGCCCGATTTCGGCGCTGGTGGATGTAACCAACTACGTGACGTTTGACCGTGGCCGCCCGCTGCACGTTTTTGATGCGGACAAGGTGCAGGGCAATCTGGCCGTGCGCTGCGCCGCGCCGGACGAGGAGTTCATTGCCCTCGACGGTAAGACCTACGCCCTAAAGCCCGACCATTTCGTCATCGCGGACGATAAGGGTGCTGAATCGCTGGCTGGCATTATGGGCGGTGAAGAATCCGGTTGTTCTGATCAGACAACAAACGTGCTGGTCGAATCCGCTCTCTGGGATCCGCTAACAATTGCCCGCACGGGCCGTGACCTCGGCATCCTCACTGATGCGCGATACCGGTTCGAACGTGGCGTGGATCCCGCCTTCATGAAAAGCGGACTGGACTATGGCACGCAGCTTATTCTTGACATGTGCGGCGGCGAGCCAAGCAAAGAAGTGATCGCCGGCGAGGTTCCAAAGCCTGATCTGGTTATTGATTTCCCCGTCTCTGAAATCAAGCGCCTCACGTCTATCGAAGTCGATACGCCGGAAATCATCGATATCCTGACGCGGCTGGAATTCACAGTCGAAGGCCCGATTTCCAAAGACGGAGGTGATGTGCTGAAGGTCGCGGTTCCCGGCAACAGGCCGGACGCCCACGGCAAGGCTGACCTTGTTGAAGAAGTGATGCGCATTCACGGCGTCAACAATATTGAGCCGCAACCACTGCCTGCTATGGCCAGTGTCGGTCAACGCATTTTGACGACGGGTCAGATGCGCACCCGTCAGACACGGCGAGCGCTCGCCGCGCGGGGAATGAGCGAGGCTGTCTGCTATTCCTTCATTCCCAAAGCTCACGCGGAAGCTTTCGGCGGTGGCGCTCCATTGCTGGCGCTTTCGAACCCGATTGCATCGGATATGTCCGACATGCGCCCAAGCCTGCTACCGAGCCTGCTATCGGCGGCGGGTAGGAATGTTGCGCGTGGTTTCAACGATCTGGCGATCTTTGAAGTGTCTCACATTTATGCGGGCGACAAACCAGAAGAACAGCACCGGGTCGCCAGCGGCATTCGCCGTGGCACGTCTCATCTGGAGGCAACCGGCCGCGCTTGGCAGGGGGCTGCAAAGCCCGTCGACGTGTTCGACGCCAAGGAAGACGCACTTGCCGTTCTGGCCGCTTGCGGAATGGACCCGACCAAGGTGCAAATCGAGGCCGGAGGCCCCGAATGGTTCCACCCCGGCCGCAGTGGCACCATTAAACTCGGCCCCAAGGTCGTGATCGGCACGTTTGGCGAGTTTCATCCCATGACATTGGAACTGCTCGACGTATCCGGCCCATTGTGCGGTTTTGAAATCATGCTCGACGCCATTCCGGCACCGCGCAAAAAGGCGAAGGCCAGCAAAGGTGCGCTGCATCTGTCTCCGCTTCAGCCCGTGCGGCGCGACTTCGCGTTTGTCGTAGAAAGCGCAGTTGAAGCGGCATCGCTGCTGCGCGCTGCCAAGGGTGCGGACAAGAAACTCATCACTGATGTGACGGTATTCGACGTCTTCGAAGGCCCTTCTCTTGGCGAAGGGCGCAAGTCCATCGCCATTGAAGTGACCCTCCAGCCGAGCGACAAGAGCCTGACCGATGAGCAAATAGACGCGATTTCGACCAAAGTTGTCGAAAACGTCACCAAAACAACGGGTGCAGAACTGCGCGGTTGATGTTCTAACCATTGTGCTACCAGCGCTGAAAAGGGCGTCGTTTGCACAATCGCATTGATGGCTTTATTTTTGACGCATCAAAGTGATTTGGATGGTTCTATGATGCTCAAGCCGCTCACCACTGCACTTGCCGCGCTCTTCTTGGTGCAGGCACCAGACGCTTTTGCCGCCAAGGCTGCCAAGCGCCTTTTTGGCAAAGAGGTGTCCACCGCTGCCGCGCTAAAACCCGCTGTCTATGGGACTTACAACCGTGGCTGTTTGGCCGGCGGCGAAAAGCTTGCTGATGACGGCCCGACTTGGCAGGCCATGCGACCCAACCGTAATCGCCACTGGGCGCATCCCGAGCTGATTTCGCTGGTCAAACAGCTTTCTCGTGACGGCAAAAAAGTTGGCTGGAATGGTCTGCTTGTAGGCGATCTCACCCAGCCGCGCGGTGGCCCGATGTGGACCGGCCACGCTTCGCACCAAGCGGGGCTTGATGCCGATATATGGCTCACACCTATGCCCAATCGGCGTCTTTCGCGCAAAGAGCGCAATGAGACTTTCCAGCCAATTTCCATGCGCGCAAGAGGGGCAAACGGAAAGCTGACGCATCAGAAATTGAACCCAAAGGCATTTACGGATGCCCATGCTGGAATAATCCGCACTGCCGCGCAGTATCGAAATGTCGAGCGCATCTTCGTTCATCCTACGATCAAGCGGGAAATGTGCCGCCGCTATCCATCACAGCCCAAATGGCTTGCCAAAGTGCGCGCGCAATACGGCCACCATTACCACATGCACATTCGGATTGGCTGTCCAGCCGGATCAACCGGATGCAAGTCGCAGCGTCCTGTGCCGTCCATGGGTTGCGATCAAGCAACGATGGACTATTGGTTCAAGGTCGCTTACGGCCCGCCCCGCAAGCCAAAGCCGGGCGAAAAGCCCGTTGTTCGCAAGCCCAAACCGCCTATCACGTTGGCTCAACTGCCACAGCAATGCCGAACGGTCCTGACCGCGCCTGGCATTGACGGTTCGCCGTCCAAGGTAGCTTTTGCGAGCAGCGGCGCAGGCGCTTCGCCAGCGGCAAAAGCTGCAGCGTCATTGGGCGATTTGAATAGAATAGCGACGCCGACACCGCGACCTGCAAACTGAGCTAGTCCAAGCCAGCAGCTTCGCGCTGCGCTTTGGTGAGCTTAGCTGCCATGATTTCGTGTGCCGCGCTGATATAGTCTCGCAGTTCGTCTTCGCTCAAAGCTCCAGCCTTTGCGACCTGTACATATTTGTGCCTGCCCATATAGGGGGCGGGGATTACGCCATCTTCTTCGGTCAAGATCCTAAAACCCATGTCCGAGCATTTGAATACGATTTTATGACCATCAGCCGCGACTTCATCTCCCCAGTTGGAAGATAGAGCGAACACTTTGTTGGCATCCGCATTGCCAACCTTCCAAACATGCGCGTCGCCCCACTGCACCACCATGAAAGTGGCTGGAAGCGATGCGCAGAAAGCGTCAAACGCGGCGCGGTCCATTTCTGACTATCAGGTTGCGGGTTGCGGCAACGGGCAGGAGACGCCAACACCCTTCATGTTGCAATAGCCGCCCGGATTTTTCGCCAAATACTGCTGGTGATATTCCTCTGCAAAATAAAATTCCGGCGCATCCACAATCTCTGTGGTGATGTCGCTCGAAACCCGCCCCTTCAGCGCTGACGCATAAGCATCCCGCGAAGCTTCAGCCAGCGCCTTCTGCTCATCGTTGAACGTGTAGATACCAGAACGGTATTGTGTTCCAACATCATTGCCCTGCCGCATACCCTGCGTCGGATCATGATTTTCCCAGAACTTCTTCAACAACTCACCAAGCGAAATCACTGCCGGGTCAAAAACGATCAGCACGACCTCGTTGTGTGCGGTCAGCCCTGTGCAAACCTCTTGATATGTCGGGTTGGGTGTGTGGCCAGCCGCATAGCCCACTGCGGTGACCCATACGCCATCCGTTTCCCAAAACAGCCGCTCGATACCCCAAAAGCAGCCCATGCCAACGACAATCTTTTCCATATTGTCAGGATATGGGCCTTGAATTGGCCGTCCGTTGACAAAATGGTTCACGGGTTCCGCAATCGGCTCGTCACGTCCGGGCAGAGCGGTATCTTTTGATGGTGTGTTCAGTTTGGCGTGAAGTCTGTCGAGAAGAAACATGGCTTAGCCTTTCAAGCGTGAAGTCTACCGGCTTGCAAACCGGCCAAATGGATTTTCGCGGCGCCTACCTGCCCAAAGCAACAGCATAGATATTAGCCACAAGACCAACCATCCGGGTAGAGCGATGGCAGAGGCGATAACTGGATCCCAAAGCATGGGGTGTATCAAATTCGTTACGGCCTGCCGCGCCGCTTCTAATGAACCAGCGGCAAAGCTACTCCAGATCCCGGAGAACGAGGTAATCAGAACTTTCGACGCAGCAATACTTCGCGTTAGATCCAACACGGCTGCGACCAGCGATAGCGCCAAGACAAGGAAACCCGCTCCTCGCAGCAAAAACGAAAACATCGTCCCACAATCCAGTTTGATATCTGCCTGTTCAACATGGGCCAGCCAAACTCCAACTTCAAGCGTGCGCGTTGCCGCGCACGGAAATGAGCGCAGTCACGCGAAAAACCAACCCGATAGTAGTTGCCAAAAAGCGGTTGAAAGCACCGTGCCGATATGTGTATATCCCAGCGCTGAGGCCGTTAGCTTCACAAAGCGGACAGGTGGCCGAGTGGTCGAAGGCGCACGCCTGGAAAGTGTGTAGGCGGGAGACCGTCTCCAGGGTTCGAATCCCTGTCTGTCCGCCATTTATCTCTTTATATCAGATGCTTACAGACTGCCCTAGGACGCACGCACGTCAAGGACTGTAACTTTCTGAAGTTGTTGATTTTCTTCTAAATGAGAAGGAACACAACCATGAGAGACAAAAGCAGAGCAGAAGATTCTGTAACCAGTGTTGTAACCAGCAATGTAACCACCGATCGGACGGATTTACGAAATCGCGTTTCGATCAACCAGCCCCCTGGCACTGAAGCCATTCGTCACGTTACTGGATCGCCCTATGGATGGGTTTATCAGCGCAGACTGCCGCGCAATTTGCCTTTTTCATCATCACAAATCATCTTTAAGAAACGGCTCGGTGCAAGAAGCAAATCCGAGGTTCGTCGCATAGCGATCAATCTTGATATGCTCCTAAACGGGCTTTTCGATGTCGTGGAACGTTGGAAGGTGAATGCTATGACAGAAGAAGAGGCACTGGAAATTGGTCAGATTGCAGATGAGTTTATCCTACAGCGCATGCAAGCTGGTTTTGAGCAAGGTGTTCAGCAGATTGCGCAAGATGGCTATCAGCGGCCAGGAGACGAAGCTCGTGCTATTGTCGAGGCAATTGCAAATCTCGAAAGCGACATCTCTGCGTTAGATCAATGCGAAGCATTTGCTCGTCTGGATGATGCTAAAATGCTTCGCACTTCGTTGGAAGATCGCAAACTCGACATTATTCGCACCAACGAAATTAATCGCATTACCAGCACGTTACACGTGAATTTTGATCACGCTGAAACGTTGAACGCCAAGGTCGACGAATTATTTGGTAATCCAGCGATGGCCGAACTTGTCTTCAACGGTTTGGTCGCGCTCAATGATCTTGAAAACGCAACTCCCGAAGTGCTTGAGCTCGTCAAGAAACGGAAAGCCAAAAACCAATCAGAATCGTTCAACAAATCCTGCCCATCTTCCGAGGCCAATCTAAGCCCGGCTGACTTAGATGCGCCTGTATCCTCGCAGACATCCGTTCAATCTGTTGATGTCCGCACGGTGCCACAAGAAACTCGCCAAGAAGTGCTGTTTTTAGGTTTGGAGGACCGAACGACAGTTGAGCGACCTAACTCTAGCGCTCCTTTATTTTCAGAAGTGAGCAAATCATATATTGAAGGAAGAGAGGTCAAGAAGGGTCTACCAATGGGAGCCTCTCTCCCCTTGAAGGAGCGGGAAGAAATCCCTGACTTGCGGGGCAAAAAATTTCCTCCAGCCAAAATAAGGGACTTGAAATCAACACGTATGCGGCATCGCGTATTCATGGATCTCATCGGCGACCATCCAATCGATACCTATAATCGTGATGATTTTCGTACCTTTATCGATCATCTGCGGTTTATGTCCCCGAATTTCAACGACTGTAAAAATGCTGACGAGAAAAGTACACGTGACCTGCTCATGGAGAATTGGGATCCGGAAACTTGTTCACCCAAGAAGCCTACACTGAACCCGGAAACCGGCAAGCTGCACAAAGTGCACCTTTCTCGCTCGACAGCTAAAAATAGCTATGTTGGCGGCATTAGACCTGTTTTCAGAGAAAATGAATGGGAGGGGCGTAGTTGCGACCCGATAGCTGGGGTGCCGTTGGAGTATCCACCCTGCTTCAAAGCGCCTGAACCTGCCGAACCAATTAGCGATCAGAAGATGTACCAGATTGTAAAATCAGGACTGGAAAGCGGGCAACTTTCCAGTTGGTTGATGCCTGTTCTCGGTTTTCTGACAAGCCGTCGCCTTGGAGCTGTTGTGCCTTTGAAGGGGTCCGATATTTCAGAAAAATACGCTGCATATGGTGTGAATAGCCCCGAGTTTCTTAGACACCCTCGGCGTTCATTTTCTGCTGTCGTTCGAAGTCGACGGGTGACAGCATCCCGTTTCTCGCATGTTTCCTTTTCG
>NZ_JBHTJV010000011.1:0-59855 GCF_042676045.1 Pseudahrensia aquimaris | reverse complement strand
GTCGAGTGGTGGCAAGGAGACGCTGGGACGTATCACCAGAATGGGCGATCAGTATCTACGGCATTTGTTGGTTATTGGCATGACGAGTCGCGTTCGACGAGCGAAAGCTCGTCCCGACCAAACCGACCCATGGCTGACCAGCCTTCTGGAACGCAAGTCCGTCCGCTTGGCTACAGTTGCCATGGCTAACAAGACCGCCCGCATTGTCTGGGCGGTTTTGACAAATGGCGAACCATACAGGGAGACGCGAACCGCCTGACCCCAAAGAACAACGACATCAGTTTGCAAGAACGTATGTGAGATGAGGATCCGCGCCAGCCGGAATGCCGAGACACCCCGACAATGTCCGAGGACTGAACAAGTCCGCAAAGCGGAATGGGACTGGGCAACGGAGACCATCAAGGCCAGCGGCAACGTCGCATCAACAGGCCGGACACAGGACGGTATCTGACCAGTATTCGAAGATCACATTAGTACTTGCATTACCGGAGCCATCCACACAGGACATTCAAAGTGCTGATGACGGAATGAACATGCGGACCATCCCTGCAATTTTGCGGATGCGGGTCGACGATGTGGTCAAAAATTGCCGACTGATCCTGCATGGGCAACAGAGGTCAGAGAGAATGCGCGGTATTCGATATCATCGCCGCAAGTGAGAACAGTAGAACCTGAGCAGTGCATCCCCATTTGGGGATAGCGCTTGTTGGCGTTAGGCTTTCTTAGTTGAGTTCAACGCTAAGAGGTTTGTCGTGTTTGCAAAACAGTTGTTGAACTTGATTGAAGGCGACGATCTGGTTTCCGTGCTGGATCGGCTTGGCGATTATTATGAAGATGTGATCGGGATACAGATCTATCATTTCCAGCCACCTGATACCCTTCGGCATTGCGGAACAGCACGCGTTGATCCTGAACTCGTTCAGATCATGGAAGAACAACATATGGGTTCCAGCAATCCTGTGGTGCGCAATCTTGGCAACACTGACGTTAACCGGGTGCTGGCCATCAATGAACTGGATGTCTACGACGAATATATCAACAGCGATGTTTACCGCGAGTTTTCGGACCCAGCCGGGGCAAAGGCATCAGGCATTATGCTGAGCTCGTCGGCCCATGGCATATATTTCTTCTCAATCGGCACCGCAAAATCCGATTGGTACAACAGTCACGATATCGCTTCCATGGAGCAGCGTTTCAGAAGTCTTGGAAGGGCGCTGGATTTTCAGGTCGCCCAACAGGTTCGTGAGGAGGCTGCTACGGCTGCGTTCAAGTCGTCTGGCGTCATCGCGTGCCTTCTGGATGACGGCCTAAGGCCAATAATGCTGACGCCCCCAGAACAAGACCGGCTAGAACAGCTCAATCTCAAGCGGCAAAAAGGCGGTGAACTGGTCCCCGCCGATGTGCGCAATCTGGATATTTGGCGCAATACCGCGATGCAGGCGCTTGCGGGCATCGAAGGCAGTTTTCTCTATATTGCGGGCGTTGATATCGTTCGCTGTTCTTTCAAGCCTGGGCCGACGCTTCCATATGGCCCGACCGTGATATGCGAAATCACGCCACCGCCTCAAGAATTCTGGTCGCTGGAGAGCCTGCAACAGATTTTTGGCCTGACATTGCGCGAAGCACAGGTTGCCTGTGGGCTGCTTGAAGGAAAAGGCCTTGAAAAAGTGGCCGCCGAACTCGGCATTCGCACAACATCCGCGCGGGTTTATCTAAAGCGCATTTTTGTGAAGACGAATACGAGCAGCCAAGGACAGTTGATCGCTTTTCTTCATTCACGCCGCCTGACGGATTAATGCAAGATTGGGTGGACGATGAGTGCAAACGAACCTTTGGAAACGAATGCAGCCGAGCCGAACGGAGCAAAGCGGGTGCGTGTCGCGAAAGACGTCTATGCCCCTCACACCATTGCAGCGCTTTTCGCAGCCGCATTTTGCTATTTTTGGTACTGGACTGCACGCAACTGGTTTGTCCTTGACGTGCCGCTGGATGCGAAATTGTTCTTCGTGCTATTGCCGTCGCTCGTCTTCAGCGGTTTTCTTCTTTTGGGCACCAAAGTCAAACTGGTGATCCAGCGTGGCTATTGGCGCCGAAACGGGATTGTGATTGCTGGCGTGTTTGAAGCGATTAAACGCGACTTCAATACCAAAGTGATCGGGGACACGAACCAACGTGTTAATTGGTATCGCTACAACACGCGCATACGTTTCAAGGAAGCGCCTTTTGTCGGAAAGTTGGAGCCTTATACATTTTCGCTGGACCAAGATGTTAAGCCGCCCAACGTGGGCGATGAAGCGCAGCTTTTGGTCTTGCAAACGAACGGCAAGGTTTTAGGGCCTATCGAGGCGCATCCTCCAAAATATTGGCGCTATGCTATCGTGGGGTTAACGCTCGTCGCTGGCCTGTGGGCAATGTGGCTTTCCCTCTACCCCTCTCTTGCCAGTGGAGACGCAAGTTTCAATCTCCAGTTTTGAACCGCCGCATGGCCTCTATGGCTCAACGTCAATAGTCCCGACACGCCAAACCAGTCTGTTGCCCTCCCATACGGATAGGCCCAACCCGTATGTGCCGGCTCCGCGATGACCGAACATTTTAATGCCGATGAAGCGCCCCTTTTCGCCCGCGAAAATCCGTTCGCCGGTCTCAAGGCATTTTTCCAGACCCTTGGGGTAGTTTGGATGCGCTGTGTGCAGCGGCCAGACAAGCTGCGCGCTTAAGGGAGGGCGTTCACACAATTGCCAGTCGCCGGAAGGCAGCGCAGGGATTTGCACCATGAATGTCCCCTCGGGGTTTCTCTTCAAGATAAATTTCAGCGAGCGCACTTGATTTCCAGGCAGCCCCCAAAAGTCGAAAGATTGCGCGGCGTGTTGAATGCCGTTTTCTCCGTCGCGGTAGCAGGCCTGGGTGTGAGGCCATGAAGTAAAAGACAAAAATCCTGGTAACGCCTCAACTTCGTCATAGCTTTTTTGAAGCTCTTCAAGGTACGCCTGCTGGTTCTTTGATAAACCTGTCATCGGGGTGCGGGATAAGGCAATTGACTGCGCCAGCACTTCGCCGATGTCGAAGGTCAATTGAACTTCGCTCGCCGTCATCGTCTTCGCGGTCTTTTCGCAAGGGCCGCCTGCCGCGCAGATCACAAGGCTGTTTACCTGTTCTTCTGTGAGATCTTTGCCCTTTTGATCCAGCACTGTCGGATCGGGATTTTCGCTCAGGGGGACGAAGGTGAAGTTTTCATCAAACGCCACTGGCTTCATCGGGATGCACCGATTGCCGACGATGTTTTTCTTCAAGCGCTCAATGTCCGCGGCACTTCTTAAGGATTGGGCCAGTGCGCCATTTGCCATACTCGCGGCGAGAAACACGGAACCGAAAAAAACACTGGTTTTCCAAAACATGGTTTCATCCTTTTCTGCACGTCCAGAGTAACTGTTCCAAAATCCTCACCACTATTCCCAAATGGGGATAGCGGGTTCTTGGGTTCGTGTTCTCTACTCTTTTGGAAAGTCTGTTGGCTGTGAGCTTTCACACATCAGCGCCACAAGCAGATGGCCATAATGACCATCAGGAAGGTGGGGTGCAGCCCACGAATTGAAGCTCTCGGGTGAGGCAAACACAATGAAGGCACAGGCAAGAAACATCGCGGTAGCGGCTTGTTTGCTGTTGTCTGCCAAAGCGTTTGCCACGCCGACCGTCACTGCTGACGAAATGGATGATCTTGATATGCTGCGCGCGGTCATTTGTGCAGCTGAGGGGCCAACGTGTCATCAAGTGCCGGAAAAGCTCAGCCCGCAACAATTACGCGATGCGTTTGATTTCGCGGACAGGCAAGCCGTTCTGACTTTCCTCTCAAAGCTGAAAAGCGCGGCGACACCAAACATCAAAAGTCTGAGCGGAGAAACCACCGCATGGCTGACCAAAAATCAACTCGTCAACCTGACGCCCGCAGCCAAAAATGACGGTGCTGCGCCTGACACACCAACAGTCCTTACGGCAGACAAGATCATCAACGAGTTCGGCTTGCGCCTCGTGATCTGCGCGGCCGGAGGACCGGCCTGCGACGGGGACATGGGTAACGGTTCCAAAGAGGCGTTGGAAATGCTGGGGCTGAAAACCGCAAAACAGGCGTATGATTTGCTCAAGCAGATTGACCGGGGACTCGTTCGCAAACTCACTCAACAGGTGCTTTACGATGAAGAGGTAAGCTGGCTGAACCAGCAGGGCTTTGATCTCGGCAGTCTTATGGGATTTAGCAGAGCCGAAGTCTCAGCACGGAAATTCCGCGTCTTCGCGGTCCGCTGTTGGGGGCCCTACATAAGCGCAACGTCTGCGCTGGAAGACGTCTTTCTCGATCCCGAAATTGTCGTTGGTGTCGACTACGGGTCTGACGGACGGCCCGTCTTGAACTGGGTGACGCTGCCTCACCCACCCACATGCGACCACGAAGCGGTGCCGGTCGGTGATTATCAAATTGATCTTGGTGCTGACAATGATGGCGACGTTCTGCATTTCATCAGCCCCGACAGATCCTTCCGCATTCTGCTTTCCGGTTTTGAGAGCAAGAAGTTCAGCAGCTTCACCATTGAAAGAGCTGACGGCCAGGGCGTGGTTCAAACCAGCAACAAGAACTGGTTCGGTGCGGTTCCAGATCCCGTGAACAATGGCGGCGAAATTGCAGAACGCAAATTGATACGAAGGAGCCAATGATGAGGAACCTTAAACCCCTTGCGTTTGGCCTCTGGGCCGCGCTCTTGTGTGGCTCAAATCAGGCCTATGCACAGCAAGCTGAAGCACCGACAAGCGATGTGATGATCGTCTTCGACGGTTCTGGCTCCATGTGGGGACAGATCGACGGGCAGGCCAAGATTAAGATTGCTCGTGAGACGCTCTCTCAATCGCTCACAAACATGAGCCTCAACGCCCGCATCGGCCTGATCGGTTATGGCCACCGCCAGAAAGGCCAGTGCAGCGATATTGAAACCATGGTGCCGGTCGGTAACATGAGTGGCAATTTGAACGCCATCATCAGCGCTGTAAACGGTATCAATCCGAAGGGCAAAACACCGCTCTCAGATGCGGTGACACTTGCTGCCAAAGAACTGAAATATACCGAAAACGCCGCCACGGTCGTTCTTATCACGGATGGGCTGGAAACCTGCAACGCCGACCCGTGCGCTTTGGCAAGAGCATTGGAGCGCGACGGCATCAACTTCACCGCCCATGTTATAGGCTTCGGTCTTTCCAAAGACGAGGGCCGCCAAGTTGCGTGCTTGGCCGAGGAGACCGGCGGACGCTACATCGAAGCAGGCGATGGTGCAGCACTTGATGACGCTTTGAAAATGGCGATGGCGCAACCGGCACCTGCCGTTGACCGCGGACCGGTAGAGGTTCAACCGAGCCTCGTTCATGTCGCGGGTGGAAAGAACTGGGGGTTCGGTGGATCAGCCCACAATTACGCGAAGGCTCTCTACTTTCCCAAAAAGACTGATGCCGACGGCAAGGAAACCATCGCGGAAAAATCCGTCCTTCGGGACTATGGTCAGTTGGAACCGGGGGAATATCGCGTCAAAGCCAGTTTGGGGCAGGCTCGGATCGAGCAGGACATCACAGTCCAAGCTGGGCAAAGCTATCAGGGTGAAATCAATTTCCGAGCTGCTCTCGTCAAGGTCAACTTTCTGAACCCCGACGGCACACCGGCGGAGGGTCGCCACTATGTTCGGTTCTGTTCGCCCAAGCCACGTTCCAAGCCAATGGCTTACGCCGGGTGTCGTGGCAAAACGTTGAGCAAGCACAAAATCCATATCAACACGGGCGAGCAGTTCAGACTTGCGTTGAACCGTGACCGCCAGTGGAACAAGACTAACGCCACCCGATTGGTCACGATTGATCCGGCTCTCGCCGGACAGGAAACAGTTGTGAACATCACAGTTGGCGAACTTGCCTACGGCTCGCACGAAAAGGAATTCGAGATCGCCAAAGGCGCAAGCCAATGAGATCGGTTCTAGCATCAATTTTGATTTGTCTGGCGGCCTCAACACATCCGATGTTGGCATTGGGCGAAACGCGCATCGAGCCAACGCGGATCGTCAATTTCGAGGGCTTGTGGTTGCCCTACCAGCATGGGGCAAGTCTCTCCCTGTGGGGCAATGACAGGGCGAGCTTCGGTGTGGAACGGGCCAGCGATGGCGGAGTCAAAATCTGGGTTTATGAAGCGTCTGCCGAGTACGAGGATACGCTTCCCAGAGGCTTTTTGGTCTTTGAAGGCAGACAAAGCGAGACGGGCTTGGTGGGCCGCTGGTCGCGCCATCTTATAAGCTGCCATTCCTATTCATTCGACGTTCAATCGACAAAAGCGGCCACTTCCACACAATTGAGTTTCTCGGGCGAAGTTCGAGAACCGGCCGGTGAATATTGCCAGCACGATGACCAGAATACCGCAACCGTCGAAGTGCTGAACTTCTGGCGCGATGCTCCCATGGCGGTGGCGCTCAACGGTTACGAAAGACAATCGACGCCATTTCCTCTTGCCGAGTTTCAATGGCTGCCGGATGCCGCTCAAACGCCTTTGCGCTTCTATGAAACGTCAAAGCTGCGGAAGGTAGTGGGCGAGGTTTTACCGTTGCAGGGCGAAATGTCCCTCTACAAACGCCAGTGCGCGCCGGATCAGACCAAAGCCACAAACGATGATCTGGAATGTGCCGCTTATGTGAAAATAGATCATTGGCAGGGCTGGGTAGACGGCGAACAAATCAGATCGGCTGTTACGGCAGCACAACCGCCCAAGGGCTGATGGTCGGAACTTTCGACTAGCTCACGATCAGACAAATCGACAAGTAAGGAACGCCAAGATGACCCCGTTTAAATTCCATTCGATCACAGCGTTGGTGCGGGTCACTTCGGTCGCGCTCGCCTTCGTATGCGCGAACGTGTTCTATATTTCCGGGGCAGGTGCCGAAGGTCGGTTCAGTGGCGCGTGGATTGCTTCCAAAACGCCAAATGGCCCGCCAATAATATCGCTGGACCTGTTTGACAACGGGAAGAAAGTGTCTGGTAGCGGATCGGTCGCCAATGCGGGCTTGGGGCCGTTCGACGGATCAACCTTCAGCATTGTGGACGGCGTCAGCAATCAAACCGGCATCCAGCTGCGCATGCAATTGCGCTCAACGACATCTAACGGCGTGTCGGCACGTGCGCTGCTGGCCGTGTCAGATGGTAACGGTCCCGCCTTGCCCGGCACGCTGATCTGGGGCCAGCGCACCGCTCAGATATTCCTGCGCCGTGGCGAAAACAGCGCTGCGCTAGGAACCAACAATCAGACAGCGGATCGACGCCCCCGGGCTTGCCGCGAATTGGATCAGGTCAACGCGCGCGTGAGCCGCAAAGCGGGTGGCGGAACCGAGATCGTTCAGGAGATCAGAGGCGTCTATACACTGGCCGGTCTTGCGTTTGGTGGGCTTGAAACCGCCACTAAATGCAAGGACGCGATGGTTCGGCTGGCCACCATTGAAAAACGTCTGGATGGGCAGCGCAGCAGCAACAATTCAAATGCTGCGCTGAACTCACCGCAGTGTCAGGCGATGGCGTCTACAACGGAAGCGATTGGTCAAGAACTCAGGCGTATTGGAATGACCGAGACGGGGACGATCGCTGTGATTATGCAGAAATACGGACTGCCCGGTGGCGGTGCCGCAGGGCGCTACACGCCACAGGGGTGCCGAGCCGCTTATGACGAATTGCAGGCATATCTTGGTGAACTCCGTCAAACCGCTACATTTGGATCAAACCAAAATACTATGCAGCCATCACAACAACAGTCGTTTCAATACAATCCGGTCGAGTTCGTTTCCGGCCGTGGCTGGGTGCCTGGCAATGGTGGAACGCGACTTTCCTACTGGTTGCACAACAAGTCGGGAATGGCGTGGGAAAGCGGTCCGGGCAATCAACGTTTCATCTGGTATTGGAATCCGCGCCCGGGACTGAGCAATGTTGGCGTCGAAAACAAGGTTCTGCTGTTCCGTGGCGAGAAGCGTGGCAAAACGATGTCTGGAGAAGCGCGCGTTTTCACGCGCGCTTGCGGAACATTCCCTTATCAGGTTAGCGGCCCAATTGCGGCCAGCAATCTCAAAGTCACGATGCGAGGGCGCAAGCCGATCGTTAATGACAGCTGCGAAATCGTCGGCACGAAGGCGGACACACTTGTCTTTACCTACCAATCCGATTTCCCGCCCAATCTCGAACAAACCTCGCCGACGAACGTAACGGTTGAGCCGGACGAAAATGATATGCCCGGCATTGGTGTCTGGGGCCCAGCCTATAAGCTCCACCGCCTGCCAAGCGGCGAAACGCTCAATGTTCGCGCTGGCCCCGGTACGAATAACGCAGTGATCAGCGAATTGCCTTTTGGTGCGCGTGATGTCCTCATCATCGGCCAAGGCTGCAGCCCAAACCCAGACACCGCCACCTTTGAAACGCTTTCCAAACGCGGCAAAGCCCGCGCAATCTCCAAGTCATGGTGCAACATCAATTGGCGCAACATTGAAGGTTGGGTCTACGGCAAATACCTGACCCCGCAGTAGGATTCAGTTGAGGGCTTCAGATCTGCATTTGCCTATAGAAACGCTGTATTTCGAAATGCAAGTGTAATGGATTGCTGACTCAACTACCAACGCTGCTATTCCACTCGTCTGATTGCCAAACCAGAACAGAATTGCATCCAAGAATGGCAATGATGAACCCTCGTTGTGGCCGGCAGCGACAATAGATTTCAAACCAAGGCAAGGTTAAAAGCGGACACTCTGCTTCATCTAAAATGCAGCAAGGCAGAGGCGGTCAGATCAGAATTAGGCGGTACTCGGGAAACCCAACAAAGTTCGCATATCAGGAGCGAAACGGCCAACTGAGCTTGCTCGGCGAATTAACATTAACGGCGTGCAACCATTTCATTCTTAGGCGCAACCTCTAAGCTGACCCCGACGGGGCGTCGTTAGCTTGGAGGAATTGCGAGATGGGAAATATTAGGATACTCGGCGAGCGAATCCTCGGCAGCCGGACGGCTGACCATCTCACCATTGATGCTGATGAACTCATCAACTACCGGGTGAACCTGCGTGGAGGCTACGATACTGTTGCCCTCATATCGCAAAATGGCATTGATTTTTCTCGCGATAGCTATTGGCGGCTGAACGGCGTTGAGGAACTTGATTTTAGTCAGGTAAGCGGTGGTGACATCACTGTTGATCTGCACAGGAGCCTTTTGAGGCGAAGTGACAATGCTTCGGCCACGATTGTTTCCGGCGACCAGGGAATTCAAAGTCTTTCCGCTGACGACCAAGGCGAAGGCACTTATTTTCTGGCGGGTTCAGGTGAGGTCCATCTTGCCGATGGTGTATCGAACGATATCACCCTTGCCGACGGTTCATCCGTTCGGGTTTATGGCGGATCCGGCAACGACACCATCATCGCTGCAAACGATGGCTCAACGCTTGATGGCGGTGTTGGTGATGACACATTGCAGGCCAGTGGTGGGCGTGATGTCATTGTCTTGGGCGCAAACGGTGGCTTTGACACAGTGCTGAATTTCAATGTGGCTTCCGATCAAATCGCACTTTCTGGCGTCGGCCTTTATAGTTTTGCCGACATCGCCGCGGCCACAAGTTCGGACGGCAGCGGCAATACGCTGATTGATTTTGGCAACGGCACCTCTGTCGTATTGAACGGCCTCAACCCCGCTGATCTCACCGCACAGAATTTCTCCATCGAAGGTGTTGTCCTTGATTCCGGAATCTATGTCATCAAGCCCGGAACAAGCGCTGCGAGCCTGAACAGCATGATCGCAAGTGCACCTGCTGGCGCCACCTTCGTTCTCCTCGATGGTCTACACACCTTCACCGAGAGCGTGATCATTGATCGTGGAGACATCACGTTCAAAGGACAAAGCGAGTCCGGAACGGTTCTGATGTTTGATTTTCCCGAAGGGGAAGTGACGAATGGTTTGATGGTAACGGGCGGCCAACGCACATATTTGTCAGCCTATGGCGGCGATGTTGCGAAGGGCGATACATCAATTGAATTGGCCGATCACAGGCTTATGGGCGGGGACACCATCTATATGTTCCAACCCAACACGCGCGAATGGTTGGACGCAAACGGTTGGCAGAATGTCTCAATGGATGATGCCGATGGACGACCTTTCCGCGAGGTCATTTTGGAGGTCGATCATGTTGATGGTGATGTGGTGCATTTCACGCACGCTATTCCTTATGACATGGGCGAGGGCGAAATTCGCCTCAACACGGTGGAACTGTTTGACGGCATCGTGATGAGCGACTTCACTGTCACCCATAACCTTGGCGTTGCCGATCCCTATGATTTCACGAACACCGTCCCTGAATACGAGCGCACGATCGCGTTCAGTGTGGTGGGAACAAACGGTGCTGTGCTTGAAAATTTGAGCGTGATTGACACGGGCAGCACGGCGCTCGCCATCGGCTCATCCATCGATATGATCGCCGATGATCTTTATGTGCGCGGCGCGCACAACACGGGTGGCGGCGGCAACGGCTACGGCATTTTGCTTTATGAAAGCAATAATAACACGATGACCAATCTGGAAGTTTATGATGCTCGGCACGGTTTCATAACGTCCGCTTGGAGTGCAGAAACCGACAACACGATTCACATCGCCAACACCAACCGCGATATTGGATTTCACGGCAGCCCGGACTCGGGAAACATCGTGGAAGTTGACAACAGCGTCCTCGATTTTGACGTCCCTTTTTATGGCAATGGCGGATCGGGTTGGACAACCATCAGCGGCAGCGGATCGAATCATGCAGCAATAGATCCCTACGCGGATAACACGATCACCTTTGGCAATGCTGAGGGCGTCAACCGCAACGATGTCATTCAAGCCAATGATGATGGTGTCTATTTGAATGGCAAATACGGCTACGACACACTGAATGGCGGTTCAGGCGATGATTATCTCGTCGGTGGCACATTATCCGACATTCTGACCGGTGGGGGCGGCAGCGATACGTTTCTGCTGAAAGTGGGAGATGGTCTGGATCGGATCACTGACATGAGCTTTGGAAGCGGTGGCGACACAATGATCATTTCAGGCAATCTCGACGTGACATCATTTGAAGATTTGTACTTCTACGAACGCGACGGTGAGTTGCGACTGCGGTTCGGGGCCAACGCAACTGTCATTCTAGAGAACGTCGAATTCGACGATATGGTGGAAGAGAATTTTCTGTTTGATCCAGATGGAACGCAAACTGCGCAGCAATATTACGGCAGTGATTTCGACGTTCTCAGCTAGCTTCTGCTTCGACCTGTTGAGGTGACAAAAGCCCTTGGTCAAAATTCACAGATTGTTTCGATTAGTTTCAAGAGTAGAAAGTGCAGTCGTGGCCGAAAGCGGTCCCAAGTCTGATCGTTGCCATCGCCCAGTAGCGGACGTTTCCAGTGGCTTGGGTATTCTCAGAGACGAAGCCCACCCATCATCGTCGTCGAGGTAAGAATGCCACGACTAAGAGTGTCTAGAAGACTTGGGGATGTTCAGACCGGATCACCCACTGCAAAACAAGTGCGTTTCAATAATGCTCAGTAACGGTGGTTTCCTTTTCCAGACCTGAAATTTTTGCTCGTTTACGTTCAATCATCGGAAACCATTGCCGCTCACCGGTTCGCTTTCCGACGGCCCAAGCTCGATCGAGATTTTTCGTTGCCGCGTGGTATTTTCTTCTTCGAACTTCGATATCAGAGAGCATCACCAACTGCATAGTTCGATGTATGCGAACGCCCATGGCATCATAGGTTTCAATAGATTGAACGATTTTTTCGTATCCCTCGTCTAATTTGCCCTGTTCGGCATCCAACGCTCCTTCAAAGATCTGAGCATATGTCAGCCAATACGAAAATCGACGTTCTTCAGCTATGCTGCGCAGCGCATCGCAATGCTCAGCTAGACCCTCGAAATCGTTAGCCAATAGTTTCACGCCACCCATCATCGAGTGAGACAGCGCCTTGCTATAGCTATGGTTCATTTCATATGAGCGAGTTAAGCCGCAAGAAATCTCTTCATGTCCTCCTGCGTTCTCGCCTCTCAGACACATTGCATAACCACCAAGAGCCTGTGCAACCACGCGTGGACAAACCGCATATCGATCGGCCAAATGCTTCGTATCCATGTTATCGGTCAAAGACTTGATGACCTCAAAGTGCCGTCGCATTTTGTCGAATTCGCCGGTGATCCAAAAACTACTGCCAGCGGATCGATGTGCCAAGATCTCCCGTTCAGGAACCAGTTCCTTCTCAGAAATCACGAGCATTTGCTTCGCAATTCGTTGGGACAATTTGATATGCCCCGCCATCCATCTGTGTCCCCAAAGTCCAAATAACGCGTGGAACCGAGCCTGGTCCTCTCCCAAGTCAATGGCGACTTGTTCGGCTCTTTCAAAACTACGGATGGTCTCTTTCGAGGTGTAGCCCTCCACCAAAATAAGCGGAGTTCCGATGGTGTTCTCTATGTCGAGCTCAAGCTCCAACAACCGTTGTTTTGGAATCGTCGTGCTTTGTGCGATCAGATCGCGGGCATGTTTGAGATGTTGCAACGCTTCAACGTTAGCTGAACGACTTATGGCGCGGGTGCCAGCATCGAGCAGGAAGCGTACCGCCTTTTCAATTTGATTGGATTCTTCGCAGTGACGCGCCAAAACTTCGGGAAACTGATTGCAGATTGCAGGGAAATCCCGTTCCAAAACGGTGACGACCTTCGAGTGAACGGAACGGCGATCCTGCCGCAGCATAAGCTGATAGGCCACATCTTGGATCAACGCGTGTCCAAATATTAGCGGTTCGGAATCCTGTTGTGGAAGTGAGCGAAGAATACGTGCCTCGACCAGCTCAATCACTGCCAAGCGAAACTCCGCGGGCGAATAGCCAGATACGCTTCTTAAGAGATCTTGCGACACTTCTCGGCCGATAGCTGCTGCAATTTGGGCCAGATGTTTGGCACTTGGAAGAGCATCAAGACGAGCAGACAGTGAATCAACCAAGCTGTCAGGAACGAGTTGGTTGCTCTTGGTGACATCCCTCAAGTGGATTTTACTGCCAATCGGACTTTTCAATGCCGACTTTGCCAGTTCCTCTATGAAGAGTGGGATACCCTCTCCGCGTTCAACAATCGCTTGGACAGTCTTTGCCGCAATTTCATGCGGATAGGCGACATGCCTCACCAGATCAACAGCTTCATGATCCTCCAGCAAACCCAAATTGAAAATACGATCAAATCCATCCGGTGGTGGGCCATAATCAAACTCGGATCTAACCGTTGAGAGCACCATCAGTGCTCCAGCTTGGCAATTTTGAAGATAGAGTTCGATAAGTCGGATTGTAGATGGGTCAGCCCAGTGGATATCTTCGAAGAGAAGCAACGAAGGTTGTTTTTGTGCGGTGGCCATTGCGTAATTGACCAAGAGCAGCATCGTTTCCTCGCTCTGTTGCCGGGGACTCATATCCAATTGCACGGCTTGCTCAGAAGTGTCGATTGAAAGAAGAGCAGACAAAAGCGCAATGCTTTTCGGATCCGTTTGCATTCCCTGTTGAAGCCAAGCCGAAACCGCATCGTGTCTATTTGTCCCGTTCGACGCTGACAGCAAATCCACTTCCTGGGAAATACGTGTCACCACAGGATACAGCGGGGTTCCTGTATGATGGGGCGAACATTGGAAGACTGTGACATTCTTCTTCTCGGTTTGGATGGCTTCGCTGAAGACATTCCAAAGACGCGATTTGCCGATCCCTGCCGGGCCGCTGATTAGGCCTGAACGACCGGCACCTCCTTTCACTGTTTCCCACACTTCAAGCAACTGCGCGACTTCATTGTTTCGGCCTATCAATGGTGCCAGCGCTCCGTGGCTGCGGGCTTCAAAACGTGTCTTCTTGTTCAGTTCTTTGCGCACACGAAAAGGGGTCACGGGTTCCGATAACCCTTTTAGTTGTTTGGGTTCGAGTACTTCATATTCAAACCGGTCACCGGCCAGTTTTCGTGTCTCCGGACTTATCAATATTTCTCCCGGAGCGGCTGCTGATTGCATTCGTTGAGCTACATTTGGCGCGGCGCCGACAATATCGACGCCCTGCATGGGATCGAATGAACCAACAACTACAAGCCCGGTATGAAGTCCAATCCGCACTTCAATCTCGATAGCTTCTCCGGACTCAGTTCGAATTGGAGTGGCGCTACACGCTGTCCGGCAACCGATTGCCGCCAGCACGGCACGCTCAGCGTCATCCTCATGTGCGACAGGATAGCCAAACAATGCCAACACTCCGTCTCCCATGACTCTCAGCACATGGCCCCCAAAACGGTTGATTTCCGTCTTGGTCCGCTCTGCATAAATTTGAATTACGTCGTTCAATTCCTCCGGATCAAGGCGCAACGACAGGCGAGTTGAATCCACAAGATCACAAAACAGTATTGTTAAATGGCGGCGCTCCGTGGGTTGTGTTTGCAATTCGCCCGCTGGATGACCGCTAGAGGCTTCGATCGCTGACTTGGACGCCGCTGTCATTAGTCTGCGGCACTCATTTGCCGATATTTTCAGTTCTCTAAGGTCCTCGAATGTTATGAGGTGCAAGTTATCAGAATTGATGCCACGCAAAGTCAAAACCTCAACATAGGCTTCTAACCCATGTTGTGTGAGTATTCTCTCCAAGCTTTTCGTTTGAACTGACAACGGAAACACCCCCTCTGTGGGCCGTATCTCGACATCATTGTATGGCCGCGCGGAGACATAATACAAGACCGCGAACTATATCGCGGTCTCCCTAAACTGAAGCTCAGAGCGCTAACCCTCGGATCTCCTCCAAACAGGCAAGGCGGCTGATCTTTGCGATGAATCGCCAAAGAGAATGCGTCGCGTGAATACCAATATTCGTGCACGCGCCTGAGAATAAGCGTGGAGTTCTTTCAAGAGTGCGGTCTGTCCATCCAAACGTTCAATGAGGATATCCCAGCTCTCCGCGCAATTCGCCTGAACTATTTCTGTCTTAGAACGCGAAAGGTCTCTAGGACTGATGTTAAGCGACAAGGTTTGTGCAAGAAAGCACGCCCGCCGAAAGCCGGTGAAACGCATCTGCATGGCAGCGAGCTCAGATGCCGGGGCTCGACTTACAATTTCCGCTACAATGGCGCCATACTCTGCTTTTTGAATTGCATCAGTGAGTTCATTTTCAACAAACAGACCGCGGCCTTGTCCGGACGCCCATAACCAGCACACAAAAGAGGATGAATGCTTTTCAAAGTTTTCGCCGTCCAACGGATCCCAACTTCGTTCTCGCTCCAAAAAAAGTGCTCCCAAGTCCCCATTTCGGTCAGGCCTCGGCTTTAGGGCAATCGTACCCAAGCTCAAATGACTTGCCACCATCCGACAGCATAAAAGCGCGTCTTCCTGTTTTACATCGCAAGACTGAAGGGCAGAATATTGATCGTGCGAAAGTGCTACCTGCGCAGATTTTGCAATAGTGGCCCAGTCGCGAAGTTGGTAAGGCAATTGCAGGGCGGCATCCAACAGAGCTTGCGCTTCGGTCTGAGCCAAACTAGCGGTTCGCTGTGCCCGGCGAAGCGCAAACCGTACGTTTACGAGCGGAACGCTAAGCGGTTGATAGGGTGGCTCAGGAAAGAAGCTTAATGCAACCTCGTCCTCAGAAGAGATTGCCCTGCGCCGGAAGAGGCGGAAAATGCGTCCGTAACCAATTGCGCCCGCTGGCCCGCAATCAACAGCCCGCAACGCACCCATGCTAGAGGCGCCAATCACGGTTGCGCCATCAGCGATTACATCAACTACTTCACGCGGTGAGACCGCCAGCGAACTGGTGAAAACACCATCAAGAACAACAAACACCGAAAAATTCAACAGCCGATACCGATATAGATCACCACGTCGGACGGGAGGCGCTATCAAAGCACCTGGCAATTCATCTTTCACTTGCCGGGATGAGCAGGACGGACCAACAAACACAACTGTGTGTTTATGTGCTTCCGGAATTGTAGGCATCATAGAATATGGCGCATGCAGCGCCATCCGACACGACGGCGGTCGACCATGAAAACAGACATTCCAGGAACTCTGACGCGGACGACAGGGATTCCCAATTCCGGATCTGACATATCGACGACAACGACTTGATCCACGCCGATTGCCATAAGGCTGTTCAACAAAAATTCGACATCAGTTGCGATGTTGTTTGAAGTTTCATCCAGCTTTCCAATTGGCGCTCCACATGCGGCTTCAAGAACAGAACGCCATCTTTCCATGCTAAAGGTTCGCTCACCCTCTTGCATAATATTGAAAGAATCGCGCGCACTTTGAAGAGTGCCTATTCTGGACTGATGAGCCTCTGTAAGAGCTCGGACTACTGCGTGTTCCGGATCAGTGTCGCAGCCCCAGCCACCGAATATCATCTGAGTTGGACCAGTAGCGGTCGGATAACCTCTATCAATCACATAACACGCAATGACGGGCACACCGATGTCGCAAGTGATTTCTTCCAACACCAGTTCGATACGATCTGCTTCAATGCGGTTGACATATTTTTTGCAATTTGCGGACAGGGTTTTTTTGTCGATACGTATTCGACTGGGACCAGACATGCCGGTCGTCCCAAAAAAATCGAAAAAGAGGTGCTGGCTTGAGGCATCTCTTTCTATCAGTTCTAGGAGGGCGTGGCGGATCGCTTCACCGAAACTCGAACCCGAAGCCAGGCCATTTGTATCGACCTGATCCAGGATGCCTTCTTTCGGTGGAGACACACATAGATCAGCTGGGATGTGTATCTCATGCCGCCCGATAAGGTCCCAGCCGGCAACCCAATCGAATGAGTTCTCTTTTCGATAGGTGGTGGTCGGGGGGAGATCAAATCGTTCAGGATCAATACAACGCTTTGTTTTAGCAAGATGAGTGTAGGTGTCATTGTGAATAACACCGCGCACTGTTTCTGCCGAAACTCGCTCAATGCCCTCCATGATGGCGCTTAAGCGGGCCGCCATCGCGGTCGCGCCTTTGCCCATGTGGGTGGTCAAATCTCGAGCCAGTGGCGTGATGGCCGTAAAAACGGGCAATTCTGATTGCTCGAGTCGAGAAATATCTGAAACTCTGGTTATGGGTACTTTGTCCAGCAGCGGAACTACCCTTTGGTGAAGCACTTCCTGCTCAACTACCCGTCCGCCAGCCCCTTCGACTTTTGTAAAATCTTCGCCGAAGGTGAGCGGACAATCTGACAAATACAATGTTGGCTTAAACCAGCATCATAAGCCCATTGCCACGACGTTGTTTTTCTTGTCATGGACGAAAAGATGCGCATTGGCCGTGGTGGCAAGTCGAACGAGAGTTTCCAGTTCTTGCTGCGACAGCTCACCTATGGCCTGTTTCACGTGATCGCCAATATGGCCTTCTTCCGTGTGCGGAATTGCATTATTTTCGATCAGATATTTCAAGTTGTTGCTGAAGTTGTCATCCTTAGCCATCGTGTTCTCCCAAGTTAGATTGAGACCATCCGTACCCGTCAAATACTTGACTTATATAGGTTAACACGCAAACGACCGCGCGTCCAATTGGCTCGATCTCTTGACAATTAGCTAGCGACGTCGCGACATACGCGAAAGAGAATTTTGTTTGGAACGACCGAAGAAACATCATCACACAAACATCACGGGGAATTCGATATGGCCGATTCTTTAGCAGTGCGTAATAGTGAGATACTGCGCGCCAAAATGATGATGTGCACCGGGCCACTCGACGCAGTTTTCTCGCGTCTTTGGGCAAACGAAAACCCGAAAGAATTGGTGCCCGCATTTTTGATAATGCTGCATCAAATCATGCGTGCTTCGGTTCCGGTTATGGAAGCGGCCATCCGAAAACTGAGTGAGATGGATTCAAGCGATGCTTTTGTTGAACAATTGAAAGACTATTACGAACACCATCTGAGCGAAGAACGAGATCATGACGTTTGGGCGCTCGATGATTTAGAAGCAGCCGGCTTTGATCCAGATGAGGTATTGCGGCTGATGCCTGCGCCCGCAGTAGCGCGGCTCGCCGGAGCACAACGTTACTGGGTTGAGCATCATCATCCTGTCACGCTTTTGGGCTGCATTATGGTACTAGAGTCCTTTCCGCCCAGTACGGAGATTATCGATAAAATTCGCGACAGCTCTGGCCTACCCGAAGTGGCGTTCCGCACATTCCGACTACACGGTCGGGTTGACCCTTTTCACAGCGCCGAAGTTCGCGCGCTTATAGATTGTCTTCCCTTGACCTCAAATGACATCGCTCAGATAGCAACCAGCCTGATCGCATGCATGGAGTCGCTAACAGAATGCATAGCTGGTTTGAAGCCTATTAAGCGAAACCTTCTCAAAGCAGCCTGAGACTTCTGTTCAGAGATTGATGTTAATTAGGATGATCATTAATCAACGTGGCGCACCGCGCCAGTCTCCATGCGTATCACATTGGCAAACTGGACGGAACGCTTCTCATCAAGGTGAGCACACATACCACGCATACATGCACTCGCGTAACGCCAAGAATCTGTCTTGTAATTGAATCAGCTGCAACATGCCGTTCTGTTTGCGCGAGCATTGTGAATAATTCGATCCGAATGTTGCCGTCGAGTAGAACGCGGCGACTGCAAAAATCTCGCATCACGATGAGAATTTCAATCGGTTCAATCGCATCATGGGTCTCTGGGATAGACGCTTGGAACGACAAGACTAGCATGATTGTAAGAGCCGCCACGACTATGACGATGACGTCCAACAGCAATCGCTCGCTACCTGCCTATTAAATCGTTTTCTAAAGCCCGCTTTCAAGAACTTCGCAGATTTGGAGATTAGTTCAATATGGGGCGCATAACGGACCCTCGCACTATTCCATCGGGCAGGGGCTTTTTGGTGATTTCGGCCCAAACCTGCCGTTGGTTTCGCGAAGCAATTCTTCAATGGATTTAACCAAAGCTGCCATTCGCAGTTCATCCGACAATATGATCCGAGATGGATTATATCGGCTAGAATTGCAGGTGGCATATTTCAAACGAGGTAGAAGAGGGGTCGGGGCCTTGTCGCTCAGTGCCCCAAATATGCAGAGTAAATCCCAAACAGCCCTACGAGCACGAGACTAACGGCCCAAACGATATCTAGGTTGAACCAGGTTCGTGACAGGAATTTTAGGCCAAGCCAGAAATAGATAATTGTGGCGAGGATGCCGCCAGCGACTGTCATTGCCAACGTGTGAACAATGGCGACTGCGAGTGCATTTCCGATGTTTCCGCTCATCAACGTGCGGGCGGCTTCATGGCCGCTATCGCTAGCACCAACCGCGCAAATTCCCAAATATATCGGCACTAGCATAAGCCCAGCACCATGCGCCATTGCCGCGAGAAACGACCAAAGCGCCAGGCGAGCAGGATGAACACGAGCGAGAAACTTGGGGTGTCTGCGGTTGATGAGCAAATATACACCCATCGCTATGACCAGAAGGCCAGCCCCAATACGCAGTTCCATTTCCCACGTGATAAGGAGCGTCACGAGTGAAAACGGCAATAGAATTGCCAGCATTGCGAGCAAATGCCCAAAAGCCAACATCCCAAGCGCCTTTGGCAGCGCGCTGTGCTTTCGCTCCATCAGACCTGCGGAAACGGCAAGCGGCCAACCCATGCCGGGGTTGATGCCATGATAGATGCCGGAAAAAATGACGGCCCACCAAAGGGCCGTCAAAGACGCTCCATCCAAACTCATTTACACGTTCGGATAGCAGAAGCTGTCCGTTGAACAATCGCCGCCTTCCAGACGAATTTGGTGGCTGCGATAGCCTTTCGGGAAATCAACATAAAAGTCTTTGTCGAGTTCAAAGCCGCCGTTTTCGCCAACCCTCGCCATGACCATCTGTCCGCCCTCATCGTTAGGATAGAATTGATCGTCCCATGTTGAGTAGAGCGAGTTGGTCCAGTATACGCGCTTTCCATCGCGGCTTACTTCAACCATTTGAGGGCCAAAGGCGAAGTCTTTGCCGTTTGGATGTTTGTGATTGGCTACGATGCCACCAAGTTCGACTTTGCCAGCCAATACTGGGTTCATCGGATCCGTCACGTCGTATTGGTGCATTTCGCCCAAGCCCCAGCAAGCGACATAGAGGTATTTGTCATCAAGACTGAGATCGATATCTGTCACCAGCGGAGGAACCGCCCCAAACCCTTTGAGCAAGTCGGGAAGATCGTCGGCATCAGCTGGAACTGGGTCAATGGTGATGGTTTTCTTGGATTGCCAAACCCCATCATCGTCGCGCCACCACGTGAAAATAGCGCCCTGCAAGTTGCTGGTGTCGACAACGACGCCGCAGAAGCCGTAAGACTTCGACGGATCATGCGCCGGGCGAATTTCTAGTGCCATTTGATGGTTTGCACCAAAATCGATGGTCTGGATATTTTTGCGTTTTCTCAAATCCCAAAAATGGATTGAGTGACCATACTTGTTGCTCAACAGGTCTTCCGCAACAATGCCGTTTTCGAATTGCGGAGGCAGGCCCCACTCAGAACTGACCATGTAGTCTTGGGGCAGGTTCCACCAGAAGTCGTAGTGCTTGTCCTGCTTGCCGCGGTCCATTTCATAGCGGCCAATAATCTCGAAGGTCTCGCAATCCATAATAAAAATGCCGGGAGGACCATCTGTACCGTCCTCGCCACCGCCACCCAGCGTCGACACATAGATGCCCTCAGGTCCGCAGTGAATAGTATGTGGCCGCGAGTATCCGGTCTTCTCAAACAGCTCTTCCGGCTCAATGGTTTTATGGATTTTCGCCTTCAGCGGCTCTTTCACATCAATGATGTAAATACGAGACGAGCGGATCCCCGGCACAATTAGATATCGCCGTTCGATGAACGCATGACCGGTGAGGGGCGATAGGGAGGAAGAACAAGCATTCCACCCGAAATGGTGAAATTCATCGCCCTTGTTGGGAACAATCACCTGGTGAACGATCTCCCCATAGGTCTTTGACTCAGGGTTGAGATCGACAACGGCAATGCCGTCAGACTGCTTCCCGTCCGGACTCAGCATGACTGTGAAACCGTAGTTTTCAACGGGTGCCTTCATGGCCAATTGTGCAGTTGCGTGGAAAGTCGGGTCGGGCCTCATATTCATGTCGCTTCTCCTCCAAAAACAAATGAAATACTTTCGGAGAGGATGATCAGCGGCTTAGACGAATTTGTCCAGCCCTCGGCATTTCGAATAGGGCAAGCCCGGTGCCACTTTCCTTCGAACATTGACGAAGTTTAGCGGCGCATTTCATTTGCCACCGAGCGCGGGCAACCCAAACGGATGCTGCTTTTCGTGGATGGCGTGCAGCCTGTTGCCAGAAGATTACCGCCTATGCTTCACCACGTTCTGGCTAACATTTTTGGTAAGCCTCTAAATCCAAAATTTCTCCTTAACGATAGCGGTGCGTGGGCCATCGGGGGTGTCAACCAGCAATTCAGTTCCGTCGTCCCAATGCGTCATGCGAACCATTCCAATTGCAACGTTCGTGGAGAAATCTGGCGACCATGCAGCCGATGAAACACGACCAACAACTTTGTCTTTAGACATCAATGGCCAATACCGATCACATACGGGAACAGGCTCGCCCTGAATGGAGATCGCGCGAATTTGCTTGACCGGCCCCTCTTTGGCCACGCGCAGCAAGGCATCGCGACCAATACACCCAATAGCCGTCTGAGTGGTGCAGAATTTGCCAAGACCGCATTCGTGGGGCGTGTTATCGTCGGTCATGTCGTTGCCATATGATAGAAGCCCACCTTCGACACGCTCAATAGCGTTGGGACAACCGGCACGAACATCCAAGTCCTTACCCGCTTCCATCAAGGCGTTCCAAAGCGGCATGCCGATGTCAGCGCCTTCAACGTAAATTTCAAAGCCGCCCTGCTTTGAGTAGCCCGAACGAGCAACCACCAGGTACCGCCCTTGAAATTCCAACTGCATGAATCGGAAAAAGCGAATATCACGCACTCTGTCACCAAAAACTGCGGCCATCAGATCGTCTGCTCGGGGGCCCTGAACAGCCAAGGGCGACACGTCGGGTTCGTCGACCAAAACGTCAAGACGGTAACCGTAAGCAAGACCTTTGACCCAATAAAGCAAATCGCTGTCAGCGATCGAAATCCACCAACGGTCTTCGGACAATTTCACCACGACGGGATCGTTCAGCATACCGCCTGTTTCATCAACAATCGGCATATAATAGCACTGGCCGGGCAGCATTCCTCTCAGGTCTCGCGGGGTCAATAGCTGAATGAGGCGTCCCGCGTCCGGCCCGCGAACCTCAACTTGCCGCTCGACCGAAACATCCCAAACCTGAACGGCATTTTTTAGATGACGGTAGTCCTCTTCAATCGAGCGGAACACAGTTGGCAAAAGCATGTGGTTGTAGACCGTGTAGGCCTTTACGCCAGAAGCTTCGACACCATCGGAAAACGGTGTGCGACGGAGTCTGCGAGAAGGAGACAGCAATGCCATGAGAGTTCTTTCGTAATCTGTCGTTCAAAAACGCCACTGACATTTCTGCTGGCACTTCGTCAACGCAAAAACTATGAGGCAGCGTCGCCAACAGGTATTCTTCATTGAAATCAGTGTGGCCGTCCCATAAGGCATTCTTAAAACTTCAACGAGTGCAGACAGCCTGAGACGAAGTCTACCGATCAGGTGAGTTCAACACTCAGTAGGAAAATACTATGAAACAGCAGATCGATCCTTCCCGCTTCCAAAACCTTTCAATCGAAGCGCAAGAAGGCGGCGTTTGGGTTGTCACACTTAATCGTCCAACCAAGCGGAATGCACTGGATATTGCCACCATTGAGGAACTCGTAGATTTCTTCTCGATCGCTCCGAGGGCAGATGTTCGCGCTGTCGTGCTGTCTGGAGCAGGGGATCATTTCTGCGCCGGTTTGGATCTCATTGAGCATCATCACGAAGACCGCAGTCCGGCGGACTTCATGCATGTGTGTCTTCGTTGGCATGAGGCCTTTAACAAAATGGAATATGGTGGCGTACCTATCATTGCTGCGCTCCAGGGCGCTGTTGTTGGCGGTGGACTAGAACTCGCCAGTTCGGCTCATATTAGGGTGATGGATCGATCAGCCTATTTTGGTTTGCCCGAAGGACAGCGCGGGTTGTTTACCGGCGGTGGCGCAACCATCCGCGTTTCTGATCTCGTCGGTAAATCCCGGATGATTGATATGATGCTCACCGGCAGGACATATAAAGGGCAAGCCGCAGTTGATCTCGGTTTGGCCCAATACATTGTCGACGGATCAAGCTTTGAAAAGGCTTTGGAATTGGCGCATCGGGCGGCTCAGAACCTGCCTCTATCTAATTTTGCCATCTGTTCGGCGGTGAGCCACATGCAAAATATGTCAGCCATGGATGCTGCTTATGCCGAGGCGGTTGTTGCCGGCGTTGTGAACACCCAACCTGATGCGCGTGAGCGGCTAGCCGCCTTTGCAGATAAGAGCGCAGCTCGCATCCGTCCTGAGGACTAGTTTTGAAAATCTAACAAGAACACGTTTTTGAAAATGCCCGTATGACGCTGCGTGTGATCGTCTATCAAAGCAAAATACGAAGCGCTTGGGGTGATCTAGCGTTCAGTCCGCATTGTAGCCGCACAGATCAGAGCTGAATTGAATCCATCCAGCTAAACCAGACTGCCACTTTCCTGGGCTTCTCAATCCAATCCGTCGTGACACATGACGAAAAAGCCCCCGGAACCAAAGTTTCGGGGGCTTTCGATATCATTGCTTGCGCTGTTTATTCTGCAGGTATGCCACTCGGCATAGCATCTGCCCCAGCGGTCACTGATTGAACCCCGACTTTTTCGCGTCGTCCGTCGTTGTAAATCGCCTTTATGAGCGAGACGCACATAAGCACCATCACAATAGAAAACGGTAGTGCACCGATCACCATCGCTGTTTGTATCGCACCTGTGCCTCCGGAAATGAGCAACCCTCCAACAACAAGCGCGAGCGCTGCACCCCAGAACAGGATGTGTGGACGGGCCTTTGGGCCTTCATCGCCAGCTGCGTTGATTGTGTTCACGATCAAGACTGCTGAGTCAGCAGACGTCACGAGGAACGTCATCAGCAACACAACGATAAGAAGCGCCATTGCCCAAGCCAGCCACTGTGCAATTGGAGCAAGCATGAACTCGGTCATTGCGAAGATCTTGTCGCCGTTTGCAGCGTCAAGGATAACGCCACCGGCGCCACCGCTTAGTTCCAGATCAACAGCTGTGCCACCGGCCCATGCAAACCACACAAAGCACATCAAGGACGGCACGATCATCGCGCCAAGCACGAATTCACGGATCGTACGTCCCTTTGAAATGCGCGCGAGGAAGAGGCCAACAAAGGGCGCAAATGCAATCCACCAAGCCCAGTAGAACACAGGCCACCAGCCCTGCCACTGCGCCAGTTTGAAGGCTTCACTGCCTTCCACACCGTCGGAGACGAAAACGTTAAAGCTCAACCCTGGCAAGGCCACCAGATAATCAAAGATGCCTACAAAGAACGCTGTAGCCCCAAAAAAAGTCGCTCCAAAGATGATAAAAAAGCCTAACAGCACTATTGAAAGCACCATGTTGATGTTGGAAAGCCACTTGATGCCTTTGCCAACACCGGACAACGCGGAGAGCGTTGAAGCGCCCATAATTACCAAGAGCGCAACGATAATGCCCAAGGTAGTCGCGGAGCCATCTTCCAGGGCCAGCCCACCGATGCCAATGCGTGTAAGGCCAGCAACGAATTGCTCCACACCAAAACCAAGTGTTTGAGCCACGCCCAAAATTGTTGCCACAACAGCAACAATGTCGATGAAGTGCCCAAGGTTGCCTGACAAGGCTTTACCGAAAAGAGGGGTCAAGGACGAACGGATTGTCAGCGGCAGACCGCGGCGATAGCTAAAGAATGCAAGTGACAAACCTGCAACCGCGTAACATGCCCAAGCGCCCAAACCCCAGTGCAGGAATGACCAAACATAAGCCTCTCGCACGTTATCCGCGTTAAGAGCCGTTGTGGCGCCTTGGATAACTGAAGGGTTGTTTTTGAAGTGGGCAATGGGTTCGGCAACGGCCCAAGTGAGCATGCCAACGCCGATTCCGGCACCGAACATCATAGAAAACCAAGAGAAATTCGAAAATTCCGGTTCTTCACTGTCCCGCCCAAGTTTCAATTTGCCACCTGTCGGCCACAAGGCCAGACCCAGACAGACAATAATAAAAAATGCGACTACCCAAATATACCAAGCGGCAAAGTTTGCTAGAATTGTCGTATTCCATGCACCGAGCACTTTGCCCGCCCACTCAGGCCAGACGATGGCCCAGACGACTAGAACACTAATGATGATTTTTGAGATAACGGTGACGCTCACACTAAAGCCGCCGTAAAATCCTGTGTCGGCGGTTTTAATGGGCAATTCGGAAAGTGGTGGTTTCATTTTATATTCCTCCCGCTTCGAAGATTAACCAAACAAATGCAATTGGCAAATTTGATCGGATTTCAGGTGGTCATCCATTGTGAGAAAATCGTCAATGTCGCCGAGAGGTATGGGATATTAAAACCTGGAAAATTGAAAGACGTACCGAGTGGCATTTCAAAATCTGGATAGTCACTGTGAGCTGATACCTTGTTGGAATATTCGCTACGTAAGTTTCACTGCAGCAATCCAGAGACTCCGCTCCCAGAAAGAGTGCCGAGGGAATTTGGATTCCTCGAAATTTGGCAATGTGAAATTGGTTTCTAGCAATTCGGACTGCATATGCTGAAAGTCGACTTTGAAATGAAATTGACGCGCCAATGCTGTTGAGCTGGTTAGATAAACCCAAGGGCCATTGGAGCTCGCGGCCCATTGCGGTCGTTGGTGACGCGCTTCGATTTTTCAATCGACTTCACCACAGCAGCCATTCAGCTGGTACCTGACTTCATGATGCTGGATGACCAGGACGCAGACAAAGCAAAATATCCTAATTGCGCGACCGGACTAAATATCCGCTGCCGTCACTTCAAAAAATTACCCCGCAGCGCTCTAAACATTTGCGCCTGCGGGGATTTTGTTCACAGCCAAATTTCTGGCGTGTATGGTTCGGCGCGTGCATACACACTGCCGATTACATTTTGCAATTGTAAGATGCGTTTCGGGCGTCGCTTCTGATATCTGCCTTTCGGGGTAACCTACTGGGGCTTCAATCTGACAACACATGGAATTTTAGCGCTGTCGAAGCTAGCGTCCGCGGCCGCCCTTTCGGGTTAGGCCCATACGCTTTTCAGGCGGTATCATCGTGCCTCCTTATCCATCGACAATCTTCGTCTACCTTGCCCAAAACTGCGAAGATAGAACGCACGAATGGGGCTTAGGCAGAGTTTTTACGTAAGCGTAAGCTTCTGTTATCACTTCGAAAAAACTGTGTCGATATTGAAAGCGTGCGCCGAATCATAAAAACTGTCAAGCGGCGGGCTTATGTATTTTTCAGCCTGCTAGAGTGTCGAAAGCTGACGGTAACCATCAAGTTGAAGGATCAATCATCTCACGGAATTCAAATTCACGGTAATTCTAACCCGACAGCCAATTGATTTTTGCGTGGGACTCTATCCCGAAGAAGAACCACTGTAATCCGTCGTCATAAAGCTGGAATTGATGGCACCTCACCGTTCACGGCGCTGTTCAGGATGGAGAGTTTTGCCCAGAATATGCTGGCTGGTTCCAATGACATCACTGCTGGACCCGACGATTAATGGGCCCGGTGCACCGACCACTTCTGCGTCCTTGCCCGTATAAGGAAGGGACCACAAAAAGTGTCTCATGCAATTTAGGCGAGCCCGCTTTTTGTCATTGGATTTAACAATTGTCCAAGGAGCATCAGCCGTGTCCGTGTAGAAGAGCATGGCTTCTTTTGCTTCTGTGTAGTCATCCCATTTGTCTAAGGATTGCCTATCGATGGGAGACAGTTTCCACTGTTTCAACAGTTCAAGTTCACGGGACCGGAAACGCAGTTTCTGCTCTTCTTGAGTGACCGAAAACCAGTATTTGAAAAGCAAGACTCCGGAACGTACCATCATGCGCTCCAACTCCGGCGCCTCTCGCATGAACTCCAGATATTCGTTTGGCGTACAGAAATTCATAACCCGTTCGACGCCGCCACGATTGTACCAAGATCGGTCAAACAGAACCATCTCACCGCCGTCGGGCAAATGGGCGATGTAGCGCTGGAAATACCATTGGCTTTTTTCACGATCAGTGGGTTTGTCCAGCGCAACCACTTGGGCACCTCTAGGATTGAGGTGCTCCATGAAACGCTTGATCGCTCCACCTTTCCCTGCGGCATCGCGACCTTCGAAGATCAAAACTAGCTTTTGACCACTGGCCTTAATCCAGTCCTGAGCCTTTAAAAGCTCAACCTGAAGTTCAGCCTTTTCGGTTTCATAATCAGCGGTTTTGATTTTCTCAGCATAAGGATATTCGCCGTTTTTAAAAAGTCCGACGAATCTCGTCTTGGCCGCGCGCCCGAGTCATTTGGTCATGCACGACGCTGTCTATCGCTTGATCAACAGCCGCGTTCGGCACCACCGTTTCTGCAAGCTTTTTCGTTGCCATTGCACTTCGCTCCCTAGTTTTTGATCCACAAATGCTAGCCGACAGTGACCGCAAACTCCTCGATATGAATCAACATCCCGCATGGATTGATCGCGACGTGATGCCCACCACAAGCAGCAACCGATGATCTGTATCAAATGGTTCAAATCACACATTGCTTGCGGCTCGATGCTGCCGGTGAGCCGTTGGATTTGACTGTGATGAGTGGTTCTCGCCGCGGCTTAAGCCTGCCGGTCGCGTCGCGATCCGATTCTCAATCAATTTTCCGCAAAGCAGCCGTTCGGTTGGGTCCGAGACGTCATGGTGCTGTTCTACCATAGGGCGGACAAAGTCACTATTGTTCAGAAAGGCCGTTCCACCTTGGAAATTGCTGACCCTCTCAAATCTATATCTGAGGTTCGGTGTGCTGCCACCATCAATCATCGATGCAATCGAACGCCAAGTATTCCTCGGTCATGTCACTTGAAAGCCTAAAATCCGGGTAAGCCCTAAAATACGTACCACTCAAATCGAAAGCTAAGCTGTTGAAATATTGATATTCATAGGAGCGCGTTCACCTTTGGAAAACTTCTTCCACGTAGCTTGGGAACGGGTTTTGTTGAACGATGGGGCAGTTCACATGGATTACGGAAGCGAGAGCGATATCCTTGCTCAGAAAGAGCGTCTTGATCCGCTCTTTGGCAACACAGCAACGATTGCGTATGGCGGTTTGGGCACAATTGCTGCGCTCTTGCTATGCTACGCCGCCGATGCGGACCCGGTTTTTCTGGTCCTCGCTTTGGTTTCGGCGCTGCTATCCGGACTTCGGGTACTTTTGGCTCTTGGCTACCGCCAAGGCTTGCCAACGAAAGCCGTCAACAATCAGCTTTCACCGAGCCGACTGAGATACTGGAATGCAGCCTGCATTTCTGGCGGCGTGATGTCGGCACTGGTCCTTGGCGTTTGGTGTTTTTATGTCCAATCGCATCATACGGCTCCCTTCATTGTATTGACCGCATTCACCGCCACGCTCGCAAACATGATCGGGATATGCGGGCGGAATTACCCCTCAGCCCGCTACGTTAATCTGCAGATGCTCGTAATCGGGCTTCCCATGATTACAGGCATTTGGATCTATGGCGGCTTGCTGGAAAAATTTCTCGGCGCGCTTCTCATCGCTAACATGGTGTCCACGGTCGCGATGGCCCGTTCGATGAGGAACACACTCGATACGGCCGTTTTGCGAGGGCAGGAAATTGCCGCATCAGAGGCAAAGCTGAGCACAGCAATGGAGACTGTGCCAAGCGGTCTGGTGATGTTCTCAAACTCCGGTCGTTTGGTTTTCGCGAATTCCGAGGCTTGCGAACTGCTTCAGCTTCGCCAACCGGTGAGCGAAGACAACACATATATTTCCGAGGCCATCGAAATATTGTCTGCAATTTCGAGTGATCCACAGACGCACAAAACAAAGCTAAACGAACTCATCAACCAACGCAGTGAACCTTTCTCATTTGAAGGCCGTGATGGTCGCTCTTTCATGGTCGCCTGCGGCTGTAGTCCGGATGCCAGCCTGGTTTTGCGCATAGATGACGTGAGCGAGCAAAAGTTGGCTCAAGCTCGGATTGAGCGGTTATCGCAATATGACTCCCTTACCGGAATTGCCAACCGGGAACGCTTGTTTGAGCGTGCTCGCGAACTCTATGATCGATTTGAGGGACGTGGGCTCGCTTTTGCTGTGGTTGACGTCAATAGCTTCAAAATACTCAACGACACGCATGGACATTCGGTTGGTGACGCTGCCTTGCAGATTCTTGCAAAACGCCTTGACGGTTGTGTCGATTTAAATGGCGTGTGCGGTCGTCTGGGCGGTGATGAATTCGTGGCAGTTCAACACTTGGACAGTCCAGCTGCCTTTATTGCGTGGTGCAAACAGATCAACGAGTCGACCAACGCAGCTGCGTCGATTCAGGGACTTCAGCTTGATCTGTCAGCATCAATTGGAATCGCTCACCTCGACGTGTCGGAATATAGGCGCGGTGCAGCCAAGACCCTGGTCGATGAAGCGATCTCACAGGCGGATTTTGCGCAATATTGCGCCAAGAGAGACGATAGAAAACAAATCCAAGTATTTGACGAAGAGATGAAACGCCAGATGGAACGCACAGCCGTGCTCCGTGATGGCTTGGTTGCAGCAATTGACCAAGGAACGCTTGAAAGCGCCTTTCAGGTGCTCGTGGACGTTGAGACCGGCTTCCCCAAAAGCGCAGAGGCGTTGGCGCGCTGGACCCATCCTGAGCTTGGCCCTGTCAGCCCGGCTGAGTTTATTCCGTTGGCGGAACAAACGGGAGCCATTCGCGATCTCACCATCTGGCAATTGGAGAATGCGTGTCGTTGTTGTGCCGAATGGCCCGGCGACATCAGCGTATCGGTCAATCTGTCAGCCAAAGATTTTTCCTCCGACACAATCATTGGGTCTATTGAAAAAGCTCTTCAACAGGCTGCATTGGATCCAAGTCGCTTGATCATCGAGATCACTGAAACGGCGATGTTGGAGCTGCGAACTGACGTCCTCGCAGCCATAACTGAAATCAGAAGCCGCGGTGTGCGGGTGGCATTGGATGATTTTGGAACCGGATACTCATCGCTGTCCTACCTTCACAAAATCCCATTCGATATTCTCAAGATTGATCGTTCATTTGTGGAGGCCGTAGAGAGTGACCCAAGACAATTGCAGGTGCTGTCAGGCATCACGCAGCTCGCTCGACTGCTTGAAAAGTCGGTCGTCATTGAGGGCATCGAAACTCAGGAAATGATGGATCTACTAAGCGAAAGAGTCGATTTCGACCTTGCACAGGGCTATTTGTTCGGACGCCCTATGCGCGAACGGGACATTGCCACACTGGTATCTGCATTTGGTGGAACGGGTTCACGAAAGAATGGGTTCAGCGCGGTCGCATAGCACAGTCCGTGGCGCGGCCGAAAAATTAGCATTCTATTTACATGAGTTAAAACTTCCTTAAACTTGCCCTCAGGGGCGAGCGTTCATGTTTGCCCGGACGGGGCGAAATCATGAACTTTGAATTTACCGAACTGCCGGATTGCGAACCTGTGTTCCCAACCACGGCGCATAACGACGACGTAAATCCGCTAGCACCATCGTCACAGCGTGTAAGGGGAAAACCCAATCCGGGCGACTTCATCTCTTCATTTGCTGAGAAGGCAATCGCCCTTCTCGATCAAATTGAATATCGCCCCATCACAAGCAGTGATGATCTCGAAGCGCTGTTTCGCTTCCGATATGACTGCTACTACAGAGACGGTCACGTCCTGCCGCGACCTGACCGCAAGTTGATCGATCATTTCGACTACGACCCTCAAGCACTGCGGTTTGCCATTTGGCTTGATGGTGAAATGGTTTCAGCCATTCGGCTTCAGCGGATGACGCCGGAGCGTCGCATTGGTGTATCCATGCTCACGTTCGCCGACATTCTCAATCCAATGCTGGACGCAGGCTGCAGTTTCATTGATCCAAGCCGACTTATCACAGATCGGCGAGCCGCCCGCGAACATCCACAACTTGCCTACCTCACCGTGCGACTTGCCGCGATGGCTGCACTTCATTTCAATGCGGATTATCTGTTGTCCACGATCCGTCCGCGCCACGGAGCATTTTACAGGCGTCTGAGTTTTTCAAAACCGTTGTCCGATGAGCGAACCTATCCCGGCGTCGAATTTCCGGTGCAACTGTTTGCCTCCGATGTGAAGCGGGATGGAGATCGCGTGCTGACCCGCTTTCCTGCCTTTCATTCGCTACCGCACGAAAGAAGAATGCTGTTCGGCGATTTGGATATGTGGAATTCCCTACCGGTCGGAGATTTTGCCCTTTATCCAAGTGACAATTCTGAAACTTTTCGGAATAACAATCACCGACTTATTTCGTCACATGTGGCGCCCAACCGCTTTTTGACGGTACTTCCAACCGCTAGTCGCGCGACAAAGGACTTGCGCAAAGCAGCATAGTTTGGGTGTCGCAATCTCAAAAAGCGTTGGTGGATTGCATTTCCAAGACACTGCTTGCAGCCTCACAAGCTAGTCTTGGGTTTTCGATGGAGCAAGTTTAGCACAAAGTTTGTGATTTGCTTCAGGTACACATGTCGTGACAACCGCCCTGGCTAACTTCACGAAGCCGACCTCAAGCCTACCCATTTTGCGACGCATACTAGTTGGTACTAGTGCTCAAAGCGGTCGACCAAACTGGTGATGTACTAGCGTTCTAAATGTCAGCAAAATGCAGACGTTTCGGAGTGGAGGGTCGGTCGGAGAACTGTCATGACTACTCCAAATCTACCCGCAATCATCCCAGCACGCAGAGCTTGGAATAAGGGGCGAATCATTGGCCAGAAACGCCCACTTCAGCCTAAGCATGTGTGGGCCATCCGTGTTCGGTTAGAACTCGCCGATCGCAAACGCGACCTCGCACTTTTCAATATGGCGGCGGCCAGCAAACTTCGCGGTTGCGATCTTGTGCAGTTGAAAGTGACGGATGTCTTTGTCGCGGGTCACCTAAAAGAGCGAACGTCGATTGTGCAGTCAAAGACCAAACAACCCGTTCAATTTGAAATTACCAAGGGCACACGAAAGTCGCTCAACGCCTGGCTAGAAGACGCCGCAATGATCGGTTTAGATTATCCATGGCCAAGCCGTTTTCACAGCCCTGACCATATTTCCACCCGACAATATACACGGCTGGTGAAAGAACTGGTTGCCAGCATTGGCCTTGTGCCAAACGGCTTCGGAACGCACTCCTTGCGTAGAACAAAAGTGGCCCAGATCTACAAGAAGACCGGAAATCTTCGAGCAGTGCAATTGCTGCTCGGCCACACCAAAATGGACAGTACAGTCAGATACCTTGGGGTGGATTTAGAAGACGCTCTTTCAATCTCGGAAGGTGTTGAAGTCTAGCATGGTGGGCTGACTGTGATTCAGTCGGCCCATGACTTAGCTTTGGCCAATTCAGAGGCCTTTTAACGCTCGGCGTAACGCCCGACCAACTGCATAGGCACGGTCGTTTTCTTTGGCTATCTGTTTGGCCTCATCAACACCACGCAGGGCAACCTTTAGTACCTTGTCACGGGCCTCTGGATCAGATGTTGCTTTTTGAACAACGTAGCGAGCGAGCTTGTGGAGAAGAACTGACATGCCGGTACATTACCCGATCCGTCCTGGAAGACTAGGAGCGACGGCCCATAGTCGCTGTTTAGCGCAAAATTGATCTAGTCCACTCAAGGTGTAGCCAGACATTGTATTTATCAACGATGTCAAGATCGGATCATCTATAGAATGCTGATCAGCCCAGCGACCGTCTCGCTTCCGCCCACTGATTCGGTATCTCTTGCCACCTTTCAGGCCATCTAGCTCTGACAAGCGGGGATGAATGGGCGGACTCGACAACTACTAGCTGTCTGCCCGCCAAATGAGCTTTCGCCATTGCAGCCTTTTTGCCAACAAAGACAACCGACTGCAATTTAGGCAACAACCTTATGAGTCGATCGATACATTCCAAACCGTTCGATAGTTCCACCGAGGAAATCTTACGAGTGCTGTTCCACCAAGAAACAAAGTTCACAACACCGTCAAGTCACGTGGTAAGCCTGCTTTCAACATGAAACAGTAGATGGCTTCAGCAGTTGGGTCATCATTGTCGCGACTGATGAACCTGACTCACTTCTTTTGCCGGACCCAATGGATGATGTCATAGATCCCGGCTTTTCGAACAAGAATAGGACTCTCGCATCAACACCCCTATCCATTGGGTCAAAATCGGGCACCTCCAAATTGCTAAAATTTCTAAGTTCCTGTGCAAAATTCGTTAGCGCTACGATATGAGACTGGTGAAGCATCGTTCGACGTTGGTCACGTTTTTTGATGTTACTCATTGATCATGCAAGCAAACTGTTCTCCTTTTCACAGCAAAAAAGGCCAAATCAATCTTAACAAAACCGGCCCTTTGAGGTCATTCGGTCTTTGAAATTTGCCTTCCGAAAAGCTGCCATTCGAGTGGATGGATGCAAGGATCGTTTGAGGGACGACCATCGGGTCTTAGTTGCCGTCTAAACAGCAGATCAATAGAACAGGAAATCACTCGCATCGATTGTGACGATGGAGCCACCGTCGCCGTTGAGAGTGATTGTGTTGTCTGTCGTTCCATCATCCAGCGTTAACAACACGGATGATGTGCCATTACCTATAATGATGAAATCCGACACTTCATCAGCCACTGCCGAGAACACACGCAGGTAATCGAGACCGTCCTGATAATCCGTAATCGTATCGTGGTCGAAGCCTGCGAAGACATACTGAAAGTAGTCGCGGTCAGCGCCGCCCGTCAGCGTATCATCGCCCGTAAAGCCTCGCAGTCCATCGCGCGCGCCCATGCCATCGAGCACATCGTCGCCGATGCCGCCGTCGAGATAGTCGACCGTCGCACCACCAGTCAGGTCATCGTCGCCTGCAAAGCCGTAGAACTTGGCCCGCGCTGCACCTGTGACCATCGTGTCGGAAACGGCGGCGTTGTTGGAGCCCCAGAAGACTTCCATCGAGGCAAACAGATCACCAGCGGCATCGCCACCGTGGGTGCCGGAAACGAGATCAATGTCGATCCCCAGAGAGCCCGCGCGCGCGTCGAACGTGTCCTGACCCTGACCGCCGGAGAAGATGTCATTGCCACCAGCATCGAGAATGAATGTGTCATTGCCCGCATTCCCGTCAAAGCGGTTGGCGAGGTCATTGCCGGTGGCGGTGTGATTGCCGGTATCGAGGAAGGTGAGGCGTTCAACATCATCGGGCAAAGTGTAAGAAGTGAGGCCGTCCGCATAGACCCGGTCATAGCCTTCGACGGCCAATTCCAGCACGATATCATTGGCATCATCGATCCAGTACTCGTCATTGCCGAGACCGCCATTGAGGGAATCCGACCCGCCTCCGCCATCGAGGTCATCATTGCCGGCGCCGCCGGTGAGGCTGTTTGCGTCGCCATTCCCGGACAACAGGTCGTCGTGTGCCGATCCGAGCAGGGCCTCGATGCTGATCAGCCGGTCGATGCTGATGTTCGTATCCTGCTCCGTATTGAGCAGCTCGAGCGAGACATTCACACCGACGACGGCATTTGCGTAGGAGGCGGTGTCGAACCCTTCGGCGCTGCCGACCAGCTCGTTCTCGCCTTCGAGCCCTTCCATAACTGCGCCGATGTCTTCGGCGGCAATCAGCATGTCATTGTGGGCACTGCCGATCACGCCTTCAATGCTGACCAGCTGATCGAAGGAAAAGGAATTGACCGCCTGAAAATCGCCCTGCAGATTCAGATCGACTGTAACACCCTCCTTTGCATCGGCGTAGGATGCGATGTCGAAGCCCTCGCCACCATCGATGATGTTTTCATCTGAGCCGCCCTGCAAAACATCGTTTCCGAGTTGACCATAAAGCTTGTCATCGCCTTCGCTCCCCTTGAGAGTGTCGTGGCCACCGATGACCCCGGCGCCGAACGTATTGTTAAAAAAATCACCGTACAGGATGTCGTCACCTTGCCCTCCGTCAATCATGTCGTCGCCTGCAACCAGAAAGTTATCGATGTTCAGGATGCTTTCAGTCACTTCGTAGACGTCGCCAACGATGAGATCGTCCTTTGTGCCGCCTGTGAGCGTGTCAGCCCCCCCGTAAACGGTTGGTGCCGCCGCGCCGCCAGCGCTGCCGCTCATGGTGTGGACATCGCCGATAATCGTGACCTCTTCGCCCCCGCCGATGATCGTGTCGTCACCAGCGTAGACGGTATAGTTATTGCCGACATCATAGATGTCTCCGACGAGCCAGGTTTCACCGCTGACGGTCGAAACATCCTGTATGAAATCATCGGCGGTGATCATTTCACTCGGTGACGTGGTGCCGATGTAACCGTGATCGCCCGTGACAACGGAAAGCCCTGTCGCAGCTCTGTTGAATGTAAGCGTATCAGCGGCCGAACCATTGGATGAACTCATAGAGCTCACGTTGCCCCGTGAGCTGTCACCCGCCAGATGGCCGAGACCTGTAAAAGTGATGATATCGGCTTGAGCGATCGATGCCAGGCTTCCGTCCAGGCCAAATGCCTGAGTGGCGAGAAAGAGCGGACTGGTGAGCGGGACAGTCCCGCTGATCGTGCCGGTGTCAGCCTGAGAAAGCGCGTGTTCCCAGAAAGAGTTAGGGTTTGCGGCGCCACCCGGACCGGTCACAAAATCATCGGCATCCAGGGGATCGGAACCGTAGTCGACCGCCAGATCGTCAGTTCCATCATTGCCCGTGTCATAGATCAGTTGATCAACCGATCCCACTGGCAAGCTGCCGAAACCGCCCGGATAGGTGAAGGCGCCGATCAGCGTGATCTTGTTGCCGTCACTCGTGAGCCACGAATATTCAATCGCGCTTTCGGTGAGCAGCGTGTCGATGGCAACTGACGAATTCAGTCCCGGAAACGTCGGAGGAAGGATGGAAGTTGACAGTGTCGCTATGGTGGCCAAGTCAGTTCCTTTTTTCAGGTTTGGAGGATTGGATGAAAGGCAGCATGTCAGAGTTTACAGCATCTGCCCCTAATAAAACAGGAAATCGGCTGCATCGATGGTGACGTTGGAACCACCTGCGCCGTTGATGGTGATGGTGTTCTCGCCTGTGCCGTCGTTTAGCGTGAGCATCACCGATGATGTGCCGTTGCCGGTGATGGTGAAGTCGGTCACGGTGGTGGCGACGTCGGAGAATACACGCAGGTAGTCGAGGCCGTCCTCGTAGTCGGTAATCGTGTCGTGGTCGAATTCGGCAAAGACGTATTGAAAGTAATCGCGGTCTGCGCCGCCGGTCAAAATATCATCCCCGACGAACCCGCGCAGTCCGTCGCGGGCTCCCATGCCGTTGAGCGTATCATTCCCCAGTCCGCCATCGAGGTAATCGACGGTAGCCCCTCCGGTCAGGTCATCATCGCCTGCAAAGCCGTAGAACTTGGCCCGCGCCGCGCCCGTGACCATTGTGTCGGAAACGGCGGCGTTGTTGGAGCCCCAAAAGACTTCCATCGAGGCAAACAGATCACCAGCGGCATCACCACCGTGGGTGCCGGAAACGAGATCAATGTCGATCCCCATCGAACCCGCGCGCGCGTCGAACGTGTCCTGACCCTGACCGCCTGAGAAGATGTCGTTGCCACCAGCATCGAGAATGAACGTGTCATTGCCCGCATTGCCATCGATGCGATTGCCGAGTTCGTTTCCGGTAGCGGTGTGGTTGCCCGTATCAAGGAAGGTGAGACGTTCGACATTGTCGGCCAATGTCCAGTCCGACAAACCCGAGACATAAACACGGTCGTAACCTTCGTCTAAGAGTTCGACCGTGGTGTCGCCGACATTTTCAACCCAATACTCGTCGCTTCCGGCGCCGCCGCTCATAATGTCCGCATCAGAACCACCATCAATATCGTCGTCACCGTCGCCGCCACTAAGCGAATCTTCCCCACCGTTGCCGTTAATGGTCGCCGCTACGGCTGTGCCTGTGATCGTCTCAGCGTCGTTGTCTCCATTGATCTCGATGTGACCAGACCAATTGGTGAACGTCCAGGACGACAAATCAAGTTCTGTCTCCCCGTCCATGACCATATCAATGCCTCCGGTGAAACCCTCTCTTACAAAGACATCCAGACCAGATGGTGCCGCAGTTTTCCAAGTGGCAGCATCTGTCACGAGATAGGCATCAAAAACGCTTTCAGTCATTTCAAAGATCAATGATTCGATCGAGCGAATATCTTTGTTTTCAAGCGTAATCGGAGCAAAATCTCTCAGGATGATCGTATCGTAATTCGCGCCACCGTCGACAAGCACATAATTGCGGGCGTCATAATTCAGCAGGAAAGTGTCATTGCCCCGTTCACCACGAAGTATGTCGTCCCCTCGGTCACCAAAGATCCTGTCATTGCCATCGCCACCCTCGATGATTGAATTGCCTGTTCTACCGAAAAGCGTGTCGGCGAAGGCCGAACCAATCAGATTCTCGAACAGGACTATCGTGTCACCCTCGGCATGGCCTCCAGAAGCGGTGTTGTCCTGTAAGTTGACGTTTACCGCTGCATCTGACGATGCGTAGGACAGCGTGTCCCCAATATCATCGAAGTCATTGGTGCCGCCATTCAGGTAGTCAGCTCCGGCACCGCCTTCTAGATTATCATTGCCTTCTTCACCCCATAACTGGTCATCTCCAGCACCGCCCAAGAGCATGTCATTGCCCTCACGGCCGCGCAGATCGCTGGCAACGGAAGCGCCTATCAGGGTCTCGTCATCAGCATCTCCCAGCACCAGTATGTCGTCACTATCTCCAACCCACGTCTCAAAAGTAAGGCCAGACAAGTCCACCGATGCGCGCACCCCATCATCGACCCTGACCTGTGCAGGCCCGCCCGTTTGGTTCACGAGATGTAGGGAAGCGATTGCCGGCTCATCTTCCAATTGGGCAGAAGTGAAATCAACGCGCGTCAGCAAATTTGTCGTTGTTGCAAATACGATCTGCTCGACGGAATCGAGGACATATTCGTTCGGTTTGAAAGCAAATCCGCTGCCTGCAAGCAAAATGGAGTCCGTGCCTTCGCCTCCTTCCAATGTGGTGCCCAACCCAGCAGCTCCATCATTGATGAAGAAGTAGTCGTCACCTTCACCGCCGCGCAATATGTCAGCGCCGTCTCCACCACGACTGAGCGTGTCGGAGCCACTTCCCCCTTCAATAACATTCAGGTTGGTATCACCAGTCAGAACATCGTCATGATCTGATCCAACAAGATTTTCGAAACCCGTGAAGGTATCTCCAATAGCGTCGCCTCCCAGTGCCGTGCCTACGCCGAGGTCAATCTCAACGGCCGAGCTTGAAAAGGTGTAGGCCAGCGTGTCGCCAAGTGACCCGTGCGTTCCACCGGTAAGATCATCGCTTCCTGCACCACCCTCAATCCAGTCATCATCTTCCTCGCCATTGATCGTATCGTCGCCAGTCTGACCCCAGATCGTATCGTCACCAAGTCCGCCGTCGATCACGTCATCGCCTTGTACGACGAGCGCACCTGTCGAGTTAAACTGATAATCACCGAAAATCGTGTCATCGCCATTGCCGCCATCAATTGTGTCAGCGCCAGCAATCAAGACATCAGCAGAGGTTCCGTTAGAAAACTCGTACACATCGCCAATAATTGTATCCGCGCGTGCAGATCCAAAAATTAAGTCAGCTCCGCCCGTAACGGTTACTGTGTTGGTGGTCGAATTATTAATTCGCCAAACATCGCCAACCATTGTCGCACCAAAGCTGACGCTATTGATGGTGTCTGACCCGCCTACGAGACTGTTTGACCAGTCGTGTTCCCAGACGTCACCGACCAGATAGGTCTCCCCGGCCTGCTGCGAAAGATCCGTTATTCTATCTGCTGCACCGGTTATTGTGCCAGCAAGAGACGTTGTTTCACCAAGGTCACCGACGATCACCGTCAGACCGGCAGCGGCACGATCGAACGTCAAGTCATCGGCTGCATAGACGAAACTGCTACCTCCTTGCACCTTATCCCCGATGATCAATCCTGTTGCAGTGATGGTGAAGTCATCGGACTCCGAAGCCGCAGAAAGCCCGCTCGTGCCGTCCAGACCAAATCCCTGAAATCCAAAGGTCGAACTATTAATGTCGAAATCGGCTGCGGCGCCGAAACCATTCAGGGTTCCGGAATTCACATTGGTCAGGGCATGGGTCCAAAATCGGCCAGCAAGTTGGGAAGGGTTGCCTCCGACCCCCTCCACGAATTCACCGACATCAATGGCCGACCCACCAAAGGCAAGGTAGTCAATAATCACGTCATCAACGCCGTCACCGCCAGTGTCCCAGTTCATCTCATCAACGGTGCCCTCAGGCGGTTCTGTTACGCCGTTGGGATAGGTGAAATTGCCCGTCAGGCTGACGCGGTGGCCGTCCGGTGTCGTCCAGACGTAAAGCGTGGCGGTGGCTACGAGAACAACATCCCGATCCACAAGCCAATCGTTCACAGAATTTGTAATTGGTAGCAGCGACCCACTATATGTTGTAATCGTTGCCATAACATCCTCTCCTTTATTTAGGCACTCAACCGCTCGAAAACTCTGGAGCATCACCCCAGGCTCAATCGCATACGTTTGATACCCAGGTGCCGCTTTTCTGGCGGGATATTATCTTACATCGGTGCTTCACACCAAAGTTGTGACCTTTCGCACAGTTTGACGAACGCCCGGTTGCTCTGACACCCACAGCGTTAATCGGCGGCCATTCGACCGCGTATGATACACTCCTCGTTGAAACCCCCACTTCGCACATTTGTGCGTTTGATCACAGTCGACACGGTTCGCGTGCCCCAATATCCTCTCGGGATAGCGCACCCGCACCAGCCCGCTGTGGAACGGAGAAGGGATCATGGCCAACATAGACTTGCTGAACGCACCGGACTTTTTCGAGATATCGGAAGCGGACTGGGTCAGTTACAGCAGCACGGCTGCGTCCGACCCAACCCAGTTCGTCTGGATCACACCCGACGGCACGCTGGTTACTGCCATCGGTACCGGATTCACCGTCGACATCAATGGCTTTCCACTCACCGGCACCGTCAGCTCAATTTCGATCATCGACACTGTAAATTTGGGCAAAACGGTCGAGATCACCGGACTTTCCGCATCCCTCATCGACCTTGTTACTTCTGCTGACAAGTTCTGGCAGACCGTTCTGGCCGGTGCCACGACAATGACAGGCTTTACCGCTGAAAACATTTACATCACCGGCGACTTTCGCACCCTCGACGGTGGGAGTTTCACCGGCACGGCCGAGACGTTCACCGGCAGTGATGCGCTCAGCGGCGAGATCGCGGGGGATGGGGATCGGCTCGAAAACGGCGCGGTCCTGACCGCGGCTTCCGACACATTCAATGGTGTCTACCGAGCGGTTTTCGGCGACGTCGCCAGCGTGACCGGCGGCAGCACGCTCATCGCCGCTGCCGATACCATCCATTTCACCGTCGATTACACAAGCGGCGCGACGGACGAGATCCTGATCTACGGCGACGCGAATAATGTGTCTGCGTCAACCGTCCAGGGCGGAGCGGATATAATCGACATGTCCGCCATCCAGAGCAACCTCGTTTTCATTGTCGGGGATGTTGACACCGCCGCCTCAGTTGGTGGCGTGGGGTCTTTCGTCAACGGCGCCGTCGACACCATCACGGGCGGTGGAGGCACCAACGAAATACACGCCGACTTTATCTCGGTTCGTGAAAGCTCACTTGCCAACGGAGCCGGGGATGACATTACCGGCGGAAACGGACTCGACAAGATCTACGGCGACGCCGTTTACAATGAAGGTAATCTTGACGCTGGCGACGATACAATCCGTGGCGAAGGCGGCAGCGACATGCTCTACGGCGATGTTTACCAGAACACGGGAACGTTGATTGCTGGAGATGACATTATTTTTGGCGGTGACGGGGATGACATTATCTACGGCGATCTGATCGCAGGATTTTCCAGTGCGTCATCGTCCTATACCGGGGGCAACGACACGATTCATGCCGGCGAGCACAACGACCGTGTCTTTGGCAATGACGGTGATGACGAAATCCACGGCGATGGCGGCAACGACATCATTGAAGGCGGCCAGGGCAACGACATCCTCGATGGCGGAACCGGCAATGACACCGCCCGATATCTGGATGCGTCCACAGGTGTGACGGTCAGTCTGGCGATCTTCGGCGTCCAGCAGGACACGGTCGGCTCCGGTCTGGATACCTTGTCCAACTTCGAAAACCTCATCGGCTCAAATTTCGACGATCACCTGACCGGCGATTCCGGCGCAAACGAGCTCTTCGGCGAGGACGGGGACGACACTTTCGTTGGCGGCGCGGGACAGGACTTTTTCGATGGCGGCCTGGGTTTCGATACGATCGACTACACCGCCAATACCGGTGATATGATTTTCAGCATGCTCGACCCTGGCGAGAACGGTTACGACGGGGTGGCCGCTTTTCCATCCGGTCTGACGGAGACCTTCGAAGATATTCAGGGGTTTCTTCTCGGTTCTGGCAACGACGTCTTTTCCGCCATCACCGCTGATCACGACCTCGCTTTGGAAGTGGAGGGGCGCGGCGGCGACGATGAGATCCGCGGCTCGAACGGTGATGATGAGCTACGCGGCGGCGCTGACGACGACACGATCGAGGGCGGTCTTGGCAATGACCGCCTCGGTGGCGGACAGGGCACCGATACGCTGAGCTACGAAAACGCCACCGTTGGCATCACGGGCGCAATCTTCGACGTCGAAACCGTAATCAACACGCAGGGAGCCGGAATCGACACGATTGCTGGAAACTTCGAGAACCTCGCTGGGTCGGATCACGGCGACAATCTCTTCGGCAACAGTCTCGGCAATGACATCCATGGCAATGGCGGCGACGATGACATTGACGGTGGAGCCGGAGCCGACACCATGATCGGCGGCCTCGGCAATGACGAGTACTGGATTGAGGATGCAGGCGACAGCGTCACGGAACTTGCGGGCGAAGGCTATGATCGGGTCTATGTGGATGGGCTTGCGAGCTACACACTGGGCAACAATGTCGAGCGTCTGACCTTCCTTGATACAGGCAACCACACTGCCACCGGCAATGATCTTGCCAACCGCTTTGACGGGAACGCGGGCAATGACACCTTTATTCTCGACGCTGGCGGCAACGACATCTTCTCAGGCGGTCAGGGGCAGGACACGTTCGACGCGCGCGCCGGTTCGCTGGGGATCGACATTGATCTCGTTTCCGGCACCCATGGTGGTGATGCCGCTGGTGATCTTTTTGCCTCGATGGAAGTCTTTTGGGGCTCCAACAACGCCGCCGTTTCCGACACAATGGTCACGGGCGCAGCGCGGGCCAAGTTCTACGGCTTTGCAGGCGATGATGACCTGACCGGAGGGGCTACCGTCGATTACCTTGATGGCGGACTGGGGAATGATACGCTCAACGGCATGGGAGCCCGCGACGGACTGCGCGGGTTCGTCGGAGATGATATTCTGACCGGCGGCGCGGACCGCGATTACTTCCAATACGTCTTTGCCGAATTCGACCACGATACGATTACCGACTACGAGGATGGCCTCGACTACCTGCGCGTATTCTCCGACGTTGCCACCGCCGTGACCGACTTCACCATCACCGGCAACGGCACATCATCTGTGTTGTTAACGTTGAACGATGGGACAGGCGATAACACCATCACCCTCAACAGCGGCAATGGCTCGAACATCACAATCGATGCGAGCGACTTTTTGTTCTACTAGCCGGATTCAACACCGAGCATACTTGTGCGGCTGTTGACGCCTTCGTGAGAAAGCCCTTCGGTTCCATTCAACTGTGTAGTTGCGTGATGCGGACAAACTCAAAATGTGAAGTAATCCGCCGATAAGCCAGCTGCCTTTGGCCGACTCTGTCAACGAGTGTTGCTCAATTCCGTTCTCTTGCTCAATAGCCTGCGCAAAGATGCACCAGCTCTCAGCCAGATGACCAAATTGCCGTCTCGACCATTCTGACGACGGTACCAAATGTTAGCTTCCCGCCAATCTTGTCGAAGAAGTCGATCTTGTAACTCGAGAAGCCCTTTGATTCACTCGGTTTGTGGATGGAGGAGGGGTTTCACAGATGATGGGCAATTAATAAGCACCGGCCAGGCTGTTTTATGACTTCGACTTGGAGGATCAGGTTCCGGCCGACCACATGCTTAGGCGGATCGATCATTTTCTGGATTGTGATGCGATGCGCCGACATCTGGCATCTCACTACAGTTGATTAGGCCGTCTATCGGTTGATCCCGAGCTAATCATCAGAATGCTGGTGATTGGCTATGCGATGAGCATCCGTTCAGAGCGAAGACTGTGCGAAGAAGTCCATCTCAATCTCGCCTATTGCTGGTTTTGTAGGCTCGGGCTGGATAGCAGAGTTCCAGATCACTCCACCTTCTCCAAATATCGCCACGCTAAGTTCCGCGACAGCAATCTGTTGCGTTTGCGCTTCGAAAGCACGGTGGAGCGCTGTGTTACTGAAGGGCTGGTGGATGGGGAAGGCTTCGCAGGAGGCCACAGCCTCAATCCGAGCGGTGTTCCGAAGGTGTTACGGCACGGAGATGACTAGTATGGCGGTTCTGAAGTGGTGTCAGGAAACAGGCGTCGAGTGGCACTACATCGCTCCGGGAAAGCCAATGCAAAATGGCTTCGTCGAGAGCTTCAACGGCAGTTTCAGGGACGAATGCCTGAACGAAACGCTGTTCTCGTCGCTGCCACACGCACGTGAACAGATCACCAAATGGAGGGAGTACTACAACCAAGCACGACCACACTCATCACTGGGCAACATCACGCCCAACGAATTCGCCGCAAAAACGGCATTGCAAAAACAGGCCGCATGAGGCCAAAAACAAACCGACGAATTCTCCAAATGGCTGGAGGGAAGTCGGGTCTCACGTCAAAAAGCACCTCAATTGATGTAAGATGTCAATTCATTTTGTTTCGGAATGCCCTAATTCAGCTCTTCGGTTTTCCATCCGCAAAACAAGGAGGGGAGGGGAAAGACAGCTATATCGCAATATGTGGGGCCAAATGTGGGTTTGTATTCGGCAAATCGAAAATTGGTTAGCGATATCAGAAAGGTAAAAGGTAAAATAGCGGACAGACAGGGATTCTCCGCCACTAGACCTCTTAGCTATTGATTTTATTCGGTTTTCTGTTCTGTACGATTGTAAACACGGTCGCTGGTTACAATCAAGGTACACTCATGTGTACATTTTGCGTGTGCAGGCTATGGCCAAGCGCTAAATACAGACAGATTGCACCGCCAAATCATGAAAAAATTGGAATTCAAAAGGCGCTATTTGGCGCGCATCTTATTTGTCAGATTCAAATATTCTCATCCTGAAAATCATAAATTGAAACGACGCTTAAACCGCTGATTTACCGAGCCAATCATGTAGCGTTTGACCGATGAAATTTGCTCTGTAGCTCAGTCGATGAAACGCATTTTATCTGCAGCGTTAAAATGCAGAAATTACCGTTCAAACGCAGTGATCTTCCAACACTCAGCAGTTGCAGAATCTGAAAGCTATTTTCTCATCAGAAGGTATATGGATCTGTCAAATATGGTTAATGGAATCCGTTTGACGCAATCCGGTAGCCGCCAATTAACCTAATCGGCCGTTTCACACTTCAGCATATCAACGAAAATGCTATGTTTTGTTTGCTGGCGGAGCATCCGTCAGCGTCAGGGATGTCGGTCTTTATCGTGAGATAAGATCGACGCTGCACCGGCGCCAACCGCTGCAGCGTCTGGCCAAATTAGGTTCCAGTATGAATGGAGACCCCAATGGTTGCGTCAAGCAATACCCTGATGGCGCACGCCGTCAACCGCATCGAAATCGATGTTTTCGCCTACCTTGTCAACATAGTGTCCTCTCAGTGCATGGGAGACCATCAATGAAATACGTCACGCTCATTCAAGATCGCGAAGACATCATGCACTTCGGGGTCCACAAGTGGCCTGAGCACGCTCGTAAAGAGGTTGCTGACAGGCAGGGACATTCTCAGATTATCTATTGCGCGGTTTTGCGTGGTGAAAGCTCGGCGGAAGAAATCGAGCGCAAGTTTCATCTGTGTTATCGAAAACATCGCAAGCGCTACGGCTATGCTATTCATCGCCGCCAAGCATTGGCCGCTGCGATCTGGCTCGCACAAATACAACCTTGGCTGCGAGCGACAAAGTACGCTTGGCGCCGACGCACTTCAAAGCCGATTAAGGCGTGGCTGAAATGGAAGCGCAAGCAAATCGAAGTTAAGCGCTACCGCTGGCAAGTTTTAAAATCATAGAAAAAGGAGGCCTCGTTAACAGCGAGGCCTTTTGCTTTCGGTTGTCAATGTACGTGGAAAATGGATCCGGGCCGGTGCCCGACACTCGTTCGAAATCACAATGTTCGACAACCATATCGTGGTTTTCATGGTCATGACCTATAGTAGGAAAACCTTGTAATATGGTGACGCATGGAAAATTTGCCCGAATTCTACGTTGATACGACCGATCACTACCCAGATATCTTAAAGGGCGAGAACTGCGCTGGGCGCCGTTTCAACCGAACAGATGAGACAATACAAACCTACCGTCGGCGGTTCGTTGGGCTGCATAAAAAGGCCCATATTCGTAATCGAGCCGACCAACCGATGACAAACATAGAAGTTGTAGAAAGCGTTGCAGTTCGAAGTCGTGCTCTCGCAAAAAACACTCAGATGCAATACCGGGCTGCCACCTTTCAGGCAATTAGAGATGGTTTTGACTACGATTTGATGAGCTACGAACAAGCGCAATATCTGGCAGAATTGTTCGATTGGCGACTATCTCAAGTTGATGTTGAAACGCCCAAGCCCAAGCCCACGCTAACAAGCGCTGGTCGCAGTCATTATATTCATCCGGATGAAATGGAAACAATTGAGAGCTTACTGGATCATCACCGAAGTGTTGATCGTGCAATCAAGGTAGTAAATCGGTTTGGCGAGCGCACCGGACTGCGGTTGTCAGAATGGTTTACGTCAAAGGTTTCCGGATCGTCTCTCATCGTGAATTGTGCAAAATTTTCACCTGAAAATGGAAAAGGCTTAGCACAGACGCGCTGTCTGGAATTGGCTCCGGGCTGCTCTGATAGTGAAATCGAAGAACTCCACTCATCGCTTGAATGGTTGCAACAACATGTGAAAATTGTGGGCAAAGGCAATTTTGGGGGCCAAATGAGGAAACGATTTCGTGAGATTGCAGACAAGGCGAGCCCATGTCGTCGTCTGACAATTCGCACGTATCGCGACCAATTCCGCTCAAACATGATTGCCGCCGGTTTTGACCGATACTCAATTGCTGCCGCAATGGGGCATAGTTCAGCTGATTCTCAATGGTCTTATGGAAATCGCAGACAAGGACGTAAGAATGTGGGCTTGCCCACACCCGACTCGAAACTTGTAGCTCTTGTGAAAACAGGAGCGAATACCACTGCCGCTGCAAAATATCGTGCCAAACAAAAAGAGATCGATGCCAAAATGGCTGCACTTGACGAAAAGTATCCTAAGGATGGTTCCGATGGCAGCGAAAGTGGTCAACACCACACGCATGAGCCCACACTCACCCCATTCGATTGAGCAGAATTAGCAAGCCGTTGATAATGTACTGCTTTACAACAGTTTGCACTCAACATGGGGACTTGCCTCAATCTGACTTGAATTGAGTGATTTTCCCAGAAGCCGCGTCAATCTCCATTCACTCCGGCTTACTCGGAGGCAACTATGTTAAGATTCTGTTAACCATGATTCCACGATCGGTAAGCAATTAGAGTGGCGGAAAATTCCAAATTGAAATCATGCAAATAATGGTATGCGGTCGTTCACTGCATCGACGCCAGCATCAAGTTCCCAGTTAGGAAATTGATGTGGTAGTCCTCGCCCGCTGCACTATAAATGTGTGGTCGAATTTATTTACGGGGCTCTTCATTGGAACACATCGGAAATCTGGAAAAACGTCTGTGGTCCTCAGCAGATGTTCTCCGTTCAACGTCAAACTTCGCGAGCAACGAGTATTTCATGCCCGTTATGGGGCTGATTTTCCTGCGCCATGCTTGTTCACGATATCTGAAGGTCCGGGACGAGATCCTGCCCACGCTGCCAAGCCGTGGGGGCGTGGTGCGCGATTTAACAAAAGCAGACTTTTCCAGCCGCAGCGCCATTTTCTTGCGGCCTGAGGCGCAGTTTGACTACCTGGTCAGCCTTCCAGAAGATCAAAGTCCGTCTGCCGCCGTCATTCATGCGATGGAGACGATTGAGGAGGACTATGAAACCCTTGCAGGTCTGCTGCCCAAGCAGGAATATACGGAGCTGGATGATGACGCCCTACGGCAGGTCCTGCGAATCTTCAATGATCCGGCGCTGCAAAAGGCTGATGGGGATGTGTTCGGGCGTATCTACGAATACTTCCTGACCCAGTTTGCCGACCAAAAAGCCCACGACAACGGCGAATTCTTCACGCCAATCAGCATTGTCCAAACCATCGTCAACGTTATCGAACCGACGCGCGGCAAGATCATCGACCCTGCCTGCGGTTCTGGCGGTATGTTTGTCCAATCAGCGCATTTCGTTGAGGCAATGAAGGCCAATCCAAACGAAGAATTGACGTTCTACGGGATGGAAAAGAACCCGACGACGCTGCGTCTGGCCAAGATGAACCTGGCCGTGCATGGCCTTGATGGCGATATCCAGAAAGCGATCAGCTATTACGAAGATCCGCACAAGGATCAGGGGCCGTTTGACTATGTGATGGCCAATCCGCCCTTCAACGTGGACGAAATCGACGCTGAGAAGATGAAGGACGACACGCGCCTCACCTTTGGCCTGCCGGGTGTGAATAAGGGTGGCAAGGTCTCCAACGGCAACTACGTCTGGATGTCTTTCTTCCATGCCTATCTGTCGCCGCGCGGGCGTGCGGGGATTGTGATGTCTTCTCAGGCGTCCTCCGCAGGTGGGCAAGAGGCGAAGGTGCGTGAGGCGATGGTGAAGTCGGGCGACATCGACATCATGTGCGCGATCCGTGGCAACTTTTTCTACACCCGCACGGTGCCCTGTGAAATCTGGTTCATGGACAAAGGCAAGCCGGAGCAACTGCGCGACAAGGTGTTGATGCTGGATGCGCGCAATGTCTTCCGCAAGGTAACGCGCAAGATTTTCGACTTCTCGCCGGAGCAGATGAAGAACCTGACCTCGATTGTCTGGCTTTATCGCGGGCAAGAGGAGCGTTTTGCTGGTCTGGTGCAGGAGTATCTGAGTACGGCGCGTGATGAGGCGCGGGTGGCAGATTTTGCCGAGCTTGAGGCGGCTTTCAGCGCAACAGAGGCGCATCTGTCCAAACATACGGATACAAGTGAGTTGCATGGTGGCATTGCCAAGCTGAAGAGTGATGCCACCACTTTTACAAAAGCTTCTGCTGATCTGGGCGTGCCTGCTGGAGATATTGCGGCGCTGACGCAGGCCCATGCGACTATGCAGCCTGTGGCGGATCAGGCGAAGGCGTTGATCAAGGAAATAGATCATCTGGCGAAGCTGACGCAGAAGGCTCAGGAGGCCATGGTGAGCGCGGGCCAGGCGTTGGTGGAGAAGCAAACTGCGGACGCGGCGGCGAAGAAGGCGCAGTTCGAGGTCCGCAAGCACGCAGCAGAGGGCAAGAAGCTGTTGGCGGCGATTGCGGCGGCGCGGGTTCAGCTAACGGGTGATCCGGATGTGCAGTTGACGGTAACGGGTGCGTTGAAACGTGCGCGGTATTTTGAGGGGCAGGCGGACTGGCTGTTGTCGCGCTTTCCCGATGGGCGCTTTCGCGACGTGGAGGGGCTGGTCAAACTGGTGGACATGGAGGAGCTGGCTGACAATGACTACAGCCTGACGCCGGGGCGCTATGTGGGCGTGGCACCAGAGGTGGAGGATGAGGATTTTGATTTCGAGGAGACCATCAAGGACATCCATCTGGAGATCGACCTTTTGAATGCCGAAGCCGCAGAGCTGGCCGAAACGATAGCGAAGAACTTTGAAGAGTTGATTGTATGAGAAGTTCTACGATTCAGGTGACAATGGCTGAGATTTGTGAAGTTGTCACCGACGGGACACACGACTCGCCGAAATTACAAATGGGCGGAGTTCCATTTATCAAAGGTAAGCATATTTCGTCTGGCTTAATAGACTTCGACAACTGTGACTATATTTCCGAACAGGATCACCTTCTCTGTATCAAGAGAGTAAAGCCTCAGCTTAACGATGTTTTGATGTCGAACATTGGCTCTATCGGCGACAGCGCAAGGGTAGCTGAAGATCGTGAATTTTCGATAAAGAATGTAGCTCTCCTTCGGCCTGACTCAGAGCAAATACACCCGATGTATTTTTTCTTCTTGTTCAAAAATCCATTTTTCAAAAACCGTCTGATGAATCTAAAAGCGGGCTCTGCCCAACAATATATAAGCCTTGCAGCACTTCGTGGGCATCAGATCGAAATTATATCTGACCTCCCCACCCAAGAACGCATCGCGGCAATCCTTTCGGCCTATGATGACCTGATCGAGAACAACCGGCGGCGGATTGCGTTGTTGGAACAGGCAGCAAGGCTGCTCTACCGTGAATGGTTCGTCCATTTCCGCTTTCCCGGCCATGAGACAGCAAAGTTTGTTGATGGGCTGCCGGAAGGATGGGCAGAACAGAAAGTCGGGGATTTGGGTGCTGTAGTCACTGGCAAAACTCCGTCCAAAAAGGTAGCTGAATATTTTGATGGACACATTCCATTTATCAAAACGCCAGATATGCATGGGAACATTTTCGTTCTTTCGACGGCCGAAACACTGACCGAACAAGGCGCGAAATCTCAAGCGAAGAAGACATTGCCTCCCAAAAGTGTTTTGGTTTCGTGCATCGGTACGGTTGGCGTGGTGACGATGAACGCGAACTATGCGCAGTTCAATCAGCAGATCAACGCTGTTGTGCCAGAAGCAGGTAACTCTAACTATTACGTTTATTTTGCACTTGAGAGTATAAAGCCGCGACTTGAAGCCATTGGGGGCGGAGTGACCATGGCGAATGTCAGCAAATCAAAGTTTGAAAGCGTACCTGTCATTGTTCCCAACTCATCAAAGCAGCAAGATTTCCATGTGTTGGTAGAACCTATTTTTGATCAAATAATGCAGCTGGCGAAGTCAAACGCCCAACTCACCCGCGCGCGCGATCTTCTCCTCCCGCGACTTATGCATGGACGAATACCTGTTTAACGTTAGTCTATTGATATGAATGCTTATACGGAGGACCAGTTGGTCCAGACAACCATGGCTGATTATCTGCGCGACACGCATGGGTGGCGCTCTGTCATGGCGTGGAATTCCGAGATGTTCGGAGCCGAGGGCACGCTGGGCCGCCGCTCTGACAAGGATGTGGTGCTGACACGCTATTTGTCCGAGGCTCTGGTGCGGCTGAACCCCGATCTGCCCAACGATGCCTATAAATCCGCGCTGCGCGAAATCACGGACATCTTCGGCTCGCAATCGCTGATCCGTATCAATCAAGATAAATACCACCTGATCCGCGACGGCGTGCGCGTGAAATACCGCCAGGACGGCGTGCAAAAGACCCACCGCCTGCGTGTGTTCGATTACGATAACCCCGAGAACAACGATTTCCTATGCGTGCGTGAGATGTGGATTCGCGGCTATGCCCACCGCCGCCGCGCGGATATCATCGGCTTCGTCAACGGATTGCCGCTGATGTTTTGCGAGCTCAAGCGCCCCGACAAAGACCTGCGCCGCGCCTATAACGAGAACCTGTCCGACTACAAAGACACGGTCCCGCATCTATTCCATTTCAACGCAATGGTCATTCTGAGCAATGGCGGCGAGGCCAAGATGGGCTCGATTACCGCCGACTACGAACATTTCGCGGATTGGCTAAAGCTGGATGAGGCTGACAAGCGCGATGATATGCTGCCGATGGAGGCGCTGCTAAAGATCGTCTGCGACAAGCGGCGGTTTCTGGACCTGTTCGAGAATTTCATCCTGTTTGCAGATACGGCCAGCGGACCTGCAAAGATCCTTGCGAAGAACCACCAATACCTTGGCGTGAACCGCGCTGTGGAGGCCGTAGAGCGGCGTGAGAGCCTCAAAGGTAAGTTGGGCGTATTCTGGCATACCCAGGGGTCGGGCAAGTCATTCTCCATGGCGCTTTTCACGCAGAAGGTGCATCGCAAACTGGGGGGCGATTATACGTTTGTCGTGTTGACGGACCGGACCGATCTGGATAACCAGATCTACAAGACGTTTGCCTCTGTGGGCTTGGCGAACAACGACAAAGACCCATGTCGTGCTGGTTCAGCCGTGGGTTTGCGTGATCTGCTTGGCAAGCAGAAGAAGCTCGTCTTTGCGATGATCCAGAAGTTCACGGACGTGCAGGCCGAAGGCGGCGTGTACTCCGACCGTAACAACGTGATCGTCATGACGGACGAGGCGCACCGCACGCAATACGGCACGCTGGCGCTGAACATGCGCAAGGGGCTGCCCAATGCGAGTTTCATAGGCTTCACCGGCACACCGCTGTTCGGCAATGACGAGGTGACGAAACAAGTGTTCGGCGAGTATCTCTCCACCTACGATTTTCAAGATGCGATCCTCGACGGTGCGACCCTACCGCTGTTTTACGACGCAAGGGGCGACAAACTTAAGGTTGCGGGTGAAGGGCTGAATGAAAAGCTGGCGGAGGCCATCGCCGAAGCTGAGGTAGATGATCCGAACGTTGCCGCAAAGCTGTCTGATGATCTGAAGCGCGAATACCACGTCGTGACTGCCGAACCGCGCCTGCAGCATGTGGCCAAAGATTTCGCATCGCACTTCTCAACGAATTGGGAGAGCGGCAAGGCCATGTATGTGGCGATCGACAAGATCACTGCCGTGAGGATGTATAAGTACATCAAGACAGCATGGGCAGCGCGCATTGAAGCGCTTGAGGCGGATTTGAAGACTGTTGGCGATGATCAGGAAAAAGTCATCCGCAGCCAGCAGCTCGAATGGATGCGTGAGACCGAGATTGCCGTTGTCGTCAGTGATGAGCAGGGCGAGGTGAAACGGTTTGCGGACTGGGGGCTAGATATCATCCCGCACCGCAAGCTGATGAAAGATGGCTTCACGGTCAAAGAGATTATCGGTGGACGTGAAATGGAAAAGCGGCTCGACGTTGAGACCGCATTCAAGCGCGATGACCATCCGTTCCGCATCGTGATTGTCTGTGCGATGTGGCTGACAGGTTTTGACGTGCCTTCGCTCTCGACGCTTTATCTCGACAAGCCGTTGCAGGCTCACACCTTGATGCAGGCAATCGCGCGCGCGAACCGAGTGAAGGAGGGCAAGAACAACGGTCTGATCGTGGATTACTGCGGAATTCTCAAAAACCTTCGCAAAGCGCTAGCGACTTTTGCAGGGCATACGGGCAAAGGCCCTGTCGGAGGGCCCGGCCAGGGGCCTGAGGTTGATCCGCTGAACCCCGATGACAAACTCCTCGCCGAGCTAGCCGAGGCCATCGGGTTGGTGCGCGAGCGCCTGACCGCCGAAGGGTATGATCTTGACCGGATGAAAGATGCTGCTGGATTCAACAAACTGAAGGCACTTCAGGATGCGAAAGAGCTGATCAATACGAACGACGAGACACGCAAAGGGTTTGAGATTGCGTGCCGCGCTGTGTTTCGCAAATACAAAGCATGCCTGACGTTTGAGCGTGTTGAGATCTACAAGCCCGACTATCAGGCGATCAACTACATCTACAGCTCACTTCAGGAGGATAAGGCGCATGCAGATACTGCAGCCATTATTCAGCGTCTGAACGCGATCGTTGCAGAAGCCATCGACATCAAAGCGGACCGCGAGGAGGACCGGATATTCGATATCTCGAAGGTTAATTTCGAGATGCTGCGAAAGGAATTTGCGAAAAGCGAGCGCAAGGCGGGCGACGTACAGGATCTCCGCAGTGTCCTGCAAAAACGCCTTGCCAAAATGCTTGCAGCCAACCCGACTTTGAATGATTTCCAAGAGCGGTTCGACAAGATCATCAACGAGTACAACAAGGAAAAAGACAAGAATACGATCGAGGCTACCTTTGAAGCATTGATGCGGCTCACTGCAGATATGGAAGACGAGACGCAAGCCCACATAGTCTTGGGTCTCAGCGCTGATCAAAAGCCTATCTTTGATCTTTTGGTTCTGGATGACCTGTCAAAAGAGGAGATAAAGCAGATCAAATCTGCATCGGTCGAATTGCTGAAGGCTATCCATCGCAAAATTGAAGCTGTGCAAGACATATTTCAAAAACAGAGCACCAGAGACGGCCTCAGGCAGGAGATTTACGATTTGCTGTATGATGAGCGGACGGGACTGCCTCCATCGAAATATGATGAGGACGCGCTAGGAATTAAGACCGATGAGCTTTTCCAGTTTTTCGAAAACACTCACGGGACTCATAATTGGACTAATTTACAGCCGAGACGGAATAACACACGAATTCCCTGAATGGGCACATTGGCGAAACGGATATGGTTAACGGATTCCAAGCAACGACCTCAACCTGCAACACAGCAATTTGGTTAAAATGGGCTCGGTGCAGAACTTGGCGCCTTTCAATCATCTGCGCGGTTGTCGGAAAGATCGGCCTTTTGCTGCCGTTAGCGATGCGCCTCAATTTTTCAACCGATTTCACCAAAGCGGCCATCAAAACGCGGCCCAACTGCATAATGCTGGATGACCGCGATGCGGACAAAGCAATCCATTCTAGCATGTCGCTGACGCATAGCTGTGCCATACACTCAATTATGCGACTCATCTGACTTAACGTTGAAGAAGGCCAGCATTTGAGGCACGGAACAAATTCCATGCAATATCAATAATCTGCGTTGCGTCGTCCTTGCCGATTTGCTCATCCAAGCTCAGGTGTTCAATCTCGTGTGCAGAATTTCCTTTAAAGCTAGAATATTCATTCATATGGATGATTATGTTCCTCAGCTTCCGCAAATCATGTAAATATTTTTTGATGTCACCTGACATTACATCACCATCGAACAGTTCTATAAGACCGTAAAGATTGAGCTTTTTATTTTTACCAGTCGCGTTCATTTTGAGTATCCACTCGATAAGAGATAATCCTGTCACTGCAACTAATCCGTAATTCCCTTCCAAAGACATTTGACTAAGTGAGAATATTTGCTTTTCAAAACGGGAGAATTTTCTAAACGAAAAATTGATGCCACCATCAATGTTCTTCTGGTTGTAAGGTGGAACGACGTCCCTTTTGTGCGCGTCTACATAATATCGGTAAGTCGGTGTTGGTGGTGAACCGTAACTTAATCTCCACGGATAAGGCATGGTAAAATAGCTGTAGAGCCAGTCGTCTGTAAGGGCATCTTCTCTAGCTACTGTCGAATATGACTTCAAAAATCTCCTTGTCGAAAATTGCAATTCCCTAATTATCCGACTGGAGAGATTGTGTTCGAAGTCGACCGCAGTGAGTGGCCGTCCTTCAATCCAACTTTCGTGTCCATGAATAACAACATTGTTCGTCATCCCAAAACTAGAAAAACAACGCTCGTAACGCGGATAATAATCAGCTCGTTTTTGCCAGATAGGCACAAAGGCGCAAATCTGGGTCGCATTAGGCCGGAAACTGAGTTGGCCTATATCAATCTCACATTTGGGACGCCCAGCAATATCGAAGCTAAGTTCGATTGGTGTAAATTGTAAATCGACAGATTGATTGTGTTCTTTGGCGGGAGCTGAAAATAAACCAGAACCCGCGAATATTGGCTTAGGAATTTGAAAGAAAGCTACAACATGAGGTGCATCGCGACGTTCTTGTTCCTCCACTGCATTAGCCAGTATCGTCGGAGGAAATGCTGCTATTTCAATAAGATGTTCTAGTCGAGATTTTTTCTGCCCTTTTTGGGCAGAATTAAACATTTGTAGCTCTTCAAGTATCCAAGCTTCATCCATCACTACATAATCCATATTCCGCGACTCTGTAGTCGATTGTTGCAAAAACCATCTTTTTTGCAACGGCTTTCCACCATCAACAAAATCAATGGTTTGCGTGTCGCAAATATTGGCTGCAAAACTCATGGATGATGGCGATCAGGGCTCGATCCGGACCTCCGACCAGTCAGTCTTGAAAACACCGTCCACGTGATTCGCGGCCCATTGTGGCCATTGGGATCAACCGCGTTGATTTCCTGAAAGCTGCCGTTCAGAAATTTAGCACCCTGGCTATGACCGACGACAGCATTGCGGACAAAATGAATTGGTATACCAGTGGATCAATTTCTAAATGCGACATGGCTCGCAACCCAACTTGTAGCACGAACGCCGATTCCCAAATTCAAGCCGAATTCTCTATTTCACCCTACCAGGACATCCGCTTATTGCTGCATTCAGTAGGGTAAGATGCCCGCAAGAAAAAATGTTAAATAATTGAGAAAAAACTAATACACTGCTGCACTATACTAAATTGTGAATTTGTGAAAGGTCATGAAAATTATGAAAGAATCTGCTATATTGGCATCCCTTTTGGTTCGTTCGGAGAATTGATTAGTGGACGACTTAAAAATGCAGCGCTCAAACGCGATTATCGGCCTAATCTACACCAAATTGTTTGAAGCAGGCTTAGGTAGAGTGGACCTTTCCATTGAAACTGTCCGAATTTCCGATTGTGAGATTTTGGCAAAAAATCGAGAAACTTGGAATGCCGACAATCGGCTATTTGAGGACATTGTTGAATGGTTGGCCAAAGAAGGTGCAATCTATGTGGGAAAAAAGAATGTCGATGTCTCCAAGGGCATATTTGTCTTTGATGGAGGGCAACTCTCAGCAAAGGGGTTGTCGCTACTTAAGAATCTGGATTTCTCAGAATTCGGTGACGACAAATCAGACCGGTTACCGCAGAGTGAAAATTACTCACCAGGCTATTACACGAAGTTTGGCGAATTTGTTGGCGGGGCGCTAGGCGGTCTTGCGAAGGTGTTGGCCAACAGCTAGGTCTCGAGCGCCACTTGCGATCAAAGTATCTAGTTGTGAAAGTTGGACCGTCAGTTCGGACTCGTGCGCGTGGTCCACTATTCTATCAATAGATTTGAGCACTGCAGATGTGATTTTTTCTGAAATGGAAAATATCTCATCGAACGACCTATTTTCAATATGAGCCAAGCTTTCAGCGTCCCCATGTAACCTGAAATCTTCAAACAACTTTTGTTCTTCCGATTCCACTAACTCACAATACCTTGCAAAGTTTAGTGCAGAAAACACCTTATTATAAACAACAAATTCGGCAGAGGAATGCGGCCTAACTGGAAAATATCCAGCACTCACTAGACTTTTGGGTAGCGGCACTGTCTGCAAAGTCATGCAAATGTATTCTAACGAAGACGCTAGGCGAGAAACTGCATACTTACCGGCAAAAGTTATCGAAAAACTATCAACGACGACATGCGGTGCATCCAATTTATGCTGAAATAGGCCATCCTCGCACATTTCGTTGAACTTTTGCTCAACTATATCCCGCTTATAATTGAATATTGTGCAAACCAAATCTAATAATGTATTTTTATCGATCGTGGAATGAATCATAGAAATTTGTAGGATTCTTATTCCTGCAAAAACGTGTGAAGATTCAATCTTTGTGGGATTGCTTACATAGTGAAATATGTTGTGCAAATAGTGCGATATAGAGCTGTCACTCTTAGCTGCAGAAACTATTTTTCCCTCACTATCAATGTCATATCCATATTTCTCTTGCCTAAAATACTCCTTAGGCGATTCCAGTAAAAGTGCCTCAATAACCAGATAATTGTATCTCATAACTTCAGAATAAGGATTATCTACATCAATCATTATTCCATCACCTGGTTTATAATGCTCAAAAAACTCAACTACGTTTACGGTTTCATGTAACATTCGCTCAAAATCAGACGATAAAACCGAGACAAAGAACCTCGACAGATCCGATAAGGCTTGAAACGTTTTTCTTTTGTTGCTTCCAAATATCTGCTCAAGAACATTAAATCCAATTTCAGCACTTCTGTCTGATCCGCTTACTTCGGGCAAATTAGGCGCCACTGATCTGGTCAAGCTCATTGTTATAAATTCAACGAAGACATTAGCAAATTTTCGTATTGAATCCGAATATTGATCCCCCAAGACACCTACCGTTTGGTGTTTATGCCTGAAGAAATTGGGTTTGGTGAGGTACTCTTCTTTTTGTTCTAATATCTTTCGGTTGTCTGGTGCTGCAATGACCGCGCCTTGAAAGACGCGACGAAAATTATCGTCGCCAATTCGATCAATCCATGATTTCGGACGCATCGTGACCAACGTTGCGGTATAGAGACTTTTCTCTGAACCAAGGTAACCATTGATCGAAGCAATCAGCCTATTGTATCTATCGCGATCAGAGTTTGTGAGCCCCAACTGATCCAAACCATCAAAAATAGTAATAAAGCTACATTCTTTCACTTTGATCATATAGTCCCAAATCATTGGGAAAAACCACTCCGTGGAAATTTTACGCGGTGTAGTGTCTACAGGACTTCTGAACATTGCTGCGTTTCGGCGAAACTCTTCTGAAAACTCGGTTCGAGATAACTCGACGTCAATAGTTCTGGCAATTTCGAAGAGAACGTCGTTTCGACTGCTTAGATCAAAGAGCAAGCCAAGATTGCTCTTGTCTAGAAAGTGCTGAATTGCCGGGTCGTTCACATCATGAATGGCATCTCTGTCAAATGCGCCTTCATCGTAGTATGTGAATAAAATTTTACAAATCTTCCAGTGAAGCCATTCCGCAATTCCGAGTTCATCGTCAACATCTTTGGTCAAATCCAAACGAACAATGATAACGCCTTTTTCGTGCAGTTCCTGAGTATGTTGTGAGATGAGGTAATTCAGAAAAAATGTTTTCCCAACACCTCGATCACCGATGATTAAATATTTGTCCTTGCGAAAGATCGCATCTGTTGATGTGTCGATATCGCCCGCCCCCTCCAAACGTAAGCGATAATCTTCAGCTGCCTGCTTTGCTGCGTTTCCTAAGTCCTCGACCATAAAATGACGCGCTATAGCCTCATTTTCATTCACTATTCTGATTTCGCTTCCGATTCCTAGATCAGCAAATTCTTCGATCTCAACACTTTCTGGGAATTTGTAGCTGAGTTTCATTGCTCGGACGTTTGCTTGAACGCTGGGGTTAGCAGCAATATGACCAAGCCCTCTTCGTAGTATTTCAACGAAGTCAGACCGTTCATTTGATAGGTTTTTAGACTGGCCGATTCTAGAGTTTTCACTCTTCCAGTGAGACGGCATGCTTCGATAGCAGTCTTTCGGCCTCTGAAAAAAGTCACTGGTCAAAGATTTCCCATCAATTGATAGGGGAGTTTTGGCTAAAGCTGATATAAAATCTCTGTGACGAGTTAACGGATCAAAATCGCTTTTTTTAGTCATTTATTTTTGCTATCCGTTATCACACCAGTATTTATAATATTTATAATGGTGTTCAAGTAAATAGAAATTTTGGTGAACCTCAAAAATTCTTGATCTCAATATATGAGGCATTTTTCCTAATGCATGGTGCCCAATTTAGGCATCCATGAGATAGTTGAAAAACCGTAATTCGACGTAGATTGAAGTGTAGCTAAAAGAACAATATGGCAGCTCAAGATTGGCAGGTGATCGCCTTTTTTTAATCAGGTATGCTCAGGGCTATCCTTAACAACACCAGCATTCCAAAATGCTCAATGAACGACAAGACTGAAAACGGCAAAGTGGACTCGAAGCCGCCATCAAGCTGGCCCGGTAATTTTGGGGATCGCGTCGACACTCGCGGCCGATTTTGTTGAAAAAGTCAGCGGCGCAAATTTCGCCGCAATATTTTAGAATTCCATTCTCAGAAAGAGTGCCGGAGGAATTAGTATTTCTCACATTTCTATATTGTGAAACTGATTGCTAGGAATTCGGACTAGATGTGCTAAAGGCCGACTTTTTCAACAAAATCCGCCCATTGCCGCCGTTCGAGCAAAGTGAGAATTCCTCACTCGATTTCACCGAAGCAGCCGCTTATGCGGGACGACTAATTTGGGTCGCCAACGTTGGGAGTGCGGACCGTGCCTCTAATCTTGCAGCTTCAGCATCGTTCAACGGTGGCTGTATGGACCTTGTTGCTATTGACTTGTCGGGCGCAAACGTGAATTTTTATTTGGGTGCAGGATGTTCGATTATTGGAAGAATGCGCGGTACACCCGCACTTAGAGGCACAGCAGCGGCCATAGCCTCTCAAATGGCTAATTTGTTACGGTCGTGTAACTTTGTTATTGTCTTCGAGAAGGCTTGCCTAGTGCTATTCAATTAATGTCGTCAGAGAATTCGAACAATGCGAGTGAATAGCCCCTAGATTTGTAGACACCTTCTTCCCTAATTTTGAGGCAAGGAGGCCATTATGGGCAAAGCCAATTTCAGTGACGATTTCAAGCGTGATGCGGTGC
>NZ_JBHTJV010000010.1:0-209206 GCF_042676045.1 Pseudahrensia aquimaris | reverse complement strand
TGGCAGCAACATCATCAACATCAACCGGAGCCGTAACATTAAGCGCAACCGTCCCCTCCTCAGCAACGCCAACAACATCAGCAAAAGCCTCAGGCGCGTCGTTGAATTCGATGATCACGATAGAGATCGAACCGTTCGATCCGCTGTCAGAGAAATTATCATCGTCTTCGACTGTGTAGAGAATACTGTCGACTGAGCCAGTGTAGCCTGCGACCGGAGCAAAGGTCAGCGTGTCGAACTGAGCCAAAGTCAGCACATCATTTGCAGCGAGCGTCTGACTGACGCCGCCATTGAGATATGTGACAGTTCCCTGCGTTATACTGTTTGGCACTTGCGTGATGGTTATCGACAGATTCAATGGCGCGTCGTCGGGATCGACGGGCGGAGTCGGATTGAGTGCGGTTGCTGTATCTTCGACTACATCGACGGATTCATTGGTTGCATCTGGCGCATCATTGACGGGCACCATGATGATGTTGATCGTGCCGTTTGAACCAAGGTCGGCTGCGTTGTCATCATCACGTACAGTATATCTGAGCGATGGAATGGAGCCTGAGAAATCCTGAACTGGCGTGAAGTTCAGCGTATCAAACTCGGTAACGGACAAAACACTGCCGCTCGAAAGTGTCGCTGTACCGCCGCCATCAAGCGTGTAAGTGACAGTGCCTTGTGTGAGCGGATTTGGAACCTGATTGATCGTGACAGTGAGGTCTGTGAGCGCATCATCAACATCGGTAGGCAGCGTGACTGGCAAAGGCGTTGGGGTGTCTTCGACGACACTGACGCTGTTGAGGAAAGCATCCGGCGCATCGTTGACAGCAACCAACGTGATCGCGATGGAGCCGTTTGAGCCTGCATCTGAGAAATTGTCATCGTCAGTGACGGTATAAGTGATCGTATCAACCAGACCGTCATAATTCGCGATCGGCGTGAACCGAAGAGTATTGAACTCAGCCGGTGTCAGCGTGTCGCCAAGTGCCAAGGTCGCTGTCGCGCCACCCGATGTCGTGTAGCTCACAATTCCCTGAACGAGTGCGTTGGGCACTTGATTGATTGTGATCGTTAAACTGGTTGGGGCGTCATCCACGTCTGTCGGCGGCGTTGGATTGAGGAACGTTACAGTATCTTCCGTGACGTTCACAACATCGTCATTGCCCACGGGCGCGTCGTTGACGGGAACCAGTGTGATGTTGACCGTGCCGTTGGAGCCAGCATCCGACAGGCCGTCATCGTCCGTGACCGTGTAAGTCAACGGCGTGATCGTACCGTTGTAGTTGGGAGCGGATGTGAAGCTCAGCGTCGCAAGCTCGCTCATCGACAGCGTATCGCCAGCAGCCAGCGTGGCAGAACCGCCACCGTCGAGCGAATACGTGATCGTGCCTTCGCCAGCAGCCGGAACCTGCGTGATTGTCGCCGTCAGCACCGTTGATGCATCATCAATGTCCGTCGGAGGCGTGATCGTCAGCGGCGTGGCAACGTCTTCGTCAGCCGAAACCGTGTTCGTAAACGCATCAGGCGCGTCGTTGGCAGGAACCATCGTGATCGCAATGGAGCCTGTATCCGTCAGGCCGTCATCGTCGGAGACGGTGTAGGTGATCGCATCGACCAGACCGTCATAATCAGTCAGCGGCGTGAACGAGAGAGTTGCGAATTCAGCCAAAGTGAGAGCGTCGCCTGAGCCAAGCGTCTGCGTAGCGCCACCAGCATCGGTGTAGGTGACGGTGCCCTGCGTCGTGGCGTTCGGGATCGCGGTGATCGTAACCGTCAGATCGGCAGGAGCATCATCAATATCGGTTGGTGCCATCGGGTTCAGCGCGGTCGCTGTATCTTCCGTGACGTTCACAACATCGTCATTGCCCACGGGCGCGTCGTTGACGGGAACCAGTGTGATGTTGACCGTGCCGTTGGAGCCAGCATCCGACAGGCCCTCATCGTCCGTGACCGTGTAAGTCAACGGCGTGATCGTACCGTTGTAGTTGGGAGCGGATGTGAAGCTCAGCGTCGCAAGCTCGCTCATCGACAGCGTATCGCCAGCAGCCAGCATGGCAGAACCGCCACCGTCCGGCGTATACATGATCGTGCCTTCGCCAGCAGCCGGAACCTGCGTGATTGTCGCCGTCAGCGCCGTTGATGCATCATCAATGTCCGTCGGAGGCGTGATCGTCAGCGGCGTGGCAACGTCTTCGTCAGCCGAGACCGTGTTAGCAAACGCATCAGGCGCGTCGTTTACTGGATTAACGAGAATCGTAAACGTGTTGGGGCTTTGGTCGGTGTCTTCACCAGTAAGCGCTGTGCCGCCGTCATCAACCACCTGGAATGTGAACTGAGTATAGCTGGTGCCCGGTGTGGATGTATTGTTTTGATCCGGAGCAGCAACAAAAGTGAGATAGCCGGAAGTAATATCCGCAACAGATACACTCGCGCCTGCTGATAGCGTCACCGGGGCCGCGACGCCATCATCGAAGACTAGTGTTCCATCGGCTGGAACTGTTGTCAGCAAGACAGAATTGAAGGCGTCGTCCGTGCCGTCAACCGGATCAGAATAACCGAAATTGGCGACTGTGAACGTGTAGCTCGTGTCCTCAGCGATGATCGCCTGTCCGTCGGTGCCAGAAGGTGCATCGTTTACGCCCAGCACGGTGATAGAGACAGTGGCCTGGCTTTCAGTGCCGTTAGCGTCGGTAATCGTGTAGGTGAAGGTATCAACAACCGTATCACCCGCCTGCAGCGCTTGCAGGGCTGTTGCTGAAGTTGGATCGTAGCTGTAGCTGCCATCGGCGTTGAGCACGACAGTTGCACCCAGTGTTGAGGTGCTGTCGTAGGAACTGATTGTGACGCCTGCGACCTGATCGAAGGTTGCCTTGACGTCAGCGTCAGACAGGCTTGCTTCGTAAACGTTGAAGATGGCGATTTCGCCTATGAATTGATCAAAAGCACCCGGCAGGTTTGAGCCGTTGGACTGGCCCAAACCGGAGCCGCTGGTGCCAGCCCAATCATCAAGACCAACAGCCGTTGTTGTGTCTATCAGATTGCCATTAATGTAGAGGCTAAGGCGGTCATCGGTGCCAACAGCATCTTTGTCATACGCCGCGACGACTTGAATGAACTCACCTGCAATGTTGCCAGCGCCGACTACGGCCTCTAGATCAGCGAGCAAGTCGACGGTCGTGGCTCCATCCTTAAAGCGGATAAGAACATGGTCTATCGGGCCGGTCGTGCCACCCGAAGCGTCGGATAGCGCGATTGACATGCCATCGCCACCGCCGCCTGTTTCAAACAGGATAGCGCCGTTGCCGGAATAATCCGCCGGATCATAGCTGAACCACAATTCGAAAGTTGTGTCTGAGGCCGAAAGGCCGGGGCTGGCACCGAAATTGTTCAGCGAAGTGGCTGTGCCCCCATCAGTGCCGTCAAAAACAAGCGACGACGTTATGCCGGTGAATGCCGTTGTGGGCGATGTGTTTTCAGTGACGCTCGGGTCAAGCGTAAACGGGAATGTGTTGGAAGCATCATCCCATTCGTTATTAGCAATATCGATCGTGTCGTAGCCAAGAGTAGGCGCGACCGACACGGTCAAATCGTTGTCGAGCACACCGCCAGCTGGAACGTTGATAACGGCGTCTTCGTTAGTGCTCTGTGTATCGTCTTCAGCTTCAGCTGGTGGATATTTCAAGACGAAAACAGTTTCGGTTTCGGTGACACCACCAGAAGTGACTGTGTAAGTGAACGTGTCCGAACCAGCTGTTGCGCTAGACGTCCAAGTATAAGTGATCGTGTTGTCCGGATTCACGACAACAGTGCCATTTGCGCCGTTGGTAGCGATAACGTTGGTCGGCACGTTTTCAAACGTGTCGTTGTTGAGAACGGGAATTGTGACCGTGTTTGTGGCGTTGACGACAACGGAATCCTGCACAGTGTCCGCTACAGCGGTGATGCCGATATCGATTGTGTCGATAACAACGGAATTCGGTTCGCCCTGCAGATCATCAATCAAAAGTGACAGTGTGGCTGTACCATTGTTGTCGGCAACCGGCGTGAAGATTAACCCTGCAAGGGCTGCGTTGACCTGCGCTTGCGTTCCCTGGATCGCTACCACGCCAGTGCCGTCAGAGCCGATGATGGCACCACTGCCCGGCGTGACGTTCAAAATGCCGGTGGAGACGCTCAGAAGCACCGACAAGTCGTTACCGTCAGGATTATCAATCGAAATCGGATTTCCGTTGGCCGCAGAGAAAACAAGCGGGGTGTCTTCCAAAGTGGTGGTGACCGGAACAGGAGTACCTGTTGTTACAGGCGCATTGAGTACGGGGGCGTCGTTAGTGTCCGTGATCGTGGTTGTAACGTCGTCTTGGGCTGCAATGATGCCCGAATTTGTGGCGTTGGAGAGCGCAATGTTGAAGTCTTCGTCAGCTTCGAGCGTCGGGTCTTCTATGGTTCCAAGATCAATCACCAGCGGCGTCATAGCCGTTGATTGCACCGTGATGGAACTGCCGGAAGCCACAGCATTGGCTGCGTTGAAGGATTGCTGCCAGAATATGCCGTTGCCGTCTTGAACGCCAATGGTCGCGCTGGCGCCCTGATCGTTGTTCGTGCCGTCAAAATCCACATCATTATAGAAGAAATTGATCGAACCATCGGCCTCGTTCAGCACAATCTGGAACGAGCCGCCGTCGGTCGCGGCACTGCCGAAGATGGCCACGTCATCCCATTGTGCCGTGAAGGTGCGAGAACCGACAGCGCCTGATGTTTCGTAGTAGACTTCGCCTACAGCGGCAGGATTGAAGTCATCCCACAGAACAGCAATGGTCGGATTTCCGCCCAGAACAGTGCCGGATGTAAGAGCGGTGTTGTTCCATGCTGTCGCGGACCCGCCGAAAGTGATGAAGCCATTGTCATTGATGAACAGGCTTGAATAGTTCTGGCCGTAAAATTCAAAGTCAAAACCAATGGGCGCGGTCGCGTTGGCCTCATCGCCCAATCCTGTTGCCGTTCCGCTGCCAGAAATGTCGGTGAAGCCGCCGCCGGTTGCAGAATACGTGCCTTCGTAATTGGCGGTATAGGTCAGCGTCGTGCCGTCAAATGTGAGATCGTCGCGTGTTGCGACCGCTGCCGTAATCGCAGCCGCCAAATCCGCGTAGTCCGCGTTTGTTGTTTCGATGTCGCTCAAGGCGATATCGACCGAAGCCGATTGCCCCGGTGTCAGCGGACCTGTCATTTCAATCGTGTAGGTCGCGTTGCTGCCTTCAGCGACCGATGTGCTGCCGGTCAGTCTCCAAGACGGATTGACCGTGATGGTAAGGGTCGAACTGTCGGCATCTCCGTCGGCATCGGCAACGGTGTATGTAACCACTTCATCGCCGGTAAAAGTGTCACTTGCACGGAAAGTGACGCTGCCGTCAGCGTTGAGTGTGACGAAGCCGTTGCCGCTTGTCAGCGTCAGTTCAACGCCAACGGTGGGCACTTGACCGTCGATCAGCGTGATCGTGTCAAAGCCGTCTGGAGCAACATCGTTGGTCAACGGCGTGATAGTTGTTGTTCCGCCGGAAACGGTTGCGCCCGTATCCGGGTTGGCCGTTACAGGATCATCGACGTTGTCGATCGTGATGCTGAGTGTGCCAAGTGCGCTGTTGGCGGAAAGCAGCGATACATCATCTTCCGCGTTGGTTTCCTCAGCGGTTGCCACAACATCGACCGTAGTGACACCCAAGAAGCCGGGCGTTGTTTGCAGCGACAGGGTTGCCAAATCAGCGGCCAGAACCGTGTGCGGACCCGCGGCAGGCGTGAGCGGAACGCCATTTTGCAACAGCTGAAAGCCTGTATCGAAATTCGAAAACGTATAGGAAACAATGGTTTCAGAACCATCGGCGTCCGCCAGAGTTGCAGAAATAAGTGGTCCGAGGGGTGTGGGCACATCCACACCGCCGCCAGCAGTGGTGTTGAGATTTAGCGTTGGCGCGTCTGCAACAGCCGCGACGTTGAAGCGAACGCTTTCAGTGCTGCTGGCAGTCGAACCGTTTGGTTCGGTACTTTCGACTGTCAGTTGTACAACGATATCTTCGTCGGAATTATCAGCGGTTGGTCGAATGAGCGAGATATTGGTCAGATCCCAACCGTCCAGGAATGCAATATCCGTTGCCGATGCTGATGTGAAAAACAGAGCGCCATCAGTGAGTGTGAAGCCAGTGGGGATCTGGCTTATGAGATAGCGAAGGCTTTCTGAGCCATCTACGTCTGTCTGCGTGCTGGTGAGATCAACAGTGTTGGTGTTTTGATCCTCGTCGGAAACGACGCTTTCGATTGTAGCAGGCACATTTGGCGCATCTGCTATGCCACGAATGTTGATCGAAGCGTAAGACTGGGCGGAAAGGCCCGTGTTGTCTTCCACCGTGTAGTTGAAGAATTCGACACCTGAATAGTCAGCTGGCGGATCGTATGTGAGCGAGCCGTCGGCAAAAAGTGTCAGCAACGCGCCGGATGGCAGTGTATGCACGGTGGGAGTGGCTGCCCCGACGGGATTAACTGTGATTGCATTGCCAGCTGAATCGAGCGCGCCCGTCACCGTGATGGGATCGTTCGTCGGATCGCTGTCGTTGGCCAAAAGGCCCGTGATAGCAGGCACTGTAAGAAGTGTGTCTTCGTCGCCCACATAAATGTCACGGACAGCACTTGGCTGATTGATGATCGTGCCGAAAGTGATGGCGGTATTGGCAATGCCACTTGCAAAAGCGCCGTCAAAAACCTGCACATCCAACTGGCGCGTTGTCTGGTCAAAGCCGACATTGAGGTTCTGGAAGGTGATCGACTGGATAGCCGTTTGATAATCAAGCGTGCTGGCCTCGCCGTTGATCGTGATCTGAATCACACCGGCGGTTGACGTATCAACAGTGCCAGTGAGGCCCAGGCTGGCAAGGACAGCGGTGTCCAGGATCAGATCATCGCCTGCGAAAGCGTTGGTAAGGGTGATGACCGCAGATGTGCCGCGGTCACCATCGTTGTCCACCATAATATCGCCATCAGCGATGGAAACGGGCGCACCACTGCCAGCGCCATCATGCAAAAACACCGTTTGATAGTTAGAGCCGGTTGCACCGGAGGAATCATTTGAGTCCAGGTCAATTCCGGTCGCAAAAGCGGTGTTCGGGTTGGTGAACACCAAGTCTCCATCGCCATCGTGATTGTAGAAGGCGTTGACGGTGTGCGTGGTGTAGGTGAGATCGAGCTGGTTGACTGATCCCCACGAGAACTGAACCCAGCTTTCCTCTTCGTTATTCTGACCCTGCGTGCCGCTCACACTGATATTCGTGCCATCATTTGTGACATTCATATTGGTGGGTTCTTGCACCGTATATGAAGAAAGGCCTGTCAGGTTAGCGGCGATTTCCTCGCGCGAATCCGGCAAACCGCCACCACCATCGATGTCAGAAATCGTCAGGTTTACCGTTGCAGCAGCTGGTTTTACGCCAGCTGCCGGATCGGCAACGCTCCACGTTCCGGCCTCAAAAATTTCCCACCGAATTGTGGCGCTGTTTTCGGCAACTTGCGTAAACGTTCCACCGTTTTCCGTAGCGTAAGTGTTGCCCGTGGCTGCGCCGCCATTGCGAATTTGCACACGGAAATCGTCCAAAGTCGGATCGTTCGTATTGCCTTCATCGTCGTCGCGCGTGCCGAAATTTACGCCAACATCTGTCGCACTGGATTCAGCTATAACGGTGGCAACGATATCGACTGCCACCGGGCCACCAGCTGTCTGCACCGTACCTGCATTAGCCCACAGCGCAGTAGAACCAATGCCGCCATACGTAACAGTGGCGATAACGCGGGTGTTTTGAAGATCAACCGAAGGCGCTGTGACGGTTCCAAGTTCGAATGTGTCCAGCACCTCACCATAGGCTTCAACGGTGATCGATTTCGCCTGAATTTCGCCCGCGACGACCTCCAGATCCCAATCACCGCCTTTTTCGGCAGCGCCTGTCAGGTCATCAGAAGCTGCAATGTCTGCGCCTGTTACTTGCGAGAGGCGTTCGGCGGCTGCTTGACCCTGTTCGCCAGCACCAAAGTTACAACCATAAATCAGAATATCGCCGCCTTCGGAAAGCGATGCACCGATGCGCATGAGCGATTCAACATGCGAACCGGAAATTGTATCGGTTGTCAGTTGGCCGTTGCCGAGGCTCAGGAAGCCTTCGCCGCCGTGAGAAAAGATATGGATTGCAGCAACTTCAGTACGCCCATCCATAATATCGGCCATCTGACCCACACCATCGGATTGCAGATCGAGAATGTGAACCTCAACATCTGGGTCCAATTCGCTGAGGATCGTGCCGATATCAGGCACATTGCCGTCGATGAAAACTATATCGCGTGACAGGTCCGCCTTATCCAGCGCCACACCCTCAGGGGCCAGGGTGTCGTCGCCGATAACGTTGACCAGATCAGCCATTTCCGAGTGAACTGCCTTGTCAGCCGCTTGCTCGGCCGATTCAACCGCCGCAGCATCGAGCAACATCCGCGGCTCTAGCGCGCGCATGAGCGGCTTTTGTCGGTCTGGCGTTTCAAGTGCCTGAGCTTTGCGACGGAAGATTTTTCCGAAAGTGGATAGCATCGTTTAGTCCCCTGGGCTGTGGCCCCTGCAGCCACGAAACGAATCACCGGATTCCAGACGGAATACGGGTGGGGCAAAGTGGGGTTGGAATGGTTAACGCTGTGTTAAAAATCTCGAACCGTAGACTCATTCGGTTAAGGTTTGCCTTTGTAGAAAAAGGGGTTTGGTTCAAATTTGAGCCAAACCGCGCAGCAAACGCATGATCAACCGTTAAGGCCCAGGAAAGATCAGGCCAAGAGCCAATGCCATCGCACATACAAGAAGAAGGTATATCCAGCGTCGGTGCATATCGGCCCTTTGTGGCATTGGCAGCTGATAGAGGATGAGATTATAGAACAGCCATGACCAGCGATGCCATCAAGATTGCAGCCCTGTACAAGTTCGTCACACTGGCCGAGCCGGACGCCTGGCGAGCGCCGTTGGCGAAGTTGTGCAACGAGCATGAAATCAAGGGCACGTTGCTGCTCGCTCATGAGGGTATTAACGGAACAGTCGCCGGCTCGCACGAAGCTGTTGATGCGCTTCTGGATTGGCTGCGCAGCCATGTCGAATTTGGCGAGTTGGATGCCAAATTCTCCTACAGTGCCGAGCAGCCTTTTTTGCGCATGAAGGTGCGTTTGAAAAAAGAAATCGTGACGCTTGGAGTGGAGGGCGTGGACCCGTCGCGCAATGCCGGCACCTATGTGGAGCCGCAAGACTGGAACGCGCTGATTGCCGATCCCGATGTCATCGTGGTGGATACGCGCAACGACTACGAGGTGGGCATCGGAACCTTCAAAGGAGCGCTTAACCCCCAGACCAAGAGTTTTGGTGATTTGCCCGACTGGGTGGATGAAAAGCTAGACGTTGCGCCCGACACTAAAATCGCGATGTTTTGTACTGGTGGCATCAGATGCGAAAAATCGACCGCGCTCCTGAAAGCCAAGGGGTTTGATAATGTTTTTCACCTCAAAGGCGGTATACTGAAATATCTCGAAGAAGTGCCGCAAGAACGCAGCCTTTGGGAAGGCGAGTGCTTCGTCTTCGATTCCCGCGTTTCCGTCGGCCACGGCCTCGTACCCGGCCCCTATGACCAGTGCCGCGCCTGTGGAATGCCGATCAGTCAAGAAGATAAGGCGCACGCGCAATACAGCGAGGGTGTGTCTTGCCATCATTGCTACGATGCCATGAGCGATGAGCAGAGGGCGCGCTTTGCAGACAGACAGCGCCAAATTAATCTGGCACGACAGCGCAAAATTAATCATTTGGGCGCTGATTTGAAAGAGGCCCGCGCCCGTAAGCGTGCGGAAAAAGAGCTTCAGCGTCGCCGTAGCCACGGTGAGGTCGTGGACGACCAGGTCTAGCGGTCGGACTCTTTCCAGCGTGGGTTGATCCAAGGTTCCAGATTAGACCGCGGTAGCGGATCTCGACCAAGAATATGATCACTCGCCTTTTCGGCAGACATGATAGCTGGGCCGTTCAAGTTACCGTTCGTGATGCGGGGGAAGATTGATGTGTCGATCACCCGCAATCCCTCCACACCGATGACGCGGCACTGGGGGTCCACTACGGCATAAGGATCATCGACCGCGCCCATCTTGGCTGTGCCACAGGGATGATACGCGCTTTCGACATGGTTGCGGATGTGTTCATCGAGTTGATCGTCGCTTTGCACATCGACACCGGGGGATATTTCCTTACCACGAAATGGGTCAAATGCGGCTTGCTGAAAAATTTCACGGGTAAGCCGGATGCAATGACGGAATTCCGCGAAGTCGTCCTCATGGCTCATGTAGTTAAAGCGGATGCTTGGGCTTGCAAGCGGATCAGCGGATGCCAGACGGACCGTTCCACGCGACTTCGAGCGCATCGGCCCAACATGCGCTTGGAAACCATGCCCTTCCGCCGGAGCGGTTCCATCGTAACGGATTGCAACAGGCAAGAAATGGTATTGGATATCGGGGTAGTCGACACCCGGTTTGGATCGCACAAAGGCGGCGGATTCAAACTGGTTTGATGCCCCAGGGCCAGTTTTGAAAAACAGCCATTGAGCGCCAATCAGCGCCTTGGGGAACAGATTTAGCTTTGAATATAGCGTGATCGGCTGGGTGCAGGCTTGCTGGATGTATAGCTCCAGATGGTCCTGAAGATTGCCGCCCACACCGGGGCGGTCGGCAAGAACATCAATACCCTTTTCGCGCAAATGAGCTGCGGGTCCTATGCCCGATAACATGAGCAGTTTTGGCGTGTTGATGGAGGAAGCGGCCATCACGACCTCCTTGCGCGCATGCACCCGCTCAATTCGATCACCGCGCTGCACTTCAACACCAATGGCGCGTTTGCCATCAAACAGAACACGTCGGACGAAGCAATTCATCATTTTGAGATTTTCGCGTCGCAGGGCTGGCTTCAGATAGGCGTTGGCGGCGGACCACCGACGGCCTTTCCACACCGTCTGTTCCATCGCGCCGAAGCCTTCCTGCTTCAAGCCATTGTAATCGTCTGTGACTTCAAATCCGGCCTGCCGGCCGGCTTCAACGAAAGCGTGGAACAACGGGTTGTCGCGCGGTCCTCGACCAACGTGAAGCGGTCCATCGGTGCCCCTGCCCTCACCTGTGGCGCCACCGTGGGAGGTTTCTGCGCGTTGGAAATAGGGCTGGACGTCAGCGTAAGACCACCCCTTCGCGCCGCTTTCGTCCCAATGGTCAAAGTCCTTCGCGTGTCCGCGCACGTAGACCATGCCGTTGATTGAAGATGAGCCACCAATCACTTTGCCGCGGGGTGTGGCGAGCTGCCGATTGTTCAGATTCGGCTCTGGCTCGGTGCCAAAACCCCAATCGTAGCGGCTCATGTTCATAGGGTATGAAAGAGCCGCAGGCATTTGGATGAGAGGACCGAAATCCGTACCGCCATATTCCAACACCATGACCTTGTGTTTGCCGTCCTCAGACAAACGCGCCGCAGCAACCGAGCCAGCTGAACCTGATCCGATAATTACGTAGTCAGCTTCCTGAACGAATTCTAACTGTTCGACACCGTGGCTCATGTCTTATTTCCCTCATCAAATTTCGGGTATCGGGCATTGGCCTCCAGCACGTTCAAATCCTTGTGGTTTCGCATGTACCGTTCCGACGCGAGTTGTAGCGGTTGGTGGTCCCACGGGTAATACGACCCATTGCGCAGCGCATCATAAACAACAAGCCGCCGCTGCTGGCTGGCAATAACATCGTCGTTGAAAGCATCAAAATCGTAGGCGCTGTCGATCACGGCCCGCATCGCCGCGAGCGTTTCGCTGTAGGCCGGATCCTGCGCCAGATTGGTCAGCTCAAGCGGATCTTTTTCCATATCGAACAACTGGTCTTCATCGACGGGGCAGACGGTCAGTTTCATGGCCCCTTCTCGCAACATGACCATCGGCGCAATGGAACCTTCGGCGGCGTATTCGATGATGATTTGACGGCTCTCGCCCTTGCCCTCGAGTGTAGGCAGAAGCGACATGCCGTCGATTTCATTTGGCACTTCCAAGCCCGCCAAGTCGACCAGTGTGGGGAAAACGTCAAGATTGCTGGATGGCTCGGCAATAGTAGTCGGCTTGAAACGCTTGGGCGCATGGATCAACAGCGGCACGCGAGAAGAGCCTTCAAAGAAGCTCATCTTGAACCACAGTCCTCGTTCGCCCAGCATGTCACCATGGTCTGAGAGAAAGAGAATGATCGTGTCGTCATCATAGTCGCAGGCCTTCAGCGTCTCTAGGATGCCGCCGATCAATTCATCAAGATAAGAAATATTGCCAAAATATGCGCGGCGGCTGTCGATGATTTTCTGGTGGCCCGTTTCAAAATTGCGCCAATCGGACATATCCAGCAGGCGCTTTGAATGGGCGTCTTGCTCCTTGTATGGCACGGCAGGAACGGCCAGCGGGGGCATTTTATCTTCAGGATATAGATCCCAGTATTTGTGGCGCGTCACGTACGGATCATGCGGATGGGTGAAGGAGACCGTGAGGCAAAACGGCTTGTCTCGCTCTCGCGACATCTGATGCAGCGCTTGGCGCGCGTGGAAGGCAACTTCGTCATCATATTCCAACTGATTGGTCGTCTCAGCCACGCCCGCTGTCGTGACCGAGCCAAGGTTGTGATACCACCAATCAATGCGCTCATCGGGTTTCGTCCAGTCCGGCGTCCAGCCAAAATCGGCAGGATAAACGTCCGTCGTGGGGCGGTGTTCGAAACCGTGGAGTTGGTCGGGGCCAACAAAATGCATCTTGCCCGAAAGCGTGGTGCGGTATCCGGCGCGGCGCAGGTGATGCGCGAAAGTTGGGAAGCTGGAGGGGAACTCTGCCGCGTTGTCATAGCAGCCGGTCCGGCTCGGCAGCAGGCCAGACATAAACGCTGCACGCGACGGGGCGCAGAGCGGGCTGGCGCAGTAATGACTGGAAAAGCCAACGCCTTCATCAAACAGCTTTCGCAGATTTGGCGCATGCAAAAAGTCCGCAGGCTTACCGCCATCGAACAGCGTGCCGTTCAATTGGTCGACCATGAAAATCAGAAAGTTCGGCTGTTTAACCATTGCCTTGCGCCCCATTGTTGCCCCCAGCGGAAACTATTGGGGAATGGCCTAGGATTCAATCGGAAGTTCGATAAGCCAGCGCGTTCGTGAAGTACCTTGATCGTGCGCACTTTATCCGCTTTCCTGTGATTTCAACAAAAGAGACAGCTGCAAAAGCTGTTCGCTCACACGGGAGACTCGCATGTCAAAACTCTTCAAATCCATAACCTTGGCCGCCGCATTGGCCACGTCGCTGGCCACGCAAGCCTTCGCCGAAGATGCAAGCTGCAAGACTGTTACATTCTCTGATGTGGGCTGGACCGACATCACCGCCACAACTGCGGCAACCACCAACGTGCTGCAAGCGCTCGGTTATGAGACCGACATCAAAGTGCTCTCCGTTCCGGTCACATATGTTTCGCTGGCTAAAGGCGATGTTGATGTCTTCCTTGGCAACTGGATGCCGACGATGGAAGGCGATATTGCCAAATACCGTGACGAAGGAACTGTCGACACGGTGCGCGAAAATCTTGAAGGCGCGAAATACACACTCGCCGTCAACAAGAAGGCTATGGATATGGGCATCAAGACGTTCGCCGATATCGCCCAGCACAAGGACCATTTAGAGGGCAAAATATACGGCATCGAACCGGGCAACGATGGGAACCGGATCATTCAGGATATGATCGACAAAGACGCCTTCGGGCTGAAAGGCTTTGAGGTTGTGGAATCGTCCGAGGCGGGCATGCTGGCGCAAGTGGCGCGGGCAGCAAAACGAGACGAGCCGATCATCTTTTTGGGATGGGAACCGCATCCGATGAACGCAAATTTCGAAATGGGGTATCTTGAAGGCGGTGACGACTTCTTCGGACCCAATCTTGGTGGTGCAACAGTGTATACAAACACGACCGCTGGCTACACTGAGAAATGCTCTAACGTCGGCGCTTTGCTGAAAAACCTGAAATTTTCGCTCGCGATGGAGAACGAGATCATGGGCGCGATTTTGAACGATGGCACGGAGCCGCCAGCAGCCGCTCTTGCGTGGATGAAGAAGAATCCTGACACCGTGATGTCATGGGTTGAGGGTGTGAAAACCGTTGATGGCGGCGACGCTAACGCAGCTGTGAAGAAAATGCTGGGCATGTAAGGCCCTTCACCAATCCACTTGCTCAAAAAGGCCACGCCGCAAGGTGTGGCCTTTTTCGTTTGATCAAAGCTTTGCTCACCAACAAATACGCCGGTGGGGTTTTTCGCCAATGATCATCGTGACATAAAGCTGAAAGCGAAAAGGGGCGGAGTTTTTATGGACTGGTTGACCGACAACAAGATACCCGTTGGCCGTTGGGCTCGCGATGGGGTCGACTGGCTCACTGACAACGCGGCCTTTGTTTTTGATGCCATTGAGAGCGTGCTGGAAGGAGTGATCGCACTCATTCTCGCGGTGCTGCAAACGCCACCCGCGCTCATTGTGGTCGCAGCGTTTTGTTTGGCAGCTTGGTTGTTGCACCGTTCCATCTGGATGGTTCTTCTGACAGCACTCGGATTTCTGTTCATCATCAACCAGGGCTATTGGGAAGAAACAACGGAGACGTTGACGCTGGTTCTTGCATCTGCGCTGGTGTGCATGGCGATAGGTGTTCCCGTTGGCATCTATCTCGCCCACCGCCCCCGCGCCTATGCGTTTGCGCGACCCGTGCTTGACCTGATGCAAACGCTGCCGACTTTTGTCTATCTCATTCCCGCGATCATTTTCTTCGGCCTGGGCATGGTGCCGGGTCTGGTGGCTACCGTTGTGTTCGTCATTCCTGCACCCATCCGGCTAACCCAATTGGGCATTTCGTCGACACCCAAAGCGATGATCGAAGCTGGGCAGGCCTTTGGCGCATCCGGCACGCAATTGCTGTGGAAGGTGGAATTACCCTCGGCCATGCCGCAAATCATGGCCGGCTTGACCCAGACGATCATGCTGTCGCTTTCCATGGTGGTGATCGCCGCGCTTGTTGGCGCCGATGGCCTCGGCATACCAATTGTGAGGGCGTTGAACACGGTGAATATCGGGCTTGGCTTTGAGGCAGGGATTGTCATTGTGGTCGTCGCCATCATTCTTGACCGCCTGTTGCGCCGGAGCGAGAAGGCATGAGCGATCCCATCGTTTCCTTTCGTGGCGTCGACATTGTTTTCGGCGATAAACCAAAGCAGGCGCTGCCACTGATCGACCAAGGGCTCACCCGACCGGAAATACAGGAACAAACCGGCCAAGTGCTCGGCGTGGCAGGATGCTCGCTGGATGTGAATGTCGGCGAAATCGTCGTGCTAATGGGCCTATCAGGCTCCGGTAAGTCAACTCTGCTGCGGGCAGTGAATGGCCTGAATCCTGTTATTCGCGGCGAGGCATTGGTGCGCATGGAGGACGGATCGACCGTCAATCCGCAATCGTGCGACCGCGCCACCCTGCGCAAGCTGCGCCAGACACGCGTTGCGATGGTGTTTCAGCAATTCGGCCTTCTGCCTTGGCGCACAGTACGAGACAATGTTGGTTTTGGATTGGAGATCGCTGGCGTTGGCTTGGGCGAGCGGCAACAAAAGGTGGACGAGCAACTCGAATTGGTTGGTCTTTCCGATTGGGGCGACCGGCTGATATCTGAATTGTCCGGCGGAATGCAGCAGCGAGTCGGCCTCGCACGTGCCTTCGCCACGGACGCACCCATTTTGCTGATGGACGAACCGTTTTCAGCGCTTGATCCGCTGATCCGCGACAAGCTGCAAGACGACCTACTGGACCTTCAAGAGCGGCTAAAGCGCACGATCATTTTCGTCTCGCACGATCTTGATGAGGCGCTAAAAATCGGCAACCGCATCGCCATTATGGAAGGCGGACGCATTATCCAGACAGGCACAGCTCAAGAAATCATCCTCAATCCGGCAACCGGGTATGTCGCGGAATTCGTCGCTCATATGAACCCGCTATCGGTGCTAACAGCGGCGGAAATCGTCGTCCGCAAGCGCACCGCCATGCCCAAGGCCGCGAAAGGAATTCATGGACCATTGAAGAAGGGCGACATCGCTCGCGCCGCGACGGACACGCCTCTGCAAGCCTTAATGACCGCACTCGTGACAACCGGCAATCCGGTCATCATTGAGGAAAATGGACGCGCAGTAGGCAGGATCTCAGGCGACGATGTGATGTTGGCCTTGGCTAAATAGTTAGCCGGTCTGCCGCCATATTAATTCGATTTCATCATCAAGACGACGGCCGGTCGGCTGAAAACCCAGGCGTTGGTAAAACGGCAACGCGTTATCTTTTTCTTTATCCATCGTTGTGAGCGAAACACCGCCCAAACCAATAGCCTTTGCGTAAGCCTGGGCAAATTCGATGGAGAGTTTGCCGTAACCTTTACCTTGAAATTTGTCTGCGATCATCAGCCTCCAGACATACAGGCAGCCCTGCTGGAAATGCTCTAAATCTTCTTCTTCATGCACCAACCGCGGGTCGATCAGTGAGATCATTCCAACTTCCTTCTGGTCATGATCTTGAAATACGCCAAATGTGATCGACTCAGGATTGAACGCAGCCTGTGCGATCCATTCGGAATTGGGGGCCAACAAGTGCTGTTGCGAAGCCGCAATAGTCAGGCCGCCCAATGCGTCCACATTGCTGCGGTGCAGTTGAAGAAAACTAAGCACGCCGCGCACCCCCACGTGGAACCACTTCATACCCCTGCGCTTCCGGCTCATCATCCGTCATTTCAGCAGGAAAGCCATCAGCTAGGATCGACAAGCCGGTCGCGTCTTCAAGCCTGCGGATGATGTTTGGTGACAGTTCGCGCGGGCCGTAGCGGGCGATGCCATCGTCAAACAGTTCCACCATCAGCGGCGATATTTCGAGCGGGACATCGTGGCGTTCAGCGATTTCTTGAAACAGGCCGATATCTTTTTTCACAAGGTCCATCGTGAAGGAAATATCGCGCGAACCGTTCAAGATCACCTGACCTTCCGTCTCAGCGACAAAGGACGTGCCAGACGAAATGGTGATGGCCTCGTAGGTTGTCGCCATGTCCATGCCTGCCGCTTTCATCGTCACCATCGCTTCACACATTGTCAGCAGGTTTGCGGTGGCAAGATAATTGGTCATCACTTTTAGCGTTGACGCCGTGCCGATTTCACCTGTGTGCAAAACCCGGCGGCCCAGTGTCGTGAGCAGTGGCAACATGCGCTCGAAAGTGGCGCGATCACCGCCAGCGAATATCGAGATATTTCCTGTGGCCGCTCTGTGGCATCCGCCGGATACGGGGCATTCTATAGCGGAGCCGCCCTTGGCTTCCACCAATGCGGCGAGGCGTTTGACCTCTTCCACATCGTTGGTCGACATTTCAGCCCAGATTTTGCCTGCGCCCATGGCTTGCAGAATCCCATCCTCGCCTTCCATCACCGCGCTCACCGCCTTGGGCGATGGCAGGCATGTGATGACGAGATCGCAAACCTCCATCATCGCCTTGGGGCTTTCCGCCCAGCTCGCACCGGCATCGAGAAAGGCCTGTGCGGCTGTCTTGTCGAGATCGCGCACTGTGGTGTCAAAACCGTTGCGCAGCAGCGATCCGGCAAGTTTCGCGCCGACATTGCCAAGGCCGATAAAGCCAACTTTCATGGACGTGTCCTCGGTGTTTGCTCAGCCCCCGGCAAAGCGGTTTTCTGATGAATAATTGTAAGGCGTGTCCTGCATCTCCAAGTGCAGGCGGTCGCCATCATATGGGTTTGCGCGGGCAACATCTTCGTTGAGGTTGTGGCCCAGCCCGGGTCGCGTTGATGGGATCACGTGACCGTCTTCCCACTGGATTGGGTGGTCGAGAAGTTCAGCGTGGAAACCGCCGAAAGTCTGTATGGCCTCCAGAATGAGGAAGTTTGGGATGCAGGCCGCGAGCTGAATGTTCGCCAGTGCTTCAATAGGCCCGCAATAAAGATGCGGCGCGATCTCCGCGTAATGCACCTCTGCTAATGCCGCGATTTTCTTGCCCTCCAGAATACCGCCTGCCCGTCCTAAAGCAGGCTGCAAGATCGAAGCTGCGCCGCAGGCCAGAACGCGGGCGAATTCGTATTTGGTGGTCAATCGCTCGCCCGTAGCAATCGGCACTTTGGAGGCGCGGGCCACTTTGGCCATTTCTTCCGGCAATTCCGGCGGCGTCGGCTCCTCAAACCAAAGCGGCTCATAGGGTGCCAGACGCTGCGCCATGCGGATTGCGCCTGAAGGCGTAAACTGGCCGTGGGTGCCGAACAGCAGGTCAGCCTTCGTGCCCACGGCTTCGCGGATCGCCTTACAGAAGCGCTCGGAGCGGTCGAGGTCGATCATTGCAGGTTGGTGCGGATCGTTGATCGTATAGGGGCCAGCGGGATCAAACTTAAGCGCTGTAAAGCCCTGCTTCTGGTACACTGCTGCGCGTTCGGCGGACAGATCTGGATCGTTGTAAAACGTCGCCGGGTCTTGGCTCTCGTCGGGATAGAGATAGGTGTAGGTGCGGATGCGCGGGTTCACCAGGCCGCCGAGCAATTGGTGTACGGGTTTCTCCAGCGCTTTGCCGACGATATCCCAACACGCCATTTCAATAGCGGAAAACGCGCCCATGACGGTTGGATCGGGGCGTTGAGAAAAGCCGGATGAATGAAACCGGCGAAACAGCATTTCAATGTCAAACGGGCTTTGGCCGGCCGCATGGCGGTGGAACAGGTCTTCAGCAGCAGCTACCTGCGCCTTCGGCCCGATGCTTGCTGCATACATTTCGCCGTAGCCGACAATCCCGTTATCGGTGGTGACTTTGACGAACAAGAAATAGCGACCACCAAAGGATGGCGGTGGATTGCCGACGATAAAGGTTTCAATGTCGCGCAGTTTCATAATGGCTGCCTCGGTGTTCGTTTCCCGCAGATTGAACCACCGAATTGGCTTTCGCGATCAGGAAAACGTCACGCGGCGACAGGTTTTCAACAGGCGAGCGGTTTAGGTGTGCGAATTAACCTTTGAAATCGTTCCAGCCCTTGTTGGTGAATCATTCGTTAAGTAGCCTTCTCCTCATGAAGATTCTATCGATAGACGCCCGCCGTGCGGCCCCGCATCACGCTTCTGGCATAGCCAATGTCCATGCCCATTCGTGGCGAATGGCATACAGCGGCATAATCCCACACAAGGCTTTGGACCGTATGATCGCTCGGCGCGATGAAAGCTGGTGGGCGCGGGCCATCCGTCATTCCACACGTATTGTGGTGATTGAAGACCAGGATACGGTCGTTGGTTATGCAACGCTGGGCCCGAACAGAGTTTCGGCATTGCCGCAAGACGGCGAGATTTATGAGCTATATCTTCTGCCGGAATACCAAGGCGTTGGCCTTGGAAAAAAGCTGTTTCTCGCTGCGCGGCAAGAACTCATAAATTCCGGCATGAAGGGCGCGGTCGTTTGGGTGTTGGAAGAAAATTTCCCTGCAATGGAATTCTACCGCAATGCTGGTGGTCAAGATCTGGCGGAAGGCTCAGAGACGTTTGACGACAAGCCGCTCAAGAAAATTGCGTTCTGCTGGAATTGATCGCGTTTTTAACGCATTTACATCAGGTATCTTGGCAGATCTTTCGAGATAAAGTCTCTCAGGAAGAAAATCGCTAGCAGCAGCAAGATAGGCGAAATATCGATCCCGCCCAAATTCGGCATGAAGCGCCTAATGGGCGCCAGAAGAGGTTCCGTCAGCCCATTCACAACCCGATCGACAGCGGCAACAAACTGGTTGCGTGGGTTGATGACGTTGAACGCGAACAGCCACGACATGACGACCATGGCAAAAATCACATAAATATAGAGCGTCAAAACCGTATTGATCAGATTGAGAACCGCAAACATTCGTAGTCTCCGTCGGCGTTCGTTGAGCTTAGCCCGATGCGTTGCGGTGGATGTATGGGTTTCGACGTACGATCACAAGAGCAAACCGAGCGTCCAACCTGCCGCCCTTGGCTGAATCGTCTAGAGCTCGATCAATTTGTCGTCCAACTCGTTTTTCTCGCCTTCAACCGGCGGAAAGTGCTGCGCCAGCAACGCGCCAGCTTGGTCTATGGCTTCAAGAAATCCCTGCGCCACCTGATCTTTCGCGGAGTGTGTAATGAGAGAAGCCACCATCGCGTTCCACTCGCTTTGATCAACCTTCGCGTTGATGCCTGCATCCGCCACCACTTCAGCGTAGCGCTCTGCAAGCGACACAAACAACAGCACGCCAGAGCGGTCATTGGTTTCGTGGATGCCGTGGGCCAAGAACTGTCTCACAGCATTGGAAGAGGCTCTCCGATAGCCGACCGAACGGGGAATGAAGGCAAGACGCTGCTCGGGGAAGAAGTGGAAGAAGCCGAGAAAAATAAGAAGGCTCAACACAACAACAGCCATAAGTGCCAGCGATGATAATGGTTCGCCCAATGCCCAGGCGGCAAGCGCCAATGCTGCCCCGATGGCAATGGACCAGAAGCCGGAAAGCATTGCAGCAACATAGAAATAATCATCGCTCGCACGTGCCACTACGGCAAAAATTTCTCCGCTGGTGCGCGTTTCTGCGTCACGGATGGCCTGCGCTATCTGCGCGTGCTCTTCTTCGCTCAATCTGCTGGGTTCTTCACTCATCGCTTTTTCCTACCAGCCACCAGATGCACCGCCGCCGCCGGAGGATCCTCCGCCGCCGCTGAAGCCACCGCCCCCGCTGCGTCCCGAAGACCAGCCGCCTCCACCGCCAGACCCCCCAATCCATGTTCCGCCAGAAGAAGTGGTGCCGCTACGGCGCCGGCGTTTGGCCGTGTTGAACTCCATACCCAGCCATTCGTAACGATTTGGCCCAAGTTTCTTGCCGAACCGTTTGGCAAGCGCAGTGCCTAATGGTGGCACTGCGAAGAACAAAAACCACAAGCCGAAGATCACGGCTGTCGGCCAATATTGTTGATTGTTCTTGCGCGTAACACGAGGTTTTGAGCGCGTTTGCCATTCTTCCAGCGCTGCCGCATCGCTGGTTAAAACATCTAAAATTTGAGTTGTGCCTTGCTCAATTCCAACGGAGAACTTGCCCTGTCGGAACGGTGGAACAATCGCGGTTCGAATTATGTAGGCTGAGAGAGCATCGGTAAGCACCCCCTCAAGGCCGTAACCCACCTCAATACGCATTTTACGATCATTTTGAGCAACGAGAAACAGAACGCCGTCGTTTCGTTCTTTGTCGCCCAGTCCCCATGCGCGGAACAGCTTATTTGCGTAGCCATCAATATCATCGCCGTTCAACGAGCGGATTGTGGCCACTACAACTTGCTGGCCAGAACGCGTTTCATGGGCAGACAGCTTGGCCGTGAGTGCACTTTCCTGTGCCGGGGTGAGCAGGTTTGCGGTGTCCACAACGCGCCCCGTCAAGGCAGGGAAGGCTCCTTGTGCGTTAGCTTGCACAGCGATCCACAAACCGCAGAGCAAAGCCAACAGGACCGTGGCCGCTTTCAAACGGAGCAAAACGATGGTCATCGGGCGAGTCAGTTGAATTTCACTTCAGGATTTTTCGCGTCTTCTTCAGAAATCGTGAAGGAAGCCATCTCTTGATTCTCGGGATACATAAGGCTGCGCCACCAACGGCCCGGGATGGTTTTCAACTCAGTGTTATAGATACGCACAGCCTCGATATAATCCCGACGAGCAACGGAAATGCGGTTTTCGGTGCCTTCCAACTGCGATTGCAATGTAAGGAAATTCTGGCTGGACTTCAGTTCCGGATAGCGTTCCACTGTCACCAAAAGCCGTGACAACGCGCCAGACAAAGCAGCCTGATTTTGTTCAAAAGCTCGCATAGCGTCGGGGTTGGTGAGCATGTCTGGCGTGATCTGCACAGAGCTTGCTTTGGAACGCGCTTCGACAACTGCGGTGAGCACTTCGCGCTCTTGGGCGGCGAATCCTTTGACAGTTTCCACCAAATTGGGGATCAAATCCGCGCGGCGCTTATATTGATTTTGCACCTGAGACCAAGCGGCGCGCGCCTTTTCCTCAAACGTTGGGATGTTGTTGACCCCGCATGAGGCCAGCACCAAACCCGCCAGAACGATTACCGCCATTCGCAAGGATCGTTTCACTGGCTGGTCGTAAGAAGGTTGCGTCACGGAGTGGGCCATTTGAAAATTCCACAATATCAATTTGTGAGGCACACAATAAACATCCATGCCCCTTTGGTGAAGCTCTCACTTTGCGCTACCACAGGCTAAGGGATCAGTGGGAATTCTCACCATGAGCACACGACCAGCCGTCATCGTCATCTCCAGCCATGTTGTGCGCGGCACAGTGGGCAACCGTGCAGCGGCGCTGGCGCTGGAAGTGATGGGCTTCCCAGTTTGGACCGTGCCGACAATCACGCTTCCTTGGCATCCCGGACACGGGCCCGCCACGCGCATCGTGCCACCGACAGAGAGCTTTGCTGCAATGCTGGCTGATCTGGAGAATGCGCCTTGGCTTGGTGAAGTTGGTGCGGTGTTAAGCGGTTATCTTGGAAATGCTGAACAGGTCGCGCCTGTAGCGTCGTTGGTTGAAGCTGTTAAGCGAGCCAACCCACTGGCACGCTACACGCTTGATCCCGTGCTGGGTGACGGTGATGCGCTTTACATACCGCAAGCGCAGGCTGAGGCGATGCGCGACACCCTGTTGCCGCTGGCCGATATCGCAACGCCCAACGGATTTGAACTTGGGTGGTTGACGGGACACTTGCGAGCAACACAACAACACGAAACTTTGGCCTCCGCTCAAGCCTTAGGGCCGAAGCTCGTGTTGGCGACCTCCAGTCCCGCTCTTCGTGAAGGCGCGACGGCGAACCTGATGCTGGATGGCACGAGGGCGCTGGTTGCAGAACACACTTTGCTCGACGGCCCCCCAAACGGATTGGGGGATCTGACAGCCGCACTTTTGCTGGGTCATATATTGCGCGGCGATTCCACAGCAGAAGCGCTTTCGCTGACGACGTCTGCAGTGGCCGAAGTGATGGCAATGTCAGCCAATGCTGGCAGCGATGAATTGCTGTTGGAACAGTCGCTCCAAAGCATCTTGAAACCACGCACCCCGATAGCGACGCGGCAGTTGATGGTGACTAAGCGGAGACCCGCTTGATATCCGCACCAACGGCAGAGAGCTTTTCTTCCAGCAGTTCAAAACCGCGGTCGAGATGGTAGACGCGGTTCACTTCCGTCTCCCCGTCCGCGACGAGACCCGCAATAACCAATGACATAGACGCCCTCAAATCGGTGGCCATTACGGGCGCACCAGACAAGCGTTCAACGCCGGTAACAGTCGCCATTTGGCCATCGATTGCAATGTCTGCACCAAGGCGAGCGAGTTCTTGAACGTGCATGAAGCGGTTTTCAAATATGGTCTCTTTGACGTGGCTCACGCCCTTAGCGCGGGTTAACAGCGCCATATATTGCGCCTGCAAATCGGTGGGGAAGCCTGGGAAAGGTTCGGTTGTGAAATCGACCGGGTGAATGTCGCCGCCATTGCGGCTCACGCGAATGCCTTCGTTGAGGATTTCGACGTTGGTGCCAGTCTGTTTCAATACATCAAGCGCGTTTTGCAAAAGCTCCGGGCGAGCGTTTTGCAACATCACATCGCCGCCGGTCATGGCAACGCAGGCAGCGAACGTGCCGGTCTCGATACGGTCTGGCAAAACGGGGTGCGTCGCGCCATGCAGCGAAGTTACGCCCTGAATTTTCAGTGTCGATGTTCCGATACCCGTGATTTTTGCGCCCATCGCGTTCAGGCAGGTAGCGAGGTCACCGACTTCTGGCTCCCGCGCGGCGTTCTCGATGATTGTGTCGCCTTGTGCCAATGATGCTGCCATCAACATCACATGCGTCGCGCCGACAGAGACTTTGGGGAACGTGTAGTGCGCTCCTTTTAAGCCGTTTGGTGCTTTCGCACTCACATATCCGGCATCAATGTCGATCTCCGCCCCCAACGCCTTGAGGCTTTCGATGAATAAATCGATTGGTCGCGTGCCGATGGCGCAACCGCCAGGCAGAGAGACTTTTGCTTCGCCGCAACGAGCCAAAAGTGGCCCGATGACCCAAAAGCTAGCGCGCATTTTGCGCACCAGATCATAAGGCGCGGTGGTGTCGACGATTGTTTCCGCCCGAAAGGAAATGCGACGGCCAGTGGTGACCGCATCGCCGGGGCGTTTGCCACCCACGCGGTAATCAACACCATGGTTTGATAGAATATCCTTCAATGCCTCCACGTCCGCCAAACGCGGTACGTTTTCAAGCACCAGTGGTTCGCTCGATAGCAGCGACGCAATCATCAAAGGAAGAGCTGCGTTTTTAGCGCCTGAAATCGGTATTGCGCCGTTCAGCGTGCCGTTGCCGCGAATGATGATGCTGTCCATGAGATTTCCTGATCCAACCCGCCGCAAGCGAGGCATTGAGAAAGCGGACAGCGCCGAAAGCGTGCCCAAGGTGGCGATGTCCTAGCGGAAGCGCAAAAATGCGGCAAGGCTGCGGTCAAAAGAGGATTAATCCTGTGGAGGATCGTTTGGTTCACCAGCCGCATCATTGGGTGCGCTATCCGCAGTCGGTGCGGCTTTCAGCGCCCGCTTTTTTTGTTTGCGGCGCTGCAAATTCTCGCGCAGCTGCGCTCGCAGCCTATCTTCTCGTGCTTTGGCGACGTCAGACTTTCCTGATTTCGAACCACTCATGGACGCTCCTCACCAAGGCCCGGCACTAGAGGCTTTCCCAACTTGATTTACGACAGTTACGATGGGTTCTTGCAAGCCTTGTGACCTTGTGGCAATAGCGCGTGAGCAAACGCAAGTTCGCTTGCGCAAAAGCTGTTGTAGCTCAGGGGTAGAGCACCTCATTGGTAATGAGGAGGTCGGGAGTTCAAATCTCCCCAACAGCACCATTTCTTTTTCAGCCATGTGCATGTCTCCTAACATTCTGAACGGTAACGATTTTTTTGGGTTCAAATAACCCTTTTCACGGCAGTACGGAATTCGCTCCGTAAATGCCAATCTGAGTACTATTTTGCGCAGGTGCAGGTTGCCGGATTCCCATAGTTTCCAAGGGCTTGAGAGAAATTCCAATGCGAGTTCAAACATTTCATCAAAGGTGTGTTTCGGCTTGCCGTTTATTGCCAGTTTTTCAGTCGCAATCATTTTGTCTTTTTCGAGTTGTGCAATCTTTGTTTCGTAAGCAGCCGCGATTTTCGGGTTGTCGGTGTCGAGTACTCGCTCGATCAACCGGCCTACCTGCAATGCAATTGCAGCGATCTGCTTTTTAAGTCCATCGAGCGCATGGTTGGATTGTGCCAACCTTTGATCCCAAGCATCCTTGAACATCGTGCGTGCAATCTGAAACACATTTGCGTTCGGCTGCATGGTTTGCAGAAGCTCTTCGAACTCGCCCTCAATCTTGTCGCGACGGATCGACTTACCGTAGCTCTGGCAAGATTTGTGGTAGCATCGGTAATAAGGATGGTGCGCGCCTGTCTTGCTCTTGGAGTAGCAAGAGGTCAGCGGGCGGTGACAGTCACCACATTCGACAAACCCACGAAGCACGAAATCCTCACGGATGTCTTTTCTCGCCGGAGCCAGTACGCCCTCGTTCAAGCGGGCTTGAATTCTTTCGTACATCGCAAACGAGATCAGGCCTTCGTGCTGACCCTCTCGCAAAGACACTCCCCATTTTGGAGCATGGACGTAGCCTGCATAAACGGGACGCGTGAGAACGCGCGTTGCCTTCCATGGACGAATGGTTCCGTCTGGAAAGTCCTTCGGGAATTCTGGTTTGCTCTCTAGGAATCTTTGTACTTCGACCTGGGTTTGAAACCGTCCGCAGGCGTAGCCTTCGAGTGCTTCTTGCACGATTGAAGCAACCGGCTCGTCACGAACCAGCACTTTGCCACCCCTCTTTGACTTCTCATATCGGTAACCAAAGGGCGCGTGGAAGACGTGGAAGCCCTGTTCGACGCGAGCCTTCATCTTCTGGATGACTTGCCGACCGTTTTGTTCACGCTCCAATTCGCCATGAGCCGCAAACACCGTTTCGATGAATTTGCCTTCGGGAGTGTCCTCGAATTTGAAATTCAAGCACTCGACCGTCGCATTGCGATTGTGCAATTCGCGCCGCAGCTTGATATGAAATTCCGTGTCGCGCGCGAAACGCTTGAGGTCATCGAAGATGACAACGTATCGCTTATCCACCTGCGCGTTAAGGTATGCCAGAAGTGCAACCATCCCCGGCCGCTTCATAAAATCGCCACCGCCACTCACGTCATCGGGGAACACGGCTTCGACGTTCAGACCCTTTGACGCGGCATATTCACGGCAGCGGTGCTCTTGGGAGTCCAATCCACTTCCCTGATCCTTCTGCCGCTTCGATGAGACGCGGCAATAGATGATTGCCGCCCTTTCGATGTTAATTTTCTGATCTTCGCCGCTCATGACTCCTTCCTCTCCGCGTGAGCGTCAGTTGGACGATCCGCAGCTTCGGTAAATTCATATTTTGGTATGCCTTTGAAAGACGATACCACGTCATCCGCCATCAGGCTCGACAAATCGAGATGTTGCTCACAATCGCCGTCGCCGCATTGTTGCAGAGGGTGGACGCCAAAGCCGAGATCAACGAAGCCGACAATGACCGACCACAACGTTTCCAGAAACTCGCGTTTTTGATCTTCGGATAAATCGGACTCATCGAGCATCGACTCATATTTCTTGTAGTCGATGAGAAGCGTCGGCGTGGTGCCGCGCTTCTCATCAACCGTTTCAGTCTCGTCACTCAATTGCTTTTGGTCCGCTATCACCGTCATCGAATTTCCCCCAATCAAGCCGGCTGGCGGGAACGCGTCCGAGTTTTCGACCGGGACGAAGTGCGTTTGCGACCGCGCGCCGGTTTCTCCTGACTTTGTTGACGCTCGGCTTTCTCAGCTTCGATCTGCGGACGATAGTATTTTTCCTCCAGATCCTTGCCCCAATCATAAAGCTCGCCTTCGGCATTCTGGCGGAACACATCGGTCATGATGCGCTTGGCCCCGGCATTGGTAATGTCAAACTCGCTCGCCAATACACCGGCCTGATAGTCGTAAGCGCGGTGGAAAGGCATCTTATTGCCGTCCTTAATCATGTCGCGGATATCGCGGGTGACATCCTTGGCGCGATCATCAACGGCTTCAGGCAAATTCTCTTCCTTGGCCATCAGTTCTTCGCGCATCTGGTTCATGGTGTGACCGGTGCGGGCCTTGAACAAATCACGCAGCGTGGTTTCCGCCTTCATCACATCGAACTTCTGCGTGCGTGCAAAAGCATGCGCGAAATCGGTCAGCTTCTCCTTGAACGTGCCGGAGTGCTTGATTTCGGTTTCGATAATGCCGGTAATGGCAATGGCCTCTTCGAATTGCGGATCGGTCAGCAACCGTCCTGAGAAGCTTTCGCGGGCTTGGCCAACGCGTTCGGCTTCATCGGGGTGATAGTACATGTTCATGTGTTTTCTCCTTTTCTGTTTGACGTGAACGAATAGTGAACATAATAGGCAAATATTCCTAGATATTCAACAAGAAACGGCGCAATATTGTTGCTAATTTCGTTTCTCATCTGCTGCCATGATGCCTGCCTTAGTCGGCAGCATTGGCGCATCGACGTGAACTTGGCAGGGTCATTGGCTGTCGATTTCATGGCGCGTCTCATCGGTCGCGCTTTCGGCTTGGCCGGTTACGCCATTGTTGGGGTTTGCGCCGGTCGATGAGCTTTCGCCGGTCGGTGGCATTGCGGAAGTCGCGTTTGACGTCTTTCTTCAAGTCCTGCCGGTGGGTGCAATCATCGAGAAATGCGTCCTTGGTTTCCCGCTCGCGATGTTCCAGCTGACGTATGTCGCCCAGATGCTCCCGCCGAACCTCGCGTCGGGCCTGCCGGTCGATGGCAGACTTGTCGAAACGGTCGCGTCCGACATGCGGGTAGGTGAATGCACGGTCTTTGCCCGCAGCCTGATCGATCAGCCGCTTTCTAGCTGCTTCAATACGGGTATCGTATTCGGCCTCATACCGTTCGATGAGATACGTTCTTGCCTTGGTGAACTCATCATGGATGTCCCGATACTGCCGCCATTCGTTTCCGCTCAGATTGAGCCGCGCTTCGCGGTTAAGAGCGGCAACAGCGAAGGTCTGGCGCAGTTGTTCGGTGTAAGTATCGCTCATGCTGACACCTCCCGGTTTCGAAAATCCTGGAAGCACATCAGCCGATCTGGTATCCTGAATTCATGAAACAATTCAGATACGTAGAAGACACCGAAGACTGGCTCGCCCCGATGGATTACGAAGGCTTCTGGTATGCAGTCGAACCTTATGAGCTTGCCCTGCCGGACAAGGCGCATTGTGACCAGCAGATCAGGGACGGCGAAGCGGAACGGGGTGTGATCCTGAGCGTCATCAAGGATATGGCGCAGCGCGACCTGTCCGACCGTTTGGGGCTTGGCCGCCGCGAAACCACACCGTGGCTGCAAGCGGTGTAGGTTCATCGGTCGCCTCCCTCACTCTTGAAGAAGGCAAACCATCCGCATTCACCCGCAACAGCATCGCGCGTGAACACGCCATAGGGGCCGACGAATGTGCAGCTCGTGTAATAGCGATTGACAAACGGATCGGCACCCTGACCGTGATCGAGATACCGATAGGCCCAAATAACATGCGGCAGGCCGAGTATCGAATAAGCGAGCCATAAGCCGGCCAGCAAAATGATCCATGCAAAATAGGACGGACGGATAAGGCGTGGTCTCATGACGCCCTCCGAATACCCGGGGTCGGCAGTGTGATAAGCGGGTCCGGCTCCAACCGCCCGCCTTCGTAGGGATTGGCGTCCAGGTCATGACAATAAGGTGCGGCCTGGTTCTGAAAGAATTTCTCGCAATGCACCCAGCCAATGCCGCGCAGATAGATAATCTGCTCATTCGGAGGGAGATTCATAAGAGCATCGGCGGAGAAGATACGCTCCTTGCCGAGGCCGATATTGCCGGAGAAATCCACCTTGTCGGAACTGACGCCGACCGACGGATTGATGGATGTTTCCTCGCCAATGGCACGGGACACACGCTCGGCGTCATCATAGTTGGTGAAAGACAACCATTGTTTGGTCGGGCAGTTGTCTTCCAGGATCGTGCATTCGCGCGCGCCATATTTTCGTTCCACATCGGCTCGAGACTGCGCGATGTAGAGCGATGCTCCCCGATAGCCTCTTAAAATGGTAACGGCATCGACCGCCGACTTGAGGGGCGCGTTGCACAGCTCATCCAAAAGGTAGAGTGCGCGGCCAGACTTGCCGGACATCTGCGCATGCATGAAAGACTGGATGTGCAACGCAAAATGCGCGCCTAGCCGAGCGGTGTGACGCTGCGGTTGGACAAGACAGAACACCCAGCCTTCATCGATAATCTGCTGATGGGTAAGTTCTGTATCGAAGCCCGCTTCATGAAGGGCAGAGCCCGGCTCATAGATTCGCAGGGCTGTTAAGGCGGCGCGCAAATGCTGAAAATAGTGTTCGGGATCGCTGTCGCGCATATCCATGGATTGCCGCGCTCGTGATTGCAGAGCGGCATCGCCTTCCTCTGCAGCGATATCGACGGCACTTTTCCAGACATGCGGATCGCCCATCATTGCGCAGAGCCCGCCCGGCGTTGCCAGATCGGGCCGGTTATCGAGGAGAATGCGGATTCCCAGATCCATTTCCTCGCGGGGCGTATCCCTGAAGTATTTGTTCTTGTCGGGTTCACTCGGCTCCTCGATCAATGCGTGGCAGGCCGTGTCATTGGCAAAGAGCTGGTCGCGGGGATATTCCTTGCGCGTCGAAACAACAGCGCCAAAGGGATTGAGCGAATAGCGGTATGGATAATCCGCGCCCAGCACATGGAAATCATCCAGCACTCCGAACTTGCGTCCGTATTTGCGGCACATGGAGCCGATCTGGGCGGCGACCTCACCATCCTTCACGTCATTGATGATGAGAGCCAGAGCTGTATCGGCGAGCAGGGATTGAACCGCCGGGACGAGAACAGAAGTCGTCTTGGCCGATCCGGTTGCCCCATAGATCATAGAGGACGTGTTGGGATGCGGGTCGCGGATGATCTTTCCGCTTGGAAAGCGGCCGAGAATGCGCCCGACTGTCTTACCGTTTTGCATCTTAGTCATGAAGCGCCTCGATGCGGTCGAGATCGGCTTCCGATGCAAGTCGGGAAGATTGGGGCTGTTTGGCGCCGTCGGTGATGTCGGCGATGACGCGCTCGCGTCCGTAGAGCTTTACAGCTGATTTGATGGCATCGACCAACAAACCCAGAGCCGAGAGTGCAAAGCAGACGGAAATGAAGCCGAAACCCCACCATTCGGCGGAAGGTGGCCAGATGTAATAAGCGGCGATGGCAAGAAGCGCGGCGTAGAGCAGTTTCGCGTTGATGCCGATGACAGAGCTGGTGCCGTTGCCTATGGAAGACTGGAACAGTCTCATTCCGTTACCTCCGCACCGCCACGAGCCATTGCCATGACGATCTGTCTCCTGATCAAGTCCAGGTGCCCGTAACTGCCCCAGATGACGCAGGCGATGTCGGACCCGCGAAGGTCGCGTGATAGGAGTTTCAATTGACCAAGATACAGGCCGACACCGAGAGAGGATGCGGCAAGCCCGAACAGCGCGACCAGCTCGTGCAGATAAAGCAGATCGGCAAAGGACAGGCCGAATGCCGACAAACCGGCCGCCACAATGACAGACGCTCCCAGGAACGGCCGGCTGCGCGATGCGGCTGTGATGTCGCGAATACGGTAGGAATTGCGATGTGTCTCGATGTAGTCGCCGCTGACGTGGATACTTCCAATAACCATCAGCCCGTTCTCCCGGAATCGGCCGCGCAAAGCGGCGCGCGCAGAGACGTCGATAGTTCGCTGCCGAGGTTCTTGACCGGAGCGGGCGTGATTAGCCGCGCACTGCCGGCATGGATCGCCAGAGGCAAACGATGCTTTTCCAGAGTGAGAGAAACGGCGCAAGTACAGCGCGATGAGGTCTGTGCAACCGCACGTTCGCGTGCGCGGCGATTGCGCGCTTCAAGCGCCTGTTGCTGCTGGCGCAAAGCCTTCAGCCCTGTCAGCGTTTCAATCGTATCGCCGTGGCGGGCACAGAACTCGGCGCCGTTCGGAACGAAAATCGACAGCGTGCCGCAATCCATTTTCGGCATCATCGATGAATTGGACTCACTCTCTTCGATGATGCTGGCTGCCAGATGAAGCTGGCACTGGTTTTGCCAATCCAGCTTTTGCGCCATGCGATCACCGACCACTTGACCCGTCACGACGTACGAAGCAGCGACGTAGAGGCCGAAGGCGATTACGACACCGCCGCGTAAGGCAGGTGAAGCAAGTTCGATTGCCATCATGCATCCTCCCGCTGGCGATGACGGTTGGACCGACGGGTTTTGACCGCGCGCGCTTGGGCGGCCAGATACTCTTCAGACTGGTCGAAATTCGAAGCTTTGCCGTTGGGCTTAGCACTGTCGCCATCTTCAACACGGCGATCAGGGACGGCTACATGGTGACCCCACAGCAGAGACACCAAGGTGTATATCCACAAGCAGACTGGGAAAATCACTTCGACAACCGCCGTCAGCATCGCGATCGGAATGAAATGGCCGATGTAGGCAAGCGTGTCAGACACGCCGGCCTCACGAGGGAAGACAGGGCGCGGCGTGACACGTGGCTCCAATGTCTCCAGGACAGTCTTTAGGCTTTGGCCGTGTTTACCGAGCAGCGCATTAAGGCGGGTCGTCGCACCCGAATTGTTGGCAATCACGAAACCGGCAGACAGCTCTTCCGCATATGAACGCAGAAACGAAACCGGAATCGCTTCGTCGAGCTCGCTGACGGTTTGGACGATCTGCGCATCGATCCGTTGAAGTTTGACGCGCTTCTCCTTGAGGCTCGAGTCCTCCCTGTCGAGAACTTCTTGGTATTCCCCAACCAATGCGTTTAGGGATTTTAGCTTTGCCTGACGCGTCAGCTCACCGGTTTCCACTTGCTCGGCTACGTTGCCCGCACGCCCTGCCATCTCTTCGAGCACCCGTGCGACGGTGCCATAGCCACCGTTACCTCGACCGGAAACACAGGATATTTTGATCTCGCACGCTGCTTTTGCCGGCAATTCGCGATTGATAGCGCGCACAACTGGCAGCGTTCGTCCCGCTTTGGCAGCTTCCGTATTCCGTTCCCCAATATAAAGCACGTAGGATTGTGCGTGTTCTGCGAGCCGTAATTTTTCAACTTTTGGCAGCGTCAATCCCGCCAGTGTGCTGGTGAACAGACCTGCGCCGACGAACAGAACGGAGAAAAGGCTCGCAGCACCGGCGGTCACGTAACCGCGCGAAGCAAGATCGGTACCCTTGTCGATCGCAATACGATTGACACAGAAAGCCGAAATGCTTGCACCGCCAGCTAACAATCCAACCTTCACAATGCCGCTGATGCCTTCAGCATCAATCAGGTTTGGTGTGGCAACACCCAGTAGCGCACCGGAAACGAGAGACAGAACCGGCACAGCCCATCGATCGAGTTCCGGATACTTCTTTTTTGGCAGCTGACGAGGTGCCGTTTTGGGGTCGTTGTTTTTTTTCATCGGAATGACTTTCTTCATGTGTTGATCGAAGCAGATGTTGCTGGCGGGGATGTTGCCGCGCTCATGGAAAATTCGCAGAGCGTGCAGGTCAAAAGAGCGGACGGTTTCGCCCATGCGTTGAGCCCGCAGCCCAAGCAGGTGAATTTGATCCGATCTTTTTTCTTCGGGATAGGATCGCTGCCACTGGGATTTCCGGCTGGCGCGTCCATCTCATGTTTGAAAATGCTGTCGCGCCAGTTGATGGAAAATCCTGCGTCGAGAAGTCTCTGACACTCGATGTCGAAGAGCCCACCTGGCTTGATGTAGTGGGTCATCTGGTACCCGGTTTTCTTGCCGCCGGGCGCTCCGGTATTGGAGGGTATCAGCCCAACTTGTTCCATGATTTCGACCCAGGGCTGGTCGTGGTAGCCACTGCCTCCACGACCGCCGCTCCGATTGGGCGGACCAAAAAAATGGCGCGCGACATGCGCCTGTTCGTGAACAAGAGTGGAAAGTGAGTCCCTATCTTCGCGAACCGCGAGGTAGCTCGGGTTTAAAGCCAGCTCCGGCCAGAGCTCACCGCCGACGCGCTGAAAGCGGTCAGGCCAGAAATGACCTAGGACGTTCTTTTTCCGCGTATAGGTGATGAGGCACTGCGGAAGCTTTCCGACGAACAGTTGTGCGTTGAAATAGTCGTACGCGTATTGCAGCTCTGCCCCTGCTTCTAACGTCGGGGGCAAAGACGTTTCATTGTCTGACGAGTTCGATCGTACGATTGAATTCACGACCAACGTATTGTGGGAGTTGGTGACAAGTGGCCGCTTGCGATGTGCCAAATGCCCCGATTGGTACGCGCTCATTTTGCGCGCTCCCCGGACACATTATTATTACGCACGTACGCGAGCGCGATTTCGTAAGCCCGATCCTGCGTGGCGCAGGGATGTTCGCAGCAATTCAGGCATACACCGTGGTAGCAGCCGAAAACTGGCTGACTTTCAGTTGCGGGTTTGCCAGGTTTTTTGTTGGTGGCGGAAACCTGCTCGTCAGAAACTAAATTTGCTTGCAGGTCGTCGGTGGAGGCATCCTTGATATCGAGCGTCGCCTTTTGGGTAAGTGCGGACATGGCTGTCCACCTCTCTGACTTGGCCAGTTTCACCGTTGGGGAAATTGGCGGGAAAAACAGAGAGCAGACGCATCCGGATGGAATGCTCGAATGCTATTTATAATTTCTGGATGACTTTGTCAACTGCCGACAGTTGATAAATTTACCTACGATGGTTTTGGCGACGACAAGCTGCGTTCAAGCGCTTTGGCCTCGCGTGTCAATCGACGGGATTCTTCTAGACGCTCTCTATCCTTTGGATCCAGCGCGTGAAGACGGGCGACCTTCAAATTTGGAAGGTACAACCCATTGGGCATTTTTCCTTCCATGATTTCCGGGTGGGAAAGCTTGTAGCGACGAATGTCCTGTTGCAGTCGCTCCCAAGCTGCTTTGTCAGCGGCCTTTAGATCGGCTTGCGTTAAAACGACGCCTTGCTGTTTAGCGGCGTTGATCCAGCGTTCGTATCGATCTTTCAAGAAATGAAAAAAATCTTCTCGCTTTTTAAATCCCCGTTCTACTCGATTTTTCCAACTGTAGTATTCTGCATATTCCAAGAATTCAGGGACGTCGCCAACGCGATTATATTTTCTAAAATCAACTTTTAATTCCAAATCTCTTAAATATTCACCAACATGCTGCTGGTTATTTTCTCCTTCTTTTGCCATATTATGGTATAGATAAAATATATACAATATATTTTATCATGTTCCTATCTGATGTTGCTTTAAACGCTCATTGCCGCGAAGCCAAGCGCGCCCAAGATACCACTACCGCAACCATCGATGCGCGGCGAATAAATGGCGATGTAGCTTTCGACATCGTCAAGCTGCTCATAATGCGGTGGCGCGTCAACTCCATGCAGGTTTATAAACTGTCGCCTGACTTTTTCAAGTAGCCCAGGGACATTCATGATGCGCCCGCCTAAAACAATCTTTGCCGGGGAAAACAGATAGGTGACGGCAATGCAGAATTGCGCGACATAAAATGCCTGCCTGTCAAATGCAGGATGATCAGGCTGCCTTTCAAGATCGTAGAAGTCGCGAGACCAACGTCGTTGAAAGCTCGCAACCGACGCCAATCCCTCGAGGCAGTCGCCGTGAAATTGACACGTTCCGTTTTCGGAGAGTTCGCGTCTAAAAACCTTTGGATCGTTGCTTTCCCATCTGGCAACACGGATATGGCCCATCTCCGTGTGATGCTGACCTGCCCATAACCTCTCACCGAAGACTACGCTTCCTCCAATCCCTACGCTTATTTTTAAGAATGCGACGACTCTATCTCTGCCACTATCCACCCAATGCCCATCTTGGACATATCTCTGATAGAGTTCTCCTAGCGCCGCCACACTCACGTCCGTTTGAACAACAATTTTCGGCGGTGCCTTGTGCAGCTCCCAATACCCGTTCGTTATGAGGTCACAAAGATTGTATCCCTCCAAAAGAGTGTGAACGCTTTTCTGTATTGTGCCGTAACCCTTTTTGATCTGCTCCTCGATAGGGATGGTGTGATCGAGAGATGCAAATGGGCCAAACGAACCCACTCCGATGCACGCCAATTCAGCTCCAGTCCGATCAATCCAAGAAACTATTTCACGGAATAGTACCTCAACTCCCTGCTTCTTTTTCCCACCTATGAATTCACGCACCGGAAACTGACGAAACCTGATTTCTTTGAAATGAAAAGGGGCGGCGTCTCCACCCGCCAATGCGGTCGACTCCGTGACGGCGACATCCACATAGTTGTCGGTTACATAGATCCCCGCTACTGACAGTCCCAAATTTTCCCCAAAGCGTTCGGCAAAAGAATTTAGATTCTACGATAGAATCATCTCAATCATATTCAACGCAAATTATTGCGTTATCATATCGAAGATTTGGATTCTGCTGTCCGGGCGTGCTTTATTTCGCTTCGCTCCACCGAGCCGAACAAGTTCGTCTCGTCCCATTCGGGTGACAATCCCTGACAGAAGATCGACGGAGCCGGCCGAGGCCGGCACTTAGAATTCTCGCGCGTCGGGCACGCGCTTGGAACCTACCTGTCCAGCTTACACCGACACAAAACACCTGATCCAATAGCCTCAGTCCTCCGGCCCGCTCCATTCGCGAAGCCAAGGCTACGCTCCCGTGTTGTCGGACCAGGCCGCTTGTGTGCAAGCGGTGAGGCTTTGGGGCGTTTTGCTTTCGGTACAAGCGTCCAATTCACAGTCGCCATCCGACTTCGTTCGAATGGCGGCTTTCCTTTTTACGCGGATTGGGACGCTCGCCGCTGGGCAGAGGTTCAGGCGCGGGGTTTCGTATTTGAGGCTTCGCTTGAAATGAACCTTGAGAAAGCGAGTAAACGATGACCAGACTCTATGCCCAACCCTATGACATTTCGGCAGTCGGTTTCTATTTCGACAGCGCGGAGGATTACAAAACCAAAGCCGACAAATGCCGCAACAATTACGGTGACCCCGTCGAGGAGTTTGAAATCCAGTTCATCGACGGCGAACGCATTGATTGCGCGTTCGCCGACGCTTTCCAACTCAATCAAGTCAATTTGGTGCGGTTCTTCGACCTTGTGGACGAATGGGAAGACCACGAGAAAATCCGCTTTATCATCGCCAACGGTGAATGCGGTTACAGGTTCAATCCCGACACTGACGACATCGAGACACTCGAAGTCGATATCTATGAGGTCGACACCCTCAAGCAACTGGCCGAGCAGTTCGTTGATGAAGGCCTGTTCGGCGAAGTGCCGAAAGCGTTCGAAAGTTATATCGATTTTGATGCCATCGCCAACGACCTGAGCGTTGACTACGCGATGACGGACATAGCGGGCGACCGCCTTGCCTATCGGTGCGGATAGGAGGCGGCAATGAGCAATTCAAAATCACCGTCAACAATCGAGCAAACCGAAGTTGGCCTGCAATTCGTCATCGACGGCTATCGGCTTGTTTCGCTGAAAGAACGTCTGGAGGCGATTGGCAATCAGCCAAAACGATTTCGCCGCGCCGACCGCCCGTGTCTGCAAAAGCCGTGTGACATCGGCCTGTTCGACGAAGTGAGCCGCAATCAGATGGACTTGTTTTGACGCGGCGATTTCATCCGAAAACCCCGACAGACGCGGCGGGATTTTCGAATGCAATCCTGCATTACCGAACCGAAGGAGGAAATCATGAGACTAGACCATATTGAACTCAAAGACCTGAAAACCACCAACCTGAATGTCCGCAAGCGCGGCGCGAAAAACGTCGATGACATTCTGCCAAGCATTCGCTCGCTTGGCGTTTTGCAACCGCTTTTGGTGCGCCCCAATTGCGAGGCTTTTGAAATTGTCGCAGGGCAAAGACGCTACTACGCCGCAACCAAACTTGCTGAGGAAGCAATTGAGACAGGCGGCACGGTTGACCCGCTACCGTGTATCATCATGGAAGACGGCGATGACGCCAAAGCGATTGAAGCCAGCTTGGCTGAGAACATTGCGCGTCTGCCGATGGACGAGATTGACCAATACAAGGCGTTTTCTGCGCTCGTGAAACAAGGGCGAAGCGTCGAAGACGTTGCCGCTCATTTCGGTGTGACTGAGCGACTGGTCAAACAACGCTTGGCAATCGCCAATCTTTATCAACCTATCCTGACTGCTTACCGCAAGGACGACATCGGCGCAGACACTATCCGTGCGCTGACGTTGGCGACCAAACGTCAACAAAAAGCGTGGTGGCAACTATTCATCAGTGAAGATGACTACGCGCCGCGCGGTCGCGCCCTAAAGGCGTGGCTCTTTGGCGGTGCGGATATTCCTGTCGCCAACGCTCTGTTTGATGTTGATGGATATGGCGGCAACATCATTTCCGACCTGTTCGGGAAAGAACGCTATTTCGATGACGCAATTCAATTTTGGGCGTTGCAGAACACTGCCGTGGCCGAAGCCCGCGACCGCTATCTCGACGATGGTTGGAGTGAGGTCGTTTTGTTCGAAGTCGGCGAACATTGGTCATCATGGGAGTACAGCAAGATTACGAAGTCCAAGGGCGGCAAGGTCTATGTGACTATCGCGCATGATGGTGAAGTGACGTTTCACGAAGGCTATCTGACATCAAAGGAAGCCGCTAAACGTGAGAAAGCGAGGGTCGATGGCGGCGAAGCCGAAGTCGAGCCAACGCCGTCACGTCCCGAACTGACCAAGGCCATGCAAAACTATCTCGACCTGCACCGTCACGCAGTCGTGCGCGAGAAACTACTCTCTCAAACAGACATCGCCCTACGGGTTGGACTGGCACAGATGATTGCGGGTTCTAGCCTGTGGGACATTCGCGCCGAGAAGCAAAAAGCGAATACGGAAGCAATTCAGGAATCTGTGGCGAGCAACAAAGCTGAGACTCGATTTGCCGAGGAGCGTTGGGAAATTGTCGAACTGCTTGGCTTGAAACTGGATGACGCCCTCACGCTCGTACCAACGCAAAGGTCATGGGCGGACGGTCTGTGTCCTTACGCTATCTTCGCCAAATTGCGCGAGTTTGATAACGAAACGGTCATGCGGATTTACACCTTCGTTGTCGCAGAGACGTTGCCGAGCGGTGACGCTTTGGTCGAAGGATTGGGCGGGTTATTGAGCGTCGATATGGCTGAAAACTGGTCACCCGAGGAAGCGTTTTTTGACCTATTGCGCGACAAGGAAGCTATCAATGCTTGTGTGAAAGAAGCCGCGGGAAAAGCCACCGCCGACGCACACGTTTCCTCAACGGCGAAGGTGCAGAAGAAAATCATCCGTGATTGTCTCGATGGTACACGCTCTAACGGCAACAACGATTGGCACCCACGCTATATGACAGTTCCGATGAAAGGTTACACCAAGCGCGGCGGCATTGAAGCCATTGAACGGTTCAGTGTTGTGAAGAAGCACTTCGCTTGAGCAAACCCAAAAAAGCAATCCGCCCGCAACAACGTTGCGGGCGGATTTCGTCATCAAACTCCCAAAAACCCATTAGTCGTTTGGAGCAGAAACAGCTCTGTCTTTCTCGCAAATGGATATCGCAAGTTCGTTCGACAAAGGGTCATTTGGGCGGTTCAGCGAACCGTCGCGAAAATGAGTTTTTGCTCAAAACAGCGATTTATCGCGCTCCGCAAGATGTGTGTTGTCAGACAACACCATCTTGGCAAGGGAGACGCTGCGCTCTCCCGTTGCATCCCTCTGGCCAATGGCGTGACCTGGGCATTGAGCCCGTTCTCGCCATGCAACCGTATCGGCGGTTGACCCCTCGCAGGTGAGATTTCACTCTCCCTGCACCCATCGATCCCTTCAGGAGGATCAGGGGCTATCGCGCCCCTTGAAACCCACTCGCAGACGTTTGGCCGCTGCACCACCATTCAAGGGCGCGTTCCTGCTCCCCTGAAAACCCCATGATATAGCTCATTCAGCCAGAAGAAGCTCGGCCATTCCGTCCAATTTCGATTTTACGTGCTGCCAATTTGGGCAGTGTGTCTGCAACAGTGAGTAAAAACGCTTGCTGTGATTATGTTCCATAAGGTGGCAGAGCTCGTGCACAATAACGTAGTCAACGCATTCACGAGGAGCTTTAATCAGCATCGGATTCAGGTAAACGCTTCCCGAAGGAGAGCAACTCCCCCACTGCTTTTTCATCTTGACCAGTTTGACTGGTGGCGGGGTATCGACCCACCGAATCCCAGATGAAATCTCGTTTAGCCTATCCTCGAAGTAGGATGTTGCGCGGCTCTTGTACCACGCGTTCAAGCGACGCTTTATTGCGGCTGGATCAGCATGAGGAAGCTCAACGTGAATGCGGCCTCCCTTCATCCGAACACAAGATGCACCGCGAACTCCGTCAATCACCTTCAACTGATAGCGACGGCCTAGATAAAAATGAGTTTCACCGCTGACATATTGTCTGGGGAGTGAATGCTCTCTCAGCCTCTCAAACTGACGCAAATTGGTATCGATCCATCGCGCGCGTTTCAGAATTGCCTTGGCTATATCAGCATCTGATTTGCCTGCGGGACTCTCAACTTCAACCGAGCCGTTCGGATGCACGTGGATACGGACACGGTCGGTAAGTTGATCGTTGATCGAGACAGAATACTCGACCTGCCTCTCGCCATAGGAAACCGCGGCGCGCATTTAGAAAGCCCCTTTGGACAAACCCAATCGAACGATGCCCACAATTTGCTCGACAACGTCTTTGGCTGAATCCAAGCCCAATCTTTTGAACAGGAGCGGAAGCAATTTCTTGCGAACAGAGGCCTCGATATTCTGAGTGTTGAGAGAGTTTTCGGCTACCGCAACATTCACAATTTCGTCGATGGCGAGGCTCAGCTCCACAAGCTCATCGGTCGCGTTTTCGAGATTTTCTCCGCTTTGATTTTTCATTTTCATCACACCGAAATATGCGGCGGCGTGTGAATTTCCTGAAAGCGATTCAGGGATACCTTCGACATCGCGGTTTGAAACTTTCTCGTCGAGTTCTTTGAAAAGAGCATACTGCTTGAAGGGATGTTCAAAGAGTGCGTTCGCTTCTTCGATCGCCTTGCGCAACAGCTCCGAGAAGTATGACTGGGCATACGGATCGTCAGCCAATTCCTGCTCGATCGTCCTTTTCAAACGCGAGCGAATAATGTCCGTTTCGTTGCGTGTCTTCTCCTCACTCCAATTCTCTGGCTCTTCCTTTTTACCAAGCTCATTGACGATATAAACGCCGTCTGCTTCCTGTATGTTCTCTCCCACCACGTAGCGATCGACCAGCCGCCTAATCTGATCTTCATACGCGCTAAAATCGACCGTTTCCTGGGCATCTTGTTTGGCGGTTCGACGCAGCTCGCTGAAGAACTTCAGATCGCGTTTGTAGGTTTGGATATCGGCTTCAGAGAAAGACTTATCCTCATAGAATGAGCGAGAGCCGAGGGCGATTTTCAAGCACATCCCGAATTCGGTCAGCGCCTCGTAAAAGTCCTCTCGAACTTTTTGATTGAGGTCGACAACCTGGTCATCTTTACCCGTGCTGAGATTCGGTATGAGTATCTGGCGGTATTGTTCCCGATCAGAACGGTTCTTCACGTATTTGAAAACCGCCCAAAGTGCATCATGCAGTGCGGGTAGCCGCTTGTATTCCGTCGAGACATTGGCATAGAGCCCTTCGATATCATCGACATCAAAACCACCTTGAGTACGCTCTGCAAGGTCTTGGTACTCCGTAATGGCTGTATCCAGCTCCTTCAAAATGCCTCTGTAGTCGATTAGCAGGCCATATTTCTTCTGGTCATGCAGGCGGTTTACGCGCGCAATCGCCTGAATGAGGTTGTGCTGCTTTAGGGGTTTATCGATGTAGAGAACCGCATTTTTCGGTTCGTCAAATCCTGTCAGCAGCTTGTCTACGACGATCAGAATATCGGGAGCACCAGGCTCTCCAAAATCTTCGATGACCTGCCTTTCATACTCTGCGGGATCACCTTTTACGTTGTCCTTCCACCATTGTTGGACTTCTGGCAGCTCTGATTCATCGACGTCTTCATGCCCTTCGCGTGTATCGGGGGATGAGATGATAATTGCGCTGCTCACCAACCCCGTCGCGTCCAATGCCTTCTTGTAACGAACCGCTGAAAGTTTGCTGTCTGTTGCAAGCTGCCCCTTCAAATCTTTGCCGAGTTTTTTGAAGTTCTCGTCAAAGTGAACGGCAATATCCCAAGCGATCAACTCAATTCGGTTTCCTGACCCGTAGAGTTGCCCCTTCTTGCCGTATTTCTCTTTCAGATCACTCTTTTGCTTGTCAGTCAGGGACGCTGTAATTTTCTCAAACCAATTATCAATCGCGCTTGCATTGATGTCCAAAACGGGGCGGCGTTCTTCGTAGAGCAGAGGCGTGACAGTTCCATCCTGAACAGCACGCTGCATGGTGTAGGCATGAACGATCGGACCAAACTTATTGGTCGTCTTCTCATTCTTCAGTAAAGGCGTGCCTGTGAACGCAACGTAGGCAGCGTTTGGAAGTGCCTTCTTCATGCGCTCGTGATTTTCGCCGTCCTGGCTTCGGTGTCCCTCATCAACGAGAACGATAAGATTTTCGCTGGGATTGTAGCACTCAGGCAATTTTGAAGCCGTGCCAAACTTATTGATGATCGAGAATATGATGCGCTCATTCCCCTTGCCAATGCGCTTGGCAAGATCCCGACCAGTAGACGCCTTTGCTCTGTTTTCATCCTTCTTGGTTGCGTTTGACACACCCATAGCGCCACCAGTCAGAAACGTGCGCGCAAGTTGTTTCTCCAGATCAATGCGGTCAGTGACAACGACGACACGGCATTGGGCAAGTTCTTGTCGAAGAAGCATCGCCTTGCACAAGAACACCATCGTGAAGCTCTTGCCCGAGCCCGTAGTATGCCAAATCACACCACCCTCACGACCGCCATCAGGACGAATGACGGAAATCCGATCGATCAACGCTTTGATACCGAAGGCTTGCTGATAGCGGGCGGCTACCTTGCCAACTTTGCGGTCAAAAATGATGAAGTAGCGGACAAATTCCAAAAGCCGCTCTGGCGAAACCAGGCTGATAAGCAGCCGATCCTGATCTGTAACGAACTGCACTCCTGACCAGAGTGCCTCAAAGTGGTCTTGGATGCTTTTTGGCTTGCCCGCAAACAGCAAGCGCTTTGCGTCGTCACTGAGCGCAGTGTTTTTGATCTTTGAGAAATGGCTTTCATCAATTTCTTCTTCAGACCATTTCGCCCAGAATTTCTTCGGAGTCTTTGTTGTTCCGTAGCGCCCTTCCGTCCCGCTGATCGAAAGCAAGAGCTGGGAATAGGCGAATAGATTGGGAATCTCATCCGCCTTTTGATTCCTGATCGATTGGCTGATGCCTTCATCGACCATCGACTTATTTGGGTTGCCTGAATCGGGTCGTTTGGCCTCGATCACCGCAAGCGGCAGCCCATTTACGAAGCATATGATATCTGGGCGTCGGGTATGCACCCCGTCAGTAGCGAGAACTTCGAACTCTTCAGTAACAATCAGGCTGTTGTTCTGCGGGTTTGCCCAGTCGATGATTGGAATAGTTGCAGAGTGCTTTTTGCCCTCTACAAACTCTGTCACCGTCATACCTAGTGTCAGGGCATTGTAGATTTTTTCATTTGCCGTCAGCAGACCTTCCTGCATCTGCGGTGCTGAAAGATCGCGGACAATCTGATCGATCGCATTGGTGGAAAGCGGGTACTCTCGCCCCTTGTATTCGAAGCGCCGTTTTTTCAGCTCATCGATCAGAATGCTCGTTAGCAGTACGGCTTTGTTCCCACCCCGCAGCTCGGCGCAATCTGATGTGGGCAGGAATGTCCAACCCAAAGAAATTAGGGTCTGAAGGGCGGGAATATGCGCTGAATATTGCTCTGCTGTGTTGGGAGTTTCGCTCATTAGTTTTACTCCCTTACAATTTGTCAAATACTGACCCCATGCGCGGACTAAAGAGTCGTTCATAGGTTTTAAGAAGATAAAGATCAGTCATTCCTGCAACGTAGTCGCAGATCACTCTTACGTTCTGGCCGCTTTTTTCGAAGATAATTTTTGCATCTTTCGGAAGAAGGCGGAGTGGATCAGATGCCATTGCCTCAAAAACCGAGACAACCATTTTCTGACCCTTGAACTCCAAGTGTTGAATGCTTGGGTTGAGGATTACCTGATCTCGTACAACATCTTGAAGGGCATCGAGAAGCGCTCTTTGTCGCTCTTTCACTTGAACCCGATAGCGTAGCAGTGGTTCTGAAAATTCCTCTTTTTCTACCACTTCGATCGCCGTGATTAGGTGGTGAATGAGACGGCTTATGCATCTTTTTCGAGTAGCACTTTCTCCAAAGAGCATATCCACGAAATATGCATACACGTTGTTTCCACATTCCTGCGGATATTTTTCTTTCAATGCATCAAGAAAAGAGGTGGAGCTATCGGGCGTAACAGCGTTCTCGAACGCTTCTCTGGTGAGCAATCGCATTGCGATTGCATCTTCCAAATCGTGAACGCCGTAAGAGATATCGTCGGCCACGTCCATTATGGTGCAGTCGAGAGACTTGTGATTCGTCTTATTGTGCTTGTCTGCTTTTTGCTCAACAGCTTGGAAATCATCTCTTTCGGCATCTGAAAGAGGCTTGAGAATCCACTCAACAACATCGTTTTCTGAATCCAAATAACATTTTGGAGGCTTGCTGCACTTCACATCGATTAGCGAAACCGTAGTAGTAGATTTTTCCAGCGCGGGAACTTGATTGTTCGTTGCGTTAAAAGACGCTGGATATTTGAGAACGCCTAAGAGCGCACGGCGGCTGAGATTTGCACCAGAGCTTTGAGAGAAATTCTCCAACCGAGATAGAATTCTCAATGTCTGACCATTTCCTTCGAAGCCACCGTGGTCACGCATACAATAGTTCAAGGCGACTTCACCGCCGTGACCGAAAGGTGGATGCCCCAGATCGTGTGTACAGCCGATCGCCTGGATAAGTGTCCGATCGGGGAGGTGCGAGCAAATAGGATTGCCCGAGTAATCTTTTGCAATTTGCTTGGTCAAACCGCTCGCAATTTGTGCCACTTCGAGAGAATGGGTTAAACGGGTGCGATAGAAGTCGCTATCACCCAGATTCAGAATCTGAGTTTTTCCCTGCAATCGGCGGAACGATGCAGAATGGATGACGCGGGCGTAATCGATATCGCCAGCTTCTCGTGCGTCCTCTTTCTGTGCCTGCCACGGCTCTCTTCTTTCGTACCAAGTCATGCGGCCTCCGCTTCAGGCGCGTCATCCGCCTTCTTTTTTCGTTGTTTCTTTTTGCCTTCAGCAGCTTCCACCTGGTTCTCAACAAAACAGAATTCCGCATCGATCCCCATTCGGCGCAACTCCTTCATAGTGCGCTTCAGGCTGATGCGTGAGAACAATGGCAGGTTCAGAGATTTTGCGGTTTTATCTTTGTGAGTAATAATCTGAAAAACCACCTTGAAGCGATTGCCTTCGAATGCCGCCAATATCTCAGCTTCTTCACCATCAGCAGCTTTGTCGACCGCGAGCGCTTTGAGATTCTCCAACGCCTCGGAGTCATCGCGAACAAGCTGGACGGAATTCAAACCCTGATTAAACAGATGGCTCAGCATCGCCGAAACGGTTGATCGCTTCACATGGTGCAGGATAACGAGATTGTTCTCTGTCTTGAAAATATCGCAGGGTTCGACTTGTTTCTGACCAGCGGGTGCGATGTTTTCTTTGTCCATGCAAAGAGAAGAGGCAGCAGTTGCCGCAGCATCATTGTAAGCACCTTCGTCGTCGTGGCTGTATTCAATAAGCGTGGTGTCAGCGCATAAAGGGTCAAGATACGTGGACAGTTCTGAGACATAGTTGCCATCGACCTGATACCAATTTCCTTCGCATAGGTGATAACTTGCCGCCCCACCATCGAGCGTGCTGTCGAAAATCAAACATTTTAGAATGCTGGGTCGATCGCCGCGCGGTTGCCCAGCCTCATTTGTGAGCACGAGATGATGCTTCTTGAGCGCATCTACGTCGATCGTCGCCAGGTTGAAGCCGTTTGAATCCAAATACTCGAAGTACCGATCGATAAAAACATCGTCATAGACGAGACCAGCGCCTTCACCTGCAAACGTCGCATACATCTCGTCGGCATAATTCACGATGTCAGGGATAGTCAGGACAACATTGTCCTCTTTCGCCCTTATCGCGGCAATCAGTTTTGCGTTGAGAGCGTCAACAATCACGGGGTCTTTGACTGGGGCAACATTCTGGATGTCAGGAAACGAAGTCTTGTATGTATCGTCCTGATAGAGTTCCAGCAATTTACCGCAAAGCGCAGCCAGTCCAGCAGGTCCAACATCTGAGCTAATTCGAATGCTGCTTGCGCCTGTCGCGTGCTTGAAAAACGGTTTCAGTTCTTCTCTGACTTTACCAGTCAGGCTCTTCAAGATTGTGCTGTCACGATCAAAATCAAATAGGGTTAGATCAGAGCCAACGGATAGCTGGGTTCTCTGCCGCCTTGCATTCTCGGGCATCAAAGAGTCCAGGCTTTTTAGCTGATCAGGATCAACGCTGTTTAGCGTAACACGAAGTCCAAAATCGTACTCATAGCTCTCGGGTTTGAGGTTATGAAATACGTGTCCGAAAGTGATTGCAAATGTTCGATCATTCACGGGCAAGAATACGATCGCACCCTTGAGAGTCTGCATCAGGTGCTTCTGAATACCAAAATAACCTCTCCACCAAGGCGGTGTTTCCTGACTATCGAGCACATAAAGACCCGCGCCTTCGGGCAGGTCGTTTGCATCGACTCCATCTTCAAGCGTGCTGTCTTCTTTCAGCGTATTCGTGGCATCAAAACCTTCCTTGAGGAGGTAAATTGAAAAGGATCGCGACTTGCTCATGCGGCTTGCTCCTTATTGATCGCGACACGGCGCTTTCCCGTTAGGAGCTGCTGCATGAGAGCACATTTTTCGGATTTCAATTTTTGCAGTTTCTCTTTTTGAGAGTTGATTTCTTTTGCCGCAGTCAGGATCACATCAGAGATTTTTTCCTGCTCCGCTAAGCGTGGGAGTTGCACTTCAAGGTCTTTGAGGTGTGCAGCATAAAGATGAATGATAGTGATGCCCTGCGCGCGCGAAGCAATATTGTGTTTCATCACATGGGTAAGGTAGTGCGCAAAAAATGAAGCGCACACATTAGGTTTCTTCATGCGCAAAATATTGATATCGCCGCCGAGTTTTACGCCGCTTTCGCCTATAGCCGTAACATTTGCGAGATCGATTCCGCTCGTCGTCGTAGACGCTGGTATAAGAAGGTCGCCACTTACTGAAGGCACTCCATCATTGGAATTTGTTCGGCTGGCAACCTCATCAATGATCTCTCCATAGCGAGTGTAGAGCTCGCCATAGAGAACACATGAATGTGCACCTTCTTCACAAACTGCTTGTTTTGAAATGCCTTGCCCCTTTTTAAAGTTGAAAAGGACATCCAAACGTGCCGATTTCCATTCGCCATCAAAGCCTGGCAGGCGTTTTTTGCCTGTGAGAAGTTGTTGCATCAGCGACTTCTTTTGCGCTTCGCTATTGGCAATTAGTTTTTCCGTCGCTTCAATCGCGCGATCCCAAGTCGAGAGGATTTCCGCGATGCGACGTTGTTCTTCATAGGTCGGATGCGCGATCTTGATTTTCTTAAAGAAAGGCAGGCCAATTGTTTTGATCGTTGAGCCAATAGCCTGACGTTCAAACTCAGGCTTATTGAGTCTTAACCAGTTGTACAAATACCAGTTATGTAGTTGGTTTGGGCCATCGCATTTCCAAGCGATAAAATGTTGGCTGACGGCCATTTCTTCCGCCAACACAGCCGACTTTCCAACGCCTGCGTCACGTGAAATTATTACCGTACCTTTTGGAAGCAGCACAGCAGAAGAATGCTTTAAGCCGTCCCGTGATATTTCTTTGTCGGTGTGTGCGATTAACCCAGAGTCGAGTTTGGACGAGTCAGCGAGTGACACCCATTTTATGCCGCCATTCCAATATTCAGGATGATTTTTGTTCGGCGTGTGACCGCTTGCGCGGGAAGTAACGTCGTCCAAGAGCGAGACATTCCAGTCTTTCGGATATTGGCCGCGATACTTCATTCGATTGCGCCTTTCTTGCCTTCCAAATCCTTTGCTAGGCTTTCGAGGGCTTCGATGTCTTCTGCGTCGGCGGCGATGACGTCTGCTTCCTTGCGTTTGAGATCGAATGCATCGTAGCGATCAGCGGCGAGTTTCTGAGCAACCTTCATTTGCAGTTTTCCTGCATGGGTCAGCACATCGCGTTCATTGAAAGAGAGAAATGAATCGAGCTTGTCCGCCCATTGCGCCATAGTGACAGGTGCACGACGTTTGGCCTGATCTTCGGCGTAATCCAGATACATAGTAACAATGCGGTTCAGTTCGTCGATCTCTTCCGAGTTGAGATAATTCTTGGCGATACCGACATCGCCTTTACGAACGATCGATCCTTTCCAGGACATGACACCCATATTGGGTTTGACAGGATCAGCGCGACCAGCAATCAGCTCCGCCGCCGTATGACCCGTCACCGCCCACAGCATCTTGTTCTGAACTTTCTGGAAAAAGAGCTGCGCTTCGTCAGATGTCTTGTCGTAGTCGATGGCGGTTGTGTAGAGGTCTTTGACTTTTTGGTAGAAACGCTTTTCCGAGGCGCGGATATCGCGAATGCGCGCCAACCATTCATCAAAATAGTCCCATTGCTCGGCCTGTTTCAGCCGCGCGTCATCTATCGCAAATCCTTTGACGAGGTATTCCTTGAGGACGGTGTTTGCCCAGCGACGAAACTGCACCCCACGAGGGGAGCGGACGCGGTAGCCAACCGCCAAAATCATATCAAGATTGTAATGTTTTAGCCTTCTTTCGACATTACGATCGCCCTCTTTGCGAACTTGTAAGAAATCCTTACAAGTTGCCTCTTCGTGCAATTCGCCGTCCTCATAGATGCTTTTTATATGAAGCGTGACGTTCTGTGGCGTTGTTGCAAAGAGCTCTGCCAACTCTGCCTGAGTAAGCCATACCGTACCGTCGATCGCCCGCAGACTTATTTCTGCCTGACCATCTTCGGTTTGGTAGAGGATCAGTTCGCCTCTCGGTGAATCCTGTTGGTTTTCTTCGCTCATACGGCATACCCCAACTCTTTGAGATAGCCGTCCATTTGGTCTTCCAGTTCAGCGAGTTCGGCCTTGAGTTTCACGCGTTCGGCGCGCACCTCCATCAGATCAATTTCTTCTTCTTCTTCGAACGTGTCGACGTAGCGGGGAATGTTCAGATTGTAGTCGTTTTCCGCCATTTCCTCAGGCGTTGCGAGATAGGCGTACTTGTCGACGCTTTCTCGCGCTTGGTAGGTTTCAACAATCTTCGCGATATTGTCGTCGGAAAGCTGGTTTTGATTTTTCCCCGAATTGAACTCGCGGCTTGCGTCGATGAACAGCGTATTTTTATCGGTCTTGTTTTTGCGGAAAACCAAGATCGCAGCAGGGATGCCCGTGCCATAAAACAACTTCTCAGGCAGGCCGATCACTGCATCGAGGATATTTTCCTCAACGAGCTTTTGTCTGATTTTTCCTTCTGATGATCCGCGAAACAACACACCATGCGGAGCAACAACTGCCATGCGGCCTGTCTTCGGTTTCATTGTCTCAATCATATGAAGGATGAAGGCATAATCACCTTTCGTCTTCGGCGGGATACCACGCCGAAAACGCCCGAACCGATCTGCATCAGCCGTTCCATGTCCCCATTTTTCAAGACTGAATGGTGGATTGGCGACAACCACATCAAAGTGCTTGAGGCTGTCTTCACTGTTCAGGAGTTTGGGGTTACGGATCGTATCGCCCCATTCAATGCGATGATTGTCCTCGCCGTGCAGGAACATATTCATTTTGGCGAGAGCCCAAGTGCTGCCTATCGCTTCCTGACCGTAGAGCGCGTATTTTTTTGAGCCGTTATTCTCGATCTGAACACGTTGACCACACTTCATTAAGAGTGATCCAGAGCCACAAGTAGGGTCACAAATGTCATCACCTTCTTTTGGCGCGACTAATTCAGCCATGAGTTCGGACACTTCTGGCGGCGTATAGAACTCGCCAGCTTTACGCCCAGAATCCGCTGCGAACTGTTTGATTAGGAATTCGTAGGCGTTGCCGATAATATCGAGCTTGCCGATACGGCTTGGCGCGAGGTTCAGCTTCTCCTTGGCAAAATCTTCAAGAAGGTCTTTCAACAGCTCGTTCTTCTGCGCCTCTTCGCCGAGCTTGTTAGAGTTGAAGCTGATGTCCTGAAAGACATCACGCAGTTTGGTGATGTTGGCTTCTTCAATTGCATGAAGAGCCTTGTCGATGCGTTCGCCGTTTCCAGCTTCATGCCTGCGTTTGTAGAGCTCATAGAAATTGGCAGACGGCGGGAGAACGAAGCGTTCATTCTTCAGCATTTCGTGAATGAGTTCTGGTTCGTCGCCATACTCTTTCTTGTAATTGTTGTAATGATCCTGCCACACATCGCTGATGTATTTCAGGAACAACATCGTCAGGACGTAGTCTTTATAGACAGCGCCATCGACCGTGCCACGAAACGTGTCGCAGGCCTCCCATACGGCTTTGTTGATATCGTCTTGCTTAATCTGTGCGTTCATATCCTGGCCTCCTTGCCATTAGGTGCAAGGCCAGCGGCCAATGCTTCGAGTTGAGAATTTCGGTTTTCTATCAAGCTATTTAAGAGTGAGCGCTCTCTCTGCGCCGCCTGCCAAAATGTGACAATCATCATTTGCTTTTGAATGTTGGGCACGGTGATCGTTAGTTCTTCCAAGACCGAGCGGCGAATGTTCAAAATATGTGAGCCAGTGGCGTTTCGTTGGAAGTAGTCTTGCGCAGGCTTTTGATTAATCTGCCATGCAAGAAAGTGCGGAGAAAGATCATTCGTATTGCGGATGCTCAGAACAAAAAACTGAGGGGCACAAACTGTTTTCGGGGGGACATTATCAAGCGGGTAAGCAAAAGTTCTTGTTCCACGCGCTGAGAAGATGACATCTTCATTGGTCAGCCAATTTGGCTCACGTTTGGATGGCAGCGAAATGGAAGCCACCTCCATCCAATTAATCGCACCGTCTGGGTTTGTATTCTTGAGCTGAATCAGACGAACATCGCCGTCATCCAGAGCCTCAGCAGAACGGCGTAACGGATATCCTGCCGTGACCGTCACAGCGTCGGCTAGCTTTATGTAAATTTGTGCATCATTGTCCATGATGCGAAAATAGTGATTACCTGACCCAGAGTCAACAAATATTTTTTGCATCATACGTCATGATGCAATAAAACTATCCGCTTTGATGACGTCCTCTTCGAAATTTTGTCTTGGCGGGACTACGGATCGCGCTTCGTTGAACATCGTTCACGCTCTTGCTCGGAGCATCTGACCGCTTAGAGCTTTCTAGGCCAATCTCCTTTTGGAGATTGGTCATTTTCATTTCTGTCAGAAGGCGCTGACGTTGTCGCAAGTGTTGTTCAATCAAGCGCTGACGTTCCGTATTATCACGAACGTCACACGCGAACTTTTCGTCTGCATTTTGCTTTGCGATCTTTTGGTATTTACCAGTCACACGAAACCACAAGGCTTTCAAACCAGTCGGTAAGCGAGCGGCACGAATTCTTTTTTTCCTCGTCTCGTCTCGCAGCCTGTTTTTCAGCTAGCACCCTCCTTTCCGCTCGTTGGTTTTTCACGAGATCAACGCGTCGCGCTTCCAAATCAAGCAGCTTTTTACGAATCTGTCGTGTCGCTTCAGCCAATTCCTCGCTTGGAACGTCATTGGTCTTTTGCTTGATCCAGGCCTTTGCCTCTTCAACTGACGGAAGTGACAATCCATCACCCAATTTGGCACGAACATCCTTGGCCTTCAGATCGAGCCATCGGGACATAGCAAACACTTCGCCATCCGCATCGACAGCGACATGACCTCGTCGATCACCTCTAGCAAGACAGTAGCCATGTTCTTTCAACGCATGGCCAAATGATACGGCGGAGTCTGAGGCTGCCCAGCACTCTTTGAAAATCTTCTTGATGGCAGATGCGCTTTGCTCCGTCCTCTTCGCCTGCTGATGTTCCGCTTGGCAAAATCCCAACGGGTCTCGCTCTTGCGCGTTTTGTAATCCGCGAGGCATCCGCCAGTCATTCTCTAGAAAGAGCTGACGGGATATGTCGCGCAAGCGCATTTTGTAGTGCGGCAGATTGATCGCTTTCATCTCAGAGGTGTCAATTCGCGACCAGACACAATGAGCGTGTCGACGCCCTTCTTTTTCATGGAACACAATCGCTCTAGGCTGATTGGATAGACCGAGACGTTCCTCGATTTTATCGATTGCCTTTTCGAATACAGCGGTCGGCACTCGGGCATTCTCTGGTGGATTCAGACTGAGCGAAAAAAGGAATTGCGTACACCTAGTGCCTTTGCTGACGGCAAACGCCTCAGTAAATGCACCGTTCAAATCCTCTGAAATGAAGCCGCGCAGATCGTGGATAGCAACATGGTCATTATCCCGATCATTTAGGAGGTGACGAGCCAACTGCCGACCACCTGCACGTTGATTGCCCTTGAGGATCATCCTTCTTGGCTTCCTTTCAAGCCAAGGGCTTCGATCAGCTTCACGCGCATCCAGGCAATATGAGCGCACGCTATCTTCAGCTCTTCTTCGGTCTGCTGATCCATCAGCAATGAACCGCAGTTCGCCTCATAGGCAATCTGATTAAGATTGTTGGAAATACGGGTTTCGCCGAGTTTACCGAGTACCTGCGCGAGGGCTTTCTGATTTTTGACAGGAACGCGACTTCTGGTCTTTCGCAATGATACCTGATCGCCAAACAACTGCTTCCGAATGTAGGCGCTGATGGAAACTCCTGCTGCCGCGCGCTTCAGGCGATCGAGCTCTTCTTCGGTGAGGCGCAGCGTGACCCTGGGCGAGTGATTTCTCACTGACTTGCGCTTTACGGAAACCGACTGGAACGTCGAGTTGAGCCTCGAACCTTCGGACGAATATGCTCCTTCCATCATAGCGAAGGCCCTCTACGGGAAGGCTGGCGTGATGGATTCTCCCTTTGTGGAAATTCGATCTTTTCGGCTTTGAGATAGGCGTTCCAATCTTCTAAGGTCTCAAAGAGGGAGTTTGAAGTTTCTCCCTCTAGGCGCACCATTTTTCACCATGCCAATGATCGTTTTCGCTTAGTGTCGTGGACGCGTTGAATCTTCTGCGAAACGCGGATCGACGGGCACCGTCCAAGGCGAAAAGAAATCCTGCGCATTCGGGCGCATTGCGGGCTTTTCTTTGCGCTTTATGCGCACCATTTCCGGTCTTTTTGGCTGCGGGGCATCGCGCAGACTGTGTTGACGTTGTGCCATGGTCCTATCCTTCTCCGTGCAGTTCCAGTGTCAGAAATTATGGTTAACAACATGGAAACGAATTGTGACGAGATAAGAGTCACAAAGTGATGACACTTTGAAAGATTGGTGATCCCTTCATGATAGAACTGCGGAAACCGGCGCTTTTTTACATGGTCGCGCCGATTTGCCACGGCACAAATTCATAGTCACCTAGCCCTTGGCGTTCGGATTTCGTCTGCTCACCGGAGGCAACCCGCAGCAGCATTTCATAGATCGCTCTGCCCGCCTCTTCGACTGACTGACCGTCGCTGAGGATGCTGCCAGCGTTGAAGTCCATGTCATCGCTCATGCGTTCATACATCTGGGTGTTGGTTGAAATTTTCACGCAGGGGGCAGGTTTAGAGCCGAAGGCCGAACCACGTCCTGTGGTGAACGTGACAAGATTGCAGCCCGAAGCGATTTGACCCGTTACGGATGCGGGGTCGTATCCCGGCGAATCCATGAAAGTGAAGCCCTTGCTGGTGATCGGCTCACCATATTTGAACACGCCTGTCAGCGGACTGGTGCCCCCTTTGGCGGCAGCGCCGAGAGATTTTTCCAAGATGGTAGTAAGACCGCCTTTTTTGTTTCCAGGTGAAGGATTGTTGTCCATCGAACCGCGATTGCGGTGGGTATAGTCCTCCCACCAATGAATGAGACTGACCAATTTTTGGCCCGTTTTTTCATCGATTGCCCTGCGGGTTAGCAGGTGCTCGGCGCCGTATATTTCCGGCGTTTCGGCCAACACGCCTGTGCCGCCTTGTGCAACGAGCAAGTCGCAAGCGTAACCCAATGCCGGGTTAGCCGTGATACCAGACCATGCGTCGGAACCGCCGCATTGCAGCGCGACAATGAGTTCGGATGCAGGGCACGGCTCACGTTTGGCTTCGTTGGCGATGGGCAACATGGCGCGAATCTTCTCGATTCCAAGATCAATGGTTTTTTGAAGGCCGGCAACGTCTTGAATGTTCATGGCATGAAACAATGGGCCTTTCTCAATGCCATAGGCTTCCAACAGCCAGTCGATTTGGTTCATCTCGCAACCGAGCCCAACCATTAGCACGCCGGCATGGTTCGGGTGACGGGCGTATCCCCACATGACGCGCTGCAGTGCGTCAAAGCCTTCGCCGCTGCCTGCCATGCCGCAACCGGTGCCGTGGACGAAAGCGACTACGCCGTCGACATTGGGGAAATCGGCAAGTTCTTCCGGCCCAAACGCATCGGCGATGCGACGCGCGGCGGTGGCAGAGCAATTTACCGAAGTAATGACTGCAATGTAATTTCGGGTTCCAACCCGCCCGTTGGTGCGCCGATACCCCATAAAAGTGTCCACGGTTTCCGCTAGCGGTACGGGTCGAAGATCTGTTGCGAAATCGTGTGTTGCATCCGTGGCGCGAAACTCGACGTTGTGCGTGTGAACGTGATCGCCCGGGGCTATGTCGCGCGCCGCATAGCCAATGATCTGGGCGTATTTGCGAACTGCCTCACCTTTGGCGATGGCAACAGAGGCAACCTTGTGGCCGCGCGGGACCATCCCATTGGTTGTCACCCCATCAGCATCAATTCCTGCTTCCAGCGAGCGGGTAGCGGTGACGACGTTGTCGGTCGGGTCGAGGCGGATGGTCAGAGACATAGTGTGCGGCTTCAAAGGGCTTCGTGGCCGCCAATTGCACCGATGGTTGAGCCTTTTGTCCAGAGCCAATCGGTTTTGCACCGCAGGGCTTGTGTCGTTTCATCGGTTGATGTTCAACAATGGACGAAATGTAAGCCCAAAAAGGTTGGTTCATGTCTAAAGAGTTGCTCATCATCGGAAATTTTAATCCACCGATCGCGGACAAATTGTCCGATCTCTACACGGTGCATCATACAACCAAAGATGAAATCGCTGCGTCTGATGGCAAGAATTTCCAGGGTGTAACTGCGGTTGCCACCTTCGGCTATGCGCCGCAGAACCTGATCGACAAGCTGCCATCGCTGGAAATGATTTCATCTTTTGGGGTCGGTTACGATGGCGTCGCGGCTGAACATGCGGCTTCGAAAGGCATCATGGTTGGGCACACGCCCGACGTTTTGAACGATGATGTGGCCAACACCACTATCATGCTGTTGCTGGCAACCATGCGCCGTTTGGTGTTGCACGACAAATATGTGCGTTCTGGAGCGTGGGAGAAAAATGGAGATGCGCCACTAACCCGCAGTATCGCAGGCAAGACGGTTGGCATTGTTGGTCTTGGACGTATCGGTGAAGCGATTGCGCACAAACTTTCGGTTTTCAATTGCGAGGTCGTCTATCATTCCCGCAACGAAAAACCGGGCGTGGCCCATCGCTATTATGGCGATCTGGTGGAGATGGCCTCTGCTTCCGATGTCTTGATCGTCATCACGCCGGGTGGGCCTGCAACCAACAAATTGATCAATACCGATGTGATGAATGCGCTAGGGCCCGATGGCACGATTATCAATCTATCGCGCGGCACCGTTATAGACGAGCAAGCAATGATCTCGGCTTTGAGCGAGGGGCGCTTGGGTGCGGCAGGTCTGGATGTGTTTGAGAAAGAACCGCACGTGCCGGAAGTATTGTGCAAGATGGATAACGTGGTTTTACAACCGCATGTCGGCAGTGCGACGGAGGAGACCCGCGCGGCGATGGCGCAGCGGGTTGTCGACAATCTGCGTGCTTTTGAGATGAAGGGCGCACCGATAAACCTTGTTCCCGAATGTGAAAAGCTACGCAGTTAAAGGCTCAGATTAACGCCTGTCACCCAATGTGATGGGCTGATCTGGTGACCAACATGATGCTGTCGCGTTTAGCCTTCACCTATGTAGCGCGCCCGACGTGTGCGCCGCTTGATAGACGGAGACAGCCATGAAATGTTTGAGCATTATCGCCATAGCCATACTGAGCCTTACGGCTTGCACGCCCACAGAAAGAGGCGCTGCGGTCGGTGCCGGCATCGGTGCAACAGCTGGAGCGATCACTACAGGCACCAAGACAGGAGCCGCCGTAGGGGCAGCTATTGGCGGCGTGACAGGTGCTTTGATCGGTCGAGCACGTGACGGTCGCTGCATCTACCGCGACAGACGGGGTCGAACCTACCGTGCTGCGTGCTGACCCTAACCCCTAGCTTTCACGGAAGGCGCGGTTGAAGCGATCTGATATTGGTTTGACAAGATATTCTAGGAACGTCCGGTCGCCTGTCTTGATGAATGTCTCAACAGGCAGACCGGGAAAAATTTGATCCTGACGCAGACCTTCTGGCAATTCCTGTGCGATCTGCAATCGGGCTGGGAAATACGGCTCGTTGGTCACCGGGTCAATAACTTGGTCCACTGAGACATAAGTGATTTTGCCAGACACTTCCGGCGTTCTGCGGTCAAGTGTAGAGAAGAACAGCTTCGCGTCTTGCCCCTGCTTCACCAATTCTTTGTCGGCAGGATTCACCCGCGCCTCAACAATCAGTTCGCCTCCGGTGGGCAAAAGCACCATGAGGTCTTCGCCAGGGCGAACCACCGCTCCGACCGTATTCTTTGCCGCGGTCACGATGACACCATCAGCAGGAGCGCGCACGATCATTCGGGATAACACGCTCTCGGCTGCGCTACCGCGCTCGCTCAAATCGTTGATTTCCTGACGCACTTGGTTGAGTTGGCTGACTGCCTGCTCTGCAAGATCTGCGCCCAGTTTGTTTTTGCGTTCCTGCGCTTCGACCATAGCGGTCTTCGATTCTGCAATAGCCGAACGGGCACTGCCGATGCGGCCAAGAATATCTGCCTGGTTGCGACGCAGTATGTTGATCTCTGACTTACGGGTCAGGCCACGGCGCAACAATTCGCGCTTGGTGGCGATTTCCTCAACCAGAATTTCGCTCTGAAGCTCAAGCGCTTTGATTTGTGATTCCAGGCCTTCAATGCGCTCTTTTTGGGCTTCAATTGACTGGTTGATAATGCTGGCGTCGGTGGAGAGGCGATCCCTGCGTTTTTGGAATTCACGCGCTTGTTCTCTCAACAAATCAACGACTTTCGCCTGCTCAACCTGTTGCAACAGCCCTTCGCTGAAAGTGAGAGTTTCGTCTCCCGCCAGCTCAGCCTGTAGCCGCTCTGCCCGTGCACGAAGCGAGACGAGAGCAATCGCGACGCGGTTGCTGGTGGAACGAACCTCTGTTGGGTCCAGCTTAATCAATGGCTGACCTTTGACGACCTCGTCGCCCTCACGAACAAGGATCTCCTCGATTATTCCGCCTTCAAGGTGCTGAATGCGCAAGTTTTGACCGCTGGCGGTTACGATACCGGGGGCGATTGCTGCGCCCGCAAGCGGGGCGTTTGCTGCCCAGTAGCCAAAGCCACCGAAAAACAAGGCCAATGTGACCAGGCCGATGAATATGGCCCTGCCCGCGGTTGTTTTGACCCGACTGGCCCAATCCGATGAAGTATTGGGCGCTTCTGTTGCTGCGCCGGATACAGAGTTTTCTGACGGCTGACCCATTTTCAATTCCATTGTATCAGTCTCCCTTCTTTGTGGGCATATCGCCCGCAGGTGCTGCGTCTTGTTTGGGCGACTTCTTGCCCTTCTCCGCTCCGCTAACCGGTTTAGAACCCATTTTTGCGGTGTAGCCCATGCCGGAAGTGCCGGTGCCCATCGATAGGGTTGGCTTTGCGGCTCCGTCCGTTTTGCCGCCACCAGTGTTTGCAGATGGAGACACCCCTGCAGCGGACAATGCATTTTCCCGAAGTTTACGCTGCTGCTCGGCAACGGCGCTTTCTTTGCGTTCGCGCAATTGTCGCAACGCAGCGACAAACTCTTGGTTGGAGCCGTGGAAATCAATCGTGCCAGCATGCAAGCGCATGATGTTAGCCATGTCGGTCAAAACCTGCTTGCGCTGGGTCACAACGATCACGGTTGCACCGTTTTCCCGTGCAGCACGTAGCGCGAGACGAAGCGCCAATTGGCCATCGTCATCAAGGTTAGCGTTAGGCTCGTCCAACACCATGATCCGAGGATTTCCATAGAAGGCTCGGGCAAGCGCGATGCGCTGACGCTGGCCGACTGAAGGCTTGTAACCGCCGGGGCCAACGAATGTGTCGTAGCCTTGGGGAAGCGACTGGATGAGCTCGTGAACCTGCGCTTTGCGGGCGGCCTCGAGAACAAGGTTGTCGTCGGGCGCTTCGCTCATGCGAGCGATGTTTTCCTTAACAGTTCCTGGGAACAGGCGCACTTCCTGGGAAAGGTAACCAATCTGGTTGCCGATCTGGCGGTCATCCCAGTTCTGGATATCGGTGCCATCAATACGAACAACACCGTGATCTGGCACCTGAGCACCGACGAGAAGGCGGGCCAATGTCGATTTACCAGACCCACTTGGGCCAACGATGCCCAGCATATCCCCTTGCGGAATTTCAAAAGACAGGTTCTTCAAAATTGGTTCGTCACCGCTGCCCTTGGGTGGCATGACACGGATGGTATCGACGCTGATCTGACCTTTGATTTCGGGAAGTATCGTGCGTTCAGCTGGATCTGGCATGCGTTCCATAAAGCCGCGCAGGCGCACCCAAGCATTCCATGCAAGCGTGGATTGCTTCCATGCACCAATGATCTGGTCAATCGGTTGCAAACCGCGACCTGCAATGATGGATGAAGCGAAAATCACGCCAGGCGAAATCTCGTTGCGCAGGGCCAGCCAGCCACCAACCCCAAGAATTGCAATTTGCAGGATCATGCGGATCGTGCGGGATATGCCCGCCAAAACGGCGTTGCGCACATCAACAGAATCCTGCGCAATCAGAGCTTCAGCATTATTCTTGCCCCAAACAGTCACGCCGTTGTCGGTCATTCCCATAGCGCGCAAAGTCTCTTCGTTTTCAACCATCGCGGTGGCGGTGCGCATGGCACGCGATTGTTCAGAGACTGCCTCTTTGGTCTGTTTCGATGTGACCCATTGGTTGAGCACGGCAAGCATGAGCAGGATAGCTGCGCCGACAACCGTCAGCCAAAAGAGCAAGGGGTGCAGAAACCACAGGAGAATGATGAAGATCGGAGCAAATGGGGCGTCAAGCAGGGCAAACACGCCGCGCGAGCCGATGAACGAACGAACCATAGATAGGTCGCGCAGCAGCTGTATGTCGCTACCGGATTGGCGACCCATCAATATGGAAGCCCGAAGGGTGTCTGCACCCAAGTCGGTTTCCAGGCGCGCGGCAGCACGTGATGCAACGACGGAACGAACAGCCTCCAGCGCGCCAAGCACCACCAAAGCCGCAACCGCAATGATGGACAGAAACATCAGGGTATCATTGCTGCGCGAAGGCAAAACACGCTCGTAAATTTGCAGCATGTAGAACGGCATGGTGAGCATCAACAGATTGACCACCATCGAGAAACCGAACAGCACAAAAAGGGCTCTTTTGAAAGCAGACCGAGCTCGTTTCAGATTTTTCATTGTTTCCCCGTTTTCACCGACGCGGTGTTACCTGAAGGACTATAACCTATGGACGTGAATGAATGTGTGCAATGTCACAAACAGATAGAATGGCATCATAAAAAACCCCGGAACACGTAGTCGCATTCCGGGGTTTAAAATTGCTTGCGAAGTGCGAGGATTATTTTTTCAGCGCGTCACGAATTTCCGTGAGAAGCTGAATGTCCGCTGGCGGAGCTTCCGGCTCGGCTGGGGCTTCTTCCTCTTTCTTGCGCATGTTGTTCACAGCCTTGACCATCATGAAGATGATGAAAGCGATGATGATGAAATTCACAACCGCGGTGATGAAGCTACCATATGCAAGGACAGCGCCCTGCTCTTTGGCTGCTTCGAGCGTACCAGCGGTCACGTCACCGCTTAGGCCGACAAAGTAGTTGGAAAAGTCGAGGCCGCCGAAAATGGCGCCGATAATGGGCATGATGACGTCACCGACAAGCGATGCGGTGATCGCGGCGAAGGCGGCGCCGATGATGACACCGACCGCAAGGTCCATGACATTGCCTTTGGCAATAAAATCTTTGAATTCATTCAACATATTGGTAGTTCCCTCTGTGATCTGTTTTGGGGTTGGCAACCGTTTTGAGCCCGGCTGCGAAGAGAGCGTATTATATCTCTGGCGTCGCGTTAGCACACTATTTACCCAGCGTTAACCCTGAAGTTGCGCAACTTTGAACAGCGGCTGAAAGACTGCGCTATACAAAATGCGCGCGAATGTGTTGAATTAAAGCGGTAGCGACTTTCGGGAGCGGGTTGCGGGAGGAAAATCGCACTATGAACGCCTGGGGCGTCGCATTTGCGGCCATTGCTTATTTGCTGTTCTTGTTCGTGGTGGCTGCCTTTGGTGATCGCCGCAGGAAGCAATCGCAACCTTCGTCGGGTCGCCCGATTATATATGCGCTTTCGCTGGCGATATATTGCACTTCATGGACATTCTTCGGCTCAGTGGGGTTGGCGGCGACAACGGGGCTGGACTTTCTGGCGATCTATGTTGGCCCCATTCTAGCGGTCACCGTCCTCTACCCACTGTATAGTCATGTCATAAGGGTGGCGAAAGCAGAGCGGCTTACATCCGTGGCAGACTTCATCGCATCGCGCCACGGCAAAAGCTCGGTGGTGGGCGCGGTTGCGGCAATCATCGCGATTGTGGGCACGGTGCCGTATATCGCACTGCAGTTGAAGGCAATTGAGACGTCTGTTGAGACGATGTTGACCGCGCAACCCTTCGTGCTGGCGCAGGGAGCGCCTGTCGATACCGCCTTGTACATTTCCATTTTGTTGGCCCTGTTCACTATCGCATTTGGCACACGCCACGCGGATGCTACCGAACACCAAGACGGCCTGATGTTGGCTGTGGCGACGGAATCTATTGTAAAGCTGTTGGCCTTCTTAGGTGTCGGTCTTTTCGTCGTTTTTCAGGTGTTTGATGGCTTTGGCGATATGGTCGAGGCCATTGGTTCATCCGCCTATGTGAGTGCAAATTTTCAGGCAGGCATAACGCCATCGACCTTTGCCATTTTCACCTTGCTGTCTCTATGCGCCTTCTTTTTGTTGCCGCGGCAGTTTCACGTAGGGGTGGTGGAGCAGCGAACACAGGAAGAGTTGAAAGCTGCCCGCTGGCTGTTTCCACTCTATCTTATCGCGATAAATCTGTTCGTAGTGCCCGTGGCTTTAGCGGGTATGATACAGCTCGGTGACAGCGCCAGCCCGGACATATACGTGCTTGCACTGCCGCTCTCGCAAGGCGCTTCCGCAGTAACACTGCTGGCCTTTATTGGCGGCTTGTCTGCCGCGACCGCGATGGTGATCGTGGCAAGCGTGGCGCTGTCGATCATGCTTTCAAACAACATCGTTTTGCCGCTCATGGTGCGGCTCAATCTTGTTCATTCGGTTGATATGTCCCGCTCGCTACTGAAGATTCGCCGCACGGCAATCTTCGGGATTTTAACGATGGCATACGCCTACGTCGTGATCGCAGGAGACTCCGCCGCATTGGCCGCAATTGGCCTTTTATCGTTTGCTGCTGTCGCTCAGTTCGCGCCATCATTTTTTGGGGGGATGTTGTGGCGCGATGGCAATGGACGCGGGGCGCTGGCGGGCATGATTGGCGGCTTTGCAATGTGGTTCTACACGCTGTTGCTGCCTACTTTGCTGGATCCAAACGCGCCGCTTTTGAGCGCAGGTCCCGGCGGTATTGCATGGTTGCATCCGCAGGCGATGTTCGGTCTGGACATGGCACCGCTGACGCATGGGGTCTTGATCAGCCTTCTGATGAATTGTCTGCTCTATTACGTATTTTCCAAAAGCCGCGCCGCACGGCCGTTGGAACGAATGCAGGCCAACACGTTTTGGTATTTTGATAATCGCGCCAGTGGCATATTTTCAAACTTCAATGATACGGTGACCGTTGGCGAGTTGCGCCAGAAAGTCTCCAGCTACATTGGCCAAGAGCGCGCCTATCGCGCGTTCAGCAGCTTTTTCGATGGCGAATTGCGTGTGCAAGAGCGCCACACAATCGCCGATGAAAAGACAATGCGCTTTGCCGAACAATTGCTGGCAAGTGCCATCGGGGCGGCGTCCGCACGGTTGGTTATGTCGCTCATGCTGCGCCAGCAGGGGCAGACGAACGCCATCGATGCGCGACTGCTTGATGATGCCTCGGAAGCGCTTTTGGAGAATCAGGGCATCCTGCAAACCGCTATCAACCAAGTAGAGCAAGGCATATCGGTGTTTGATGAGGATTTCCGTCTGTCGAGCTGGAATTCCCAATTTCGCCGTCTGCTGGACCTGCCTGCCGACCTCGGACAAGCCGGAACCAAGCTTTCGACAATAGCAGAGGCCGTGGCCGAACGCTGCACATGGGAAGGCGACAGCGTCTCCGATTTCACGCGCCAACTGCTGGACCAAAGCGAACCATGGCAGGTGCGGCTTTTGGCAACCGGGCGTATCGTGGAAATCCATGCCAATGCACTGCCCATCGGCGGCCATGTTGTCTCGTGGCATGATGTGACAGACCGAGTGCAGGCGGCGCAGGCGTTGCAATTGTCGAATGAAACTCTGGAGCGACGGGTTGAGGAGCGAACCCAAGAACTTACCCAGTTGAATGCTGAATTGGCCGCTGCCCGCGAGGCAGCAGAAACCGCAAATATCGGTAAGACCCGGTTTCTGGCTGCAGTTGGTCATGATGTTCTGCAACCGCTCAACGCGGCAAGGCTTTATGCATCCAGCCTTGCAGAGAGACTGGCCGAGGAACCAACGCGGCAATTGGCCGAGAAAGTCGATCACTCATTGGAATCAGTCGAAGAGATTTTGGGGGCAGTGCTGGCGATTTCGCGTCTGGATGCCGGCGCTTTAAAACCCAACCGCAGCGATTTCGCGCTATCGGACTTGTTCAAGCGGCTAGACGTCGAGTTTCGACCCTCAGCTGAGGCCAAAGGCTTGTCGCTGGACGTGCGGGATAACGGATTTGCCGTTCACAGCGACCCGGCACTGCTTCACAGACTGCTGCAGAATTTGGTTTCCAACGCGATCAAATACAGCAACAGCGGCAGCGTCACCGTTGATGCGCGCCTCGCAGGCAAAGATCTTGAAATTGAAGTAATCGACACTGGAACCGGCATTAGAAGCAAAGATCAAAAGGTAGTTTTTGAAGAGTTCCGACGATTGGACGAAGCGCGTCACACCGAGGAAGGATTGGGACTTGGTCTCTCCATCGTTAGGCGCATTGCGGATACTTTAGGACACAACATCTCGCTCTCATCGCGCATGAAACGCGGCACAAAATTTACTGTAACAGTGCCGGTCGCGATTGGCGTGGTGGCAAAGTCGCAACAGCAAGGAGCCGCTCCGACACCTTCAATGCCTTTGAGCGGATTGCGTGTGGCCTGTATCGACAACGAGCCCCGTATTCTGGACGGCATGCAGCATCTGTTGAGCGGGTGGGGCTGCGAGGTGTCATGCTTTGGTAAGTCCGTTGATCTGCTTACTGCTTTGGGGGACGCCACCCCAGATGTTCTCATCGCGGACTATCATCTAGACGGCGACACGGGCTTGGATGTGATTGAAGCTGTGCGTTCAACAGGGGAGCGCAGCATTGCCTGCATCTTACTCACCGCCGATCGCAGTACGGCCGTTCGACGGATGGCGGATGCGGCAGACATTGTGATGCTTACGAAACCTGTGAAGCCTGCCGCGCTTAGATCGTTGCTCACGCAATATCACAACGCACGTAGCATCGCGGAGGCGGCGGAATAAACTCTAAGCGAGTGAAAGTGGATCGGCACCGAGGCGCGACAGGCGAATGACGGCTTGGGTGCGGCTGTCGACGTTCATCTTTTGTAGAACAGCTGAAACATGTGCTTTGATGGTCGCCTCGGAAACGTCGAGTTCATAGGCAATCTGCTTGTTCAGCAGACCTTGCGAGATCATCGACAAAACGCGCTTTTGCTGCGGTGTCAAAGTGGTGACACGCTTCAAAATATCCTCGATTTCCGGATCGCTTTCGCTGACACCGGCACTGTTTTCGGGCTGCCAAGTATCGCCGCGCAAAACCGCTTCGATGGCGACGCGAATTGTGTCAATCGACGAAGATTTCGGCACAAAGCCCGCTGCGCCCAGCGCCATAGCGCGACTAACAGTGGATGGGTCGTCGCTGGCAGAGACGATCATTACAGGGAGATCTGGGTGTTCAGCCTGCAGCGTTAGAAGGCCGGAAAATCCGCTAACGCCCGGCATAGCGAGATCAAGCAAAACGAGATCAATATCATGGTGCTCGCCGATTGCTGATTGCAACTCGCCAAACCCACCAGCCTCAATGATATCAATAGAACCGTCGTCACTGCCAAGAGCCTGCGCCATTGCGCCCCTGAAAAGCGGATGATCGTCAACGATAATGATTTTGGTAGTTGCAGTGTCCACTTTTGTTCTCCCTGACGAAACAACCCCCTTTGTTTCGCTGTTTGATATCCTATACAAATGTGGAAATCAGGCAAACCACCTGAACGGTGCCTTTGCACCATCTTTATAGTGGCAATTGGTTTGCCTTTTGTCTGGTTTTTGGGTCAATGTCTGGACCGAACGTCCACTGACTGAATGCCGTTTCAACATGCCGCTTGCGGCATGAACTTGCCGGATGGAGTGATGGCCCGCTTGTTTTCTTTTCATATTCCGCGTTGGACCCACCTGACCTGGCGGCAACAATCGCTGGCGATCGCTTGTGGAGCTACGTTTATCGGGCTGACCATATCGGCGGGCGTGGTGGGCATCTCTCAGTTTGAAAATGAACAATTGCGGATTTGGCTTAGCCTTACGCTTGCGCCGTTCATCTTTGTCGTAATGCTGGGAATTGTAGCGCGTTTGCAGCAGCGGATCGATCTGCGCGCCGGCCGCAACGCAACCCTGCCGCCCGATCAAAACAGCGAGTTGCGGCGGCCATGAGTTCGCTCAACCTTAAGGACGCAAAAGCGCACCCGCTGGACAATGACCAGATTTCCACCGCGCTTTGGATTGCCGCTGCATCCTTCATATCCGGCCTTGTCATTCTCGCCCTTCTCGGTCGTCTCGGGTTGCCGGTATTCCTCACGTATGCGGGTGCTTTGCTGTTGTTCAATATTGCTATCGCTGTTCTGGCATGGCGCGGGCGAACGATGACAGGACGATCGTTTTTCTTTGCTGATAAAATGGGTTCGTCGGCCACTACAGGTTTCGGCGGCGGCGCAGACTTTGCTGGTGGTGCGGTGCTGCTGGTTTTTGCTTCGCTCACCACACAAGGCCAAGCGCTTTGGCTGATGGCCGTGTTTTTGGGCATGACCCTGATGAGCGTTTTCTTTGCCCACAGTTTGTATCGCGAGACCGTATCAACTGTGACCGGCTATTTCGCCATCCGATATCCTGGGCAAGGCGCGGGGATGGCTTCGGTGCCGGTTGTGTTGGCAATGTTGCTGTTGTTAGCCATTGCCGAATTTGGGGTTTCGTTAGCCGTGTTGGAACGTTTGGCTGTGGACAATTCCAACACGGGCGGCTGGATGATTTTGGGTCTTGCGGTTCTGCCAGCGCTTGTCGGCGGTTGGTTTTCAATTCTACTCGTCAATGCGGTTCTGGCGTTATGGACGGTTATTTGCGTGCTGATTCCAACTTTTTTCATCGCTCTGCTACCGGGCGTCTTATCATCGGATGATGCGAGCCTCATTGCCGGGTCGGAATTGACACCTTTGCCACCGTTGACGGGGCTGAGTTTTCAGGACAGCGGCGGATGGGCTGCGTATTTAAGTGTATGCGTTCTGGCCGCTGGTTTTTCGGTGTTGCCGCAGAGTTTTTCGCGCATGGCGACCGTCAAAAGACCGGCAGCAACGATGGAGCATATCGGCTGGGCCGCGTTGTTCGTGTTTGTGGTGGTGGCCGTTTCCGGACTTTCAATTGCGCTGATTATGGAAGGCGCGGACGAGCAACGCGCGGGATTGCTATCAAACAATCCGATGCTGCATGTGCTGCCCTACCTGGCTTTGCTGTTCATCGCTTTCAACGCCCTTTCGACGACAATTCTTGCGTTCTCTTCCGCCGCGGTTCGAAGCTTTCGCAGGTCGAGGCGTGAAGATCCCGGCGAGCGTAGCATGTTCGGCACGCGGCTTCTTTGTGTGCTGGTGGCCGTTGGTATTGGGCTTTCCTTAAACGGAACGAGCGTTCCTATATGGGAAGCGTTGCGCAGTGCGCTTCTGCTTGGAGCTGGTGGATTGTTTGTGCCGCTGTTGGCGACGACACAGACGCGACGGCTTCCAGCTTGGGCTGTTGGTTTGTCGATTTTGATCGGCACATCGGTAACCGCTTATGGCATGATCGCTCCTTACGTGAACTCGCTGCCCGTGCTTATCTCTTCACCCTACATATCGGCTATGGTCTCAATTGTGTTGAGCGCACTCATCGTGCTGGCGGGTCATGGCAGTGTCAGGATGGGCAATAGTAGGGCTACAGCACAATCAGCATAACATGCCGTTTGTGCCACATTGGCTTAGGCTGCGAAGGTATGGCAGGGCATCGTAAACAACGTCAGCCTTCAGGAATTTCCGCTTATGATCACCCCCCGATTGATCTATAAAATCACACCCCGCGCAGACTGGCAGGCAGCGGAAGCCGAGGGGGTTTTTGAAGGCGCACCAATTGATCTTGCTGATGGCTACATTCATTTCTCCACAGCAGGACAGGTGGCAGAAACGGCGGCAAAGCATTTCTCGGGCCAAGATGACCTGCTTCTGGCAGCCATTTCAGTCGAAGCTCTGGGCAAGGGTTTGAAGTGGGAGGAGTCGCGCGGCGGCGCGTTGTTCCCCCACCTTTATGCCACGCTTTCGATGGAAGCTGTTGCATGGACCAGGCCTATGCCACTTGGCAGCGACGGCGTTCATTCACTGCCCGATTTGGAGATCTGATATTATGGGTTTGTTTTTCGATGGCATCGGCCGTAACGCATTGTTTGCTCTTGATGCGGAGACAGCCCACGGCATTTCGATCAAGGCGCTGAAATCCGGGCTCCACCCCCGCTACAACAATGCCAGACATGCAGGTTTGAGAACTGAAATAGCGGGTCTCGACTTCCCCAATCCACTTGGCATGGCTGCAGGATATGACAAGGGTGCTGATGTTCCCGATGCGTTGCTGAGCATGGGTTTCGGCCACGCAGAGATCGGCACGGTGACGCCACGCCCCCAACCGGGCAATCCAAGGCCGCGGGTGTTTCGCGCTATGGCAGAGCGTGGCGTCATTAACCGGCTTGGTTTCAACAGCGAAGGGCACGAGAAAGTTGCCGCTCGGCTTCGGGCACGCGCCGAGCGCCGTTCGCATGGCATCGTTGGCGTCAATCTTGGAGCAAACAAAGACAGCGAAGATTTCGCTGCGGATTATGTGAAGGGAATAGCAGCCTTCGCTGGCTTGGCATCCTATTTCACGATCAACATTTCATCACCCAACACTCCAGGTCTGCGAGCATTGCAAGGTGCTGATCCACTCAGCGATCTGCTGAGCCGCGTGAGTGCGGCGCGAGCAGCTTTGCAAGTCGGTGTGCCCTTATTCTTGAAGATCGCGCCCGACTTGGACGAGGGTGAGATGGACGCAATCGCGGCAGCATTGCAGGCCAGCGATTTTGATGCGTTGATCGTTTCCAACACGACACTTTCGCGCAAAGGCTTGAAGCCGACACCGTTGGCTTCGGAAGCTGGCGGCCTTTCCGGTGCCCCGCTGTTTGAGCGATCAACGACCGTGCTGGCGCGTATGGCGCAACGGCTTGGCGGTTCAATGCCGCTCATCGGTGTTGGTGGCGTGCACAATGCGCAGACCGCTATGGCAAAGATAGAAGCGGGGGCGGCGCTGGTGCAGCTTTATTCTGGCATGGTTTATGAAGGCCCATCCCTGCCCCGCGAAATCTGCGAGGGCATGCAGAAAAGGCTTAGGAAAATTGGACAAAGCCTCGAAGAACTGCGCGGCAGCAAGATAGAGGAATGGGCAGCCAAGCCGCTTGAGTGAACCTAAATCAAAAACGCTCTGCGCCGATGGGCTGGTAGGGCCGCTGAAAGCGTAATGCCGCGAACGCCAAGGAACGTGAGCAGGGCCAACCACAGGCCATGATTTCCCAGCGTTGATTGTGTCAGATACCAAACGATCATGAACGCGGCGATCGACAAAAGCATCATGTTCCGCATGGTCGCAGACCACGTAGCGCCAATGTAAATGCCGTCCATCTGGAACGCTAAAACGCCGACAATCGGTGTGAGTGCAGCCCACAAAAGATAGACCCGCGCTTCAGATCGCACGTCCGGCAGCACCGTCAGCAGGTCAATCAACCACGGGCCAACAGCATAGGCGATAACCGTTCCGGCCGTGCCCAAAAGCAGCCCCCAATAGAGCGTTAGGCGCACCGATTTATCAAAGGCGGGGCGATAGTTCGCACCGATTGCCCGGCCGACGAACTGTTCTGCCGCCATTGCAAATCCGTCGAGCAGATATCCGGCAACCAGAAAGAAGTTCATTAATATCGCGTTGGCCGCCAGCGTCGTTTCACCAAACAGGGCGCCTTGCGCGGTGAAATAGGCGAAGGTGAACACCAGCACGAAAGAGCGGATCATGATATCACGATTGACTGCGAAAAGACGCATCAGCGCCGGACGGTTGAACACGCGCCTCCAATCGACTGCACCGCCCAATCGGGCGCGAGCGAAAAACAGGAGAAGTCCCAAAACAGTCGCAACGCCTTCGGCAATAACCGTGGCCCAAGCAACCCCCTCCAAACCCCAGCCAAAGGAGATGCCCAGAATGAATGAAAGCGCGATGTTGGTGCCGTTCAGCACAGTTTGCAGCAGAAGCCCCATGCCTGCGCGGGATTGGCCGAGCAACCAACCGAGGACGGAATAGTTCAGCAGCGTCAGCGGCGCGGCCAAAACGCGGATCATGAAGTAACTCGTCACCGCCGCGACTACCGCCGGTGTGAGCGTCATCAGCGACAGGCTGATCTGTAAAATTAGCGGAGCCAACGCCAACACCAGCGCTCCGCCCAAGACCGAAATGATGAGCGCGCGGATGGCGATGATGCGTTGTTGCTCTTCGTCGCCCGCTCCCATTGCCTGCGCAACAAGGCCAGTGGTTGCCGCTCGAAGGAAGTTGAACATCGTGAAGATGGTATCGAACAATACAGCCCCGACCGCCAAACCTCCGATCAACGCAGCATCGCCCAATTGACCGACCACACCTGTGTCCACCAGGCCGAGCAAAGGCGTGGTGATGTAGGCCAGCGTCATTGGAATGGCGATGGAAAAGACCATCGCATTGGTGACTTCAAAAGGGCGGACGGGCTTTGATTCGTCGACGCTCACCAGGCTTTCAATCGCGTGAGCCGGAGCGGAAATTCAGCAAGCGGATAATGAAGAAAGCCGGCACGACGACAGCCGCACCCAGCAGGAGATATTCCAGCGAATTGGCAAAAACCTGAAAGCCCAACTCCCACAAATTACGGAAGAAGTTGACGATACCGTTGAAAATATCACGTGGTCGCCAACCAACGAAGTTCATCACAAAGCCGACGATCAGCGATAAAACGATGAGCTTCACCGCAACGCGCGTGGGAGTATCTCCCAAAAATCGGGTAACGGGGTTGCTCATGATTTGGTCTCCGAGGTGTCTGGCGAACACTTAGGCTTGCGTGGCGAGGCGATCAAGCAATTGGTTTGGCTTTAAACTGTGCCGAAAAATGCGATCACCATGCAAGCGACCACGATAGCGGTGATCGTCATGCGCAGTTTTGCAAACCACAAGCCGAACACGCCATTTTGTGCAGCAAACGAATCCCAAGCTCCCTGCGCCGCAAAGCCCAGTGCAAGTATTCCATAGACATAAGGCACAGGCAGAAAAATCGCGAACCAGCCGACGAGCGAGGGGATGACTGCCAACACGAACACGTTGCGTCCCGTTTCCGGGTCTTGGCTGCGCATGGCGAGGCCCCAACGAATGCCGCCGAGGAAAGACAGAATAACTGCGCCGTACGTCTTCAGAGCATCTTGTGCCAACCCATGAAGCGGGTGAATTTTTTCCAACCCGAATACAGCAAAGGACAAAGCGAGAAAGGGGATGGCACCTGCAAGCGAGAGCAACCATGCCGTGCGGCGGGTTAATGCAGCGTCGGTCAGGCGTTTGTGCTGCTTCTCCAGCGACGGCGCGCTGAGCGAAGTTTTGGCGGGTTCTAGCGGATCGGTCTGGGACAAGGATGCAGTCTCCGGCGCGAAGATAGTCTCGCGTCAGTCCTTACGGAAAACAACGCTTGCAAGCCAGCCCGTGAAGATAGCAACAAGAACGGCGATGATGCCGTAAAGCAGGCCGTTCTTGTAAGCCAGATTATACATGAATTGCTCAAACCCAATCTTGCGAACTTCCAGTCTTGCAGCCTCGCGGGCAATCACTTCCCCATTTTTAAAAAGCCAGACACGGGCAGTGTGCCTTCCAATCGGAACATTGGCGGGGACGGATAGCTTGGCGCGAAAGAGAGTTGGGCTGAGGAACTTCACGCCGTCCGTTCGTTTCAACGACAGCTCTTGCGAGGCTTTCAAGCGATTGAGGGATTCGCGAAAGGTCTGAATTTCTGAATCCGCAATAAGCGTCGCACCTGTTTCAAACTTGAGATACTCAAAACCGATACGGTTTTTGGAAAGCACCGGTGGCTCGGCTATCTCGATCAGTTTTCGGTTGCTGGCCATTGAATAAAAGGACGGCACGCGGATGAACGGCAACGATGCACCGTTCATCCAAATCCCAGCACGCCTTTGTTTGCGCCGCACCACGATATCGGCGTCGGGACCAACCAAAGCGACCACTAGATCGTACTGCGCGAGAGTCAGCGCTTCCGGGTCGCCGCCTTCGATGGAGCCAAACACCACAACGCTGTCGCCATCAAAGCTAGACGTGATTGCCACGGATTCGTTGGAAAGTCCGATTTGCAATTGTGTTGCTTGGGCAGCGCCGAGGGCGATGCAAAATGTTGCGAATATGGTCGACAGAAACCGCATCAGTGCGCCACCGCTGTTCCGATGGAAAACAGTTCCGACGGGGTCGCGACCAAATCCCAGCCGAGGCGAATGCAGACTGCCAAGACGATGAGGCCCAGTAGTGCGCGCAATTGTTCGCCCTTCAGTTTCTGCCCCGCCTGCGCACCGAATTGGGCGCCGATAACGCCACCCACCATCAAAATGAACGCCAGAACCACATCAACCGTTTGGTTGGTCGCAGATTGTGCAATGGTCGTGAACATCGTCACAAACATGATCTGAAACAACGAGGTCCCGATCACCACATTAGTGGGAACACGCAGCAGGTAGATCATCGCAGGAACCATAATGAAGCCGCCGCCAACGCCCATGATGGATGCAAGAATGCCCACAAGGAAGCCAAGGCCCAAAACAGGGATGACGCTTAAATAGAGCTGTGAGCGTTCAAAGCGCATCTTGAAGGGCATGTTCGCGATCCAACCCTGTTGAGGCGGGCGCGGGGCCGGTGCAGCGTCAGAAGGCAACATTCGGGCCTTGCGGATTGCGTTCAGGCTTTCGATCACCATCAGCGAGCCGATGGTTCCCAGAAATCCGACATACAGAATCGAGATAATGAAATCGAGCTGACCTGACGAGCGCAAAGCGGAGAACAGCACGACGCCGACCATCGAACCTGCAACGCCGCCAATAAGCAGCATTATGCCCAGCTTAATGTCGAGCGAACCCCGCCTTAAGTGGGCGAGAGCACCGGAAAATGATGAAGCGACGATTTGGTTGGCCTCTGTCGCAACCGCAACAGCGGGGGGAATTTGGTAGAAGATCAGAAGCGGCGTCATTAGAAAACCGCCGCCGACGCCAAACATGCCTGACAGGAAACCCACGCCTGCACCCATGCCGAAAAGCACGAAGACATTCACCGACATTTCGGCAATTGGCAGGTAGATATTCACGACCAGCAGATCCAGACACATCGGGCGCTAAAACCCGATAAACCAAAGGTGAAGGGTCAATGCGCCCACGACACCAACTTGTCAAATCTGCTGAACTGCGAACACAAAAACGGCCCTCAAAAGGGCCGTATCTGGACCCATGACGAGGCCACGTTTGTGGAAATCTGGCGTTAGCCTTTCACGCCCAGAGCAGCAACGAGCGGACGATCAACCTTGCCAGTGATGGGCAGCCCCGCAGCGCGCTGGAATTCCATGATCGCACGTTTGGTTTTTGGTCCGATCAAGCCGTCAGGTTCACCAACCTTAAAGCCGCGCTCATTGAGCGAGATCTGCGTCTTCTTGATCAGCATTTCGATTGAATTTGAAGAGGACTTGCTCGCGCCGCGCCATTCTTGCGGAACAGCAACGCGGTTTGTGGCATCGTCAGGCTTGGAGCCTTTCCAGTTTGCAACCACTTCTTTCATTTGGGCCAAGTCGGCGCTGTCCATCGCCTTTGCAACTTCGTCGCGTTTGCTGGCAGCATCAGCATCACCCGTCTTGGCGGCGATACCGAACCACTTGTAGCTTTCCGACAGGTTCTGCGGAACGCCCATGCCTTGTCCGTATAGGATTCCGAGATTGAACTGGCTGTCTTTAATGCCAAATTCTGCCGCTTTCTTGAACCAATTGACGGCGACTTCCATGTTGGCCTCGTTGCCGCCAACACCCATTGCGTTGATAACAGCCAGATTGTGCATGGCGCGGGCATTGCCCTGGTCAGCAGCAAGCGCATACCATTGCGCGGCTTTCTCGATGTTCTTTTCTACGCCGATGCCTTTTTCATAGAGTGATCCGACAGAATATTGTGCGGGCGCGAAACCTGCTTCTGCGGCGCGTTCAAACCAAATAGCGGATTGAGAAAGATCGCGTGGAACGATCTTGCCGTCGCTGTAGCGCATAGCGAGTTCGAACAGCGCCTTTGGATCGCCCTGACGAGCGGCGGCAACAAATGGCTCAGGACCGACGTTGTCTGCAACGTCAGCAAATTTCATCGTCTCTTCAGTTTGCTGGCCTGCAGTTTCGTCCGCTTCAGCGACCGAGGCTACCGTTTCGTCTTCGACGGCTGGTTGCTCGGTTTCCAGTGTTGCGCTGTCCACTTCATTCGGGGTGGTCTCAGGCACTTGCTCTGAGACTTGCTCGGATGTCTCGGCCGGCACGGCTTCTGGCGGCGAGAGTGCCGAAGGTTGGTCGCTGGATTCTGCATTTGCAGGCGCTTCGGCAACTGTCTGCGGTTCATCGGCAACTTCGTTTTCTGCTGCAGCTTCTTCTTGAACTGCATCTTCCACCAATGTCTGCTCAACAACGGGCGCGCTGACATTGGCGACTTCGGAATCGCCTTCGACAGTGAGTGCCTTGTAGCCGGTAGAAGCGGCGATCAACAAAATTGCTGCTGCGGCGGCTACGATCAACGGTTTGCGAATGTTGAGGGTACTAAGACGTGCAAGCAACGAAGACTTGCGTTGATCGTCGGTCAGTCCTTCGACGTTTCCTTCGGCTTCACTGCGTGCAGCGTTCATTTCATCAGTAGTAGCCTGCAAAGCCCGCCGTGCAGCGCCGATTGGGTCCGGCTTAATGTTGTCTGCTCCAGAACCGTAGGAAGCCTTGGCGGAATTGTAGGAAGCCTTGGCAACATCAAGTTTAGCGGCAGCGCGTTCGACCATGTCGTTGAGATCATCGCTTCCGATCCCATCGGGCAAAGCGGAAGATTGGCGCGCTTCCGGCTCTATCGGCATATGCTCGTTGGAATCAAAGCCCATGGTGTTGTCGAGATCGTTGGTCGGATCCAGCGACGGAGCGGCGACAGCAGCAGTACTCGTGGGCTGTGGCACCACCGGCGCGAACTCATATGAATGCGCAGGGGAATGCGCTGGCTCAACCTGCGCCTCGTGGCGGACAGCTTGTGCTGCCGATACCGCAGCAGTGGCGCCCTGGGCCATTTGCGGCTCTGGGTCGTATTGCGGAGCACGCGGCATGGCAAGCGGGCCGGTATGGTTTAGCTGTGCGTCGGCTTTGCTGGTCGCCAGCGTGTTTTCGATCTGGCCCAAACGATCGGCAATGCTGCCGAGCATGTCACGCATATCGTCAAACGACTGAGTGTTGTCAGGAGCGGCCTGCGAAATCGTTTGCAGCGCCCGCAGCTCTTGCGAAAGAGCGGCAATCGCCTGACCTTGATCACTGTTGGCACCGAGCATGGAGACAGCCTGTTGGGCGGCCTGCTGCGCAGCTTCGACAGAAAATTGCGTTGATGTATCCAGCTTGCTTTCAAGCTGACCGAGGCGCGCCTCTACCGGTGTGAAATCGACGATTGCCGTTTCGGTTTGCTTGTTCATCTGGCGCAGAATTTTGCCAACTTGGGCTTCGAGATTGGAAAGCTGTGCGGCCGATGAGTTGACCTGCGATGCCTCATCCAAACGTGCCGTCAGTTGAGCTAGCTGCGCTTCCAAAGCAGACGTGTCCGGGCCGGCGAAAAGCGCAGAAGCCGCACCAATATCGCCATTTTCAGCATATTTCTCGAAAGAACCAAGACGGTCTGTAAGAGTTTCAATTCGATTTGCGAGTTCAGCAATTTGGGCGCTTTCAAGCGGCGTGGAACCATTATGGGCCAATGCCTGAACAGCTTGATCCAAACCATCAAAACGCTCTTCAAGGCGACGCATGGCTTCCGGATCTTCGTGACCCCGCGCCGACATATTTGAAACCGCAACCAGGGCACGGGCGATTTCATCAAGGCGTTTTTCAACGCTCGACATGTCTTGGCCGGGGGCAGCTTGCGTGATTTGGTCTATTTGGTCTGCGATCGTGTTCAAGCGCTTTTCCATGCTGGTAATGGAAAGCGTTTGCGGAAGGTCTTCGATTGAAACCCGCATATTGTCGATCTGTGCGGACAGATCATCAACGCGCGGCATAACGGCGTTTGATGAATTAACGGCCAAAGTTTCAACGCCTTCGGCAAGCGTGTCGAGGCGTTCGTTTATTTGCTTGGTCGTGCGCATTTCGCGCTGCATATCTTCATGGATACGCGCTCGCAGGCTTTCCAATTCATTGCTGAAGCGGTCAACCACATCATCGTTGTTGGGCGTGGGGTTCATACCGGAAAGTGAGCGAGCAATGCGCTGAATTTCATCCTGACCAATCTTCGACTGAACGGTCACCGGCTTGGCGACATCTTTTTTCAAAGTCGCAATCTCAGCCTTCAAAACATCAAACTGACGTGAGATCACCTCGAGCGCCTGATCTTGCTGAAGGGCCAATGCTGCGATGTCGTTGGCAGTCGGTGATTGCGGTTGCGGTGGTTTGACTTGGACACGCGGAGCGATAGGAATGGCTCTCGCAACGGGACGCGTTGGCGTGGCAGCCTTTGGCGCGGGCGCTGCCGTGACCTGTTTGGAAAGCCGGTTTAACTGCTGCTGCATATCGCGCAATTCTTCGCTAGAAATTGAACCGCCTGCATTGTTGGCAATACGCTGCTCGATTTCTTCGATAGCCGACCGCAATTTTGCGATCCGTGCTGACTCGGAACCTTTATTGGTGTTGGTGGGTCCGTCATTTGAGTGACCCGGAAAAGCTTCACGCATTATCAATCTCGCCTTTTTGGTCGACTTCTTCCGGTCGACGCCCACAACATCCAGCCCCGCGCCAAACATCAGAATCGGGGTGCCCGCACGAGCGGGCTTAATCGCGCCCACTTTCAGCGGTTATGGTAAACAGTGCGTTAATGATTGGCATTTGAGTTAAATTGCCATTGGAAATCACATAGCCCTGCAAGGCTGAATCACCGTAGCGCTTGACTTGACCTATTGGTAAGGCCAAAAAATTAATTGTGTTATTTCAGTTGAGTGGATGCATCCAAGTGCCGGATGTGTGCGAAATGATACAAGCGACTACCTTGTGGGCGGATAAGTTAGAGCAGCGAAACGCAATTATGCGGTGCACAGAACGTTCGATGCGAGGGATGGGCCAAAGTGAGCAGATTTTACAAAATCGGAGATCTGGCCAAGGAATTCGGAGTCACGCTCCGAACTCTTCGGTTCTATGAAGACAAGGGCCTCATACAGCCTTCGCGTTCCGGCACGACGCGGCTTTACAGCCCAAATGACCGCGAAAAACTGCGCGTCGCCCTTTTTTGCAAGCGAATTGGACTATCGCTGACAGAAATTGGCGATGTTCTTGCGCTGCACGAATCATCTGCGGATGACGTGCCAGAGAAAATACGTTTAATATACGCAGATCGCTTGAAAGCGCTGGAAGACCAGCGCATTGAAACTGAGCGCACGATTGCCGACCTCCAAAACAAAATCGAATCGTTGAGCGGCAAAGCCAAGCATTGAAATTGAAGCGGCAAAATGCAGTTTCCATGGGATTTTTTTGCATTTTCTTTGACGTAAACGTAAGAATTGTAGACGCAGTTTGATCTTTGTGCTTAGTTTGCGGTGAAAGATTGAACGGAACACGGATGGATGCTGCGTGCGGTATTTTTTCAGAAGCACGCGACAAGTGTTGACCTTGGTTACTCAGACAAACACTCTTCCCCTTCTCAATCGCTTGCACATTTGGTTTGAGATCTCTGCCGCTGAGCAGACGCAATAATTCGAGGAGAATACCATGCCCACATATCGCGCCCCGCTTGAGGACACTTTGTTCGTTCTCAACGACGTTCTGCAGATACAGAAATATAACAACCTGCCCGGTTTTGCCGATGCAACACCGGACATGATCGAAGCGATTTTGGGAGAAGCCGGCAAGCTGGCCGAGGAAGTTCTTCAGCCGCTTAACGAAGTGGGCGACCGCGAGGGCTGCCAGTGGATTGAAGGCGAGGGTTTCGACAATCGCGTGAAAGTGCCGACCGGCTTTAAAGAAGCGTATGATCTCTATTCGCAATCCGGTTGGGGCGCCCTGCCCTTCCCGGAAGAATACGGAGGCCAAGGCCTGCCTGCGACGTTGAACGCAGCGGTTCAGGAGTATGTCTCCTCGGCCAACATGGCTTTCGGCATGTATCCCGGCCTGACAGCTGGTGCGGCCGCCGCTCTGGTTGAGCACGCTTCGGAAGAGCAGAAGCAAGCCTACGTGCCGAAAATGTTGTCTGGCGAATGGTCCGGCACCATGAACTTGACCGAACCTCATTGCGGCACCGACCTTGGCATGATGCGCACGAAAGCGGTGCGCAACGAAGATGGCACGTTCGCGATTTCCGGTCAGAAGATCTGGATTTCGGCTGGCGAGCACGACATGTCGAAAAACATCATTCACCTTGTGCTGGCGCGCATCGACGGTGCACCGGAGGGCGTGGACGGGATCTCGCTGTTCATCGCTCCAAAATACATTCTTGATGCTGACGGCAATCCAGGAGAGCGCAACAAGCTTTCCTGCGGATCGCTTGAACACAAAATGGGCATTAACGGTAACGCGACCTGCGTGATGAACTACGAAGGCGCGACGGCCTACCTCGTGGGCGAAGAGAACCGTGGTTTGAAGGCCATGTTCGTGATGATGAACGAAGCGCGTCTGGGTGTTGGCGTTCAGGGTTTGGCGCAGTCGGAAGTAGCGTATCAAAATGCTGCCGACTGGGCGCGTGAGCGGCTTCAAGGCAGGGCAATCACCGGCACGAAGTTTCCTGACCAAAAGGCCGATCCGATCATCGTACATCCGGATATTCGCCGGAACCTGCTGACGATCAAAAGCTTCAACGAAGCGGCGCGTGCACTGGTATATTGGACTGCGCTGAAAAGCGATCTGCACCATCGTTCAGACGATAAAGAAGTGCAGGAAGCGGCAGATGATTTCATGGGCCTGATGACGCCTGTGGTCAAAGGCGTCATCACCGACAAGGGTTTTGACGCCACCGTGCAGGCGCAGCAAGTGTTTGGCGGAACCGGCTACACAAAGGATCAGGGTGTTGAGCAGTTCGTGCGCGATGCACGCATCGCCATGATCTACGAGGGAGCCAACGGCATCCAGGCTCTCGATCTCGTGGGCCGCAAACTGCCCAGCAAGGGCGGCAAGGCTGTGCAGGCGTATTTTGCTGAAGTCGGCAAATTCTGCTCCGCGCACAAAGATGATGAGAAGATGAAGCCCTACGTCGAGCCGCTGTCCAAAGCGCTCACCGATCTGCAAACCGCAACAATGTGGCTGGTGCAAAACGGCATGAAGAACCCGGACAATGCCGGTGCTGCTTCAACTGACTATATGCACCTGTTCGGTCTGGTCGCCTTTGGCCACATGTGGGCAATGATGGCGAAAACCGCGCATGAAAAGCTCGCTGCCGGTGCGAATGGTCAGACCAAGTTCATGGAAAACAAACTGCTGACCGGCAAGTTCTTCATGGAGCGTATCATGCCCGAAAGCGCCGCTCATCTGGCACGCATTCAGACAGGCGCCGACACAATGATGGCTATGGCTGCTGAGGACTTCTAGCCCAGCCCACAAGCAAGAGAGTAGATCATGAATCACCCCAGAGAAGCGTTGCAGATTGCAACGCCCGCTTGGCGCGAGGACGATGTGGCCATGTTGGAAGACATGGCCAATCGCTTCATGGCGGAAGAGGTTGCGCCGCACTACGACCGCTTTGAAAAGCAGGAAAAGGTGGATCGCGCGGTTTGGGAAAAGGCTGGCGAGGCTGGTCTGCTTTGTGCATCCATGCCGGAGGCCTATGGCGGCGGCGGTGGCACCTATGCTCACGAAGCAGTGATCGCGGAAGCCATTGGGCACCAAGGCGTGGATGGGTTTGGGCTTGCGCTGCACAATTCCATCGTTGCGCCGTACATTCTTCATTATGGCTCGAAAGAGCAGAAAGAAAAGTGGTTGCCGCGCATGGCAACGGGCGAACTTATTGGCGCGATCGCCATGACGGAACCCGGCGCAGGATCAGACCTGCAAGGCATAAAAACCAGCGCAGTAAAAGACGGCAATCACTACAAGATCAATGGATCGAAGACTTTCATCACCAACGGACAGCACGCTAATTTGATTGTCGTCGTCGTCAAAACTGACCCAACGGCGGGCGCCAAGGGCACCTCGTTGGTTATTCTGGAGACGGATGGGCTGGAGGGTTTCGAACGGGGACGCAATCTCGACAAAGTTGGACTGAAGGCCAATGATACGTCGGAATTGTTTTTCAACGATGTGCGCGTGCCAACGTCCAATCTATTGGGTGCGGAAGAAGGCAAAGGGTTCTATCAGTTGATGGAGCAATTGCCGCAAGAGCGTCTTTTGATCGCCAATCAAGCGATTTGTGCCATCGAACGGGCGCTGGCGATCACCATCGACTACGTCAAAGAACGCCGCGCCTTTGGCAACCGAATCATCGACTTTCAAAATACCCAGTTCAAACTGGCTGAACTGAAAACCGAAGCCAGTGTTGCTCGTGTTTTCGTCGACCATTGCGTCGAGCGGCATCTGGAAGGCGGGCTGGACGCTTCTACCGCCTCAATGGCAAAATATTGGGTCACCGATCTGCAATGCAAAGTGATGGACGAATGTGTCCAGCTTCACGGTGGCTATGGCTATATGAACGAGTATCCTATCGCTCGCATGTTCCGCGATGCTCGCGTGCAGCGCATTTATGGTGGCACAAACGAGATCATGAAACTGCTGATCGCGCGGGGGCTTTAAGACCTTGTCTATGGCCTCAAATTTCTCGCCCGACATGGCACCGCCATCCGCCCGTTGGATGGGCATGGACCTGATAGAGCATCGCGCAGACGAAATGTATTCGCGGGTTTCTTTTGCCCCCAACGCCGACATGATCAATTTTGGTGGTGTCATTCAAGGCGGGTTTTTGGGCGCCATGATGGACGATGCGATGGGCTTCAACACCTTCATCTCACTTGGGATGAAATACGCGATGGCGACTATTGATCTGCACACGCAATTTTTGAAAGCCGTGCCGATGGGGCCAATCACAGGTGAAGCCTGGGTAACCAAAGCTGGCAAGGCAATCGTCTTTGCCGAAGCCAAACTCTATATCGGGGATAGCGAACTGGCGGCACGCGCAACATCAAGTCTGAAGCTGCGAGCGTTTGACGGATTGCAATTCGAAAAGAGCGCACCGACCTCATTAGGAAAGGCCGAAAATGGCTGACTATACACTCCACTGCTTTCTCGAATCCGGGAACGCCTACAAACCGGCCTTAATGCTACAATTGGCAGGGGCGGATTGGGACGCCGCGTTCGTGGACTTTATGAACGGAGCAAACCGCTCGCCGGAGTTCAGGGCACTGAACGAAATGGGTGAAGTGCCTGTTTTGATCGACCACACACAAGGCGATATTGTTATCAGCCAGTCCGGCGTGATGCTGTGGCATCTTGCAGATCGGTTTGACCAGTTTGCAGCGCGCAACGCCGAAGAGCACCGCGAGGTTTTGCGCTGGCTGCTTTGGGACAACCACAAATTCACCGGCAATCTGGCAACGTTCCGCTTCATGCACAAATTCATGGGCAAGGGCGAGACCCCGGAAGCGCAATTCGCCAAGGCCCGTATGATTCAAGCCTTCAAACTGCTTAATCGCCGCCTTGAAGAGCGTGAGTGGGTGGCAGCTGATCGCGTGACCATCGCTGACCTCTCGTTGGCCGGATACTGTTTCTGGCCCGACCACTACGAGACAGACTGGAACGACTACCCGAACATCAAAGCGTGGCTTGGCCGCATTGAAGCGTTGCCAAATTTCGCCCGCCCCGAAGACATTCTACCAACATCCGCCGCCTGAGGAGACCATCATGGCCGACGCATATATTTACGATCACGTTCGCACACCGCGCGGACGCGGCAAGAAAGACGGTTCCCTCCACGAGGTGACGACAAACTATCTCGGCGCTTCCGTGCTGGAAGCCATCCGAGACCGCAACGGGCTTGATACTCAGCTTGTAGACGACGTGGTTTTGGGTTGCGTGGACCCTGTGAAAGAAGCCGGTGGCGACATCGCCCGCACGGCTGTTTTGCAGGCTGAATACCATCAGGACGTTGCGGGCATTCAGGTGAACCGCTATTGCGCGTCGGGTCTTGATGCTGTGAACCTCGCTGCTGCCAAAATTGAAGCTGGCGCGGACGATATCGCCATCGGCGGCGGCGTCGAAAGCATGAGCCGTATCGGCATCGGCGCGGCGGGCAATGCTTGGCCGATGGACCCGAGCGTGGCCGTGCCGTCATATTTTGTGCCGCAGGGCATTTCGGCGGATTTGATCGCTACAAAATACGGATTCTCCCGCGATGATGTGGACGCTTACGCCGTTGAGAGCCAAAAGCGTGCGGCCCAAAGCTGGGAAGAAGGTAGGTTCAAGAACTCCATTGCGCCGGTGAAAGACATAAATGGCCTGACATTGCTGGACCACGACGAACACATGCGCCCTGGCACAGATATGCAGAACCTTGCAGGGCTCAACGCCGCGTTTGAAATGATGGGGCAGATGGGCGGCTTCGATGCTGTTGCCGTTCAACGCTATCCAGAATTGGAAGACGTCAATCATGTCCACCACGCGGGCAATTCGTCCGGCATCGTGGACGGTGCAGCGGCTGTGCTGCTCGGCTCCAAACGCGGTGGCAAGGCGATGGGCTTGAAACCTCGTGCCAAAATCCGCGCTTTTGCCAATATCGGTTCGGAACCGGCCATCATGCTGACCGGCCCGGTGGACGTGACCGAGAAGTTGCTGAAACGCGCCAAGATGAAGATCGAGGATATCGATCTGTTCGAGCTGAACGAAGCCTTCGCCTCCGTCGTGCTGCGCTACATGCAGGCCTTCGACATCCCCCGCGACCGCATCAATGTGAACGGCGGCGCAATCGCTATGGGCCATCCGCTGGGTGCGACCGGCGCAATGATACTCGGCACCGTGCTGGACGAGTTGGAACGCCGCGATCTCAATACGGCGCTGGTGACGCTCTGCATTGGCGGCGGCATGGGCACGGCTACGATTATCGAGCGGGTGTAAGGCGTTGGTGGGAAACGTTGGGCAGGAAAGAGAATATGTTGCGAGAGACAAAACTGCGGATTCGCTAATCGTTGAAGGCCAGCTCTATGTTGAAGGCATGAAGGCTTATGGATCTGCGGCTTTACGGGGAATTTTTCTCCTGAATGGTGGCGGCGTTTTAGCAATACTGAGCTATCTTGGTTCAACTAGGTTAGCTCAATCACAGATAAGCGATTTGGGCATATCCGAAACGCTATACTCATCTGCAGTGTGTTTCATTCTGGGGCTAGCACTAGTGGTAGCTGCTAACACATTCGCCTATTTCAATTTTGCCGTCAGTTCTTATCACGGCCCCAATTGGTGGCGCATTCGGAATTTTATTTTAAACGGGGACGCTCCACTCGGGGAAACCGGTTGGTTTGATCAACAAACCACTCAAATCTCATCAGTTGCGTGCGCACTCGTTGCACTATTTCTATTCGTGTACGGGGCAATAAAAGCGGCCAAAGTGCTCGCATTTGCCAGTCCAATCTAAGGAAACGGTATGAAAAACTTCACCATTGAAACTGACGCCGATGGCATTGCGCTTGTTACTTGGGATTCTCCCGGTCGGTCGATGAACGTCATCGACGCTTCCGTTATGGAAGACATCGATGCGCTAATTGCCAAGGTTGCTTCCGACGACGCTATCAAAGGCGTTGTTTTAACCTCCGGCAAGAAGGCATTTGGCGCAGGCGCAGACCTGACGATGCTGCAGGCTATGCAGGGCGAATATGAAGCGCTGAAAAAGACCGATGAGCAGAAAGCTGCTCGTATGCTGATGGACGGTGCTTACAAGCTGAACCTTACGCTTCGCCAAATCGAGACGGGCGACAAGCCTTGGGTGGCGGCGCTGGAAGGCTTGGCACTGGGCGGCTGTTTTGAAATCGCTCTTGCCTGCCATGCCCGTGTTGCGGCGGATGATGACCGCATCACGTTTGGCTTTCCCGAAGTGAAAGTCGGCCTTCTGCCCGGTGGCGGCGGCACGCAGCGCACGATACGGCTTGTAAACCCGCAGGACGCGGTGACCATGCTGCTGCAAGGCAAAAATCAGCGCCCCAAAAAGGCGAAACAGCTTGGATTGATCACCGAAGTTGTGCCTGCTGGCGAGACTGTTGCGAAAGCGAAGCAAATGATCCGTGACGGGCTGAAACCCGTCGCGCCTTGGGATGAGAAGGGCTTTAAAGCGCCGATCAATGTTTGGTCGCCTCAAGGTGTACAAATGCTGTCCGCGGGCAACGCGATCATGCGCAAGGAAACGGCGGGCAATTATCCGGCTGCGACCAACATCATGAAATGCGTTTATGAAGGCCTTCAAGTGCCCTTCGATCTGGCCTTGAAAATCGAGAGCCGGTATTTCGCCAATTGCATTACCACGCCTGAAGCCAAGGCGATGATCCGCACACTGTTCATCAACATGCAGGAGTTGAACAAGGGCGCGCGCCGTCCGGACATTGAAGTGCCGAAGGTAAAAAAGATAGGCGTGATCGGCGCTGGCTTTATGGGAGCGGGTATTGCGTATGTGACTGCGAAAGCAGGCATTGAAGTTGTGCTTCTGGACCGCGACGAGAAAGAAGCGAAAGAAGGCAAAGCCTATTCAGAGAAACTTCTCGACAAGGCGATTTCGCGCAAACACTCGACCGAAGAGAAGAAAGAAGCGCTGCTTTCTCTCATCCACCCAACGGCAAATTATGATGATCTCAGCGACTGCGATCTCGTGATTGAAGCGGTGTTTGAAGATAAGGGCGTGAAGAAGATCGTCACAGAGTCTTCCGAGGCTGTCATCGGCAAAAAGGCGATTTTCGCTTCCAACACGTCAACAATTCCAATCGGTGAATTGGCGCAGGCGTCTATGCGACCGAGAAACTTCATCGGCATCCACTTCTTCTCGCCTGTCGACAAAATGATGCTGGTGGAAATCATCATGGGCAAGAAGACCTCGCCCGAAGCATTGGCCGTTGCGATGGACTATGTGATGGCGATCAAGAAGACGCCCATCGTGGTGCAGGATTCACGTGGCTTCTACGTAAACCGCTGTGTCATTCGCTATATGGGCGAAGCCTGGACCATGCTTACCGAAGGCGTGCCGGTCGCAATGATCGACAACGTGGCACGCATGGTTGGCATGCCTGTGGGACCGCTGGAACTCAACGACGAAGTAGCGATTGATCTTTCTAACAAGGTCATCAAACAAACGATTGCCGACCTTGGGGCCGATGCCATTGACCCCCGCCATCAAGACCTCATCAAGTGGATGGTTGAGGACAATGGACGGATTGGCAAAAAGGGTGGCAAGGGCTTTTACGACTATCCTGAAAAGCCGAAGACTAAGAAGCTCTGGCCTGAACTGCGGGAGAAGTTTCCGCAATTGGATGCCGACAGCATCGACATTCAGGACATCAAAGATCGCTATCTCTACACCATCGCGATGGAAGCCGCACGCACTGTGCAGGAAGGCGTTGTGACCGATATCCGCGAGGCGGATGTGGGCGCAATCCTAGGCTTCGGCTTCGCGCCGTGGTCTGGCGGGCCGCTTTCCTATATTGATCGCATTGGGCTGGAGGCGTTCCAAAAGCGGGCGCGTCAACTGGCGAAGAAGTATGGCGACCACTTCAAGCCGATCAGGCTGATCAACGAAATGGCGAAAAACGGCGAGACGTTCTATGGGCGTTTTGGCGGTGAGGCTGAGAAGAAAGACGCAGCTTGACGTAAAGCCAGGCTCGGTTCACCACTGCTAACCCCGCCTCTTTGAGATGCAAAGCGGCGGGGTTATTTTTTGCCTCAACGACTTTCCCAAACTTCAAGAGATCAACCCATGGAAATTGATTACTACTTCATCGGCATGTCGCCATTTGTCTATCTCGGCCATCAGGCGATCGTTGATGTCGCGGCAAAACATGGCGCGAAGCTGAATTATAAGCCGGTTGATTTGATGGGCGTCTGGGCAGTTTCCGGCGCGGTTCCGCCAGCGCAGCGTCCTGAAGTTCGCCAGCGTTATCGCCTGCTGGAACTTCAGCGCGTGGCTGATATTCGCGGTCTGCCGCTTAATCTCAAACCTGCGCATTTCCCCACCAACATCGCTTTAGCGGATCAGTGCGTGATTGCACTTTTGCAAACGGGTGAAGATCCGACCGCCTACATGGCATCTGTTTTTGCGGGCGTGTGGGCAGAAGAAAAAGATATGTCTGACGAGAGCGTGATCGCCGCCAAGCTGACTGGCGCCGGTTTTGACGCGGATGCGATCATTACTGCAGCGAAAAGTGAAGACGTTGCCGCCATCCGCACACGCAATACAAAAGAAGCCATCGCCGCGGACGTGGTTGGCGCGCCTGCCTATGTGCTGAATGGCGAAGTCTTCTGGGGTCAAGACCGCATTGAGTATCTCGACCATGCGCTAACCACAGGCCGCGCCCCCTACACCGCCGGTTGATAAAACGGGGGACAGATAACCCGCTCGTTTACAAAGTGGGGCTAGAGGGTTATCTAGGGAAATATTCCTGTTGATAAGATATCCACGCCATGTTTTCACATGCCCGTGTCTGGGCCGCTATCGATGCTCTTGCAGAGCGCAACAAAATGTCTGTCTCACGTCTGGCGCGCACGGCTGGGCTTGATCCAACAACCTTCAACAAATCAAAACGCGAAGGCGCGGATGGTCGTTTGCGCTGGCCATCGACGGAAAGTCTGTCGAAAATCATGGCGGCTACCAACACCGACATTGATACCTTCACCGCGCTTATTAACGGCGCGGTGCCCTCAAAGGTGGACGCGTTGAAAGCTTTGGTCGCCCAGGCAACCACCCCACCCGTCTATTCCCTGCCCCCCTCAGTGCCGTTGCTCGGTATGGCAGAAGCGGGCGCAGGCGGTTACTTTGACGACGGTGGTTATCCTTCCGGACAAGGTTGGGACGAGGTGAACCTGCCCCGCCCGGACGGGGAAAATATTTATGCTTTGGAAATTTCCGGTGACAGCATGATGCCTCTTTACCGCGATGGCGACACAATCATCGTCTCGCCCGGCGAAAAGGTTCGAAAAGGCGACCGAGTGGTTGTCAAAACGCTTGAGGGCGAAGTCATGGCGAAGGTCTTGGCGCGCAAGACAGTTAAGACAATTGAGCTGGACAGTCTCAATCCGGCCCATCCGAAGCGGGTGTTGGACATGAGCGATGTTGAATGGGTAGCGCGTATCGTTTGGGCCAGCCAGTAACCGCCTAAAAGGCCACATCACCCGTCACCTTCGGCACAACTGGGGCCAACGCTTCGTGCAGACGGGTTTCCCATTCCATAAGCACATCGCGCTTGACGGGCACGGGGTTGATGAAATCGAAGAGCGACCAGAGCGGCTCTATGCCGTGGGTTGGCAGGCCACGGCCAGCGCGGATGCATTTGCGGTGTTCGGTGCAGCGGCGGGCAGGCGATTTCTTTGTGGATCCGACATAGCATCCATACCAACCGTTTTCCGCCGTATACCCGCCACGCAACATAACGTAGACCGAGCCTCGTAATGCGCCTTGCTTTTGGGTCGACAACACTTCGGAAGTGAAGACCTCCCGCACCTTGGCTCCAGCTTCCGCAAGCCAGGGGATCGGCTCCAACCCCGCTTCGGCAAAACGCATACCGGCGTTGAGATCCTTTCCTCGGCGCTGCAGTTCATCCAACGCAAGCGTCGCGAGTTCCAAACCCGGCGGGTTCTCTTTCAGCCAACCGCCAATCGCTGATGTGATGATGTTATCTGGCCAGTTTCGGAACGGTTGGGCATGGGCGTAGTTTAAGCCAGGCAGCTTTGCGAAGGGCCGCACAGCGTATTTACGGTGTTCCATCTTTAGAACAGACGCTTAAACATCATGGGACGACACCCGCTCGATAATCACGGACGCATCCACCACATCCCGGGCACTGCCAATCTGGTACGCAGCCCGCAGCGCAGCAATCGCAGCATCGGCGTCCGCGTCCGTTCGCGCATGAACCATCGCGATAGGGTCGTCGGCTTCAACGGCGTCACCCACCAACGCAAGATCGGTGAAGCCTACTGCTGGATCGACAGGATCGGCAGCACGAATACGCCCGCCACCGAGGCTGACCACAGCGATGCCGACTGCACGGGTGTTTACTGCAGTCACGCTACCGGTTTGTTCAGCTGTGACCGCACGTACAATCGGTGCTTTCTCAAGATGCACTTCAGGCTTTTCCAGAATGTCTCGCGGTCCGCCCAGTTCCGCGACCATGCGAGCAAATTTTTCCGCTGCCGCACCGCTAGACAAGGCTTGGGAGATTTTCTCACGTCCTTCTTCAATATCAGCCGCCAAGGAGCCGCTCACCAGCATGGAGGCGCAAGTTTCCACGGACACATCCCACAGGCGGGTGTCAACATGCCGTCCCGTGAGAAAGTCGATGGCGTTTTGAACTTCAACCGCGTTCCCCGCTGCTGTGGCTAACGGTTGGTTCATGTCGGTCAGCACGGCGTTGGTGGCAAGCCCCGCACCGTTGGCCACAGCCACGAGCGAGCGCGCCAATTCTCGCGCCTTCTCCAAATCATCCATGAAAGCGCCGTTGCCGCATTTCACATCCAGCACCAAACCTTGCAGTCCGGCAGCCAACTTTTTGGACAAGATAGAAGCCGTAATGAGTGGCACTGATTCAACCGTCGCTGTTACATCGCGGATGCCATAAAAACGCTTGTCGGCAGGGGCAAGGTCGCCGGTTTGGCCGATGATGGCGCAACCAACTTGCTTAGTGACTTTCCGGAAGAGCGCGTTGTCGGGCTGAGTTGTGTAGCCGGGAATGGAATCAAATTTGTCGAGCGTGCCGCCGGTGTGCCCAAGTCCCCGCCCGGAAATCATGGGTACAAAACCGCCGCAAGCCGCCACTGCAGGCGCGAGCATCAGCGAGACGTTGTCGCCCACGCCGCCTGTGGAGTGCTTGTCCAAGACAGGCCCATCGAGGTCTGACCAATCCAAAACCGTGCCGGAATCGCGCATGGCGAGCGTCAGGGCGACAGCTTCATCGCGCTTCATGCCTTTGAAGAAAGTTGCCATCGCGAGTGCTGCGATTTGGCCCTCGGTAATCGAACCATCTGTAATGCCCGACACAAAATCAGCGATCTCTTCGGCGGAGAGGTGCTCACCATCGCGCTTGCGTCGTATGGTTTCTTGAGGAAGGCGTTTGGCGCTCACGGGCAGGCATTCCGGTTTCATGCAAATCAGTTGCACCAATGTGGCATGTCGAGCAGGCGGTGTGAAAGGGAAAGCTTTTGCGCAGCTGTCATGGAATTTGACATTTGTTTGCGACATGCTGAATGGACATTGAACTGGGGGCATTGCACAATTGGACCAAGAAGCCAGCCTGCGCCTTGCCGGAATATGGACGATACATGAGCGACACGACCATCGACACCTCCTCTCCAAGCACCACACCAGAATTAATGCATCCCGACGCGCAAATCGTAACGGATGTGCGCCATTGGACTGACCGGCTTTTCTCGTTTCGGGTCACGCGACCCAAAAGCCTGCGCTTTCGCTCTGGCGAATTCGTGATGCTGGGCTTGGTCGGCGATAATGGACGTCCGCTCTTGCGTGCCTATTCGATTGCCTCTCCCGCATGGGACGAAGAGCTGGAATTCTATTCAATCAAGGTGCCGGACGGCCCTCTCACCTCACGGCTTCAACACATTAAGGTTGGCGATCAAGTGATCGTTAAACCCAAGCCCACGGGGACGCTCGTGCTGGACGCCTTATTGCCCGGCAAACGTTGCTATCTGATTGCCACTGGCACGGGTATTGCGCCCTTCGCCTCGCTGTTGCGCGAACCGGAGATGTATGAGCGCTTTGACACGGTCATTCTTACCCACACAACCCGAGACGTCGCTGAGCTGGCTTACGGGGCCGACCTTATCGAACGGGTCAAGAATGACCCGCTTGTTGGAGAGGAATGCGAAGGTAAACTGCTCTACTATCCAACAACCACCCGCGAGGAATCGCCAAAGATGGGGCGGATCACCACGCTGTTGCAAAACGGCGACGTTGCCCGTGACCTTGGCGTACCACCATTGGGGCCCGATGATCGGGTGATGATTTGTGGTTCGATGGCTCTCAATCTGGACATCAAAGCCATTTGCGAAGAGGCAGGGCTGGTAGAGGGCTCCAATTCAATGCCAAACACATTTGTTTTAGAAAAAGCATTTGTGGGATAAGATCCTGTAAACAAGCTATAAAATTTCAACCTAGCGGACCATCGCAAAGCCTGTTCAGGCTCCGTTCAGGTGAAATATACCATTGAATTACCCATCGGCTCGTACCAAGTATGCAGCCGGAAGTTTGGCCGATGCACTGTGCGTCGGCAGGAAAGGAATTCCTATGTCGATCTTTGAAAATCAGACCCGTCTCGTCCGCAACTCTCGCTACAGCATGGCAGCCATTGCCGTTGCTGCTATCGTTGGCTTCAGCGCCACACCGGCTCTTGCTGCCAATATTACGGACGCTGATGGATGTAACACGGCGGTTGCTGCGTCGGAGAAGGCTATCGTAAGGGCAACCCTTTCGGCTGAAGATCTGAACATGCTGGTAAGCCTTGCGGATCAGGCAAAATCTGCCTGCACGGAAGCGGATTTCGCCAAGGCATCCAAAATCACGACTGCAATTGAAGACAAGTTGAAGTCTGTCGCGACACAATAAACCCTCGGCTTCGCAAAGCCGGATGCGAGAGCCGCCTTTTGGGGAACCAATTGGCGGCTCTGAACTTATGTGTACATCTGTTTTGTTTTCGTGGTGCTTGTGGCATTTTCCAAATCGACAATGAGCAATTTCAACAATTGGCGCATCCTGCGCCTACAGCGAAGAGCGCCGGTCTGATGAACACCCCTTTCCGTCGTTCCACTTTTTGGTTCGCTTCGCACTATGCGGCCGCAATTGGAATCGCCCTCATTGCGCTCGCAATGACTTTTTCGCCTGCATACGCGCAAACCGAAGCACCGTTGGTAGAAACGGTGCCCGAGCAGCTTGAGCAGTTAAACCGCACTACTGATTTCATAGAACGTGTGATTAATTCCGCGGAAGGCGATGACGACACCTTGATCGGCGCGCGCAGCAAGTTGCTCGACCAACGGCCGGCTATTGATGGGGTCATGAAGCCCGTTCAAGATCGGCTGAGCCAGCTCAATGAGGCCATCACAAAGATTGGTGCGCCGCCCGAGGACGGCTCTGCTGAAGATCAACTCGTCAGCGAGGAACGCCAACGGCTCACGAACGAGAGATCTGAACTGCTGGTTCTCACCACACGGCGTGACGATCTGCTCAATCGCATTAGCCGCAATGTCGACCGTATCGCCCAATTGAGGCGGGAAGCGTTTGCACAAGCACTTACCCAGCGCACGCCCATCTCTACCGAGACTTTTTCATCCCTTGGCTCCGACATCGACCAAGCTGCATTCCGTGTTTGGAACACCGTTTCAAACTGGTTTACCGGTCTGTTGAACAGCAATCCCAGCAAGCTGGCTTTGGCGGCCTTTCTTGCATTTGCGCTCGCCGGGAGTTTCCGGTGGTTCGTGCGCAATGTCATACGCCACGATATGCCGGAATATCCTTCAAAACTTTTTCTGCTTTCCAATGCGCTGGTCAAAACACTGATCCCGACTTTGGTTATGGGTATTGCAGCGTTTGTATTCGTCGGCGTGCTGACAGCGTTTGAGCTCTATCCGGCGACCGTAGGGCGCATTTTGACCCCAATCATGCTGGCGACTGTCTCTTATTTCTTCATTGTGGCGTTAGCCTCGGCAGTGTTCTCGCCGGATAGCGACAAGATGCGGCTGGTGCCCTTTTCCAGCCATGCAGCATCACGCATCAGCTTTTTGATCGTTATTTTAGCGGCCGTTCAAGTTTTGGATTACGTTGTGTCCAGTCTTGCAACTGCAGTTAGTGCGCAATTGACCGTTACTCTGGTCAACAGCTTCATTGCAGCGATGCTTATCGGGCTGATTTTGCTGGCACTCATGCTGGTTCGCAAAGATAAAGACGTTGCGCAGCGTGCCATTCCGCGCTGGCTGAGGGTGCCGATCTTACTCATCTCATTGACAATCTTTAGCGTTGCGCTTTCTGGCTATATCGGCCTATCGCGCTTTATAGCGCAGCAGATCGTTATCTCGGGCGCGATTGTGGTGACCATCTATATAGGCATTTCAGCAAGCCGCGAATTGGGAGAGCCAGGCAATTTCGCCAACACCCGCTTTGGCCACTGGCTGGCGACGCATCGCGGTGTCTTAGCAGACCGGATGGATCAATACGGACTGCTCATTAGCCTTTCGATGATGGCAGTCACGTTGCTTGTCGGCATTCCTGCTCTCGCAATGCAATGGGGGTCGCGGATCGACGATATTTGGACCTTTGTGAAACAGCTCTTCTTTGGCTTCAGCATTGGTTCCTTCACGTTTTCGCTTGGCAACATTCTTTTTGGCATCGGCGTTTTCGTGCTGATTTTCTTCATAACACGGCTGTTTCAGCGCTGGCTTTCGCGCTCGGTTCTGTCGCGCACACGGGCCGATATCGGCGTGCGAAACTCAATCACCACGGGCGTAGGGTATACCGGCATCGCCATTGCATGCCTGATGGGCGTAACCGCTGCTGGTTTCAATCTCGCGAGCCTCGCAATTGTTGCCGGTGCGCTTTCCCTGGGCATCGGTTTTGGCCTGCAGAACGTCGTGAGCAACTTTGTGTCCGGTCTGATCCTATTGGTCGAGCGGCCCATCAAAGTTGGAGATTTCATTGAGACGGGCAGCCACACCGGCACGATCAAAAAAATTAGTGTGCGCGCAACCGAGCTTGAGACGATTCATAGAATGTCGGTCATCGTTCCCAATTCCGAACTGATCAACTCATCGGTAGGCAACTGGACCCACAAGATGAAGAACGGGCGCATCGATATCGCAATCGGCGTGGCTTACGGCACCGATTACAAGTTGGTGCGCGAGTTACTTCTGGAAGTTGGCAGCAGGCCGCCTGAAGTGATGAAAGAACCTGCACCATTCGTGAACTTTGTAGGTTTTGGTGAAAGCTCGGTAGACTTCGAGTTGCGCGTGCATTTGCGGGACTGGACACAATTTCCGATCATCCGAAGCGAGATGCTTTTTGATATTTGCGAGATTTTTGGCGAGCATGAAATCGAAATTCCGTTCCCGCAACGCGATTTGAACATCCGTTCGATAGACGACGATGTGGTAAAATCGCTGGGTGGCAAGCCGCCTACGAAAAAGCCAAAACCCGCCCCGCGCCGCAAGAAGGCTGAAGACGAGGCTTAGGCGCCACCGCTTCGCTCGCAGGCCGCTTCCAGCTTAGCCCAATCAAACTCCACCCCTGTCCCGGGTGTATCCGGCGCAACGGCGCGGTGGTCTTTAACGACCAGCGGGCGTTTGGTGTATTCGTCTATTGGAAACGAATGAACTTCCAACCAACCGCCGTTGGTTTGCCCCGACACGAGGCTTACATGAAGCTCCTGCATGCCGTGGGAGCAAACAGGAATGTCGTATTGGCGCGATAGCTCAGCCACCTGTAGCCAGCCAGTAATTCCACCGCAATTAGAGGCATCTGGCTGGATGTAGGAGAGTTTGGCACGCTCGAACGCATATTCGAATTCGTGGATCGTGTGCAGGTTTTCGCCCATGGCCAGCGGCATGCCCGTTGCGTCGGCGATGGTGCCATAGCCAATGTAATCGTCCGGGATCGTTGGCTCCTCGAACCATGTAATGTCGTATTGCTCAAAGGCTTTGGCGGCTTCGATGGCTTGTTTGACGCTCATGGAATAATTGGCATCGACCATGAAAGTAACGTCCGGTCCGATCATATCACGCACCGCCGCTATTCTTTCAATATCCTGCGCCAACATCGGTTGACCGATTTTGATTTTGACGGCGTTGAAGCCGCGACCGAGGTAAGAGCGGATGCTTTCCAGTAATTTGGGTAGACTGAATCCCAAATCAATGCCGCCACAATAGGCTTTGCAGGTTTTGCCCTCGCCGCCTGCCATTTGCCAAAGTGGCTGGCCCAACTTGCGACCACGGATATCCCACAAGGCAATATCGACCGCTGAAATCGCGAACGAAGCGATGCCGCCGCGACCGACATAGTGAATGTGCCACTGCATCGCGTCGTACAGCGTCTCAACTTCGTCAGCCTCTCGGCCTATTAACATCGGCGCAAGGTCATGATTCACCATCGCTTCGATAGCGCGGCCGCCCTTCCCGCCGGTATAGGTGTAACCCGTGCCTTCCTTGCCATCGGCATCAGTAATCGTGACGGTGACCAACTCGAAGTGCGTGTGGTCGCCATGCTTTGCGTCTACCAGAACCTCTGATAGCGGCACGTTGAAATGCTGGGTTTTGACTTTGGCGATTGCTGCCATCTTTACCTCTCAGAACTTGATTTGGACTTTCATTGCCTGCGAACGGTCCGACGCCATTTCGAAGGCGGCGACCGCGTCTTCCAGCACAAATTCATGGGTGATAAGCGAGGCGACGTCGATTGCGCCAGAATTGATGGCTGTCACTGCCTCGCTGAACTCCTCATGAAAACGAAACGTCCCGCGCAGGTCGATTTCTTTGGCTACGATGGTGTTCTGCGGGATCGAGATGTCTCCGCCCAAGCCCAATTGCACCAGCACCCCGCGCGGACGCAACACATCCAACCCTTGGCGCAATGCAATTTCGCTGCCAGAGGCTTCCAGCATCACATCGAAGGTGCCCTTCCCGGCTTTCAAGGGCTCCAAAGCCTCAAGGTTGGTTCGGGTGTTGATGACGGCATCTGCGCCCAGTGCATTGGCGCGGTCGAGAGCCGTATCTTCAATATCAGTTGCGGTGATTTTTGCCGCCCCTTTATGGCGGGCGGCCAGAATGGCGAGGGCGCCGATAGGGCCGCAGCCCGTAACGAGCACGCTCTTGCCGTGCATATCCCCTGCTCGATTGCAGGCGTGAAGCGTGACTGCCAATGGCTCGGCCACCGCTCCGTGAGAAGTTGGCGTGTCGTCATCCAGCTTGTGGCATTGGCTGGCGAGCGCGATGAGATTTTGACGAAACGCCCCTTGGATGTGCGGAAACGGCATGGCGCTGCCGTAGAAGCGCATATTGAGGCAGTGATTGAAAAGCTGGCGATCGCAATATTTACAAGACCCGCAGGGGCAGCTCGGCGAGACCGCAACACGATCTCCCACCGCCAAGGCGGACACACCTGCGCCAAGAGCGGTTATCGTGCCTGCAACTTCGTGACCAAGAATCATTGGCTCTTTCAACCGCACCGTGCCGAAACCGCCTTGGTGATAATAGTGAAGGTCAGAACCGCAAATGCCGCCGGAGCCGATGGCAACAGCAACTTCACCGTCGGCGGGAACTGCCGCTTCTTGGTCCTCGATTTTCAAATCGTGAGCGGCGTGGATGACGATTGCTTTCATGGTGCAGCTTTCATTTGGGTCGCGATGGTTTCGATAATGGTATCGGTAGACGCATCGATGGAAACGACGATGTGGTTTTCGTCTGGCTCCAATGGCTCCAGCGTCGCCAATTGGCTGTCTAGCAGCGCTGGCGGCATGAAGTGGCCTTTGCGGGCCAACATGCGTTTGGCCAGCAGATCGCGGGTGCCTTCCAAATGGATGAATAAGACATCTCCACCAGCCTTTGCGCGGATGCAGTCGCGGTAAGAACGTTTGAGCGCAGAACACGCGATTATCTGACGGTTAGCGAAAGCCTCTCCCACCGCTTCCAGCCACGGCCAGCGGTCTTCGTCAGTCAGCGGCACGCCCTTGCTCATTTTTTCAATGTTGGAGGCTGGATGCAGCGTATCCCCATCAAGGAAAGACAGCTTCAGTCTTTCGCCAAGCGCCGCACCAATGGTGGACTTGCCGCATGATGTGACGCCCATGACGATGATACGCTCCACCACTTGCTCCTAAAGCGTGGTCGTTACACCACCATCGACATACATTATATGGCCATTGGTGAAGCTGGATGCGGGGGATGCGAGGAAAATGCAGGCGCCTTGAAGTTCCTCCACATCGCCCCAGCGCCGCGCGGGCGTGCGGCCAGTCAGCCAAGCGGTAAACTCTGGATTGTTCACGAGGGCTTCGGTGAGCTCGGTTTTGAAATAACCGGGTGCGAGGCCGTTGATCTGAATGTTGTGCTGCGCCCAGTCGATGCACATTCCTTTCGTCAACATCGCGACCGCGCCCTTGGATGCTGTGTAGGCTGCTATGGTTGGACGGCCAATTTTCGACTGCACCGAGCAAATGTTGATGATCTTGCCAGCCTTGCGCGGAATCATATGTTTGGCGACGTGCTTGGAGACGAAAAACACGCTGTCGAGATTGGTCTGCATTAGCTGATGCCAATCTTCATCTGAGAAATCTTCTAGCGATTGACGGTTTTGCATGCCGGCATTGTTGACCAGAATATCGATCGCTCCGATTGATGCCTCAATCGCGTCGATGCCGCCTTTCACCGCCTTGCTGTCGGTGACGTCAAAGGGTGCTGTGCGCGCAATTGCGCCTTCGTCGCGCAGTTTGCCAGCTGACGCTTCCAACCTTGCTTCGTTACGACCGTTCAGGATGATTTCTGCCCCGGCAGAAGCCAGACCGCGGGCAAGGGCGAAACCGATGCCTTGGCTGGAACCGGTGATCAACGCGCGTTTGCCCTTCAGACTGAAGAGAGATTCAATGGCGGTCATGGGCAGAACATTCCGTCTGGAGAGTTTTCGGTATTGCCCGCAAGCTGCCGTATGATCGGTATCATTACAATCCGAAGTGTCATTTTCTTTGGACTATGGGACGATAAATGCTTGAATGTCGGTTGTCAGGTCATTGCACCCTTGTTAGCTTTTGACCCAACGGACTTGATGAAAACGGCGCAGGTTCGATCTGTCGACAGTCTTTTAGAGGGCGCGGCGCAAAACCGTTTAATATTCTAGCGATGCCATTTCGGTGTCGTTTTCTGGGAGGAAAACCATGAAACTTTTGAAAACCATTTCGGCTGCGCTGTTGGGCACCGCCGTTGCACTTGCCGCTGGAACAAGCGCTTATGCGCAGGCCACAACCAAACTGCGCATCCAGACGCACTACGCGCCTGAAACAACATCTGGCAAATTGCTCACGGAACTTTTTGAGAACGTTGAAAAAATGTCGAATGGCGAAATCGACATCGAACCGTTCTACTCTTCTTCCGTAGTGAAGTCGGTGGAAACATTCGACGCTGCCGCAACAGGTATTCTTGATTGCGACGCGACGGGCGGCGGTTATCAGACCGGTAAGAACCCTGCGTTCCAGTTCGTTGGCGACATCATGGGCGGCTACGAAACCCCTGCTCAGCAGCTCTCATGGCTCTACTACGGCGGTGGTCGCGAAGCGGCACAATCGCTCTACAACAAATACGGCATGCAGCTTGTTGGCTGGATCGTCTACGGTCAGGAAAGCTTTGCCTCCACCAAGAGAATTGCTGGCATTGAAGACTTGAAGGACTGGAAATTCCGTTCGCCCCCCGGCATGGAAACGAAGATTTTTGAAAAACTTGGCGCAACGCCAATCGTGATGGACTTCACCGAAATCTTTACGGCGCTGGAATCTGGTATCATTGATGGTGCGGATGCTTCCAACATCGCAAACAACGTGGGCCTGGGCCTTTATGACATCGCTAAGTATGCGAACTATCCAGGCTTCCATTCCATGCCGTCTGACCACCTCGCGTGCAATAAAGCCGTGTGGGACGCCATGCCGGAACACCACCGTGCGATCATGGAAACAGCCGTTTCCGATATCGCGCTGAAATCGGCTTTGATCTTTGAAAAACGCAATGCTGAAGCGGTTGCTAAACTGACGGCAGAGGGCGTTACGATTTCACAATGGTCGCCTGAAGATCTCGCAACATTCCGCGCGGCAGCGCAGGCAACGTGGCCCGAATTTGCCACTACGCCTGAAGCCAAGGCGCTGGTGGAAAGCCACGTCGCTTATCTCAAGCAACTCGGCATCGTCAAAGAATAAGCCGATCTGATGGACGGGCGCCTGGGAAATCAGGCGCCCGTTTTGTATCCGGCGTTGGATTGTTGCGATGAAAATCACCGAGATTGTCAGCCATGTCCTGCAGTACGACATGCCCGAAGAACTCGGATATTCTCAGCAATATTACGCCAAACGCTCAGCACATCTGGTGGAAGTTCGTACCCATGAAGGAATTGTCGGTTGGGGAGAGTGTTTTGGGCCAGGCAACGTGGCTCTCGCCAACAAGGTAATCGTTGAGCAAGTGATTGCGCCGATGGTGATTGGCCACGACCCGCTCGACCGCAGCGTGATCTGGCACAAAGTCTACAACTTGCTGCGTGACCACGGCCAAAAGGGTATGCCGATACAGGCGCTTTCCGGCGTGGACATCGCGCTGTGGGATATCGCGGGCAAAGCGGCGGATCTACCAATTTGCAAATTGATCGGCGGGCAATTTCGCGACCGCGTTCCCGTCTATGGCTACGGCATGATGCTAAAGCGTGAAGACACGCCTTCCCACGTTGCACGTTTCAAAGATGAAGCGGCAGCAATCAAAGACATGGGATTTGTTGCAACTAAGATGAAGGTTGGATTGGGCGCGAAGGACGATGTGAAGCTGGCGCAAGCCGTTCGGCGCGGCGTCGGTGACGACTTCCCCTTCATGGTGGATGCCAACCATTGCTACAGCGTCGACGAGGCGCTGGTTGTTGGAAGAGCGCTGGATGAACTTGACGCCTATTGGTTCGAAGAGCCGGTGGCTCCCGAAGACCGGGATGGCTATCGCCTTTTGCGATCAAAACTACACACTCGGATCGCTGGCGGCGAAGCGGAATTCACCCGCTATGGCTGGCGGGATCTTCTTAACGCCGATTGTCTCGACATTGCGCAACCGGAAGTATGTGCGCTGGGCGGGATTTCCGAATATTTGAAGGTAATGGCACAGGCGCAGGCACGGTTCACGCCAGCGGTAAACCACGTATGGGGCTCGGCAATTGCGGTTGCTACCAATCTGCAATTGCTTGCAGCGATGGAGCCAATGCCCGGAGGGCTGTTTCCGGTGGAGCCGATGCTGGAATTCGACACGACGGACAACAAATTCCGCGACGAAATGCTGACAGAGCCGCTCGCCATTCAAAAGCAGGTCAAAGCAAACAACGGCACCGTCGCCATTCCGAATGGCCCTGGTATTGGCGTTGTGCCGGACCCGGATTTTATCGCGGACTATAAGGTTGCCTGAGACAAGATAGGGCAAAAGGGCAAAATTTGCTTGTCGCACAGCAATTAGCGGTGAACACTGGCAAGCAGGGGAGGAAAGACATGGTTGAACACGAACGCAACGGGCCGCTCGATCTGCTGACATGGAGTTTCAGCAGGATTACGATGTGGCTGCCCTTCTTCATCGTTCTCATCATCTTATACGAAGTGGTGCTGCGCTATTTCTTCGCCTCGCCAACGCTATGGGTGAATGAAATGTCTCTGTGGGTAGCAGGCGGCATCTACCTCTCGGCCGGCCTGTATGCCATGCAGCAGCGCAGCCACATTCGCATTTTCATCATCTATGACATCGCGCCCCTCTGGCTGCGCCGCACGTTTGATGTGATTTCGACACTGTGCGTCTGCATCTTCGCCTTTGCGGTCGTTTGGGGTGGCTTTGGCGAGGCTGCGGTGAAGTTCATCCGGTTTGAAAAGCTGGGCACGGCATATGATCCACCGCTTCCAGCCACCATCAAACCGCTCGTTCTGGTGATGATGTTGTTTCTCGCTCTGCAGGCTACGTCCAACCTGCTGCGCGATTGGCCAGCGGCACCTTGGGTGCGCAAGGCGTTTGATGTTCTCGTTACCGCAACAGTGATTGGCCTTGCTGCATGGACGGTAAATTCGCTCTTTATCTCACCGCCTGAGAATTTGCTCGTGCCGACACGATGGCTGGTGGGTATTGCGGTTTTCTTGGCCGTCTCGGTTGCAATCGTGGTTGTGGGCCTGGTGCGCGACTTCAACCGAACGCCTGCGCCGGTGGCTGAAATCGACGAAATTGAGGAAGAGGCCGAAATATTGCGTGCCCAAGTGGGTGCGATGCCCGATCAAACCCTCACCGGCAATCCGCCGAAGCCAACGGTATAGGGGCGGCATTATGGATATTTCGTATATCTCGGGCATCTTGCTCATTGGCATGCTTGTGCTGCTGGCCATCGGCATGCCGCTTGGCTTCGCTTCGGGCTTCCTCGCTGTGGTGGTGATGGTGCTGCGCTTTGAGCCGACGCTGATCACGGATCCCTTTGTCTACGGCCTTGCCTTTGACGCGTGGACGATGGGTTCCGGCACGCTGACGCGCAGTTTCGGCTCCGGCCCGATGAACATTCTGGCGCAGCGCCTTTATGGCATCACGACGAACTACGTGCTGATTTCTGTGCCCCTGTTTATCTTCATGGCAACATTGCTGGAACGCTCCGGCATCGCCCGCGATATGTATGCCTCGCTTTCACAATGGATGAACCGCACCAGGGGCGGCATCGCCGTGGTGACCGCGCTCATGGCCATCGTTATGGCCGCCATGTCAGGCATTATCGGCGGCGAGGTGGTTCTTTTGGGCCTGATCGCCCTGCCTCAAATGTTGCGTTTGGGCTATGATCAAAACCTCGCCATTGGCACGATTTGCGCCTCTGGCTCGCTCGGCACCATGATCCCGCCATCGATTGTTTTGATCTTCTACGGTCTTATTACGGAGACTTCGATCCACGCCTTGTTCAAAGCGGCGTTTCTGCCGGGCTTCATGCTGGCGACGTGCTACATAATCTATATCCTTGTCCGTACCCGCATGAATCCGGAACTCGCACCTCTGCCGGAGCCACAGGAAGGCGACATGAACAGCAGCGAAAAGGCGCTTTACGGTTCCACGTTGATCGTACTTCTGATCGGTGTCGCTGCCGCAATTATCGTCGCGCGCTGGGGTTACCTTCAGGGTGGCGCGATGATCAATCCGAAGATGATTGACGACGAAACCGCCGGTGTTGGCATGAACACTTTGTGGACATTCGTCGGCGTCATGGCGCTGTGCGGAATTCATCTGCTTTGGTATGTCGGATGGGACACCACAAAGGAAGCATGGGCGCGCGGCAAAGGCATGGTCGCTCCGATGATGGTGGTGTTTGTCGTGCTGGGCTCCATCTACGGCGGCATCACAGGCATCACCGAAGCGGCAGCCATGGGCTCGCTCGCTGTTCTGTTTCTGATCGTTATTCGCGGCGAATTTTCGTTCAACCTGTTGCGCGAAGCGTCCATGCGGACGTTCAAATCCACCGGCACCATTATCTGGGTGACGTTCGGCGCTACCGCGCTGGCCGGAGCCTACACAATCGCAGGTGGGCCGACTTACGTGGCCAATCTCATTGTTGGCTACGATCTGCCAACCATGGGCGTGTTGCTAGTGATGATGGTGATCTTCCTGTTCCTTGGCGCTTTCATGGACTGGACAGGCATCGTTCTGCTGGTCATGCCGGTGTTCCTGCCCATCGTCCTGCAATTGCCGATTGAAGAGATTGGGCTTGTTGGCCAATTAGATTCCAGCACGATGGTTCGCGTGTGGTTTGGAATTCTGTTCTGCGTGAACATGCAGGTCAGTTTTCTGTCACCGCCTTTTGGACCAGCCGCCTTCTATCTGAAATCAGTCGCGCCACCGCACATCACGCTGCCGGATATTTTCCGAGGCTTCCTGCCCTTCATCGCGATGCAGCTTTTCATTCTGATGCTGATTTTGTTCGCACCGGAAATAACCACAGTGTTCTTGTAAGGTAAGCCATGCTTGAGCCTGCACAGATCGAGTTCTTCAACGCTCATGGCTATCTGGTCGTGGATGATGTGCTCGATCAGGAGAGGGTGCTGAATCCGGTGCGGGCGGAATATGCGGCACTCATGAACACGCTCTACGACGACTGGTTCGCCCAAGGATTGCTGCCCGCGCCCCCTGTTGGGCTTGGTTTCACGGATAAGCTGCGCATCGCTTATGAGGCCGGCTGCGACTGGTTTCAACCAATGGACATATCGCTGCCCGGCGACCGTATTGCAGCCGATACCCCGATGCATTTTGGGCCTGCTGTGTTCAACATGGTGACAAATGCCCGGTTGCTTGACGTTGTAGAATCCTTGATTGGGCCGGAGATCACCTCCAACCCCATTCAACATGTGCGCATCAAACCACCAGCCGCAAGATTGCTGGATGAAGAGATTCGCGCTCACATTACCGCTACCGATTGGCATCAAGATCGCGCTGTTGCTCTGGAAGAAGCCGATGCCACTCAGATGATTACCGTGTGGTGTGCCATCACCGATGCAACGGTCGACAACGGATGCCTGCAGGTGATTCCGAAAACTGCTGATGAGACGATGAAAGTTCATTGCCCAAAGTCGCAGACTTCTATTGCGCCGGGCGAGATTGACATATCGCGTGCTCTGCCGTTGCCGGTTAAATCGGGCGGCGTGGTCATTTTTCACCCGCTCACGCCGCACGCGTCGCTGGTGAACACGACTGATGATTTTCGCTGGTCGTTCGACCTTCGCTACAACGTCACAGGCCAACCGACCGGCCGATCGCACTTTCCTGAATTCGTGGCCCGCAGCCGCTCAGCACCAGTCAGCGAATTGCGCTCCAGCGATAAATGGCGCGCGCTATGGGACGCTGCGCGAACCCGCCTCGCAAAATCCCCCCATATTGATATTCACCGCTGGGGCGATTCCCCGGCCTGCGCTTGAATGTTAGGTCAAAAAACCAAAATTGCCGTCATCGGCGCGGGTTTGATCGGCGAGCGTCACGCACGATTGGTGAAGAGCAGTCAGCGAGCGGAACTCTGTGCCTTGGTGGATTCGTCAGACAGTGCTCGTGCACTAACAGGCGAACTTGAATCGCCCTTCTTCAGCACAATTGACGAATTGCTTGGCAGCGGCACTTTAGTCGACGGTGTGATCATCGCCACTCCCAACGCGACGCACAGGGATATCGGACTTGCTGCCATCGAGCAAAATATCCCCTGCCTTATCGAAAAGCCGTTGGCCTCCAGCGCCGAAGACGCCTCCGCTCTGGCGAATGCGTCTTCTAGCAGCGGTGTCCCCGTTCTTGTGGGCCATCACCGTCGCCATCACGAGGCAAGTCGCCTAACGCACAAATTGGTGCGTGAAGGAAAACTGGGCGTTGTTTTGGCTGGGCAAGTTACGTGGTGCCTGCGCAAACCCAACGATTATTTTGAAGCTGGTCCTTGGCGTCAGCAGGCAGGTGGTGGGCCAGTTTGGATTAATCTCATTCACGAAATCGACTTGCTGCGGTATTTTCTTGGCGATGTGGCAAGCGTTTCTGCGATGACCGCAAATCAAGCGCGGGGCGCAGCAGTGGAAGACTGTGCCGCGATTGTGCTTCGCTTTGAAAGTGGGGGCTTGGCAACAGTTCTCGTCAGTGATGCAACGCCTTCGCCTTGGCATTTCGAAGGTGCATCGGGCGAAAACCCCAACATCGCCGCCACGGGCCAGGACGGCCTGCGGTTGTTTGCGAGCCTCGGCACGCTATCGTTCCCGTCATTGCAATTTTGGTCGCATGACAGCGGGAAGGATGGTCACTGGGGCGAGATGATTTTGCCCAGAAGCGTTGGTAAGTCGCTCGCGTTGGACGGCGAAATCGCTTTGGCTGCACAATTGGATCACTTCTGCGATATCATTTCAGGCAGTGTTGCGCCACTTGTGTCCGCCGACGAGGGCTTGCAGAACATTCGCGTAACCGAGGCCATTCTCGAAGCAGCCCAGAGTGGAAATACGGTCCACCTGAAAGCGACGGCATAAACACCTGAACATACAGAATTGAGCAAAGGGATATTTTAGATGACCAAACCGACAATCGGCTTCATCGGCCTCGGCCTAATGGGCGACGCTATGGTGCAACGCTTGCAGGCCAAGGGCTATTTGCTGACCGTGATGGCAAACCGTAGTCGCACCAACGTGGATGCAGCCATTACCCGTGGCGCAACCGAGGTTAAGACCGCCCGCGAAATCGCGGAATCCAGCGATATCATCATGTTGTGCATGGATACTTCCGCCAGCGTGGAAGCGCGAATGATGGGTGATGATGGCGTATTGGCCGGATTGTCCAAGGGCAAGACTGTTATCGATTTCGGTACATCGCTACCCGCCTCGACACGCATGCTCGGAGCGTTAGCTATCGAGAAGGGCGCTGGCTTCATGGATGCACCTCTTGGCAGAACTCCAGCCCACGCGATCGACGGTTTGCTCAATATTATGGGTGCGGGTGATCCTGAAACATTTGAGAAAGTGAAGCCCGTCTTGGAAGATCTTGGCGAAAACATCTTCCACCTCGGCCCGCTCGGAGCGGGGCACACCGTAAAGCTCATCAATAATTTCTTTGGCATGGCTGTCGCTACCACCATGTCGGAGGCTTTCGCTATGGCAGACACGGCAGGAGTGGAGCGCGAGACACTCTACAATGTCATGGCTGCCGGGCCGTTGCGCTCCGGTATGATGGATTTCGTCAAAGGCTATGCGGTGGACGGCGATCCAGCCCAGCTGGCCTTTGCCATCAAGAACGCCCGCAAGGACGTTGGCTACTATTCTACAATGGCGGACGACGCTGGTGTGACAAGCCTCATGTCGGTCGCGCCAAAGCAAGCGCTTGGCCTTGCTGTAGCGCAAGGCAAAGGAGAGGCGATGGTGTCTGAAATGGTCGACTTCTTTGCCGAAATGTTTGCTATTGCGAAGAAATAGCGGTTTGCCCGCTCCAGCCACCAGCATTCAGCCCGCAAAGCGCGAAGACCGAGCGGCGTTCGGTATTGCGCTAATGCTGATGGCATATTTGATGTTCTCGTTCATTGATACGAGTGTGAAGTGGCTGGCGATTGCAGGTATTCCAGCGCTGCAATTGTCATTTATGCGCTATTTCGGCCACTTCATCATTTCAACCACGCTTGTGGGGCGCGAGGCGTTGAACGGTGGCGGCTTGGGCGGACGGCAACTGGGCTTAGTGGCATTGCGCAGCTTGTTGTTGATGCTTTCCACAGTGCTGAACTTTTTCGCTCTGCACTACCTCCCGCTCACGCTCACATCGACGATTCTGTTCTCTGCACCGATTTGGGTTTGCGTTCTATCTTGGCCACTGCTTGGTGAGCGTGTTGGGGTGTGGCGTTGGGGAGCGATCATGCTGGGCTTTGTCGGCATTCTGTTTGCCGTGCGGCCGTTTGACGAAGGATTTCACCCAGCCGCCATCGCGTCTGTGCTGTCAGCGCTCAGTTTTGCCCTCTACTCGATTTTAACACGCAGACTGGCGGGTGAAGTCTCCACCAATATGATGCAGTTTTTCACCGGCCTTGTTGGCGTTGTGGCGCTTGCTCCTTTTGCCGTGTGGACATGGACAAACCCCGAGACCGGCGCGCAATGGGTGCTGTTGTTCAGCCTTGGCTTCTGGGGCTGGGCCGGACACCAATTGCTCACAAACGCCTTCCGCTTCGCGACCGCCAGCACGCTTTCGCCCTACTCCTACTCGTTCATTATCTATTTGACGATCTGGAGCTATTTTCTGTTCGATCACCTACCGGATCGTTGGACAATCTTGGGAGCGATTATCATCACCATTGCAGGCTTGGTAATTTGGGCTCGAGAACGGGCGAAGCCATTTAACGCGCAATAATAGCGCCGGGGCTGGCAACGACCAGTTTTGCAAGAGCGTGGCCTGCAAGCATGCAGGCTTGTTCTGTCTCTCCATCAAGGAAGGCGGCCAAATATCCCGCATTGAAGCTGTCTCCAGCGGCGGTGGTGTCCACGACTTTGGGTGCGGGCGTGAATCGCGGCGTATCGCGTTGCGGCAAAGTGGGTGAGATCGGGCCTTGAACGCCGCGCTTTATGGCGCAGGCTTTCCAAGCACGACTGGCGAACCGTTTGACCACATCACCCTCGCTGCTGTCACCGAACAGGGCCATTTCATCATCCACGGAAGGTAGCGCGATATCGGTCAGCGCCCACATTTCATCCATGACATCGCGAGCGACATCTGCGTTTTCCCACAGCTTCGGGCGATAGTTGGAATCAAAGGCCACCTGTGTTTCGCCTGTCGATGAAAGCTTAGCGAGCTTGTCCATTAGCCGTCGTCGGGCAGACGGCTCCATGATCGCCAGCGTGATGCCCGACAAATAGGTGATGCGAGCAACAGGCAAATTTTCATCCGCTTCAGCAAAGAGCGTGCGGGCTGCTGAACTGTCGCGCCAATAGGAGAAGCTGCGCTCGCCAGTTGCATCTGTAGCGACGGCGTAAATGCCAATGGGACGTTCTTCGATTGATGTTATATAGCGCGTGTCGAGATCTTCAGCTTCTGCCTGCTTCATGAATTGTTCGGACAAAGGGTCTGTGCCCACGCGGCTGAAATAGGCCACCGAACCAGCCCGACCTCTTGCACGGGCGCAATAGACTGCGGTGTTGTATGTATCGCCAGCGAACCCAACTTGAAATCCAACATCAGCGTCTTGGCGAATTTCTGCCATCACCTCGCCAATAGCCAGAAGATCAAGCGGTTCAGCCATCGGCCATCAACTCCTGCTCAACCAACTGCACCCAGAATGACGAACCGGGAACGAGGAGGTCGTCGTTAAAATCATAGTCAGCGGAGTGGAGCGGCTTGGCATGTGGGCCGTGGGTGCCATTGCCTGCCAAAATGAAACAGCCGGGACGCGCTTTGGCGAAATGGGCGAAGTCTTCTGATCCCAACAAAGGCGGGGCGTCGGAATTCACGTTATCCGCCTCAACTAATGTGCGCGCCGCGGATACTGCCTTTTCAAAAGGAACCAGTGAGTTTTCCAGCACCTCGAAAACCGTCTCGTAAGATACATTCCCTGTCACCCCATGAGCCGCGCAAATGCCGTCAACGATCTGCCGCATCGCTTCTTCGATGCGCTCGTTGGCGGTCACAGAAAGTGCACGCGCATCGCCTGTCAGGCGGGCGTGACCTGGTAAGATATTGCGCTGGCCGTCCGTGGTGAAATCGGTAACCGATACGACGCCGTTCAATCCGGGATCTAGCTTACGCGAAACGATGGTTTGCAACGCCATGACGATTTCCGCACCGATGACCAAAGCGTCTGCGCCGTGATGGGGCATGGCAGCGTGGCCGCCCTGCCCTTCTATGTTGATCTCAAACAGCGCCTCGCTCGCCATCATCACCCCCTGACGCAACGCGAAACTGCCCACAGGCAGGCCCGGCATGTTATGCATTCCATAAACGTCGTCGACGTCAAAGCGGTCAAACACGCCATCGGCCAACATGGCGGGGCCGCCCTTTCCATGCTCTTCAGCTGGTTGAAAAATGAACACAACACGTCCGCTGAAATCACTATCCTCGGCCAAATGACGTGCAGCGCCAAGCAACATCGCGGTATGACCATCGTGCCCGCAGGCGTGCATCTTGCCGGCTGAAGCGGAACGGTGATCAAACACATTTTTTTCAGTGATGGGCAGTGCGTCCATGTCAGCCCGAAGGCCGATGCTGCGTGTTGCGTTCCCCTTTTGCAGAACACCAATAACGCCAGTGCCGCCTATGCCGGTGGTCACATCAAGGCCAAATGTTTCCAAAAGGCGCGCAACCTCTGCGCTGGTGCGATGCTCTTTAAAGCCAAGTTCGGGGTGGCGGTGGAAATCATGGCGCCAATCTCGCATGGCCGCAAAGTGGCGTTCGGTTTTCATGGCCGTTCTCCAAGCCGGTCCGGCTTAACTCATTGCTACGATCATGACAGAAGTATGCGCCATGCCATAGGTGCTGTGTGAGAATTTCCAAGCACGATCAACCGGCTATATCGACGGCTGCTCTCCCTTCTTAGGCACCGCCATAGATGTATTATGGCTTTGTTTATTCGAATTGATATTCACCCCAATGGACGCAGCGAAAGAAAATTGGGATACTTATGCAGATAGCGTTGCGGCATTCCACGCGCGTTCTAATAATTGATCCAGAACATTGGACACGGGAGAGTTAGTGCCTTCGCAGCCCAACAAACTCGCAGCCGCTGAATACGCTTATCGTTCGATACGTTCAGACATCGTTAGCGGTGCACTGGCTGAAGGCGAACGCTTGACGGAAGAGCGGCTTTCGCGCGTCCTTGGCCTGAGCCGAACGCCGGTGCGGGATGCCATCCGCCGCTTGACTCATGAAGGGTTTATCGTGCGTCAAAGCGGATACACTACCCGCGTTGCACGTTTCCCTGAAGACGAGATGAAGCAAGCCTTTGACATCCGCCAGATGTTGGAGAGCTACGCCTGCGAGCGGGCAGCCATGCTGGCGACCGACGAAGAGGTCGCGCTGATCACGCAATACAGTGAGGAGATCGCCAGCCTCACACCGCCCAAAAACGAAGACGAATATGCACGCATCACCGAGGCCAATGAAGCCTTTCACCGCACCATCGCACAGGCCGCCCGCTCTCCGCGCCTTAGCGCGTTGATGACGATGGCGTTTGACGTTGGAATGGTCGTGCGCACCTATCGCCGCTACAGCGAGGAAGAACTGATCCGTAGCGCAGGCCACCACCGCGAAATCGCCGATGCCATCCGCGCGAAGTCTCCGGAATGGGCGGGTTCGGCTATGCGAACCCATATTCGCGCTGCGCAAACGGCGGCGGGTAAGGCGCAGGACGATGCTAAAGACGAGCCTGCATCAAAATGAGCGATCTGGCATTACCGAAGTTGGAAGATCGGCTGCGTGCGGCTCAAAAAAAGTTCAACATCTTTGGCGATACGGGATTACCAAAACCTGCTGTTGTTGAATCATCAAATGAAGGTGCGCTGTCCAGTCTGTGCATTGGGGTGAAGGACAACATCGCCGTTGAAGGTTATGCCCGGAAGGCCGGCATGGGCCACCGTCATAATGAACAATGCGATGAGCACGCTCATGTCGTCCGGCAGATGTTAGAGCATGGCGCTAGTTTAGTGCCCGGACTTAACATGGACGAAGCGGCGCTTGGTGGTGTGACGGAAAACCCTCATTTCGGCCGCACCGACAATCCATCGGCGCAAGGCTACAGCACCGGTGGCAGCTCTGGGGGGAGCGCGGCAGCGGTTGCAAGCGGCGTTGTGGATCTGGCGTTGGGCACGGACACGCTTGGCTCCATTCGCAACCCTGCATCGTGGTGTGGGATTGTTGGGCTAAAGCCGACGCACGGTTTGATCGGGATGTCGGGCATCGTGCCGCTTGCTCCAAGTCTGGATACCGTTGGTCCAATGGCAGCAACAGCATCTCACCTCAAATCGGTGTTCGACATACTTGTTGCACCTGATCCTGATGATCCAAACACGTTGTCTGCTCCGGATGACTTGCAAGGACGAGCGCTGCCAAAGACAATTCGAATTGGGGTGCCAAGTAACATTGAAGCAGTAGACTGCGAAGAAGCTACGCTTTCAGCTCTGGCACTTGCCAGATCGACTTTGAAAGATTGCGGTTTTCAGATCGTTCCTGTTACCGTTCCTCACTGGTCGCCATCGGCACTGCGGAAAGCTAGTTTTCTTTATCTTGAAGCAGAAGCCGCACTGGCTTTGGCCAAAGACCTTCAGAAAAAAGAAGCGTTTTCCGAGAGCACCCGCAAAATGCTGGAATACGGGCGTTCTGTGCCAGCGCCAAAACTTGCTGCTGCTGTGGGCGAAATGAGGCGAGCCAGCGCTGGCTTTCAACACGCGTTTCACACCGTGGATTTTCTGCTAACTCCAACGACGCCACAGCGAGCCATACCCGCGTTTACAAGTGCGCCACCAAACCTTGCAGACTTCACAGCACCCGCCAATGCAGCCGGTTTCCCTGCAATTGCCGTGCCTGTGTCACTGAGAGCAAACGAGCGACCTGCTTCGGTTCAATTGATGGGACCGAAATGGTCCGACTGGCATTTGATAGACTGCGCGGTTGCGCTGGAAGCGCAATTGGCGAGACGAGTGTGAATTACATGCCGACCGCTTCCGGCTTGGCGAACAGGTCTGCATAGGTGTTTCGCAGGACATTTTTTTGAACTTTGCCCATAGAATTGCGGGGCAATTCATCGACCTCGAAAACAGCTTTAGGGCGCTTGTAGTTTGCCAGTTGGCCGGAGAGCCGGGTTTTCAAACCTTCTTTGTCGCTGCTGGCGTTTGCTTCCACGACTGTGACCGCAACAACCGCCTCGCCGAAATCTGGATGCGGCACGCCAAAAACGGCGGATTCACGCACCCAATCCTCTTTGTCGATCACCAATTCCACTTCTTTGGGATAGACGTTGTACCCACCAGAAATCACGAGATCTTTGTTGCGACCAACAATGTGCAGATAGCCATCTTCGTCAATGCGACCGAGATCGCCCGTGATGAGATAACCATTTGGGCGCAATTCTTCTCGAGTTTTTTCAGGCATGTTCCAATATCCTTTGAATACGTTGGGGCCTTTGACCTCCACCATGCCGATTTCGCCTTCGGCCACTTCGGCACCTTGTGCGCCATCGGTGATGCGCACATGCACACCAGGCAGCGGAAAACCCACTGTGCCTGCGCGACGCTCTCCCTCATAAGGATTTGATGTGTTCATGGATGTCTCGGTCATGCCGTAGCGTTCCAGAATGCGGTGGCCGGTGCGTTGCTCAAACGCTTCATGGGTCTCCGCCAGAAGTGGTGCACTGCCAGAAACGAAAAGGCGCATGTTGGACACGAGATCAGCCGAAAAACGTGGCTCATCCAACAGGCGTGTGTAGAAAGTTGGCACGCCCATCATCGTGCTAGCCTTGGGCAAAGCATCCAAGACCAGATCAATCGAAAAGCCGGGTAAGAAAATCATCTTGGCACGTGCCAGCAAGGTCGTGTTAAGCGCGACGAAAAGGCCATGGGCGTGAAAGATCGGCAGTGCGTGCAGCAGTGTGTCGTCTTTCGTGATGCGCCAAAGATCGCACAATGCCTGGGCGTTTGAGAGCAAGTTGTTGTGAGTCAGCATCGCGCCTTTTGAGCGGCCGGTTGTGCCGGATGTGTAGAGAAGAGCAGCGACATCATCACTATCCCGTTCGGCTGCAACGAAGTGGTCGCCCATCGTCTGCACACGCTTTTGAAAAGTACCTTCTCCCTTTCCACTCAAGGTAAGACACTCTGCCCCAATCGCCTTCGCCAAAGGCTCATAAGCCTTAAAGGAGGCAGGGTCGCAGACAAACAGACACGGGGTGGCGTCATTGAGGAAATAGCTGATTTCTTGTGCGGTGTAGGCCGTGTTCAGAGGAAGGAAAACCACGCCACTCATCAAACAAGCTGCATAGATGGAAAGAGCCGATTGGGATTTTTCAACCTGTAAAGCCAGCCTGTCGCCCGCGACCAAACCAATGTCTTTCAGGAGATTGGCCGCCTTGGCGGTATCCTTATTGAATTGTGCGTAAGAAACAGTTGAGCCGTCAGGCAGATGCAGAAAGATGTTGTCATCGTTTTGGGCGGACGCGAGCAGCGCGTCATAAAGAGGGTTTGCCACGGGCTTAGATGCCTTCTTTTTCAGAATCAAAATTAAGAGAGACGGCCATGCACAATGTGCCATCGTCACCACGCGCCCATGTTTTGACGCTATCGCCTTCGTTCTTCATTTCCAGATGTATGGAATCACCGCAGAACATCGGGCTGTGCGCACGAATATCAAACGAACGCAGTGTGCGGTTGGCTGTATGCTCAACACCGAAATCGCTAAGCAATGCAACGCTGAGCGGACCGTGAACAACGAGGCCGGGGTAGCCCTCAACATCTCGGGTGTAGTCGGCGTCATAGTGAATGCGGTGACCGTAGAATATGAGCGCAGAATATCGAAAGAGCATCACAGGGTCGGTAACGATCACTCGGCTGGCATCGGCGCCACGAGGCGCTGGGGTTCCCTGCTTAGGCGTACTGTCGCTGGTTGGCATTTCGCGGTAGACGATGTCTTGAACTTCGGTGAAGCAATGCTCTCCGTCAGCCTCAAAGGTGTGCTCCACAGTGACGAAACAGAGCGAACCACTTCGCCCTTCCTTAGCGATAACATCGCGAATAATGGATGTCTTTGTCGCTTGCTGACCGATACGCAAAGGTTTGTGGATGGTCACGCGACCGCCAGCCCACATGCGGCGCGGCAGATCGATTGGCGGTAGAAAGCGACCCAGTTTTTCGTGCCCGTCCTCCTTAAGGCGTGATGCTGGCACCTCAGCATTGAAATAGAGATAGTGCCAAAATGGAGGCACGGGATCACCGATGCTGGCCGATGGCTCGCGGTCTAAGGTTGCTTCCATCAAGCGCGCCGGACGGGCGTCGATATGGTCTTCAACAGTCTCTGTGCGCCCAATCCACTTTCGCAGTTGGCCCATATCCAGCGTCAGTTCGGGTGATGATGATGTCATGGATCTACCGCCGCTTGAATTCAGGTTTACGTTTTTGCGCAAAAGCCGCGCGGCCCTCAGCATAGTCTTCGCTTGCAAAACAGGCAGCCGTGAGCGCGTCTATTCCCTCGCGGCCAATTCCATTTTCAGGGATGGAAATGGTGCGAATGGCCGCCTTTGCTGCTTCCAATGAGAGGGGAGCATTCGCCGCTATGCGTTGGGCTAATGCGTCAACCGATGCGCGAAGATCGGCGCGGGCAACAACTTCGCTGACCATACCTTTCATCAGCGCTTCCTCAGCGGTGAAGAGCTTTGCTGTGCAGAGAATTTCAGCCGCCACAGCGGGGCCGAGAAGGCTGACCAGTTTTCTCACGCCATCGTAGCCGTATCCCAAGCCCAGCTTGCCCGCTGTAATGCCCATGCGGGTGTCGTCTGCGCAGACCCGCAGATCGCACGCGACCGCCAAGCCCATGCCACCGCCAACGCAATAACCCTTGATTTCAGCAATCGTCGGTTTGGGAAAATTGTAGAGCGCTGCATCTGCAGCCTCGGAACGAGCGTTGTAGTTTTCGACTCCTGCTGGGGTGGAGCGCAATGCGTCAAACTCCGAGATGTCAGCGCCGGAAACAAAGGCTTTGTCCCCTGCGCCAGACAGGACGACAACGCGGATCGTATCGTCGTTTTCAAACATCGCGAGCGCGTCTTTCAAACCGTCCCACATTGCAAGCGCCATCGCGTTCATGCGGTCAGGATTGTTGAAGATGATGCGCCCGATAGCACCATCGCGATCGGCCTTAAGGCGACCATCTGCAAAATCTGTCGGTTGCATGCTCGTCATGCGCCCTCGCAGCCAAGACTTATTGCGTCTACGCGTTCCATTGGCCGCCCCCGTCAATATCAATTACGGTACCGGACAGATATTCCACGCGCGGTGAGGCCAGCATGGCGCACAGTGCGGCGACTTCATCTGGATGTTTGGGGCGACCGAAGGGAAAGGCTTTGGGGTCAATTAACTGCTCCCAAAGAGCTTCATCGCCCAATTCTTCAGCGGCCCTCTTTCTGAACATCGTTGTCATGCGGTCCGTCAAAGTGGGCGAAGGATTAATACCAAAAACGCGAACACCAGACGCTGGCGTCTCCGCACCTAAAGCATTGGTGAAGCCAATCAGAGCCGCATTGCCAGCAGCGCCACAGATATAGTTTGGGCGCACAGCGCGACCGCCCATGCCAATGATGTTGATGATTGTGCCACTGCCGCGCTTGGCCATTGCTGCGGAATAGAGCTTGCACAAATGGATGTATCCGAAAACCTTCAAGCTCCAGCCCTCATGCCAATCCTGCATTTCGAGGTCGGCCAATCGACCGGGCTTGATGGCGCCGGCATTGTTCACCACTACGTCGATGTCGGGTTGGGCCTTGAACAACGCCTCGCGGCCTTCATTTGTGGAAAGATCTAGGGCGTGGCTCGTTACGCTTTTACCACCATGTTCGACCACCTGTTTCTCGGCCGCAGCCAAGGCGTCAGCTGAGCGTGCAACAAGTGTCAGTTGCGCACCCTCTTCAGCAAACGCTTTCGCGACAGCAAGGCCGATACCCTTGGACGCGCCAGTGACAAGAACGCGCTTGCCTTTCAATTGCAGATCCATGCTCGGACCCTCTCTGTCGATCAGACGTAATATTGAATTTCGAAAAAGACGCAGCCACTCGGAGAGCTGAACGGACCGTGGGGAGTTCCCGGTGGACGGCAAGCGTAGCATGGTGCTGTGAAGGTCTCGCCAGCAGCAACCAAAGTGCCATCTATCAGATAAACCTCTTCCCAATAGTCATGAAGGAACTGATCAGGCGCGACTGTGCCGGGGAGAAAGCGGATCAAGCGGGTGCGAACCCCGCGCATGACGTCTTCTTCCAAAAGACCCGACAGCATCTTTTGTTGCACGCCGGGAGCGCCGCCAGGGACTTGCTCCCACCCGGCGTCTAAATCGACGGGACCGAAGGGGATCGGCGGTTTGATATCGGCAATATCACTCATGGGATGCTCCTGACTGGATGTTTGATTTGAAGGTTGCAGCAACGGCAGCATTCAGTGCGATTAGGTCTTGCGCGTTTGGCAAATCGTCTATCGCTTGAATAAGTGCCTCGGCTTGCTTCTCGGCCACTCCGCCCCAGACTGCATTTGCTGTGAACTTTTCGCGCAATTGCTCAGCACTCAGCGGCAAAAGTGGGTCGCCCAAAGCGTGCTCGGTGCTGGCTTCAATCATTGACCCATCATCAAGTGTGATCGAAAGCGCTCCACCCATCGAATGAGGAAAGGCAGCGCTCAACGCCTCATCTGTCCCTACCTCAATGCGACTGCGCATTGCAGCCAATTGAGCGTTCTCACGGGCGGCAACGCCAAAGTCACTCAAAGTGGGCGCGCCGCGCACCAGGGCAACTGCAAGGCAATGCTGGAGACTGAACCGTGCTTCGTGATCGCTCTTTGGGTGCGCGTTATCGCAAAAGGACTGACCGGCCTGGTAAGTCTTGATTTTTATTTTTTGGATTGAGGCACCAATCAAGCGTTCCCGCATTTGCAGACCAAGATGGATGATTGGGTGGGTGTGGCGGCAGGAAGGCCAAGGCTTGAAGCTAACATCATGAAGCAGCCAAGACGTGTTTTCCGTGCTCAACAACAAAGCTGTGTTCGCATCTGGATAGTAGGTCTTGAAAAAGCCCATCGGGCCTTCAAGAATTTCACTAGCGCCAGCGCAACCAGCTTCGGCCAGCGTGACGGATGTGACCCCCGCCCGTGCTGCGTGAGCCGTTGCAAGCTGCTTGCTGTCGGTCGCCTCCAATCTGCATTGCCACACGCCAGATGCCTGCATGCCGGCTTGGCCGAGAGCGTTCATGCGGGCATTCCGGTCCAATCCGATGACGTGCGCAGCGCCCATGGCGGCACCAAAAACACCGCATGTTGCGGAATTATACCATGATGAATAGCCACCACTGGCTGCAGCTGCACCGATACGAAGCGCAACTTCGTAACCGACAACCAGCGCATCGAGCAGGTTTTTAGGGTTGGATTGACGAGCTTGCCCCATCGCCAGAACAGCAGGCACCACGACGTCTCCCGCGTGTAAAATTGACGAGCGGTGCAGGTCGTCCATCTCCAGCAAATTGCCCAAACCACCATTGGCGAAGGCTGCCTGTTCTGCGCCCACTGGTCCAAAGCCAATTGCGAATGCTCTTCCCGATGCGTGTTGGACCGAAGACCATTTGTTCAATTTGCCCGCCATCGGCTCGGCTTGAGCCGCGAGTGCGCAGCCAAGCCAATCAAGCAAATGGAGTGAAGCGCGCGCCCGATCAGCGGCATCAATGGATCTTTCACACCAGCCAACCAGCTCGCCGCTTAAGGACGCTGTGGTATCCAACATTTGGACAAAAGCTGCCGTCATTTTCATGAATTTCCGATTTTCAACCAGCCGATTTTAATCACCAACGGGCTGATTGCTTGTTGCTGGAGCGTTTGGTAGTCCATACAGGACGCGCCATTTTGTGTCCATTATCTCGCACAAGCGCTAACGTCATGAGAACCATTATGGTCGCGGCATTTTGACACTTAACCATGATTATTTTTTATTTTCATTTGCTTAGCTGTCTATTTTGTTGAAACGCGAGAAACACATTGTTGAAATTCGTTGAAAGGCAATTGTGACAATCGAATTTTTCGTGCACAAATTTTGCAATGTCACGCGGAGCACGCCTGTGCTGTGATGTAGAACTTATAACGACGCGACAAAGTGAGCTGCTCCAAACAACTGACCATATTCCAGCCCGCCGACAAGTTAAGTCCAACCAGAAAGTGAGACAGAAAATGAACCAGACAGAATTTAACCGCCGACAATTGCTGGCACTCATGGGTTCTGCAGCCGTGGCCGCTGGGCTGCCTGTTAACGCTTTCGCTGCCGATCCCCTCAAGGTCTGGGCACCGGGCATCGCGAAGGTGGGTGCAAAAGACTGGACGGCAATGGAGGCTCAGGCCGGCATTCCAATCGCCAACATCGCGAAAAGCGCGCGGGCCGATGAGTCCATTCAAAAAATGGTCGTGGGTGACGGTAACAAGCTTTACGATGCCATGACAGACAATGGCGGAGGCATGGAAGATGCACTGGCCTCACAAGGCGCGATCGTTGAAATTGACACGTCAAAGATCCCAAACTGGGCGAACATTGAGCCGCGCTATAAAGAAGGCGCGAGTGCTGCTGACACAATTCGCCACGAAGGGAAAGTTGTCGCCATTCCCTACATTTCCAATGCGGATAGTCTGGCGTTCAACTACGAGAAGATCGGCGAAGAACTGACATCATGGGAAGCCCTTTTTGACAGTCAGTTCCGCGGTCGTGCTGCTATGCAAAACGACTTTGGCCCAACACTAACGAATACGGCGATTTATCTGAAGCAGTCCGGCAAACAGGACATCGAGAACCCGTCCGATATGTCGGAAGCGGAAGTGAAAGGGGTTTGCGAGTTCCTGATCGACCTGAAGAAAAAAGGTCATTTCCGCACGTTCTGGGATGGTGTTCAGAACGGGTCCGACCTGCTGTCTTCTGAAGAGGTGCTCGTCTCTTCTTGCTGGGAAGTCATCCAGATCTTCGCAGCCCGCAAGAATGGCCAGGATATTCGTTACGGCACGATGAAAGAGGGGCACCAGTCCTGGAACAACGTTTTGATGCTGACCAAGGGTGGTAAAGAGCGTGGCATGGAAGATGCTTTTAACGCACTGGCTAACGTGTACCTATCGCCTTGGTTCGGGGCACGCACTTTGGCGGGCCTCGGTTTCACGCCACAGATGACGGGCGTGAGCGAGTATATTGAAGCCAATCCGGCTGACTTTGACGCAGAGACGAAGGCACAACTGGCCGTGCGTCTTGAGCGCAAGAAGGCGCGCAGCGAAACACCGGGCAACTCTTGGCAGAATGTGTTCCCAACCAACATCCGCGCCTATCAGGATTGGTGGGCACGGGTCCAGGCCGCCTGATCGGCCCGACTTCGATGAAGCCATCCTCAATCAGCGCCGCCGGAGAAAAAACCTTCGGCGGCAGTCGCTTCGACGTGATGGAGAGCCTAAGCAAATGGGCTTTCCGATTACCCATTATTTTTATGGTGGTTTTCTTCGCGCTGCCAATGGCTCTGACCGTTGTGTTCAGCGTCTTTGAGCGCACGATGTTTTGGATGGAGCCCGGCTTTTCGCTGCTGGCTTATGAAAATTTTTTCTTTTCCGCACGGCTGAATAACTTCCTGTCGTCGATGTACTATTCGTTGATTTCCGTGGTGATCTGCTTCGTTCTCGGCTTTCCGATAGCCGTATTCCTGCGAAAATCCGTTCCGCAAGCGGCCCAGCACCGAGTGGTCTTGTTGTTTATCCTTCCCTTCATGGTGTCTGAAATCATCCGCGTGTTTGCCCTGCGGCCTGTCTTGCAGCGCAACGGGTTGGTCAACAGCACGCTTGAAAGTCTTGGTCTGATCAATGAGCCAATCACGGCACTGCTTTACACCCATACAGGGGTCATCATTGGCGAGGTTATGTCGTTTCTGCCGTTCATTGTATTTTCCGGCTTTCTCGCCATGGAGGCGGTTCCGAAATACATTTTTGAGGTCTGTGACGATCTCGGCGCGGGGACAGTTCGCCGCTTTATTGACGTGATATTACCGCTTGCAGCACCAGGTATTTTTGCGGGTTGTGTCTTCATTTTCGTTAACGGTTTGGGGGTTGCTCTTCTGCCAAACATATTGGGCGGCGCGGGTGCGGTTAATGCAGGGCTTATTGCAACGCAGGCAATCGCAGCCTTGGACTTCCCGCTTGCTATGGCCGTGAGTGGCATCATGATGACGACCCTGATGGGGCTACTTTATATCGGCCACCGTCTTTTTGACCTGACTAAAATTCTCTCGCCAATCAACTAAACGCTCAGCAAAACGGACCAGTTCATTGGACGATTATTCAAACCCATGGCTCCATCGCCTCAAGTGGTCTTACCTCTTACTCGTCGTGTTCACGCTGATGAGTCCGGTGTTTTACGTCATGTATATCTCGTTCAACCTGAATGGCTTCGGAGCCAACAGCTATGAGTTCACGGTGCAATGGTATGGCCTGATCTTCTCTGACAAACTGCTGATGGGCGCGCTGGGCTGGACCATGACGCTGGCTGTCACCACGACCATCATCGGCGTGCCCTTCGCTCTGCTGGCCGCCAAATATTACAAGGCATCGAGCAACAAGGTGCTGCCGGTGTTTCTATTGCTGGCACCTCTTTTTGTTGCACCCGATATTCTGGGTTCCGCACTGCTTGTCTTTTTCAAAAATGCGAACCTTGTGTTTCAGGCTTTGGGCGACATGCTGGGTACATCGGTCTTCGATACCTGGTTTGATCTCGGGTTTCTCACCGCGCTCGTCGGTTTGATCATTTACACGATTCCCTATTCTTTTATCGTGATCCTGATCACGATGGGCCGCTATAACCGCGAACAGACGGAAGCGGCTCGCGCTTGCGGGGCAACCGCCTGGCAGGCGTTTTGGGATATCGAATTTCCGCAAATCCGCGCAGGCGTGTTCAGCGCCGCATCCTTCACAATCATCCTGTGCTTCAACGAATACACCCGCACGAGTTTGCTGAAGGGCGGGTTTGATACATTCACCACCGTCTTGATTTCGCAAATGCTGAATACCGGCATGTCGGAACAGTCCTACGCGATGTCCGCCTTCGTCAGTTTCGTTGCGATCGCCGTGATCGGAAGCATTATCGTCTACACCATGATCCGCGCAGAAATGCTGGCAAAACAGTCGCGCGAAGTGGCCGAACCAGCGCCAGCCACATAAGCGCTAAGGGGAACTTGAAATGACCGTCAGGGGCACACAAAACGGCACACCACCCGCAGTGGAAGTGCGCGGCCTTGCCAAGCATTATGGTGACGTGGTTGCTCTGACCGACGTCAATCTTTCGATTGCGTCCGGCGAATATTTCGCTCTGCTTGGACCCAGCGGCGGAGGAAAAACAACCCTGTTGCGAACCATTGGTGGCTTTCACCGCGCAACAAAGGGCCAAGTGCTGCTGCACGGAGAAGACGTTGGCCATCTGCCGCCCGACAAGCGGCCAACTTCAATGGTCTTTCAATCGTATGCATTGTTCCCCCACATGAATGTGCTGAACAATGTTGGCTATGGGCTGAAGATTGCTGGCATTGGAAAGAACGAGCGCCACGAGAAAAGCATGGCAGCTTTGGAAATGGTGGGGCTCAACGGTTATTCCGAGCGCAAACCGCATGAACTTTCCGGCGGGCAACAACAGCGCGTGCAGCTTGCCCGTGCGATGGTGTTGGAGCGCGATGTATTGCTGCTAGATGAGCCACTTGCAGCGCTGGACGCACAGTTGCGCAAAGATATGTGTCTGGAACTCAAACATCTCCAACACAAGTTGGGCATGACCTTCATTCACGTGACCCACAATCAGGAAGAAGCGATGACGGTGGCAGACCGTATCGCGCTGATCGCAAACGGGAAGTTGGTGGAAGTTGGCCCCGCCAAAGACGTCTATCGCGCGCCACGCAAGCGCTTCACCGCCAGCTTTGTGGGAGAGAACAACATTTTTGATGGCACCGTAACGAAGGTGACGAAGAACAAGGTTTCCGTTGATGTGGCGGGAATAACGGTCATTGCCGACAGCGATGACGACAGCGTCAACGTTGGCCAATCGGTTTCGCTTTCGGTGCGGTCTGAGCTGGTGAAGCTAAGCATTGCTAAACCGAAATCCAAATCGAAAAATGAACCGAAGGCAGGCTCGTTCTTACCGGCTAGCTATCGGGAAGCGGTTTATCTGGGTCTGACGACATCGCATCTCGCGCAACTGGAGGGCGGCGGCGAAGTTGTGTCTCGCGTTGTGGAAGATATGGATTCCGTTCCTGAGGCGGGCACACCAGTCGTTGCCTCGTGGAATCCACAAGATCTGCGACTGCATACGGCCTGATGCGTAAATCAAAAGACCAACAAGAGAGGTTCACGCATGTGGCCTAATCCTCGCGTCCCCTATCAGATGGCATCGCAGCGCCGCCGCCTTGAACCGCTCGGTGGCAAGCCGTTGATGGTTCATTTGGCTATGAACGTCGAGTATTGGCCGTTCGACCGGCCTATGCCGCGCGGAATTATTCCGGCACCCCACGGGGCGGCGGCTACGCCACCAGACGTGCCGAATTATTCTTGGGTAGAATACGGTATGCGGGTCGGAATGCCCCGCATCATGAAAATGCTGGCAGAAAGATCGCTCCCAGCTTCTGCACTGATGAACGCGCAAGCGGCAGATGTTTATCCATCATTGATGGACGCCATCATCGATGCCAATTGGGAACTCGTGGGACACGGTTGGTTCCAACAGACGTTGAAACAGGTAGACGACGAAGCCAGTGTCATCCGCAAGACGCTGGACCGCCTGCAACAAGCGGATGGTAAGCGGGTTCGTGCTTGGCTTGGGCCGGGCGTGGCCGAGACGCTGGATACGGTGGATATTCTAAAAGCGCACAAAATCGACTTCCTGCACGATTGGGCCGTGGACGATCTGCCGGTCTGGCTGCGAACCAAACACGGGCCTATGGTTGGGCTGCCATACACGTTCGAGTTGAACGACGTGCCGGTCTACGCCATCCAGAACGGCTCCTGCGACGAATTTCTTAAGCGGCTCGAAGCAACGCTTGCTGTTTTCGAACGCGAGATGGAAACCAACCCGCGTGTGCTGACGCTCGCGCTGCACCCGCACATTATCGGCGTGCCGCACATCGCTCATTATTTTGAGAAAGCGCTTGATATTTTGATGGCGCGTGACGACACGGTTTTTGTCACGTCCAGCACGATGGGCGATTGGTTTATCCAAGCCGATGGCACCGATGGCGCAGAAGTTGCTGCCTACAATGACGGCTTTCCCACATGAGCGCTCCACAAGGTTCCACCGCGCTTCGCGGGCTGAAGGTTCTAGACCTCACACGCGTGCGTGCCGGGCCTGCTTGCTGCCGCGTGTTGGGGGATTTCGGTGCCGACATTATCAAAATAGACGCGCCGGAAGGGCTTGATAAAAACGCAGGCATTAGCGGCGACAGGCATGGCTATGACATGCTCAACCTGCATCGCAACAAGCGCTCGCTTACGCTCAATTTGAAAGATGAAGACGGACGCGCCTTATTTCTCGAACTCGTCAAAGGCGCGGACGTCGTGGTGGAGAATTTCCGCCCAGATGTAAAAACCCGCCTTGGCATCGACTACGAAGCGCTGAGTGCCGTGAACAAGCGCATCGTGCTTGCCTCCATTTCCGGCTTTGGACAAACCGGCCCGGCTGCCGGTCGCGCCGGTTTTGACCAGATCGCGCAGGGCATGGGCGGGCTTATGGGTGTAACGGGTTTTCCCGGCGAGGCACCGTTACGTGCTGGCACAGCAATCGCGGACCTATCATCGGGGATATTCGCAGCAACAGGTATTTTAATCGCACTGACGGAACGAACTACGTCTGGCAAAGGTCAATGGGTGCAAACGTCTCTGCTGCAATCGCAAATCGCCATGATGGATTTCCAGGCTGCACGCTATCTTGTTGACGGCGACGTGCCAGCCCAAGGCGGCAACGATCATCCTACCGTCACGCCAATGGGTGTGGTGGGAACAAGCGACGGTCACATCAACTTAGGCGTCGGTGGCGATGGCCAATGGCAGGCATTCTGTGATGCAATTGATCGGCCAGACCTGAAGGAAAAAGAAGCCTATTCCACCATGTCGGGCCGGACTGAAAACCGCGCCCAGATCTGGAATATTCTTCGCCCGATCTTCAAAACCAAAACCAGCGCGCAGTGGATCGAACTGCTCGACCAGCACAGTGTTCCTGTCGGGCCGATTTACCGCATGGACGAAGTCTTTGCCGACCCGCAGGTTCAGCACCTAGGCATGGCGCAAGCGGTCAACGATCCAGTTCGTGGAGACGTTGATCTGGTGGCCCTGCCGATAGACCTTTCACGTACGCCTTCGAAAATCGTCAGCTCCGTGCCGGATGCCGGCGAACATACAAACGACATTCTGGCCGAGCTAGGGCTTGATGCAGATCGCATCGCAGACCTACGGGCCCGCAACGTTATCTAACCAAACAGGATAGTATTATGCAGCCGATAGACATCGACGAAATCACTCTGCCCGCTGGTCAGCCTTGGGCCGACATTCGCGAAGGCGTGGCGCGACTTTGCGAAGACTTCCCCAATGAATATTGGCTGAAACTGGATAAAGACGACAGCTATCCGCACGACTTCGTGCGCACGCTCACCGAGTCAGGCTTTCTCGGCGCCTTGATACCCGAAGAGTACGGGGGCTCTGGCCTGCCGCTTTCCGCTGCGGGTGCTGTTTTGGAAACCATTCACGAACGGGGCTGCAACGCCGCCGCTTGTCACGCGCAGATGTACACTATGGGCACTGTGCTCAAATACGGCTCTGACGAGCAGAAGCAGAAATACCTGCCGGGTATCGCCAGCGGCGAGATCCGGCTGCAAGCGTTCGGCGTAACAGAGCCAACCACAGGCAGTGACACGACTCAGTTGAAAACCCGCGCAGAGAAGAACGCGGCGGGAAATTACGTTATCAACGGGCAGAAAGTCTGGACCAGCCGCGCGTTCGAGAGCGACCTCATGCTGCTTCTCGCCCGTACCACGCCAACCGCTGATGTAACCCGTCGTTCAGACGGGCTATCGACATTTTTGCTCGACATGAACGAAGCCAAAGGCAACGGTTTGTCGCTTTCAAAAATCGACGCGATGATCAATCACAACACATGCGAAGTGTTTTTCGAGAATCTCGAAATTCCAGCAGATACTTTGGTGGGTGAAGAAGGCAAGGGCTTCAAATACATCGTCGACTCCATGAACGCCGAGCGCATTCTCATCGCTTACGAGTGCATTGGCGACGCCAAATTCTTCATCCGCAAAGCCGTGGAATACGCCACCGACCGCGTTGTATTTGGCAAGCCCATTGGCGCCAACCAAGGCATTCAGTTTCCGATCGCTCAGGCCTATGCGCAGGCGCAAGCAGCCGAACTGATGGTCACCAAAGCCGCCGCCTTGTTTGAGGGCGGCCACCGCGCAGCGGCCGAGGCTAACATGGCCAAATTGCTGGCGGCAGACGCTTCGTGGGCCGCAGCCGAAACGTGCATGCAAGTCTATGGCGGCTTCGCTTTTGCCCGCGAATACGGCATCGAGCGCAAGTGGCGCGAGGCACGGCTTTATCAGACTGCTCCCATATCGAAAAACATGATTTTGGGATATTTGGGCCAGCACGTTCTGGAACTGCCGCGCAGCTATTAAAGACAAAACTGAATGGCCGCTTCAAACATTCCTCCACTTCGCACGAGCTGGCTTAAACACCTGCGCGGTCGGGCCCTCAATGCGATGGGGCGTGTGCCGAAAACCAAAGTGTCGCCAAGCCCCACGGAAGCGGCAACTGCAAACCGCGCGCTGCATGAGGCTCTGAGGCCAGCCGTATTTGGCGAACTTGGTGGTGTGCGTCCCGATCCGTCAAACAGACACGCAAGTTGGTGGGGCGGTTGTGCCTTGGGAAGCGCGGAAGACGAAGTGCCGCAAGGCAAAAACCGCAAGCCCATGCAGCCAATTCTGCAAGTACGGATGGATGAAATCGGCACGGCAGTGCCGGGCTTGGAAAACATTGCTCTGTTGACGCTTTGGCTCGATCTGGATGGAAATATCTTCCATCCTGTTGAAGGGGAGGATTTCGTCGTTTCCACGTTTTCTTCGTTGGATGAACTTGTACCGTTGGGTCCGGGATATCGCGAAAATAACGCCATTCCGACTTTTCCAGTCCGTTGGAATGAACCCGTACCGCAACAGCCATCAGGGGAAGATTTCTCCCACTTGGTACCGAGCCGGGTGGCTTGGTTTGATACATCGCGGTGGTTCTTTGACAACCCAGTTTATGTTCACGCGAGCGAGCTGCAAGCCATTCATCCGGTCAAGATCGGCGGTTGGCCTACGTGGATTCATGGTTCGCAATGGCGGGGAGCGGATTCGGAAGAGGACTTTGTGCTGCAGATCGATTCCACACAGAAGGGAAACATCGGCTTTGGGGATGGCGGGTCAATCTATCTGTTTCGCAACAAACAGAACGGAAGCTGGACTATGCGTTGTGACTTTTTCTAGCTTGGCAAATCCCGGGTAGACAACGCGCGGTTCTTCAAAACCGTGCGCAATGCAAGCTGTCATCGCAATTTTGCTTTCAGCCATCGCAATACGTGATGGCATTGCTCTCGAAATACCGCTACTAAATGTGACGAAAGTCCATCACTCTGGCTTTTGAGAAAACAATTCTGGGAGGAATTATGATGTATCTCGCTCGTAGATTTACCTTGAAACTCGCCGCTGCCGCGCTCGCACTTTCCGCGTTCAGCGCAACGGCAACCATTACGACCCCGGCTCAGGCAACTGAGTGCATTGCTCCGTCAAACCCTGGAGGCGGTTGGGACTTTACCTGCCGCACCATTGGCCGGATTTTGACCGAACTGAAACTGGTTGAGGGCAATGTGCAAACAACGAACATGCCAGGCGGTGTGGGCGCAGTAACCTATGCTATGGTCAACGCTGAACGCCCCGATGACGCCGATCTGATTGTGGCTACATCTACGGTCGGCATCACGCAGATCGCGCAAGGTCGATACCCCGCGCCACTGGATGCTATGCGCTATCTTGCTATGCTCGGTGCTGATGTTGGTGTGATTGCCGTTAAGGCCGACAGCCCCATCAAGACGCTAGACGATCTCAACAAGAAGATGGCGGCTGAACCTGGCTCGCTCGTCACAGCAGGTTCATCCTCCGTTGGTGGCTGGGACCATATCCGCCTTTTGATGGTTGCCCGCGAAGCCGGTCTGGAAAAACTCGGTGATCTTCGCTGGGTGCAATTTGATGGGGGCACAGACGCTGTCACTCAGATGATTGGCGGACAGGTTGATGTTGTCTCTACCGACATTTCCGAGATTGCCGGCTTTGTTGAGTCTGGTGACATCAGGTTGCTGGCTGCGCTTTCGGACGAGCCAATTCCGGCATTTGCGGATGTGCCAACGGCCAAGTCGCTTGGCATCAACGTGACGGGCTATAACTGGCGCGGCCTTTACACTGGCGGCAAAGTTTCTGACGAGGATTATAATGAGTGGGTCACCAAGCTGAAAACCCTCTACGATTCGCCCCAATGGCAGAAAGCGGCTACCGATTTTGGCCTAGTGCCCGTGTGGCGCGGCGGAGCGGATTTCGAAGCCTATGTCCGCGAGCAGGAAAAAGTCACCGCCGACATTTCCCGCGACATCGGCGTGCTTAAATGAGCATACGACTTGGAGGCGCCGCGATCTTTTTGGTCGCGGCGTTTTTCGCTTGGGTAGGACAGAGCTACACGACGTCGTTCGGTGATCCGCTTGGGCCAACGATCTTTCCGCTTCTGGTGGGCATTCCCACCATGTTGCTTGCCGCTTCAATGGTCATCTTTCCATCGGGTGAAGTCACTTGGCCCGAGCCAAGACGCATCGCGCAACAAGTGGGAGCGTTGGCAGTCTTAATCGCTTATTCGATGCTGCTGAAACCGCTTGGCTTTCCAATCGCAACGTTCGGTTTGATCAGTGCGCTTGCGGCCGTTCTCGGCGGTCCGCCAAAAAAAGCGCTATTGCTTGGTGCGGTCATGTCGCTTTCGCTATGGGTGCTGTTCGACCAAATTCTAGGGCTACCGCTCGCCTTTCTGGGCGCTTGGTTCAAATAGTCTGCAGCGCAGTTCTGCGTTGAAGTAGAGGAACTCTGGGGATCATTCGCTGTCATGGAAACGCTTTCCCTTTTGGGTGTTGGCTTCGGCGTAGCGCTGACGCCTTTGAACCTTTCCCTCTTGATGTTTGGCTGTCTGGCCGGAACAGTCATCGGTGCAATGCCGGGCCTTGGGCCGGTGAACGGCGTGGCAATTCTCATCCCGCTCACCTTTGCGTTTGGCCTTGATGCAACATCATCATTGATCCTGCTGTCAGCCGTATATTTTGGCTGCATGTATGGTGGGCGAATATCGTCAATCTTGCTGAATATCCCCGGCGACGAACCGGCGGTGATGACCACGCTTGACGGTTATCCTATGGCCCAGCAGGGACAAGCCGCGAACGCATTGGCAATCTCCGGCGTCGCCTCTTTTGTAGGCGCAACAGTTGCCATTATCGGCTTATCGCTGTTTGCGCCGCTGCTGGCGCGAGCTGCAATTCACTTCGGACCGGCCGATTACTTCGCGCTTTATATTCTCGCCTTTGCGACAATCGGCGGCGTAGCAGGCGTGGACCCGCGCAAGACCCTTTTATCGGCAATGATCGGTCTCATGATCGCCGCCGTGGGTATCGACCCCATTTCCGGGGTGCCGCGGTATACGGGTGGCAACTATCATCTGTTTGACGGCATCGAACCCATTGTCGCTCTGGTCGGCCTCTTCGCTATTTCCGAGATTTTGATTTTGCTGGAGCAGACGATCAAAAACCGGCCCGATGCCGTTCGCATTAAAAGTTGGATGCCAGATTTCCGTGTCGTCTTTTCCACCTCATGGGCTATGGCGCGGGGCTCAGTGATTGGCTTTGTCGCCGGTGTTCTGCCCGGGGCGGGCGCATCGCTTGGGGCGGTAATGTCCTATTCAATGGAAAAGCAGAAGTCGAACCAAGATGATACATTCGGCAAAGGCGACCCGCGCGGCGTTGCTGCGCCTGAAGCTGGCAACAACGCCGCATCTGGCGGTGCGCTCATCCCTATGTTGTCGCTTGGCGTCCCCGGTTCCGGCACAACGGCTGTGATGCTCGCCATGTTGATCTCGCTCAACGTGCAGCCCGGCCCGCTGCTGTTTGAACGCCAGCCAGAGCTTGTCTGGGGCCTTGTCGCCTCGCTCTATATGGCCAACGTCATGCTGCTTCTGCTCAACCTGCCCCTAATCGGCATATTTGCGCGATTGATGGCGGTGCCGACTTGGGCGCTGATGCCAATCGTCGCTGCGGTGAGTTTCGTGGGGGTGTTTTCAATCTCGAATTCAACCTTCGATCTGCAAGTCATGATCGGCTTCGGCGTATTGGGTTATATTTTGCGCAAACTCGATTTCTCACTTGTGCCAATGGTTCTTGGCCTGTTGCTGGGCGGCGACATGGAGCGAAATCTACGCCGCTCACTGTCGATCTCTGACGGCGACTGGACCATCTTCTTCAGCAGCCCGATTTCAATCGTTCTCTACATTCTTACGCTTGGCTTTTTGATCTTGTCAGTCTGGCTCGCAAAGCGCGATGGCAAGCGTATGCGGATGCTGGAAGGATGAGCGGAGCCATACATTGGGGCTTTGTCGGTCTAGGGCAAATGGGGCTACCGATGGCACGCCGCATGGCCAAGCAGGTGAACCTCACCGCGCTGGACCGCAAGGGCGGTCAGATTGACGGGCTAAACACCGTGTCCGAGTTCTCCGCGTTCGCCGATTGCGGCGCGGTGATTTGTTGTTTGCCAAATGGCAAGGTGGTGGAATCTGTTCTGTTCGGCGAAGGCGGGCTGGCAGGCCATCTGTCAGCTGGCGCAATCGTCATTGACACTTCAACAACCTCCCACGCATCAACCGTGCGGGTGGGCGAAAGGCTCGCCAAGTTGGGTATTGGATTTCTCGATTCTCCAGTTTCAGGCATGCAGAAACGCGCCGAAGATGGCACTTTAACGATGATGGTTGGCGGTGATCAGGCTTTGCTTGAAAAGCATCGTCACACACTGGAGACGATGGCCTCAAAAATCCTCCATGTCGGCCCAGTGGGCGCCGGACAATTGGCAAAGCTGTTCAACCAATTGCTGTTCGATATCAACATCGCTGCTTTGGCCGAAATACTTCCCATTGCCCCAAAGCTAGGTCTTGACCCTGAGCAGGTGACTGAGATCGTCAATTCCGGCACGGGGCGCTCTTACGCATCGGAATTCTTCGCGCCCAACATTCTGCAGGGCACATTTGACAAGGGCTATCCGATGGAGGCCGCTTACAAAGACCTCATCGCAGGCGCGGAACTAACCGCACAAAATGGCTTCCCCGCCCCTGTTCTGGCGGCTGCTACAGCGACCTACCAGCAGGCATTGGCCCAAGGGCATGGGAACAAAGACAAGGGAGCGATGATTTTGGTTTTTGAGGAACTGCTGGGCACGCGCTTTCGCGCAAAGGATCACAAAGATGGCTGAAGATCACGGGTTCAAACGCGGGCTGACCAATTATGGCGACCGCGACTTCGCAGTTTATCTGCGCCGTTCGTTTGCCCGCTCGATGGGGCTGTCGCGCGAAATGCTGGACAAGCCGGTGATCGGTATCGCCATGACCCCATCGGGCTTCAACAATTGCCACCGCACCATGCCGGAGCTTGTTGAAGCCGTCAGCCGAGGCGTGCTGGCGGCGGGCGCATTGCCGCGTGCGTTCCCAACGACATCCTTGGGTGAGGTTTTCTTAAACCCGACATCAATGGTCTACCGCAACCTGATGGCGATGGACACGGAAGAGATGGTGCGCGCGCAGCCTATGGATGCTGTTGTCCTGATCGGTGGCTGCGATAAGACCGTGCCTGCGCAGTTGATGGGTGCTGCGTCCGCGAACATTCCTGCAATCCAGCTGGTCACTGGCCCTATGTCTACTGGCCATCATCGCGGCGAACGGCTCGGCGCCTGCACCGATTGCCGCCGGTTCTGGGGCAAGTTTCGTGCAGGCGAAGTGGACCAAGAAGAGATTGATATCGTGGAAGGTCGATTGGCAGCCACCGCGGGAACGTGCGCTGTAATGGGCACTGCGTCGACCATGGCGATCATCGCAGAAGTTCTCGGCATGTCGCTGCCGGGAACAGCCGCTATACCGGCGGTCCACGCAGATCGCTTGGTTGGGGCGGAAGCCTCTGGAACAGCAGCGGTCAGGATGCTCACACATCCTGTTTTGCCTTCAGAAATCATCACGCAAAAATCCGTCGAAAACGCCATGCGTGTTTTGATGGCCGTATCTGGATCAACCAATGCTGTCATCCATTTGGCGGCAGTCGCCGGACGGCGCGGCATTCGAATTGGTGACGATCAACTGAACGCGATCAGCGATGAAACACCTGTGCTGGTCGATCTCAAACCCGTTGGGAAAGGTTATCTGGAAGACTTTCACGCCGCTGGCGGCGTTGGCGCGTTGCTGCGCGAGCTGAAGCCACTTCTGCATCTAGACACGGTCGATGTTCTTGGACAAACGCTAGAAGAGCGTTTGGAAGAACCGCTCGACTGGGTGGACCGTAACGTTATCCGGGCCTTTAACGATCCCGTCTCGCCACAAGGCGGTCTGATCGCACTTTCAGGCAACATCGCGCCGCAAGGAGCGATCTTCAAACGCGCCGCAGCGACCGAGAGCCTGTTTGAAACCGAAGGCCGAGCTGTCGTTTTCGAAAGCCTCGAAGACCTGTCACAGCGTATCGACAACACTGATTTAGATATCACTGAAGACGATATCATGGTGCTGAAAAATGCTGGTCCCATTGCATCGGGAATGCCGGAAGCCGGTTATCTGCCTATTCCTAAAAAACTGGCAAAACAGGGTGTCAAAGACATTGTCCGCATTTCCGATGCCCGCATGTCCGGCACCGCCTTTGGCTCCATTGTTCTGCACATCGCACCAGAGACGGCTGCTGGCGGGCCGCTGGCTATCGTGGAAAACGGAGATCGTATTCGCCTTTCTGTAAGCGAAAAACGTATCGAACTTTTGGTAGATGACGCAGAAATCGCGCGGCGCCTTGAGGCACATGCCAAGCCAGCACCGCCTCCACGCGGCTATCGCGGACTTTACGCTCGCAGCGTCACACAAGCACCCGAGGGCTGCGACTTCGATTTCCTACAGCATGAATCCACCGCCCGTTGGACGGGCCTTACCCGAGAGGATGAGACATGAACCTTGCCACCCTACTCGCCCAGCGCGAAAGCGACGGCAACCCTATCCGCGTTGGCATGATCGGTGCAGGTAAGTTTGGCACGATGTTCCTTGCTCAAGCCGAACGCCAGCGCGGCATTCATGTGGTTGGTATCTGCGATCTGCAACCGGATACGGCAAAGTCCAATCTCGACCTCGTCGGTTGGGACAAGCAGCGCTACTCGGCCAGATCTCTTGATGATGCGGCAAAGAACGGCGCTACTCATGTGGGGGACGATTGGGAGGCACTGGTCAGCCATCCCGCAATCGACATCATCATTGAGTGCACAGGCAATCCGATTGCCGCAGTGACCCACATTCTGGGCGCTTTCAAACAGAGGAAACACGTAATCAATGTCACCGTGGAGGCGGATGCTTTCTGCGGCCCGGGCTTCGGCACGAAGGCGCGGGAAGCTGGCGTGATTTATTCAATGGCCTATGGCGATCAACCGGCGTTGGCCGCCGATCTTGTGGACTGGGCGCGCGCCTGCGGGTTCTCTGTTGTGGCTGCGGGGCGTGGCCACAAATGGCTGCCGCACTACAGACAGTCCACACCCGACACGATCTGGGATTTTTGGGGGCTAACTCAGGAACAAGCGGAACGTGGGCGGCTTAATCCGAAAATGTTCAACGCTTTTCTTGATGGCTCCAAACCAGCTATCGAAAGCGCTGCGATTGCGAATTGTTGTGGCCTTGATGTGCCTGAGGAAGGCTTGGTATTCCCGCCCGGTTCTATCGACGATGTGCCGACGCTCGCCCGTCCGCGCAGCGAAGGTGGTGTGCTGGATAACAAGGGTATGGTGGAGGTGATCTCGTGTCTGCGCGAAGACGGCACCCAGATTGAACACGACATCCGCAAAGGCGTTTGGGTCTGCTTTGAGGGTGATACGGACTATCTGAAAAACTGTTTCGAAGAATACAAAGTCGTCACGGACCCGTCAGGCCGCTACATGGTGAACTACAAGCGTTGGCACCTCATTGGGCTGGAGCTTCCGATTTCGGTCGCTTCCATCGGCATTCGCGGCGAGGCAACAGGCGTTGCCACCGAGTTCCGTGGCGATGTTGCGGCGATTTCAAAACGCGACTTAAAGGCCGGCGAAATGTTGGATGGCGAAGGTGGATACACTGTCTCCGGTGGCTTGCGCCCAGCCAAGAAGTCAGTCGCTGGCGGATATCTGCCTCTCGGCCTGGCCCACAACGTGAAGTTGGTACGCAATGTGGCTGAAGGCCAACCCGTGACGTGGGAGGATGTGGAAGCGGACACGACGACTGATGCTTACAAACTGCGCAAGGAAGTGGAGTTGTCGATATGACCCGATCAATCAGCTATGTCGGCCACAGAATGGAACGGCCAGAATGTGTTTTGACCACAAAGGCTGGTGATATATTTTGCTCACACAAGCGCTTTGGCGTGGCTCGAATTTGTGCTGATGGCAGTCAATATGCGCTAGCTCAACCCACGGAAATTGGTGGACTGCCCATTTTGGCAAACGGCATAGCGCTGCGTGATGATGGCAGCTTCCTCGTTGCCAATATCTCGGACGCTGGCGGACTGTTGGAGCTTGATGCTGACGGCGTCCGCCTCCTCCATCCTTGCTCAAAAACCGATCAATCTCCGCCAGTGAACTTCGTAACCGTCGATGATTTGGGCAAAGTCTGGATCACAGTTTCCTCCACATTTTCCCCCCGCAGCCTTGCATACAACCGCCAGACGGCCAACGGCTATGTCGCGGTGATCGAGAATGGTGAAATGAAAGTTGTCGTCGAAAATCTGGCTTATACAAATGAATGTCGCCTCGATTATGAAGGCGGCTGGCTTTACGTGGCCGAGACGATGGGCCAACGCATCAGCCGAATTCGACTTGATGAGAAAGGCGTGCATGGGAAAGTTGAGCTTTACGCCACAATGCCCCGAGGGGCGTTCGTGGACGGAATTGAGATTGACAGCGAAGGCGCTGTGCTGGCGGCATGCATTATTTCAAGCGAGTTGATCCGCGTCGCGCCCGATGGCAGCCAAGAAGTTATCGTCGGCGAGCGCGATGATGCTTGGGTGGACGATGTGGAGGCTGTTTTTGACGCTGGAGACATGGGCCGCCCGCAGCTTGATACCTCACCGACCAAGAAGCTGAAAAACATTGCCAGCCTTGCCTATCGCAACGAGACGCTCGACCAGATTGTCTGCGGCAACTTGCTCGACAACAAGCTGCCTGTTTTCGAAGCGCCGGTTTCGGGGCGTCCGCCTGTTCACTGGAATGTGGATGTGCCAATTTATGGAGAGGCATTTTAGCGTCCGCAGATTATAAACGCGCATGCGCCATGACCTCTTCTCGCTTGACCTGTTCATCTCGATTAGCGAGACGGGCAATATTGCCGACGCAGCGCAACGCCACAGCATCGTGGCATCAGCGGCCAGCAAGCGAATTTCTGATATGGAGAAACTTGTTGGCGCAAAGCTGCTGCATAGGCAAAGACGTGGTGTTTCGCTGACGGCAGCGGGCGAAGATCTTCTGGTACACGCACTGCGCATACGGCAATCGGTTGAGCTGTTGAATGCTGAAATGGGCAGTCACGCAAGCGGCATGCGGGGCGCTATCCGTATCGCAGCCAACCCATCATCCATCACCCAATTTCTACCCGAAGATCTTGCTGGCTTTGTCTCGCACTACCCCGAGATCCGAATTCAACTGGTTGAACTCAACAGCCCTGAAATCATTGAGCGCGTGCGCTCCGGGACGGTAGATCTTGGGCTGTATTCCGGCTTCACCGACGCAAGCGGTTTAGAAACCTTAGTCTATCGAACAGACACTTTGGTCGTCTGCGCTCCAGCAGATCATCGGCTTGCGATACGAGGCTCGTTAAAGCTCACGGACCTCATGGATGATAACTTTGTGGGGCTCCAGTCGGGCAGTTCAATTCAGGCGCATTTGGAAAACAGCGCGTTAAAGAACGGCAAGCGCCTGCGCACCATTGTAGAGGTGATGAGCTTTGACGGCGTCCGGAGAATGGTTGAGGCGCGGCTTGGTATCGCAATTCTACCCAGGGGCGTCGTCGAGCCTTATCTAGCGGGGTCTGCGCTAAAGATGGTCGATATCGCAGAGCCTTGGGCTACACGGCAATTGCGCATTGCATTTCGTGACAGAAATCTGCTGTCGGCCCAAGCACAGCTGTTGCTGGATATGCTCTGTGATGACAAGCAGGGGTCTGAAAATGGTAGCGATGGAGTCTCGGATACGGGTATTGGCAATCAGTAGTTCTTTTCCAAAAATACGCCGATATTGCTTTCGCCCGTGCTGCTGAGAGCACCGCGCACCTTGACGTTATCAGTGATATCCAGATTGATTGTCGCTTCGGTGTTCTTTCCAGCCTGCACCCCGAGGTAAACTTTGTCAGAGATGTATTTCCCTGCTCTTACGGCCGCGTTTCCGTCGGAATCCTGAACGATATCGAGATTGTCTAAACCCGTGCCACGACGAATTTCTTCCACCAAACCAGGGCTGTTACCGCCGGTAAGTTCTCCGGCAATTGACGCTAATCTGACGATTTGCGCAGGTGACAAATCACCCAAACCGCGTCCAAAAATGATGAGCGCAAGCACTTCGTCTTGCGGCAGTTCTGGCGATGATGTGAACGTGACTTCCAATTGGGAAGCCCGACCTTCGAGCTTGATAAACGCAGTCACATCGCCTGCCTCAGTGCGCGCAACGAGATCAAGCAGTGGATCAAGATCGCCCGCTAGTGTGATGGTGCCTTCATCAAGGTCAATGCGTTGGCCCAAAATCGACAAACGCCCGCGCAAGAGCTGAAAGCTGCCGATGGGACGGATGTTTACAGCAGACCCAGCAATCCGAACACGCCCTCCCAGTTCCGCATCCAGTCCGCGACCGCGCACAAAAATGCGGTTGGGAGCGTTGATGGTCAGGTCAAGCTGCAAAATACTGGGGCGAGACGATGGCTTTGCCACCGGTGCTGTGCGTTTAACTCGCTCGAGCGTCCGGCGCACGCCAGCAGACACCCGCACGTGGCGCACGTCAAGCAGTTCACGGTCTTGTATGAACGACTCTGGCACCACAATCTCACTCTCGATCAGATTGATTGTCCCCTCAAGAGATGGGTTCGCAGCCAAATCACCAGATAATGTCAGCGTGCCATCTGCCGTCGTCGTGAAAGTCTGTCCGTCGGTGTATTTTGCCCGGTTGAGCTCAATGCGGATGTTGGCTGGCAACCCGCGCCCTAGGCCAATATCCCCCCGCGCTGAAACGCTGCCGCCTGATGCCAATTGTCCACGCGCCTCGCTCAGCGTTACTGTATCGCCACTTATGCCGCCCCGGATGTTGATGTCTGTAACGCGTAAATTCGATAGAGGATCGGTCAGCGTTGCGCCGCGCGCTTCGATGAAGCCTCTTGCCACCGGCTCTTGAAGCGAACCAGTTACGAAAACGCTGATCTTCCCGGTGCCGCTTATGCTTGCGCCCCGCTCTGCGATTGCACGCTCGGCCAAGGCTAGTGGGAACGTTCCATCTACCGTTAGGCCCATCCCATCGCCAGACAAGGGCAGTCTACCACTAGCGCTCAAGCTGATATCCTGGCCGTTGCGGGCACGCGCATTGTCGAAACGAATTGCCTTGTTGACGTAGCTTCCTACTGCAGAGAACGACAAGGGCGAGACACCCGCATCTGCTATCTGCGCCACTGTGATGTCAGATCCTGAGAAGTCAAACTGCGCGCTTGGATTGCTCGAGGAGCCTGACACATTCACCTGTCCTGAAAGTGTTCCTGCTGCGCGGGTTTCAGGTCTGATCGCATTGATGATCGACAAAGGCACATTGCGAATATCTGCGCTCAACGCGAGTTGGGAACCAGCGCGTCCAGTGAGCAATATCGAACCACTGCCGACACCGATATTCGCTTCACCCAACTGCACGATACCATTGCGTACAACGATTTGGGTAGGAGCGAGCAAGCTAGCATCGGTGATATTCGACGTTACTGACAGTCGCTCCAACGCAATAGTTTGGGTGTTGTTGGCCTGACTTACAGTGCCTGCTGCGGAAACCCTGGCTGCGTTTTGCCTCATTGCTGCATTGATATCGAAACGCGTGGTTTCGCCGGATGTAGCAACGGTTCCATCAAGCTCGGCGATGTTGACGCCAGACACGGAGATATTTTGAGCCGAAATGGTGCCGTCTGCGGCAGGTATTCCGAACAGGTCTTTAAAGACCGCGTCTATTTTGGCATCGGCAACGCTTGCACCGTCGTAGCGAAAACCCTGCACGCGCAAATCGGCTTCGCCAGATTGCTTTCCGTCGGCAGCTGCGAGTTGAATATTCCCTCTGACAGAACCACCCGCGTTGAGTGTTATAAGGGCGGCAAGATCGCTGATGTCGCCTGCGTCGATCTTCAAAGTGGCATCGTAGAGTCCAAATTCGTTGCGCAACAACCCGCCTGAAAGCTGGCTGTCACCAACCCTTAAATTCATGTCTTCAATCTTTGCGATTTCCGGTCCAGCGTCGATTTCACCTCTCAAGACGATTGGCTTTCTATCAAGCGAGCCCGACGATGAAAGGGCACCAATTACGGTTTCCAAGTCGGTCTCGCCTTCAAACGCTAGTGATAAGCCCTCAACCATTCGACCCGATAAAGTGCCCTTCTCCATCGTTGCCTGCATCTGCGCGGTAAATGGCTTTTTAGTACCAGTCAGTCGTGCCAATAGCGCCACTTCACCCGAGCCACGAGGGGTGATGGTCGCTAAGTCGCGCAGCCTTGCGTCCGCTTGTATGCTGGACGTTTCGTTGCCAAAACGGCCTTTCAGTTCGGTTTGAAATTCGCTGTTGGCTATGCGCAAATTGCGGAAGTTTAAGCCTTCTTCGTCTCTGGCGATGCCACCGGATAATGTCGTTTCACCAGCAAGCAGTCTGTCAATTTGAGCTTCGCCAATGGCGAGAGCACTGGCTGTTCCGTTGATGCGGAGATCGAAAGCGCCGCTGATTGGCCAGACTTTACCGTCAGTTCGCAGAGATATACCGCCGCTCAAGTCACGCTCTACCAAGGCGGAAAACGCGGCAAGCCGTCGGGCTTGCAATTCAACCGAACCGTTAAACGCCCGCTCAGCGAAACTGCCTGTGGAGACCAACTGGAACGTGTCTCCGCTGATACGCAGGCCTTGTAGTTCCAGCGGTGCATCGCTGCGCCATTGGCCAGAACCTGCAAGCCGCACCGCCGATCCAACGGCGCTGTTGAGCGCTGGATCGGCAGCTTGAAATCCGTCTAGCAAACCATCGAGTGTGAAACTGACACTGCGTGCCGTTTGATCGAGGCCAGTGACTGTGCCTCCAGCATCAAGAGAGACGGTTTCGATTTGAATGTCATCTTTTTGAAAACTGCTAATCTTGAGCTTGCCGCTCCACGCACTGTTTCGTTCTGCATCATAGTTCAACGTGATCGCTGCTGATCCAACTGAGGTCTGGGCATCTTTTGTTGGCAGCAAAACCCTTGCTTGTCCCTGCGATGCCAATCGCGCATCGACGTTAAAGGCGCTGACGAAACCATCCGCGAGACGTTTTCCTGTTGCATTGAGAAGGATCGAACCGCTTTTCAATGAGAACTGCTCCAGGCTTATTTCTCCCGATTGAGCAAACAATGCTCGAGCATTAACTCGGCTTTCTTCACCTAAGAGCGAAGCGGCTTCCTGCGACATGATTGAAGCTATGGGGCCGGAAAGTTGTGAAACAGCTTCGTAGTCTTCGCCGATTTTTTGCAGTTTCAATTGACCGCTTAGGATACGCTTTTGGGTCACATCGAATGCAAGGCTGACCACCAGATCCGAAATTGGGGCGTTGCCAACCACTTTCAGTGAAACCGGTGGGCGGTCTTTCAATTCAAGCAGGTTCGCGATGACGCCATTTTCGGGCTCATCCAGATCAAGATCAAGTGTTAGCGTTTGGGTGCTGGAAACGTATTTCGTATTGGCATTCAAGCGACCGCGAGGGCCATCCAGTCGATTGACCAACACCGCTAAGTCAAGCTCGCCATCGTCCAGCGCAACCTTTCCCGAAACGGAGACTTCCGCCGCGAGGCCAAACACAGACTGCTCAATCTTAATCAACGGCACGTCTATCTTATCGATTGCCACCGCAACCGGCAGCTGAGGCAGCTCAAACGACGAAGCTTCTGGCGAAGGAAGGCTCTCGTCGACATCGGCCTTTCGATAGTACTCGATACGATCTGCCGTCAGGCTCTCGATGTCCAGCTTTCCACGGAAGAGCGCGGAGCGATTCCAGACCAGTTTGGGATTGGTAATTTTCAACCAAACACCGCGCTGGTCGGAAATCGTAATGGAGTCTAGCTCAACGTTGGATGACAAGGCGCCCTTCAGACCATTGAGACTAATTTTGCGATTGGGCGCGGAAAGTTGAGTTTCAACATAGCTGATGACCGTAGATTTCTCCTCTTCGGTTTGCGCAAACGCAGCAAAAGAGGAGGCGACCACGAAGATCAAAGCTAACAGAAAATGGGTGAAGTTGGTCGTCATCAAAATGCCTGCCCGATGCCAGCGTAAATCGCGAAACCAGCATCGTCTTTGCCGGGGTCAAGCGGCATAGCCACATCAAGTCGAATAGGGCCAAGGCCAGTATAGTATCTTAAGCCTACGCCAACACCCAATTTCACATCGTTGGAGAAGTCGGTGAAAGCATCTTCACCCACAATTCCGGCATCCAAAAAGGCGACCGCGCCCAGCGTTTCAGTGAACTTTCTACGCAGTTCCAAAGAGGTTTCCAGCACTGAACGCCCTCCGCTAATATCGCCATCAGCCTGCTCGATACCGATTGATTTATGGCTGTAACCCCGGACAGAATTGCCACCACCAGCTGTGAACAAAAGGTCCGGCGGTGTTTCAGAAATGCTTTGTCCGACAATTGAGCCTGCGAGAACGCGACCAGCCAAAACGGTGCGGCCATCATCCGAGAGATCGTAATAAGTTCGGGCTTCCGCTTCGAAGCGAGCGGCTGGGTTGCCGAATTCCCATTCGTAGAACGGGCGCGCGTCAAAGCGTGCGTAGAACCCTTCGGTTGGATCCAACTTGCTATCGCGGCCGTCGTAAACGATATCGCTCTGAAAGCCTGCCGTCAGGAAGCGTCGATCTCCGAACGCGTCGTCAAACTTGCCGTAGCTCGCAAAGCCGCTAGCCGACAATGTGATCTTGTCTGAATAGTACGATTTAAAGCCCAATGATGCGCCAGCGGATGTCTCATCGAAGGTTTCGTTGAAATCTCGCTTGGCAAAGATATTGGAGATGAGATCGGTGTCCGGATTGTAAAAGCCGGGTTTTGTGAAAGTTGCCCCCAAAGAATAGTCGAATTCATCGGGTTGGAATGTTGCGCCGAGACCACCAATGTTGGCTTCCAAGCGCAGGCTTTCGGCTTTGCCAAAAAGGTTGCGATGCAGCCAATATCCTTGAATGCCGATGCCATCTACACTGGACAGAGTGGCGCCCAAACCGATGCGCCGCAGCTTTTGTTCGTTGACGATAACGCTGAGAGGCAAAAGTCCGGAAGCGCTGATCTCAGCAGCCTCCTCAATTCTGCGACTGGAAAACACGCCAAGACGATCCAACCGCTTACGTGCACGTTCCAGGTCATCGGGATCGAATTCCGCGCCGGGCTCTACACCAATCATATAGGCCACAAAGTCCGGATCCATCCGCTCTGTGCCACTTACCGTGATATCGCCGTAGGACGCGCGTCGACCGGGTGCCATCCGCATGCGGACATTGAGTTCTTTGTCCGGATGCACGGCTGTCGCGACCCGCTCCGCGATTTCGGCCTTAGCATATCCTTGCTGCCGCCATTCCTCGACGAACAATCGACCTGCCTTGCGGATGGAGGCCGCTTTAGCCTCTTCGCCTACGATGTAGCCGGTTTCGTCCAGATCAATTGTCTTGTCATCGGGATTAGGATTTTCAGGCGCACGGTTTTCAACCGCCGCACTGGAGAAGCGATAAACTGGTCCCGCTTCAACCGTTACGGCGATGTTGGAAGATGTGGGTAGCTCTTGGAATGCGGGTAAATCTGCAGCTTCCCGACCATTGACGGTAATAGAGATCGTGCCGCCATAATAACCGCTGTCATAAAGCGCTGCGAGGATGCGGCGGTAGTCTCCCTTTGAGCGGGCAATAATCCCCGCTTCTCCGGCGACTGCTGCATCGCGACCCAACCAGAGTTGAGACGATGATTTGACCGCGTCTTGCACCTTCTCAGGGGTATCTGGATCCACGTCGAAAGTGAGCGAATAAAACCGAGGGTCAATGAATTCCACAGCATCATTCGCTTGGCTTTCGCATTTGCCGATCAAGCAATAGCCAAAAAGTTCCAGCGCCAACGCCGGATGCGGCAGCGCAACTGTGCCCAGCAGCACAGCAAAACCCAAATGGGCAGGTCGAAATTTCCATCTATTGCTCAAAATCGGATTGTCTCGGGCCAACGCGTAAACATATGTGGTAGGGTCATCATCGTTGATGTTGCTAGACCCCTCAACTCAATCTCATTTCCATGCTTAAACAGTGTCTAAGTTATGTTGCCGCGCATATTATCCCGCACTTAGCACAAAGACGAACGCATCATCCGTGCAAAGGTTGCGCTAGCGCACGCCAACGACCTTCGCCGGCAGATAGATTATGGCGGCTGCGAGGTCTGTAACCGCACCCAAACCGTCGCCGATTGGTTTTAACGCCGTGTCAGGCTTGCGAGCGCCCAACAAGGCATCGCGACTGAATGCGCCAGACTCCGTCATTTTGAATAGAGTTTGCGAGGTAGCAAATGTCGTATGATTGGTTGCGTCTTGACCGTCCGAAAGATTGCTCAAGTCAATCACGGTAATACCGGCTTCGCGCAGTTCCTCGATGTTTTCGCCCTTACCAACTCGCGCGTTACCACCACGCAACGCCTCGGATGCCTGAAGGGCACGGTCATTTTTCGATACGAAGATCACGAAAGGTTGCGGTAGTGGATTGATATTGGACAATTGATCGCGAAAGACCCGTTGATCGATATCCGGCGAAGCCAAAATCAGTGTGTCGATGCGCTTCAGCAAATGGGTTTCTTTGCGAATACCAATCTCGCGCAGCGTCTCCATCGTTACGAATGCACCCATTGAATGGCCGACCAGCGTGATGTTTGTCGCATTCGTCTTGGCTAGCAATTGCAACGTGCGGCGAAGGCCACTGCGAGCCAATTGAGCGCTGTCCCGATCGTATAGATACAAGCCTGTTTTGCCCGCCGAAGCCCAAGAGAAATTCACCGCGACGCCGGAAAACTTGAAGTCCTTGAACATCTGTGCCTGACGGAACACACCAGATGCGAAGTTTGTGTTGTAGCCATGCACGAAAACGAACAACACACGTTCATCGGCTGGTTTCTTGGCCAATTCTGCGCGAATGGAGGCAACGAACTGTTCTTCACTTTTGTTCGTGACGTAGCCCGTAGAAGCAAACTGCTCTTTTACGTTCGCCACAGCGCGGGGATAGACGATCGTGCCGGGCTCGCGGTTTTTCGGGATCGATACATTCATCTCTGCAAAATTGAGGCCATCAGAGCGGTCGCCGGAAAAAACTGACAATGCTTGCGCAGAAGGCGCGCGCAGGGTTGCGACGTGTATTTTTTCAACGTCCGCAAACCGACTGTCCTCAACTGCCAATGGCATAATGACCTCGTTTTTGGCGCAGGAAGCCAAAGCAAGGGCCGTGAGGAAAACGAGCAGCGCACGCATGGCGAAGACAAAACCTTTTTGATCGAAGAAACACCGTCGGTATTGTGAATGAGAGCTATCGGCTCAATCTCTAGTATTGCAGAGGCCGTCGCCAGAGTCACACCACAATCGCACGAGCCACGCGCCTGAACTATGGCGGCATCAAGGCGTATTCGGAATCAAAATACAGTGTGAATGGAGCGCTAATGCCCGGTCACTTTCGCACAGTCTTGAGCTATGTTTTTTCCGTTACGCTTTGCGCTGAAGGACACAAGCAAGATGAAGCCAAGACGCCTGGGAAAAAATGGCCCCTTGATCCATCCTATCGGAATAGGTGCGATGTCGTTTGCCAATTTCTACGGACCAACGGATGAGGCAAACAGCCACGCAATTCTTGACGCGGCAATGCAAGCGGGAGTGGATCATATCGACACCGCAAACGTCTATGGCATGGGAACCTCCGAGACTGTAATCGGCACCTATCTGAAGGCAAATCCCAGCGCGAAAGATCACTTCAAGATTGCCACCAAAGCGTCGATTTCCTCCAAGCCGGATGGGACCGGACGCTTTTTTGACAACAGCGCTGAGCATCTTACATCCGAACTGGAAAAGAGTCTGCAACGCATGGGCATTGAGGCGGTCGAGTTGTTTTATGTCCATCGCCGCAATCCGGACATTCCAATCGAGGAAGTGACGGCGACGCTGGCGGGTTTGGTAAAATCTGGCAAAACCAAAGCGATTGGCTATTCCGAAATTGCACCCTCATCACTGCGCCGCGCTCATGCCGTTCACCCGGTTGCGGCCGTGCAATCGGAATACTCGCTTTCCACCCGCTCACCGGAAATGGGATTGGTTCAAACCTGCAAAGAGCTGGGCGCGGCCTTAGTCGCGTTTTCGCCTGTGGGGCGTTCTTTACTGACGGACAATCCGTTAAGCTATGAAGCGGTTCAAGACCTTCCGTTTTTGGTCAATAATCCACGGTTTATGGAGCCCAATTACAGCGCAAACATAACAGCGATTAGTGCGTTTCAAGCGCTGGCGTCAGACATGAACATCTCTGCTGCCGGATTGGCCATCGCGTGGGTTTTGGCCAAAGGCGAGCACATCATTCCTATCCCAGGCACGCGCTCGGTTGAGCATTTCAAAGAGTTTCTCGAAGGCGTTGATCGGCCGCTGACGGACGAGGAAATCAAAGCTGTTGAGGTCACGCTGCCAATCGGTTGGGCGCATGGCGACCGCTATTCACAGGCACAGTGGATAGGGCCAGAGCGATATTGCTAGTGTAAAGACCGGCCGTTAGTCCGCCCAATACAGCCGCATGGGATTAGCCACAAGCAGCTTTTGCTGTTGCGTATGCGTTGGTGCAATTCTGGGGATATAATCAACCAGAACACCGTCATCGGGCATGTGAGACTTCATGTTGGGATGGGGCCAGTCAGTGCCCCACAAAACCCGATCCTCAAACCGCTCCACGATAGCCCGATAATAGGGAACTACATCATCATAGGGCGGGCCTGCCACAGTCAGTCGTTCGGGGCATGTTACCTTGGTCCAGATGTTTTCGTTTTCGTCCATAAGCCCGATGAATCGCTCAAAATCGGGATGATCGACGCCCTTGGTCACATCGGGGCGGCCCATATGATCGACAACGATGATGCCCGGTAATTGTTTGAGAAAGGGTTCTAGATCCTCCAGATCGGCCGCTTCGAAGTAGACGACGATGGACCAACCGAAGGTCTGAATTTTCTGCGCAATCTCGATGAAGACTTCGCGCGGCGTTGCATCAACCAGCCGCTTTACGAAGTTAAACCGCACACCGCGCACACCCGCTTCGTGCATGTCCGCCAGTTCATCCTTGCTGATATCAGCGCCTACGCTGGCGACGCCACGTGCAAGATCACCGGCTGTGCGACAAGCATCCACCATCGCGCTGTTATCTTTGCCGTGGCAGGTCGCTTGCACGATGACATTGCGCGAAAAGCCCAGATGATCGCGCAGGGCAAAGAGCTTGTCTTTGCCTGCATTGCATGGTGTGTATTTGCGTTCTGGTGCGTAGGGAAATTCAGGTGATGGCCCAAAAACGTGGCAGTGCGCGTCAACCGCACCCTCGGGCAGCACGAAGTCGGGCTTCTTCGGGTTTGGGTGAAATTCGAGCCAATCCGCGTCCATTTTCTGCTCAGTCATGTGGTCACTCATGGGGGAAAACCTCTCCATCCATCAACTTGCGAGCCGTGCGCAAAATCGCGGCCTCGCTTACATTTTCAGCGTCGTCCAAAGTCGCCACCACGGTCATTTCTCCAGTGGGATGTTCAACTGACAAGCTGCGATACCTGCCTTCGCCCCGGCTGGCGAGATCGTAGGCTGTTGTGCCCTCAATCAGACAAGCGGTTGCAACGCTGACCGCCCCAAGAACGCCGATCGTCTTGTGACAACGGTGTGGAATGAATGTACGGGTCGAGATTGCGCCGCCGTTTTTTGGGGCGCTTACCATCGTCATCTTTGGCACTGACTTTTGGCTCACATCACCCAAATTCATCAAAGGCCCGCAAGCGAGGCGGATGGACTCCAGTTTTTCGCGCAGGACAGTATCCGCTTCCAAGGCCTCCGGTGCTTCTTCACCCGCAATGCCCAGGTCTTCGGCTCGCATCACAACGCACGGCATGCCGTTATCAATCATGGTAACTGAAACGCCCTCCACGACGTCGCGGGCGTTCCCCGAAGGCAGCAACGCGCCGCACGAAGAACCGGCCGTATCCTTGAACACTATCGGTACAGCCGCAGAGCCTTTCGGCACGCCATCAATCATCGCATCTCCGCGATAGGTCACTCTACCTGCAGGCGTCTCCACCTTTGCCACGGCTATTTGGCCGGTGTTTTCCATGTAGATTGAAACAGAAGTCTCATCGTCTTGGGCTGCCACCAGACCGCGTTCAATGGCAAACGGCCCTACGCCTGCAAGAATATTCCCGCAGTTTTGAGCATCAGTAACGATTGGCTGGTCGACGAAGACCTGTAAAAACAGATAGTCCACATCAACGTCATCGCGATCAGATTTCCGAACCACCGCAACTTTGGACGTCAAAGGATCAGCGCTACCCATGCCATCGATTTGCCGAACATCGGGCGAGCCCATAATGTCAAGCAGCATGGCATCGCGTTGGGTTGCGTCTGAAGGCAAATCGTCAGCAAGGAAATAGCCGCCCTTCGACGTGCCGCCGCGCATCCACATGCACCGAACGCCACTCATGATGGGTTAGCCCATTTTTGCATCAGACGTATTTCAGGCCTTTTTCGGCCAGCCTTCCGCGCATGTCGTAGATGTCCAAGCCAAGCTCACCAGCTTCGAAACGTGCCCGTTTGCTGGCCTCATTGGCCTCCCGCGCCCGCGCCTTTTCCAGCACATCGGCAGCCTCTTCGCGGCGCACAATGCAAACACCGTCATCGTCGGCCACGACCACATCACCGGGGTTTACCAGTTCATCGGCGCAGACAACGGGAATGTTGACGGAGCCCAGCGTCTCCTTGATCGTCCCCTGCCCGTGAATGGCTTTCGACCATACAGGGAAACCCATTTCCTCAAGGTCGCGAACATCGCGCACGCCGCCGTCGATAATCAGGCCACGGCAACCGCGGGTCATGGCCGAAGTCGCGAGCAGATCGCCAAAATAACCCGCGTTGGACGGTGTGATCGTGCCGAGCAAAAGCACATCACCCTCTTTCAATTGCTCGATAGCAACGTGGATCATCCAGTTGTCGCAGGGTGGCGCGAGAATGGTCACAGCAGACCCTGCAATGCGCGCGCCAGGATAGATGGGCCGCAGATAGTCAGCCAGTAGACCCTTGCGACCCTGCGCTTCGTGCACCGTTGCTACGCCGCATTCCGCCAAGCCATCAATCACGCTTTGGTCCGCTCGCTCAATATTCTGGACGACAATGCCAGTTGTTCCCGGTGCGTAGCTCATTCCAGTTCATCCACGGTGCGGGGAAAAATTGTCTGAAAGCCCTCGGCATATTTTGCCGCGCGCCCGCCCGCCTGCCCACCTGAATTGCGGCGGAAATGATTGCCACGGTTTTCAGCAACGTTTTTGTAGAAATTCCACAAGTGCTCCTGGCCCTGCATACACTGGATGGCGGCCCATTTCTTTTCCCACACATCCGTAATATCGAGAAACACGCTGGGTTTCCATTCCATCTGCTCCGTCTGGTGCGGCTCGAAAAGATAAAGCTGCGGCGCGCCAAGTACCTTTTGCCCCGGATTGTGACCCCATGCCTGCGCGATCATACGGCATTGCAAGGCAAACTGTGTGGTTTCCATGTGGTCGGTGTTGTAGGGGTCCCACTTGGAATGAGACATCATGAATTTGGGCTGGACTTCGCGGATTACATCCACCATTCGGTCCTGCGTTTCGCGACCAAGATCAAGCGGGTAATCCCCTACATCAAAAAACCGAATGTCATTCACGCCCAAAGCACCTGCGGCGTTTTCGGCTTCTTTGCGACGCTCGGTTTTCACCTTTTCCAGCGTCATGCCCTCTTGCTTCCACAACTTCGCGCTTTCGCCGCGCTCGCCGTAGGAGAGGCACACGACAGTGACCTCGTAACCCTTTTCCTGATGCAGCGCGATTGCGCCACCTGCCCGCCAGACGAAGTCTGCTGAGTGAGCGCTTATTACGAGGGCGGTCTTTTTGTCGGACATGGTTGAAGCTTCCATCGCGGTTGAAGTCTGGAGATGTGAATTTAGTGCTTCAGTCCCACGATTGCCTATTTGGAAATAGATACCCAATATAAGGTTACGCTATAGGAAAGTGAAATGCTCAACGGTTTTCCAAACATCCGGCACATGAGAGTTTTCATTGAAGCCGCTGATAGCGGTTCTGTCTCGGTGGCCGCAAAACGCTGCCACCTCTCCCAGCCAGCTGCCACGCAGGCAATATCCCGATTGGAGGAGTATCTTCACTCTCCCCTGCTCGTTCGGCGTCGCGACCAATTCTCACTCACACCCAGTGGTGCAGCATTCAAGCGACGGGCAGGACAGGCTCTGCTGCATCTGGAGAATTCAGCGCGGTCAGCATTGCGGACCAGCGGGGAGAACAACAAACGCCAAACAACCTTTGATCGTTCGATAACGGCAGCACAATTGCGCAATCTGATCGCGATTGCCAATGCCGGCAGTTTTTCGGTTGCGGCCCGTAACCTGGGCCTGTCACAACCCACGATACACCGGGCAGCGCGTAGTCTTGAAGAAATCGCTGGGATCCCGCTTTTCACAGCAAGTCCCTCGGGCATCATGCTGACCAAAGCAGCCGAGACTCTCGTTTTGGGAGCGAAACTCGCACAAGCTGAAATTCGGCAAGGCATGGAGGAAATCAGCCGCGAATTGGGCGAAGATCGCGGAACCTTCGTGCTCGGCAGCCTGCCTCTGGCTCGAACAACCATCGTTCCACAGGCCGTTCACGCCATGGTCGAAAGCGCCCCTCGCTTGCAAGTTCGTGTGGTCGATGGGCGCTATCCCGAACTGCTGCGCTCGCTGCGAGAAGGAGATATTGATTGTTTAATTGGCGCACTGCGTTATCCGCTTTCCGCAGACGATGTGGAGCAAAAATTGCTGTTTCGCGATGCGCTGGCCATCGTTGCCCATCCCAGCCATCCGTTAGCGAATAAGCGCAATCCCACTTTGAAAGAAACACTCAATTACCCGTGGATTGCACCGCCGAAAGAAACACCGGCAGGGCAATACTTGTTCAACACGCTGCACATTCAAGAACTTGATCAAACCCCGGTCCGGGTGGTGTCTTCCTCGATGATTTTGCTGCGCGGACTGCTCTCGCAAGGAAACTATATTTCGGTCGTATCCCGCCATCAAATAGGCGTCGATGAGAGACTTGGGACCATCACCGCACTGGATATTCCCCTCGAAGGGCACATTCGCGATATTGGACTAACCTATCGCATCGGCTGGAGACCAACGGAAACACAGCAACGTTTCATTGAGTTTTTGAAGAAATTTAGCGCAACCTCATCATCCTGATAGACAGCAGACTGAAGGCTAAATAGCTTTTTTCAATACTGATCGACCCAAATGAATTGGTCGCAAGAGAGCCTACAGTGCTAGGGTCAATGGAAATTGGGAAACGTTACTTCTTATGAATTCAGACGTAAAAATTGCCTTCTTGGGATTTGGTGAAGCCGCTCAGGCATTTGCGCTCGGGCTGCGCGAAGCTGAACCTGGATTGGCGATCAAAGCGTTCGACATAAAGACTGACGCTGCCAAAAAAGCCGACTACGCGCGTCTCAACGTACGGGGTTTGGATACAGCGTCGCAGATTTGCAAAGATGTTGATGTGATCTTCTCTCTGGTAACGGCGGATCAAGCGGAGATCGCAGCCTCTCAGCTTGCCAGTGAAAACCTGGACAACATCCTCTTTCTTGATTGCAACAGTTGTTCGCCAAAATCCAAACGCCGTTCGGCAAAGCTGATCGCTCAAGCGGGCGGACGATATGTGGATGTTGCCGTGATGACGCCAGTTCATCCGCGTTTGCACAAATCGCCCTGCTTGCTTGCCGGGCCATCAGCACATGTGGCGCGCGAAATGATGGCATCTTTGGGCATGAACGCCGAGGTCGCTGGAGACGAAATCGGCGCTGCTTCCACACGCAAAATGATCCGCTCTGTGATGATCAAAGGCTTGGAGGCGTTAACGCTTGAATGTTTCCTTGCGGCACGAAAGGCGGGCATTGAAGACGACATTATCACGTCCTTAGAAGCCAGTTTCCCCGGCTTCGACTGGGCGCACCGCGCACCCTATATGATCGAACGGACCGTGACCCACGGAATCCGAAGAGCAGCGGAAATGGAAGAGGTAGCGCAAACGCTTCGCGACTTGGGAATCTCGCCGCATTCAACTGCGGGAACTGTCCTGCGACAAAGAGAAGTTGGCGAGCTCGGACTTGATGCAGCGGCTATCGGAACTGATGATCTGGGCGCATTGTCCGATGCAATCGACGCCGGTTTGGCGATGAAATCGATTTGAGTGAACGGAAAGGCGAAGCCGATGGGCACGAGAAAAGACTATGACGATATTCCAGGAACATACGTATTTGATGCCGACGCGAGCCGGGAAGGCTATCACCTGAACCAATTTTGCATTTCCATGCGCCTTCAGAAGAATCGCGACGAGTTCAACTCGGACGAAGCGGCCTATCTGGACAAGTTTCCAATGACTGCGGAGCAACGCCAAGCGGTTCTGGATCGTGACTGGAATGGCATGCTCGCGCTCGGTGGCAACATTTATTACACCAGCAAGCTGGCCGCCAATGACGGGATCAACTTTCAGCAGTTGGCCGGAATCATGACCGGCATGGGCCAGGAGAAATACCGAAAAATGATGCTTGATGGAGGGCGCTCACCAGAGGGCAATCGTTACCAGAGCGAATGGGATGAAAAGGGAGAAAGCTGATGGCTAGAATAACCGCAGGCGTGGGCTGTTCCCACGTGCCCGCCATTGGCGTGGCGATGGATACCGGCAACACCAAAGACGCTTATTGGGAGCCCTGCTTTGATGGTTTCGAGAAGTCGCGCGAATGGATGAAGAAGGCCAATCCCGATGTTGTCTTTCTGGTCTACAATGACCACTGCACGGCTTTTGACGCCTCGTGTATTCCGACATTTGCACTGGGTTGCGCGGCGGAATTTCACCCCGCTGACGAAGGCTGGGGGCCGCGTCCGGTGCCGGTGGTTAAAAACCACCAAAAGATGTCGAGCCATATCGCGCAGTCGCTCATTCTGGATGAATTCGACATCACCATTATGAACGAGATGGAGGTCGATCACGGCCTCACCGTGCCTTTGTCCGTCATGTTCGGCGAACACGGTGTGGACGATGAATGGCCGGCTCTCGTGATCCCGCTTTGCGTCAACGTCGTTCAATATCCGCCCCCAACGGGTAACCGCTGCTTCAATCTCGGCAAAGCGATCCGCCGTGCTATTGAAAGCTATGAAGAGGACTTGAACGTCGTCATTTTTGGCACGGGCGGCATGAGCCACCAGCTTCAATACAAGCGTGCGGGGCTCATCAATCAGGATTTCGACACCGACTTCCTCAATCGCTTAACGACCGACCCTGTTGGTCTGTCGAAAATGCCTCATGTTGAATATCTGCGCGAGGCTGGTTCGGAAGGGGTGGAGATGGTCATGTGGCACATCATGCGCGGTGCGCTGGATGATGAGGTGACGGAAGTTCACCGCCACTATCATGTACCTGCGTCGAACACGGCCGTTGGGCACATCATTTTGGAAAACAAAAAGAGCTAGAGGCAAGCCACCCATGAAAATCTGTGTTGCAGGCGCTTATGGCGCGTTCGGAATCAAGCATCTGGATGCCTTGGCGGCCATTGATGGCGTCACGGTCACTTCGGTGATGGGGCCAACTGAATCCAAGATCAACGCGCTCGCGGCTGAGCGCAGTATAGGGCATGCCTCAACATCGCTGGATGAATGCCTAGCACAAGACGATGTGGATGCGGTGATTTTGGCAACGCCTACTCAAATCCACGCAGAGCAAGCCATCGCCTGCATGAAGGCGGGCAAGCCTGTATTGATTGAGATCCCCATGGCGGATTCTCTGGAAGACAGCGAGCGCATCTGTCAGGTGCAAAAAGAAACCGGCGTGCTGGCGATGGCCGGGCAAGTGCGGCGCTTTAACCCGTCACACCAGTGGATCAAAGCGAAGATCGACGCCGGCGAATTGAACGTTCAGCAGATGGACGTTCAGACCTTTTTCTTCCGCCGATCCAACATGAATGCCAAAGGCGAGCCGCGCAGTTGGACGGATCACTTGCTGTGGCACCATGCCTGCCACACTGTTGATTTGTTCCAATATCAGACTGGAGAATTAGCGTCGCAGTGTTACGCGCTGGAGGGCCCCCACCACCCAGAACTAGGCATTGCGATGGATATGTCGATTGGTATGAAAACGCCTTCAGGGGCGATTTGCACGTTGTCGCTCTCGTTCAATAACGATGGGCCACTGGGCACGTTCTTTCGTTATATCTGCGATAACGGCACCTATATCGCCCGCTACGATGACTTGTTTGACGGATACGAAAACCCAATTGACCTGAGCAATGTCGCTGTGTCGAGCAACGGCATCGAATTGATTGACCGCGAATTCATTGCAGCTATCCAAGAGAAGCGTGAGCCGAATGGTTCGGTTCACGAGGTTCTTGACGCCATGCGCACATTAGATCGTCTCGAGCAATCCCTGGCCAGTTAGACCGATTGGTGTCGGCAAACTGTAGGACCGGAAGTTGAACCATGAGGCATATGGTCATCTATCGTGTTTATACGGGAGCAGGTCATCCTGTTTTAGTGCGCGGGCAGTAACCGCTTTATGTGGCGCACCTGAGAGGATTGCGAGGGCTCGTTGATAGCACGCTCACCCATTGAACTTATGGTTCACGTTTTGGCCGGCGCCGCTGCTCTGCTCTATGCATGGAACGTCTCGGGCACCGCTTACGTTCAAACCGGCTTGCAATTTGTAACACCGCTGATCGTTATTGTGGCCGTTCATTTGTCATATATGGCAGTGACAGGACGCTTGTCTGTCGGGTTTTCAGATACACTTTTTCGCAAAAGCCTTCAGACTTCTTTGGCCGTTATGATCTGCATCACCCTTGCAACCGTTTTGGCACCGATGCCAGCGGAAGCTGCGGGGAGCAGTGATTTCGGCGGCATCCTAGTTTTTCTTTTTTGCGCTGCTGTCCTTCTAGGCGTGGTTTTCGCTCTCGCTTTTGCCATTAAGTTGCTTGTTTTTCTCGCCCGTGCCGCACATCGAAAGATCACCGGCAAGGGTGGCGAAACCAGACTGTTTGATGTCGGAAGCGTTCTAGCCGTAGCTTTACTGCTGGGCGTTTCCAGCATGGAAGGCGTGTGGCAGAGTTTTTCCTTTGAGAAATCAGGCACAACCAGCGCCATCCGTTCGATCAATGCACCATCAGCCGATGTCTGGTCAGCACTTCAGACTGCTACATCGCCAAAATTTCGTCTCCCCCAATATCTGAGTGCTTTTCCTCAGCCGGTAGCGGTTACCATTGACGAAGGGGTGGCATTAGGATCAATGCGGCAGGTGCGTTTTGAAGGGCGCGAAGGGGCAGGATACTTGAACCTGCAAGTCGTTGAACGCACGCCAAATCGCGTTCGTTTTGCCATACTTTCCGACACAACACCCTTCGCCCAATGGATCGGCTTTACCGCACTAACATATTCACTGGCGCCTGAAGGAGATGGTTCACGTCTCGAGGTATCGCTGGACTACAATCGGCACCTTGCGCCAGCTTGGTTTTTCAAACCCTTGATGAGCTTGAGCGGCAAATTCGCGATGGACGTGCTCGCCCGCGATGTCGCTCAGAGGGCCATCACGGAAGCAAAAGATGGGTGAACGGCACTCCAAATGGGTCGCAACGGATCGTGTGTTTCCGCGCAGCGAGACGAACCCGATGGATGGAGTGATCTGCATAGTGTGGCCGAAAGCGCTCTGGCTTGCAGCCCACATAACCGGCGGCATAGCCGCTATTTTCCTGTTTCCGAGCCTTTTAGGCTTGTTGATATTCGTTGCTCTCACAGCGCTCTCAATCTGCCTTGGTCATTCGGTGGGAATGCACCGGCTGCTGATCCACCGAAGTTTCTCGACCTCAAAATGGTTGGAATACACACTGGTCTGGCTCGGCACTCTTGTCGGCATGGCAGGTCCCTTCGGCATGATTCGCGCGCACGACATGCGCGACTGGCATCAACGGCAGACGCTGTGTCCGCCACATCCGTCCCATGGCGCTGGCTTTTGGCGCGACGCATGGTGGCAATTGTGCTGTGAATTCCGATTGATCAATCCGCCGCACTTCCAAATTGAAGAAGAGGTGGCGAACGACCCCGTCTACGCGTTCATGGAACGAACGTGGATGGCACAACAACTCATTTTGACGGTCCCGCTCTTCTTGCTTGGTGGAATCGGCTTTGTGCTTTGGGGCATTTGTCTGCGCATCTCGGTATCGCTCATTGGACACTGGGCAGTCGGTCATTATGCCCATCGCCGTGGCAGCCAGATATGGCGCATCAAAGGTCTACCATCTCAAGGGTATAACCTGTCAGGTCTCGGTCTCATCACATTCGGCGAAGCATGGCACGGCAATCATCACGCATTCCCCCACTCTGCCCGTTTGGGAATCGAGCCGGGCCAGATGGATCCTGGCTTTGGCGTCATCCGTGTTTTTGAGAAACTAAAGCTGGCTTGGAACGTCCAATTGCCCGATACCCAGCCCGCGCGCGAGGGGTTGTATCGGGTCGCTCCTTTGGCTTCAAACGACCATAGAGAGGCTTGATGCTTGTTGCTGTTTCAGCGTCAGAGACTTCGTTCCTGATAATAGGCGCGTTCGACTGACTACATCTCGAGGGGCAAGCCAACATAGTTTTCAGCCAGTGCTTGTGAGGCAGCTTCTGAACCCGCCAGATAGTCAAACTCCGCACGCTGCATACGCTTTTCAAAGCCGCTGAATTCAGGGAACTGGTGCAGCATGGTGGACATATACCAAGAGAAGCGTTCGACCTTCCAAACCCGTTTCAAACATGTTTGTGAATAGGCTTCGAGATAAGCGTCTTGTGCGCGTTTGTAGTGCTCGATCAAGCCACGGGATAGAATTCGAACATCGGCGATGGCGAGGTTCAAGCCCTTTGCGCCTGTCGGTGGCACAATATGGGCGGCATCTCCGCAGAGGAACAAATTGCCAAAACGCATAGGCTCCGCAACAAAGCTACGCAAAGGTGCGATTGATTTTTCAAAACTGTCGCCCGTTTCCAAGTTGGCAGCTACCTGCGGCCCTATGCGCACCGCAAGCTCATCCCAAAAGCGCGCGTCGGACCAATCCTCTACTTTGTCCGTTGTCGGGCATTGGACATAATATCGACTGCGCGTCGGTGAGCGCATGGAGCACAGCGCAAAGCCGCGCTGGTGGTTGGCGTAGATCAACTCATCAGACACGGGCGGTTTTTCAACCAACACGCCCATCCAGCCGAACGGATAGACCCGCTCGAATGTTTTAAGAATGTCTTGCGGGATGGTCTGTCGAGACACGCCGTGAAACCCATCGCAGCCTGCGATGTAGTCACAAGTAATTTCCACCGTCTCGCCGTCTTTTGTGTAGCGCACCTTCGGCGCATCGGATTTCACGTCGATGGGCTGAACCTCTTCGGCAGAGAAGATGATCTCGCACCCCTGCTTCAAACGCCGCGCGATAAGATCAATCGTCACCTCGGTCTGGCCATAAACCATTACCCGTTTATCGACCAAGGCTGTCAGATCAATGCGATGCAAATCGCCGTCAAAGGCGAGATCAAAGCCGCTGTGAGGCAAGCCTTCGCGGTGCATCCGCTCGCCAATGCCAGCGTCTTCCAAAGCCTCCACCGAACCCCATTCCAGCACACCAGCCCGCACACGCTCTTCGATGCGAGAGCGCGATTGGCGGTCCACGATAATGCTGGAAATGCCCTCGTTGTGCAGCAATTGGGACAGCAGCAGCCCTGCAGGACCAGAACCGATGATGCAAACCTGTGTTTTCTTAGACTTCATAACATTCCGCATGTTTGAGGTGTACCGTTTGGCCGAACCACTACTTGTTCGGGTCGGGCTTGGGTTTATCGGTAATCGTGGCTTCCATATTCTTACTGATCATATCGCCCAACTTGTTGAGACTGGGCAATGACACAGCCATGTCGAGTATCGCATCAACCGTTTGATTGACGGGCGAGGATGACGAACGTGTCTCGCCTTCGTCCTGTCGGCCCATGCCTGTGATGTGATTGATGGAGATGCCTTTGATCTTCTCTGCCGGTTTAACCATCTCGCTCACTATCTTCGGCATGGCGTCCAAGCGGGCCAATTCAAGCTCCATCGCAACCTGCGCTTCGGATCGGGCATTGTTCGCCTCAATCTGTGCAAGGTTGGCTTCAACTTCGGCCAGCTTCACCAGCTTGATCGCTTCCGCTTCTTCCCGCTTGGCGGCGGCAATATCAGCAGCCGTTGATTTATCACTCGCAGCTGTGATCTTCGCTTTTGCGGCTGCAGCTTCGGCTTGCTCTTGGGCAGCGATCAGGCTCAACTGTTTGCGGCGATCAGCCTGCGCCAATTGGCGGGCAGTTTGAACAGCTTCATCGGCCTTTACGGCTGCTATGCGCGCACCATCAGCTTTTGCTTGCGCCTGACTTTCCTCTTGCGATTTTGCGGCAAACGAAATTGCGCGTTCTTGCTCGGCAATTTCCAGCGCAAGACTTTGGGAAATTTCCGCTTCGCGGATGGCCAGTTCCTTGGCAATATCGGCTGAAGCAATATCTTTCTCCATTTCGATACGGGCTTGCGCTGCGGATCGTTCGCTGTCGGCCTTACGAGCTGCGATTTCCGAAAGCTGCGCCGCCATTAGCGTCTCGACTTCCTGTGTTTGTGCAATTTCAGCACGTCGCTGCTCAAGATCAATCTCCAAGCGGCGGCGTTCGGACTCCATCGCCGCCCGTGCCACACTGACTTGGCTGTCACCCTCAATCTCGGCGCGTTCCTTCTTGGACTTGGCGATTACCTCAGCCAATTTGCGCATACCCACAGCGTTGAAAGCGTTGTTTTCATCGAGTGCAGAGAACGGTGTCTGATCGAGCGCGGTCAGCGAAACGCTGTCCAATTGCAGCCCGTACTTGTTGAGCGTGTCCTTGAGCGCATCGCGCACTTCAGACACGAACGCGCTACGGTTTTCGTGCAATTCGTCCATCGTCATCCTGGCAGCAACTGCACGAAGAGAATCGATCATCATACCGTCGATCAGACTCTTGAGTTGGTCAGGTTGAAACACGCGCTTGCCCAAGGTTTGAGCCGCACGGGTAATAGCTTCTGGATCGGGTGTGACGCTGGCGTAAAATTCTGCGCCAACATCCACCCGCAGGCGGTCTTTGGTGATGAGCGCGGATTCTCCCGTTCGGGCCACGTCCATGCGCAGGGTTTGCATATTCACGCGGGTGATTTCGTGGAAATATGGCAGCGCAATCGTTCCGCCATCAATGATCACACGCCGGCCCCCAACACCTGTTCGCACCAAAGCGACCTCGTTGGTGGCCCGTTGAAAAAGTGCTGCAGCGATGACAACCAACACTGCAAGAACAATTAATATGAGAATGGTCCAAGCCAAGAGAGACATAGCGATTTCTCCTATGAAGAAAGCCCATGCATTTCGCACAGGATGTTAGAGGACATGCCGCCATCGGCGGGAATGTTGGTGCCGCGTATCCACGTGGTCATATCAGACAGCAGGAAGGCGATGATGGGCGCGATGTCTTCAGGCGTACCGGGACGGTCCATGATTTTGGCATCTTCTTCAGCCCGCGCGCCCAGCGTTTCGAGAAAGTCGCCCAGAATAGGTGTATCGACAGGGCCGGGGCTGACGCTGTTCATGCGGATGCCACGGTCGCGCCAGCGCCAGCGGTTTTGCATGGTCCAAGCGATCAGGGCTTCTTTGCTGTAGAAATAACTGCGCCCGCCTTCGTTCGTGATTGAATGTTGTGTTGCAAAACTGGCCGTATCATCAACATGCACATCTTCGCCTGCCTTGATGACGTCGATGGCCTCGGGCCAGCCGAAACCTGCGAGTGAGGCCACATTCACGATGCTCGCACCATCGTTCATCTTCGGGATGAGGCCGGTTGTGAGATGTTTAAGTCCAAACAGGTTCACTGCCAGCACCTTTTCCGCTGGTGCGGTGGGCGGCAAGCCCGCGCTGTTGGCCAAGCCGTCAATACCATCTGGCAATGCATCCACCAGCGCATCAATTGTGCGCCCATCAGTCAGATCGGCCTTGTAAAATTCTTCCACATGATCGAACCGCTTGGTTACATCCACGCCCAGAACGCGGGCGCCCATGGCAGTGCACAGGTGGGCCGTTTCCAAGCCAATACCAGAAACCGAACCAGTGACGACGATGGTTTTGCCCTTCAACAAGGGTGCGCGTTGCCAAGCCATTAGAACACCGGAGGGAAAGGACGATGACCACGGTCGAGCGTGATCCATCTGGTTTCAGTGAAAGTCTCCATCGACCACTTGCCCCCATGCCGCCCCACACCAGAGGCTTTAGACCCGCCAAAGGGAACATGGGGCTCGTCGTTCACAGAGCTGCAATTAACGTGACACATGCCGGTTTGAAGGCTAGGGATCATCTCCAGCGCACGGTTCTCGTCTGCAGTGATGATGCCGGAACTTAGTCCGTATTCAGTGTCGTTGTTGAGCGCGATGGCTTCAGCGTCCGTCTTAAATGGTACGACGACAGCGACCGGTCCAAAGGTCTCATCGCGCCAAACGGCCATATCCGGCGTGACATTGGTGAGAATGGTAGGCTCTACGAAACGATCCCAAACGCGTCCGCCGAGAACGGCCTTTGCGCCCTTCGCTAACGCGTCTTCGATCTGAAACTTAACACGCTCCACTTGTCGGTCGTTGATGAGAGGACCGATGACATTGGCGTTGTCCGCCGTATCGCCCGTCTTCAACTTTTGAGCGCGGGCAACGAACTCGCGAAGGAAATCTGGGTAGATGCTTTCATGCACCAGCACTTTCTCCACGCTCATGCAGATTTGACCCTGGTGCATGAAAGCGCCGAAGCTGGCGGCGGAAGTGGCGCGATCCATGTCAGCGTCTTCCAGAACAATCAGACTGTCTTTGCCGCCAAGCTCCACACAAGCCTTCTTCAAATGCGCGCCAGCTTTAGCGGCGATCTGACGACCCACCGGGGTGGAGCCAGTAAACGAGACGCCCTTCACCAGTGGGTTCTCCACCAATTCATCGCCCATTTCGCCAACTCGCTCGCGGGAGCAGGTGACCACGTTGAATACGCCCTTGGGGATACCCGCTTCTTCCATGATCTCTGCGAAGAAAAGCCCACCCGTATAAGGTGTGTCCTCCGATGGCTTCAGCACAATCGTGTTGCCCGCAGCCAGCGGAAAAGCAAAACCGCGCGATGTCAAAATACCCGGCATGTTCCACGGGCTGATCACGCTGATCACGCCCATGGGGACGCGCTGTGCCATGGAAACCTTGCCATGGGTGGAGGGCAACACCTCGCCAATGGAATTGTAGCACATGGCGGCAGCGGCTCGAAAAACCTCCGGCACGTAGCCTGCCTCAAACATGCCCTTGCCGAACCAGCCTCCGCCTTCCGCGACTACAGCGGTGACAAAGTCCATTTTGCGGCGTTCCCAGATGTCCGCTGCCTTAAGCAGAATAGCGGCACGCTCCTGAAACAGCATCTGTGACCAGGCGGGAAAAGCAGATTGCGCTGCATCAATGGCAGCGCGCGCTTCTTGGCGTCCACCATCAGGAACATGCGCCCAGACGTGGCCGTTTGACGGGTTTATATCGGCAAACATGCTGCTGCCGGGCACCCAGTGTCCGCCAATATACATGCCTTTGATTTCCGCAGCAGTGGTCGGTCGATCCAACATCGTCTCGCTCCTCAATCTCGTTCAAATTCGTTGCTGCCGGGCTGACGGCGATACACTTCAACGCGCGGTGCACGGTAGACTTCAATAACGACAGGCTTCTGATCACTCGCGGGCAAGGACGCGATGGGTTGGGGCTGCAAGCGTTCGCTTTGTGATGTGCGCAATGGCCGGGCAGACGATTTGCGATCCAGCGCCCGTTTGGCTGACATTTCGATTTCGTTGAGCGCAGCCGAAAGGCGGTCCGATGGCACACCGATCGTTTTACCATTCGTGGCTGGCACAACGGGTCGCAGAACATTCTGGCGACTGGCTTCGTCTGCTGCGTCAACAAGATCGCTGATTGAGCGGCCCAAAATTGTGTCCGCCGACATTGTTTGTGTGGAAGCGGGTTTGACCTGAAATGCGCTGGGCGTTTCCAGCTTTGGTGTGGCTTCAGGTTCTGAAGCTGTGGGCGGGCTCTCATTGCTGGAAGCCGCGCCCAGATAGGCTGCCTGCACAGCAGGATCGCTGATCAGAGCCTGGGCTGTGTCTTCGTGGGTGACGTGGGCGTTTTCCAACAGATAGCCACGATCAGCAATGGCCAGCGATTGCTTGGCGTTTTGCTCAACCAGCAAGATGCCAAGACCCAAATCGCGTACCTTTGCCAGATTGGCGAACAGCTCTTTCGACAGGAGCGGCGAGAGGCCTAGCGACGGCTCATCCAACGTCAAAATACGAGGGTTCGACATCATGGCGCGCCCAATGGCGACCATCTGCTGTTCGCCGCCGGACATGGTGCCGACTATCTGGCTGGCGCGATCTGCCAGCTTGGGGAACAACTCTTGTACGCGCGCCAGATTTTGCTTTTCCTCGTCTCGCGCTCTTTGTGAGTAAGCGCCCAATGTCAGATTTTCTTTCACTGTGAGTTCGGGGAAAACGCCGCGCCCTTCAGGCACCAGAGCCAATCCCTCATCCACGATTTTGTTGGCGCTCAGGCCAATCAATTCGGTGCCGTTCAATCGGGCGGAACCGCTCACCGACCCCTCGCAAATGCCGCTTGCTGCTTTCAACAAAGTGGATTTTCCCGCGCCATTAGCGCCGAGGATAACCACAATTTCACCCTCTTTCACCTTGACGCTCGCCTCTTCCAACGCGCGGTGTTGCCCGTAGCGGACGGTAATGTTTTCGAGTTCAAGCATCGTCGTCCCCCAGGTAAGCGCGGATGACTTCGCGGTCCGACAGCACTTCGGTCGGTGTGCCTTCAGCGATTTTGGTGCCGGATGCCATGACCACGCATTGATCGCAGAGCGAGCGGATCGCATCCATGACGTGCTCCACAAGGATGACTGTTCGGCCTTCATCACGAAGGGATTTGATGAGATCTATGCCGATCTGAAGCTCGGTCGGGTTGAGACCTGCCAGCCATTCGTCCAGCAACAGGACTTTCGGATCACCCGCAAGCGTTCGTGCGAGTTCCACTCTCTTGGTGTCGATATAGGTCAATTGGCCGACGCTGAGCCCTCCCTGTCCAGAAAGACCGACACGCTCCAACAGACTATCGGCATGGCGCAAGGCTTCGCTGCCCCAGCGCTTGCGGTGGCCATAAACTCCGCCTGCCACAACATTCTCGCGCACCGTCATAGAAGACAACATGCGCACTAGCTGAAAAGTGCGGCTCACACCCTTTCGGGCGATATCTTGCGCTGGCAGATTGGAGATGGGTGTGCCGCGAAGGCTGATCTCGCCTTCGTTAAGCTTCAGAGCACCAGAGATAAGATTCAGCGTTGTGGATTTGCCCGAACCGTTTGGGCCGATCAGGCCCATGACCTGATGCTCGCGCACATCGAAATCCATGCTGTTGACGGCAACCAGTCCGCCAAAGCGTTTGGTGACACCGCGCAGCGAGAGAATGGAAGCGCTCATGTCACCCTCTCTTTCGCGCCTTGGCCTATGCGGGAGAGCAGGCCAACGAAACCCTTCGGAATGAAATAGACGATTAGGAGGAATGCTATGCCGAGAACCAGCGTCGTTTGATTGGGGAAGTTTGAAGAGATGACCTCAAGCAACAGCGTGAACGGTATGACGCCGACAAGCGGCCCCCAAAGTCTCGATGTTCCTCCAAGCAGCGCCATGATGACGACCTGGAACGAGAGGATTGGCGCAAAGGCTAAAGACGGCTCGATATAAACATAGCGCGGTGCAAGGATTGCCCCTGTCATAGCGGCCACTGCGCCCGGCACCATGAACAGCAAGACCTTGGTGCGCGCGGTGTTGATGCCAACATGCGCGGCAACCGTTTCATCGTCACCGATGATGCGAACGGCGAAGCCCAGTTTGGAACGACCGATCAACCAGCCAACGAGATAGACAAGCGTTACCATGCCAAGCAGCCACCAATAGATGCCTGTCTCGTCCAGATCAGTGAGGACGTAGAGCCCTTTTTGGCCGCTGGTGTTCTGCACCCAAGTGATAACTTGGCGCACGAGTTCGGCCAGTCCGAGGGTGAAGATCACGAAATAGACGCCGGACAGGCGCAGCGTTGCCATGCCAACAATAGCCGCGAGAAACGCGCCAATTGCGCCTGCGATGGCAACCAGCGCGGGAAAAGGCAGCGTTTCGATCCCGAGTCCGGTTACATACGTCCCTACGCCAAAGAATGCGGCGGTGGCCAAGCTGATGTAGTGAGTCGGGCCGGAAAACAGCGCCCAAGATGTTGCCAGCACCGTGAACATGGCGATGTTGACGCCTAAGCCCAGCCAATAGCCTGAGCCGGAAAACGGCAGCATGGCGCAGACGGCGACAGCAATGGCGACCAGAACAAGATTACGGAGATCTGTAGCGGTCAGCGTCATGTGGCGCTCTTTCCGAACAGGCCTTGCGGGCGGAAAAGCAGAACCAGCAAGAATAAGATGTAGGCGGCAGCAAGCGTCAGGCCTGGGTCGATCAATGTGGCAACGGCGGTCTCGATAATGCCGAGCAGCAGTGCCGCAACGATAGTGCCACGCACGTCGCCCACGCCACCCATGATGACGATAATGAGCGCTTTCAGCGTGAAGACCACGCCGGTCGACGCATCCAGTGTCAAATAACTAGAAATCAGCGCGCCGCCGACAGCTGTGACGGCGCCACCCAAGGCAAAGGCGAAGGCAGACAGTTTGATCACATCAATCGCCACCAGCCGCGCAGACGCAGGCTGGGTTGCTATAGCGCGAATGGAAAGACCAGTGCGGGTTTTGTTGAGCCAGATATAGAGCGCGCCGCAAATCGCAGCTGCCATGAGAAACGACACCACCCGGTTCAGCCCATAAGTGCTGCTGAAAATTTCGACGGGAACAGCCAAATAACTGTATGAAAAATAATCGCCACCGAAAAAAGCCAGCATCAGGCCCACGCCGATAAACGACAGCCCGAATGTCGCGAGAATGCTGTCGGTCTCAAGCTGGCCACGCGTTTTGGATCGTTTCACCAGCGGCAGCAGCATGATGCGGTAGATCAGCCAGTTCACGATGAAGGCTAGCGGTGCAACGAGGAATATGGTCAGCAAGGGGCTAAGCTGTCCGGCAGTGAAACTTATGAAGGCCATAAAGCCACCGGCCACCAGAATTTCACCGTTGGCGAGGTTCATAATTCGCGCAACGCCATATTGCAGATTCAGCCCCATCGCGATCAACGCATAGGTTCCGCCTAACAAAATTCCGGTGATGATGATGTCCATGGACGTGTCCCCCCGCTATTGGGGAAGCCGGATGGCTCCCCCAACAGGATTGGTGTTACTTCCAGCCGTCTTTGAGAATAACCGGGACTGCGCCGTCACGGTTGCGCGAGGCAACACCGCGGAACACGCCACCTTGCCACTGACCAACGGTCCAGAAAGCCTGGTTTGAATTGTTCTCGTCAAAACTGATCGGACCAAGCACGGTTTCATACGTATTGGCTTTCAGATGCTCGGTTACCGCTTTGCGGTCGAGGCCAACGGCTTCAATGGCTTGACCAAGAATTTGCAGCGAAGCGTAAGTCGTGGCTGAAGCCCAATAGTCGGGCTTTGCGCCGGTCACTTTCTCATGCGCTGCTGCATATTCCTTGAAAGCGGGGCTTTCCGGATTCACGCCACCGGCACCAAGAACACCTTCAGCTGCCGCACCGAAACGACCACCATAGGCCGGGAATGGAGTGGCAACGGCGGTGTAGAAAGCCTTCACCTTCAGATCTTCAATAATCGCCTGTTCAGTCAGACCGAACGTGTCTGGCGGATAAGACCATGCAACGAAGGCATCCGGTTCAGCGGCCGCAGCCGCTTTAATCACGGGCGACAAATCTTGCGTGCCCAGTGGATAGGACGTGTCGTAAACAATGTTGAAGCCTGCTTCTTTAAAGAGCGGACGCGCTGCTGTGGCCAATTCAATACCGAAAGCATCAGCAACATTGACCATCGCAATTTTGTCGCCCAACTGACCCGCAGCGCGCATATCGCTCAAGACTTTCACAACATCGCCAGCCAGTGCCGACGTGGTTCCTAGCGTAAAGAACATGTTCGGAAATTTCTTCGACAGGTCAGCCTGTTGGTCAGTAATGGCGGAAACCGCGATTTGCGGGTAGCCGTAGCGATCAAACAATGGAGCAGCAGCAAGGTTCAAACCCGTACCGTAAGGCGCGACGATAAAATGGGCGTCATCCTGCGTTGCAAGGCGCTGAACGGCTTTGATGGTTTCGCCGGGATTGGTCTGATCGTCGTATTCGATCAGGTCGATCTTCATTTTCTTTCCATCGACCATCAGGCCACCGGCCTCGTTGGTCTGCTCAACCCATAATTTAATTGTCGGCCACTGGGTAACGGTTGCGCCACCGGCGAGAGGGCCGGTCTTCGGTGCGACGGCACCAAGGCGGATTGTATCGGCCAGAGCTGCACCCGCCATGACGGCGCTGGAAAGCACCAGCGCTGCGGTGGCTTTTAAGAGATGTCTGCGTTTCATTGAAAGTTCCTCCTGTTAAAGTCGTGATTGATAGGCACTGCCGAGACCGCGCAGTCTTGGTTTAAAGCGGTGGCGTGCGCCCCGTGTCGTGGGTTGCGATCCAGCGCAATTCTGTAAAAGCCTCAATGGCGGATTCGCCGCCGAAACGACCGTAACCGCTATCCTTCATGCCACCGAAGGGCATGGCGGGGTCGTCGTGAACGGTTGGACCATTGATCTGCACAATTCCGCATTCCAGCCGGTCTGCGATGGCGTGAGCTTGATCCATGTCTTCGCTGAAGACTGCTGCGCTTAAACCGAAGCGGGAACCGTTGACGAGAGATATTGCCTCCTCTGCATCGGTCACCCGCAGCACGCTGGCGACGGGTCCAAAGCTCTCTTCACTAAAGATGCGCATGTTGGATGCGATGCGGTCTAACAATACCGGCTGCATCACGACACCTTCACTCTCGCCACCGGCGAGCAGGCTTGCACCTTTTTCAATGGCATCATCAATCAAGCCACGAACGCGCATGACGGCATCCGTGCTTATCATTGGCCCCAATTCGGCATCATCACCAGCTGGGTCTGCAGCCTTGATCTGGCTTACACGGCGAGCCAGCAGACTGACAAATTGATCGGCAATGGCATCAACCACAACGATCCATTCTGTCGACATACACACCTGACCCTGGTTGAAGTAGGCTCCGAAGCACGCCGCTTCGACGGCTGCTTCAAGGTCTGCGTCGGCCAGAACGATCAACGGCGCTTTGCCGGAGAGTTCAAGGACAGCTGGCTTAAAGTGTCGGGCGGCTTCCACCGCTACGTCTCGGCCCACACGGGTTGATCCGGTGAAGTTGATACGTCGTACAGATGGGTGGGAGATTAAGTGAGACACAATTTTGGATGTATTGTGCGCCTCCCCGATTACGCAGTTCAAAACGCCTTCCGGCAGATCGGCCGAGTTGAGGACTTCCACCAGCAATTCATGGGTTCGTGGGCAAAACTCAGAGCCCTTCATGATGACCGTGTTGCCACAAATAAGCGGGCTAGCAATGGCCCGCACGCCCAGAACGATCGGCGCGTTCCACGGCACTATGCCCAACACAACGCCGGTTGCCTGGCGACGCACGATGGAAGACGTTCCGGCCTCATCATTGCGGGTGACTTTGTCTTCCAGAAGCGGCGTTAGTGTTGCTGCATGCCGCAACACCTGGCATGCAAGATTGACGTTGAACAATGTCCAGCTTTCAGACGCCCCCACTTCAGTGGCGCAAACATCAACAAAATCTTGTCGTCGGGAGCCCAGTCTTTCCGCCATAGCACGAAGATGCGCCGCACGCTCAACAGGCACCATTTGAGACCAAGCCAAAAACGCAGCAGCGGCCCGTGCCGTTGCGGCGTCCGCATCGGCCGTCCAATCGCTCATATCAAGCGAATATGCCGCGCCGTTCGGCACGGCGCTTCGTTCAAAAAGCTGCATTTGTCCTCCCATGTTGCACAGCATGAAGACCTCCACACAAACTGAACAACGGGCCGATCTCAGTTGGCCTTCCCTAGCCTGATCATGTTGCGGGGAGAAAAAAATATTGAAAATTGGGCTAATGCTATGAATAATTGGGAATGAACAGCGACAAAATAGCTCCTACAGCAGATCAACGGCATCAGCAGAGCGTGTTTGCAGAGCTGATCATCAGTCCGCTTCAGGCAAAATTTTTGGGTGGCCTCGTCAGCTTTCAAACCAAGTCCTGGCAATGCGTGCTGCTGACAACTGGGAGTCTGGACCGCATTACGCCGGAAACTCAGGAAACAATTAGCGCCCCTGCCCTCGTCTGGCTCCCGGTCGAGGCCGACACCCGGCTGCGAGCTTCTGCAGGCAGCACTGGCATTTTGATTGTGTTGGACGCGACCACTCTATCAAACTCGATCGGACATAAGCCGGAGGCTGCGTCTTTGCGGTTGATGTCGTCACGGCGTTTGACCATCAATCTCACCAACATGCAGGACATGCTGCAAATCGTTCACAGCAGTCTGAACGCAATTTTGCGGGAATTGGAGCAAGCGTCCGCAGGTATGGACACCATCATCGAGGCCCATCTACGCATCGTGCTGGTGTCCATTTGGCGCAATCTTTCTCAAGGCCATTTTGATGAGAATGCTTCAACGGGGTCAGCGCTTTTGCTGGAAAGTTTTCGCCAAAGTCTGGAGACACACATGCGCGAACGCTGGCCAGTATCGCGCTATGCGCAGGAACTGGGCGTGTCGTCGGATCATCTGCATGACATCTGTACCCGCGTGCTCAACAAAGCCCCCAAAAAACTCATTCAGGAACGTCTTGCATTTGAAGCAGAGACATTGCTGGCCAAATCACAAATGACGCTGGGCCAGATCGCCGACTATCTGGGCTTCCCCAGCGCACCCCAATTCTTTGCATTTTTCAAAACTCAAACCGGAATGCCACCCGGCCGCTACCGAAAACAGATGAGAGGCCGTGCACAAAGACAGAACTCCGAATCCGATCGAACCTTCGCAGACTGGCCATGATTTGGCTGGCTGTGCTGCGCTTCAATACCCGGTCATTTCCAGATAGCCCCGCCCGGCTTTAGTTCCCTTTATGGAAACCGGGCCTTCCCAATACGGTATACTCGTCGCCATCCAACTGTCTGGATTGAGCGCGCTGATTTCGACGTCCACATCTTTTTGTGGCAGTTCCACGCGCCAGCCAGTGGGCACCCTGCGCCCGGCCACCTCGTCAGTTTTCAACGCCGTCATCTTCAACGCGCCATCGCCAAAGGCGGTTGGAGTGCCGTCAGCGCTTATCCATGTAGCGGATGTAAATGGTGCGCCGTCTTTGGTGCGCACTTGAAAGCCCATGAGCTTTTCGCCGCTGTCGAAGCTCAGAGAAACCCAGTCCCAACCCGTTTGAGTTTCCGAAAGCGGTTGGGACGACCATTCGCGGTCCAACCACGCCTCGCCAGTAACCTGTATGGATTTGCCCTCGATCCGGAGTGCGCCACTCACACGGTAAAAGGGTTGAGAGAAGTAATAGCTCGCCTGCCCGTCCGGTGATTTGACAGAATAGCCCTTGTCGCCGTGAAGCACCAAAGGGCCATTGGCGTCGAGTCTGAGATCGTAAGAAAAACCCTCGCCGTTGGCGGCGAGTTTAACCTGTGAGATTCCTTCTGTTTGGTCTGATACAGCCGTCATTTCCCAATCATCTATCCAGGCTGAAAACGGTTGAGCGCGAACGCCAGCCTGTGACACCCCACCCCGCGCTCGCCTTTCCGCAACGAAGTGAGAGGTCGCGCTGGTGAGCGCGGCGTGACCCATCCAAAGTTGACCGTTGTTCCAAGTCGAAACGGTTGATGTATCACTCGGCGGCGCGAAGGCTGAGCGGAAAAGCGTCCACTGGATACCGTAATCGTTACCGTCGTCGCCCTTGAGAGTAGACGTTACATACCACCATTCGATGCGGTAATCGGGGTGAGGTCCGTGGTCTTTTGGGAAGTCGAAGGCTTTGCCCTTTATGGGCTTTGAATAGCCATCTTGCCCTATTCCCAAGCCGCCAAAACCTTGGGCCAACACCGTCGACAAGCCGAACAGGCAAAAAAGAAGTGATGCGATCAATCTAGCGCTCATGGGTGAACACCTTCATCAGTTCTGCTGGTTGAATACGGGCCAGCCGTCGCGCGGGAATGAATGCTGCAAGACCGGCTGCCGCCATTGCAAGAAGTGCCAAGCGCAACCAGTCCAGCGGGAAGAGTTGCATCGGCAGCAACCAACCAAACGCTTCAACATTGACGACCGAAAGCAAAACCCAAGCCAGCAAAAGACCGACCGGTAGAGCGAAGATCACTGTCAACAACGCCAACACAAGGGCACGTATCAATTCCAGTTGAGCCAGGCGCTTGCGCGTGATGCCGAGCGCCCACACGGGCGCAAGTTGGGGCATCCGCATCGACGATAGTGTGAGCAAGCTGGTCAAAATGGCGAACCCTGCAACTGCGAGTGTAAGGACATTGAGCGCACTGGTGACCGAGAATGTGCGCTCGAAAATGCGAAGTGAGACCCGCTTTATGGCGTCCTGCTGGATGACATTCATTTCACCCAAATCGAATTTCTCTTTGAGTTCAGCAGCCAAATCATCCGCCATATCCGGCGCTATCCTGATGCCAAACCGCCGTTTAGGAACTTGTGGAAAGAGTTCTTCAAGAAGGCCATTGGCGATCATCACTTGCGCGGAAGGATTGCCGTAGTCTGAATACACCCCTGCAATTGGCAGCGACTGCCCCGGTGCAAAAGGTAGAACTTCTCCCACTGAAAGCGATTTCCGGCGGGCCAATTGTTCGTTCACCAACAGGGCTTGGCCTGTGGTCACACGATCCCAAACATCAGGCGATGCAGACAATAATGGCCAGTTGTCGCGATAGGTTGCGTGATCGGTCACGCCATAGATGTCGCCTTTCAGCCCCAAGATTTCCGCCTCTGTGTTCCAAATTGGCAGCACAGCGTCGGCCTTGCCTTCGAGCCACTCGCGCATTTCTGCGGCCTGCGCTTTATTTTTTGCGGTGACGTAGAGTTCAGAAGCAAGGCGTTGGTCTAGCCAACCCGTAAATGTGGTCCTGAAACTACCAACCATCGTTCCAACCCCGACATTTGCCGAAAGCGCCAGCAGCAACGCCATGAGGGCCAGCGAAAGGCCTGGCACTTGCTGTCGCGTATCTGCCCAGAACCATTGCGCCAGCGGGCCGGAAGCAAATTTTTCGCTCACACGAAGAGCCAAAGAAAATAAGGTGGGCAATGCAAGCGCAAAGCCGACAAGGAGTGAGCCCAAAAGCAAAAAGGCGGCGACCAGACCGCTGCCCCACAACGCCAAGGCTGCCGCCAGAAACAACAAAGCCATCGCCGCAATCAGTTGCACCTGTCGTTCAATGCCAGAGCGCATGGCCCATGCCCGGGGTTGAGCTGTGGCCAAAATTGGCAAGTTGCGGAGTTTGAAAAGACTGGAAGCGGCGGCGACGGCCGTTCCTATCAAAACGATTGCCAGCCCCGCCAACCACCATTCGGGACGCAGCGAAAGACTTCCATCAATCTGCGCACCATAAAGGCCTCGCAATGTTGCCGCGACGTCCGGCAACAAAAAGGACGCGATGACGTAACCAAGCACAACGCCCAACACTCCAGCAATCAGCGCAAACGCCGTCAGTTCGATCACCAGCGCGGTCGTCAACGAGGTGAGCGACAAACCCAGCGCACGCAGTGTTCTGAAAACGCTGCGCCTTTGTTCAAACGCCAAACCAATCGTGCCATGAACGATGAACAGGCCAACTGCGAATGACAGAAATCCGAAGGCGGTTAGGTTCAGGTGAAAACTGTCCGTCAGCCTGCCAGCGTCAGCGCCCTTGGTTGGTGGATTGTAAAGGAGATGAGGCGCGGTATCCGCCAAAATTTGGCCAGCGTTTTCCGGCGCTCTGAGAACACGGAGACGTGAAATGGTGTCTCCGGTGTCGAGCAAGCGAGCGGCAACAGAGATATCGGTCAGCAGGATTCCAAAGCCGAGATTGGGATTGCTTCTCAGCTTCGGTAATGCCCTGCCATCTGGCAGAGTGGTCCCTGCCAATGCTTCGATTGTCTCAGGGGACGCAAAACCGAGACTGTCTGCGGACAGCATGAGCTGCAAATCATCTGTTTCTGGACTTTGCGCGGCATTGTCGTTTCCACTTACACCCAAGTTTGATGTCAGCGGATCGACTCCGAGCAAGGTGATCCGGCTCGTTCCGACGCGCAGCCGACCCTGCACAACAGGCGTCGTTCGCCAGCCTGCCCGTTGAAGCTCGGCGAAATCTTTGACAACCAATTGCTCACCCGACTTTGCTGTGATGGTTGCGAGACCTTGGGCGCTCAATGTGGCTTCGGCCCGGTCGTAACTTGCACGAGCCTCCGCGTTGATAGCCTGCACGCCGGACCAAATGGCGGTGGCCATCGAAAGCCCTATGATGAGTGCGAACAATTGCGTGCGATTTTTGCGCCAATAGGACATCAGCGCCATCAACGCGAGGAAAAGTGGGCCGCGTTGAGCGCTCATTGTATCCGACCGGCCTTCAAGTGCAGTCTCCGATCCAACCGTGACGCAAGGCGCGTGGAGTGAGTGACCATAAGCAGTCCAGTTTGGGTTTCCGCAACGAGCTCGGCTAACAGGCTTATTATCTGGTCGGCAGTGTCTTCATCAAGATTTCCGGTCGGCTCATCGGCCAAAACGAGCTGAGGTTTGGCCGCCAGCGTTCTGCCAAGTGCTACTCTTTGCTGCTGACCACCCGATAGCTGTTCGGGATAGTGATCGAGGTGATGTGTAAGGCCCAATCTGTCAGCGAGTTCATTGCTCCAAGCCGCATCTTCACGACCAGCGAGTCGCGCATAGAAGCGCAGGTTCTCGCGAGTGTTTAAAGACGGAATGAGATTGAACTGCTGGAACACAATGCCGACCGATACACGCCGCAGTTCCGCACGCCGGGCGTCGTCCATATCTTGTAATGATTGGCCTTGGAAGAAAATATCGCCCGCGGTCGCAGCATCCAGCCCTGCTATCAGGTGCAGAAGCGTGCTTTTGCCGCTGCCAGATTCACCCGTAAGCGCCAGCGTTTCACCATTCGCCAGATCAAGGTCGATACCGCGCAGAACCGCGATGTCCCCGTCTGCAGTGGCAAACGTTTTTTCCAAATTGCGAACGGTGAGAAGCATTGGCGGAACTTACAACACATCGCGCAAAGGGCATTGCGAAATTTTAGCGCATAGATGCGGCATAGTCGTTGGTGAAATTTTGCTGTTCTGCAAGCTGCGGTTGAGTCAGACTGCGAAGGTCGCTTGGCAAACAAGGCAAAGTTTTTTTTAATGCAACGGATTGAATACGTCTATTCCGCTCATTCCGCTTTTGCCTATATCGGCTCGAAGCGGCTTATGGAAATTTGCGCGAGACATGGCGTGCAATTGGTTCATCGACCAGTGCTGTTATCGCCTGTCGTCGAGGCGCAAGGCAGTCTTCCGTTCCGCGCGCGAACACAAGCGCATGTTGATTATTTCTTCGGGCGCGAGATCGAGCGCTGGGCGCAATATCGTCATGTTCCCGTCGTGAATTTTCGACCCACCCACCATGACGCCGATTACAGCCTTGCGTCAGGAATGATCATAGCGCTCGGTGACAGCGGGGAGCAGGTCGACGCAATGGCCCACGCGGTTTTGCAGGCACACTGGCAATACGATGCAGATTTATCAGATCGTGCAGCGCTGCGCTTGATCGCTTTAACACTGGGACACGATGCCGATGCACTTCTCGCTGTGGCAGAGTCAGAAGCAATTCAGCAAAAGTTGCAGGAAAATTGCGTGTGGGCAAAAGAACGGAATATTTTTGGATCACCGACCTACATTCTGGATGGCGATCCATATTATGGCCAAGACCGATTGGAGATTTTGGAGCACGCGCTCGCCAATCCGTTTGCACCAAGCGGTTGGACCAATCCATCGGTGAATTGATGGCTCAAGCGTCTAGCCGCCACAACTTTCCGCACAGATCTAGATTTGCCCTAAAATTACGGGATCCGTGATCTTGTCGTCGTCAGCTAAAAGCCTCGCTTTTGATAAGATGAGGCTCAGCGTCGTATCGCCCGTAAAGGGGAGATAGATCGTGTTTGTGGATGGCAAGCCCGCTGGAACGATGCAGATGTGTCGCCTTTGCGGCATCAAGCAGACGGCACCAGAGCCAATGTGGATGGCGTAGTTGTGTTTTTTGCCGGTCACGGTCAGCACATTACCTTCAATCGAACAGACCTTCGACAGGCTGGTCAACTTAGGCAGAACCATTTCGATTACATCGCGACGCATCTTTGCGCTCGTGCCTAAATCAGCAGAGACAGCGCGTTGCCAGTATTCATTGGCAATAGCAGCCCAAGCATCAGGATGCTGGGCATCATCGCCTCTGTCTTCCCATTCGGGATCGGTCGCAATCGACGCCACTGAGGTGAACAGGTCGCAGTGGCGCAACATTTCTGAAAAGATCATTGGAGGCAAATCCTCCAGCGCAACCTTTTCCCCTCGGTTGAAACGAGCGTCGGGATCTAGTTTGTGAAACTGAAGTCGGTCGGTGGAGAGGAATTTCAGGCTGCCTGAATCAAGTGCTGGACCTTGCTTGCCGCCGAACCCTTGGTTCCAAAACTCGGCCTGAAGGCCATGTGCGGGCAATAGAATGCGCATAGGCTCATCATCGGGTGTGTCAAAAACCGTGCGGTGGGAGCAAGCCCATCCATTGTCACGGGCCAATGCTATCGTTTGGTGTTGCTTAAGGACGTGGCCAGCGAAGCGATTCGTGTATGTCTGCGTCTCTCTTTCGGCATCAGTGAGTTCGTAGGTTTCGCGGAACACCTGACGGAAAGGCTGGATGATTTCATCAGCAACGATGCGTTCGCGCCATGCCGCGATTTCATCAGCTGAAGACATGGTGGGGTGCCAAAGCGATATCTTTGTGTCGGTTAGGTCAATGGCGTTGCCGTCAGGGTCAATAGCATTGCCATCGGGGGCAAGGAAGGTCCTTTGCCCGGCTTCTCCTTGCGCCCGCCAGACCAGCCTGCGCGACAAAACTCCGACTGTTTCGTGATCATTGTAGCGTGTCTGCCAGTCTTTTGCGGCAAGCACACGCTCTTGCAGGTAAAGCCCTTCAATCCGCCTGCTTTGGGTCAGCAAGTCGATATTGGCTTCCTTTACAACCATGCGAGCGCGCTTGATGGCACCAGAATCTTTATCCTTGATGGCCGCATTGGGCGCTTTGAGCGGTTTGCCGTCTGCGTTGAACCAAGAGAGTTTGGCCTTGCCATCGGCAAATGTCAGCTCGCAACGACCTTGCGCGAAATCTGGTAAGGCTTTGGCGCTTAACAGGCCATGGTCAGGGACTATCGTTTCGTCAAGATCGGCTCGTGAAATGCCGGCAGCATGCGCGGTAGCGGTTAGGGTCGCTTCCAGAAGTTTGCGCACTTTGGGATATTTCGTCCGCGCCAAGATGCGTGCGAGGTAGGGAGCGCCCGCACCTTTGGGCAGATTTCCAAGCGCCCAGAGGCAAGCATTGCCTGCTCTTTCGTTGGTCAAGCCTTTACCAGGCTTTGGCTTGTAGCAATCCATCGCTATGTCCGCGAGTGACGGGGCAACGGTATCTGACGGCAGGAAGCTGCTGGCCCAAATCAGCGGACTGTAGGACATTTTGCCCGTGCCGATTCGAACGATCCGTTCGTGCAGATTTTCGGTCTGAAGTGATTTCACGTCTTCATGGATCAAAGACAGATTTTCCAGAATGTAAGGCTGCGTCTCTTCAGTGATGAAGGCTTGAAAAAGAGCGATATCCTTTTTGGCTGGGCGTGCGCCAACTTTCATGGATTTCAGATCTTGCTCGAAGATCTCAATGCGGCCCTGCTTGCTCTTACTTTTTTGAACCCGCTCGTCGTTTTCTGCACGCAGATCTTCATCGGTCAAAAACGCATCGGCCAGTATCTTATGATCCTCTGTTGTCACATCGTGGCAGATGAAATGGCGCAAATCATCGTCGTCTCTCGGCAGCGCTTTGGCAAGTTTTTTTAACGCGGTTCTATTCAAGCCAGCCTCAAGAACAGACCTCTTGCCACTAGGATGCGTGCGAACGATCCTTCGGCTGATTTCTACAGCCTCGTCCGCAGAAAATGAAATTTTTCGCCGACACTGACGACAAAAGAAATATTTGTCTTCTAGAAACCGAATGATGCCGCGCAGGAGATCAAACTCTGCATACCGCGCTGTGTGATTATTGAGATTTCCTTTCTTACGTTGTGCTTCGATCACTGCCACCAACCTAATGACTTCGCACAACGTCGTGCCTTTTTCGGCGGGTGCTAGCTGGATGAACTGTTCTTTGAGTTCATCGTATGCGTTTTCCGTTGCTGGCTGGTTTCGTGTTTCGCCGTCGATATAGTCCACTACCTTATCGAAGATAGGCCTCAACGTCGAACTGTGCGCCGCAGACTGAAGGCTTTTGGCGGTTTCTTTGATACCTTCTACGTTGCGCATCCATGCCTGCACCCAAGGGTGATTGGAAGGATCCTCTCCCGTCAACCTGACCAGCTTTTCGATGTTTTCCCGGCCTTCGTCAGAGTATTGCCACTGGAACGATTGTCCCGGCTTCGCCAGAGAGTTGATCGCCTTCTGCAGGCCTTTATCAACGGGAGCCTCAAAAGAACAAATGAGCAACGCAGCAATGCCAATCAATGGCTCACCCGATTTTGGCAACTCATGGGGGGCAAACTCATTGGGGGCAGTCAGCGCGCGCATTTCTTTTGTTTGCAAAAGAAAACGTGCGTCGTGTTGGGTAAGCCGCAGGTAAGTGTTCCTGTGCCATTGGGAATTAAGCGATTGGATGATAATGTCCGCCGCATCGATTCTGGGGGGCGGCGGTTCCAATCCCTGAGAGTATTCTCGGAAGCTAAGCAGGCTCAGCAGCCAAAAAATCTGCCCACGGATCTCAGGTGCCGATTGTTCAATCGTCGCGCTCCATCGGGTGTGGAATCTGTTTCTGAGTTCGTTCAAGAGAACTCTGCGTTCTTCACCCCAGTCCAATGACGGCTGCGCCACCTGTGCCGGCATGTCTTTGAGCATGGCATCTACGAGTTCAATGCCCGTGCCTTTATCGGGGTCGATAATCGACAGCTTGTTTAGCCGTTGAAAGACGCTGGTGCCCTTGGAAAACCGACCGAACATCTCATCCTCCCCGAAGGGGAATGAGGCGCAGGAAAATAGCTTCGTTTTCCCGCATGACGTTTACTTTTTCATCAAGACTTTCCACCTGCACGCCATTCCAGATGAAAAAGAACGCATTATTCCGGAACGCTTCGAGCGCAATGTTTTTGGCCTTGGCAACATCGGGCTTGGCGTCTTTCAGCCTCAAATCAAGGCCCGGTTCTATCAGCGGCGCTGCCGCTTCGTGATCAATAGCAAGCAGTGGTGCATCACATTCAAGAGCAACGCGCTGTTCTATTATATTGCGCACCGACACTTCGGCCTGTGCCATTTCCATCGAAAAAGCAGGGACGGGCACAGCATCTTTTCTTGCGCCCAAAAGTTGATCGAAGACCTCGATCCTAGCAATCTCCACCAATCATCCGCTCCCGTGATCCGCTAACATTGCGTGCATCATGCATAGGAGTGGGAAGGGAACTGTTATCACGTTCCGGCTAAGTGGGATCAGCGTTAAGAAAGTCTAGCCAGTAGGCCGCGCTCCCAAACCCAGTCGCTTTATTGACAAGACGCGGGCTTAACCCTTGAGGAATTCTTCGATCCGAAGCGCGCTCTCTTCCGGTCTGGTGACCAAGAAAAGGTGCCCGTTGTCGATCAATTCCAACTCGGCATTTGGAATGAGTCGTGCCAGCATTTTCGCGTTTACAACAGGAATGAGCGGATCATCGGTGCCGGCCATGACCAGTGTCTTTTGCGGAATGCGCCACAGCCAATGAATGCTGGTCCAACCGGCCATCCCGAGCAATTGCAACGTGTATCCGGCGTTGGATGCGGGCTTCATCGCCTTGATGTGCGGGGCGATCAGTTCGCGGTCGCCCCGGAAGTCTCCGCCGTAGATTTCAGCCGCAATTTCGCGCATATAGCCCGGCGTTGTATAGCGCTTGATGTTGCCCATCTTCGACAACACGCTTGGCTTGCCTGGAACCATTGTCCAACCGGGCGCGGTAGCGCACAAAATCAGGCGACGCACCATTTTGGGATATTGATAGGTGAATTGTTGAGCCAATCCACCGCCCCATGAGACCCCTGATACGTCCACTTTGTCGTGGCCCAAAATCTCGATCAGGCGTTTTGCCATGCGCGCCAGAGTGCGCGGACGGTAGGGCAATTTCGGCATAGGCGAGCCACCAACTCCGGGGACGTCAAAAATGATGCTGGACGACTTTTCCAGCGCCGAGAGGAAAGGAAATCCGACTTCGAGATTTGCGCCAATTCCGTTGAACATCAAAAGCGGCGGCAAGCTTGGATCAGCGCCCTTGGGCGTGCGCGTGGCAACTTTGAGAAGTTGACCGTCAACATTGATCATGCGTACTTCAATGTCGCTGTAGCCTTCGGCCCACTCAGACTGTGAAGCCTCAGGCACACTCGCCACCTTCTTTTTCGATCGTGCTTTTGTGCGTACCGATGGTGAAAATCCGTCTACCGTTGTTGAAACCATAACGCTTGCCCCTTGCGTTTAAGTGATGCTGAAAATCGGCGCTCGCGCCGTGCGTGTCGTCCTACTCTTCGAATATATACGTCCCTGGCGCTGGCCCCAACGATGGGTATTTCTTGTTGCCCGGCTGCTTTGGCGCTTTCACGGGTTCGCCAGAACGCTCCTGCAAAAACTTGCCCCATTTAAGCCACCAAGAGCCTTCTTTTTTGACAGCAGTTTCAGCCCATTCGTCAGGGCTGTCGGATTTAGCAAGCCCACCAACATACCAGGATTTCGGGTTTCCGGGCGGATTCAGCAGGCTTTGGAGATGGCCAGAATTCGACAAGATAAATTGCGTATCATCACCGAATATCCGAGCTGTCTCATACACCGCTTTCCAAGGTGTGATGTGGTCTGTCGTTCCAGCAATGATCATCGTGTCGTGCTTCACCTTCGTCATATCAACGGGGTGACCATTCAGCGAAAGCGTGTTGGGGTTCATGAATGGGTTGGTGAAAATCATGTCCAAGAAGTCTGCGTGCAGTCCCGCTGGCAGGCGGGTCGTATCAGCGTTCCAATAGAGAACATCGAAAGCCGGCGGCTTGTTGCCGAGCAGATAATTGTTGACCCAATAATTCCATATCAGATCGTTTGGCCGCATCCACGCGAACATTTTGGCCATGTCCTGACCGTCCAGAACACCACGCGTTGCAGACGCCTGCTTGGCCAGCATGACGCTTTCGGGCGAGACAAGCGCTGCAAAATCACTGTCGGATTCAGCAGCCGTGTTCAGCACGCAAACGGCGAGTACAAGCGAATTGATCTTCTTGGATTTGTTCTGCGCAGCCAGCCATGCGGTATAGGCAGAAAGCGTAATGCCCCCGGAACATGAGCCCATCATGTTGACGGACTTCTCGCCTGTAATGGCCATGGCCGCTTCAACAGCCTCGTCCAGAGCCTCAATATAAGTGGCAAGCGTCCAATCACGCTGATCCGCCGTCGGGTTGCGCCACGATATGCAATAGGGCTGGATACCTTGGCTCAACAAAAACTGAATCATCGATTTCTCAGGTGCTAGATCAACGCTATAATATTTGTTGATCTGCGGCGGCACCAGCATGAACGGTTTGGGGTGAACCATTTCAGTGTTCGCCGTGTAGTGGATCAGTTCCAAGACCTCGTTCTTGAAGATCACGTGACCAGGTGAGGTCGCCAAATTCTCACCAACCTTGAACTTCGAAGCATCCACAGACGAAGGCAAGCCACCGTTTTTGGTCATATCGTCAAAGAAGTTCTTCAAACCCGATACAGCGCTCAGCCCGCCTGTATCGACCAGCGTTTTCAACGCGGTCGGATTGGTCCACAGCATGTTTGATGGTGCCATCGCGTCAGTGAAAATTGATGAAACAAGCCTTGCCTGCGCCGCTTCACGCTCACTCAAATCCATTTCTTCAACGGTTTGAGCCACAGCTTTCTGCCAAGCCAGATAAGACTGCATCAACGCCTTGTTAAGAGGGTTTTTCTGCCAGGCTTTATCGGCAAAGCGACGGTCCTTGGCGTCGGGCTCGGTGGTTGATGAATTGGTAAGAATGTTCGTGAACTCGCCAGCCAAATCGAGCCATTGGCGGGCCATTTTTTCAGGTTGCGTCGCCATGGCGCGCATGACGGTGGCGGACGCCTTCAAGACATCGCGGCCTGCCATGCCAACAATCGGGTTCAACGCTAGCGTGGCTTCTGCTGCGCTCTGCGCGATGTCCTCAGCGACACTTGATCTCTTTTTGCCTTCGTTATCACTCATCTCGAAAGTCCTCTTATGTGACGGCCTTTGGGCCTGCCACAAGCATTGCTAGCGTTCGTGCGGCGACTGCCGGTTTGTCTGCACCCTCAACTTCCATCGTGTTATCGGTGGTCATCAGATACTGGCCGTTGCCTTTATCCTCGAAGGATACCAGTTGAACATGCAGGCGCACCTTGGAACCGACGGTGACGGGTGTAATAAAGCGGACTTTGTCCAAGCCATAATTGACTGCAGCTACCGTTCCGTGTGGCGCTATATCCAAATTCATGGTCAGAGGTGCCAACAGCGATAGGGTCAGATAGCCGTGGGCGACAGGCGCGCCGAAAGGACTTTCCTTTTTGGCGCGCTCCACATCCACATGAATCCACTGCTTGTCGCCGGTCGATTCAGCAAAACCGTTGATCATGTCCTGATCTACTGTGACCCAATCGGACGAGCCGAGAGGCGCATCTTTCATCGTAGCCATTTGCGCGAAGGATCTTCTTTCACCCATTATCAAGCACTCCTGTTTCCGCTGGCCAGCTACGCCGCTGCTTCATCACGCAATTCGCGGCGTAGAATTTTGCCCACATTCGTCTTGGGAAACTCGTCGCGGAACTCGATGTATTTAGGTTTTTTGTAACCTGTTAGATGCTCTGTGCAGTAAGCCCGCACATCGGCTTCGCTCAAGTTCGGGTCGCTCTTGACGACAAATAGTTTAATCGCCTCGCCAGATTTCTCGTCCGGCACACCAACGCAGGCACATTCCAGAACGCCCGGGCAAGAGCCTGCAACGTCTTCCAACTCGTTGGGGAAAACGTTGAAGCCTGAGACGATAATCATGTCCTTCTTACGGTCCACAATACGGGCATAGCCGTTGGGCTCCATGATGCCGATGTCGCCGGAGAGGAAGAAGCCGTCTTTTGTAAAGGCCGCCTCGCTGGCTTCCGGTTGCTGCCAATAATCGCGCATGACCTGTGGGCCTTTGATCGCGATCTCTCCGCGCTCTCCGATGGGAACTTCATTACCATCGTCGTCGACCATTTTCACATGGACACCCGGCATCGGCAGACCAACGGTGCCGGTGAAGGCGTCAGTATTGGTTGGGTTGCAGGTGATGCCTGAGCTTGTTTCCGTCAGGCCGTAGCCTTCGCAAATTGCGCAGCCGGTAATTTCAAGCCAACGCTCCGCCACAGCTTTCGTGACAGCCATGCCGCCACCGTTTGAGATCCGCAATTGCGAGAAGTCCAGTTTGGCAAATTCCGGGTGAGCCGCAAGCCCGTTAAACAATGTGTTCACAGCAGGCATGATGTGGAAACGGTATTTGGCCATTTCCTTGATCGACGCATCAAGGTCGCGCGGATTGGGAATAAGCACACACAGGCCGCCGGCCTTTGTCGCAAGCAACGAACAGGAGACGAAAGCAAAAACGTGATAGAGCGGCAGCGCACAAATGAAAGTCATTTGCCCTTCAATTGGCTTGCGCTGCAAACCCGGCTTGAGCCACTGCTCAGACGCGAGCAGCGCCGCGATCAACGTACTGTGCAGAAGCGTTGCGCCCTTCGAAAGGCCGGTCGTGCCGCCTGTATATTGAAGCACGGCAACATCATCGCCCGACAATTGTGCTTTTTGCAGTGTCTTGCCTGCGCCTTTGGCCAATGCGTCTTTGAACTTAACCGATCCGGGCAGCGAGTAACCGGGAACCGCTTTCTTAATGTTACGCAGGACGAAATTGACAATCGCACCCTTTGGAAAGCCGAGCATTTCACCAATCGACGCAACGATTGTGTGCTTCACGGGTGTCCGGGCGACAACCTGTTGCAAAACTGTCGCGAAGTTCTCGAGGATAATGATTGCTTTGGCACCGGAATCATTAAGCTGATGCTCCAGCTCACGCTCGGTATAAAGCGGGTTGACGTTCACCACGATAAAGCCAGCGCGCAAGATGGCCGCACAAGCAACCGGATATTGCAGGACGTTGGGCAGCATGATCGCTACACGGTCACCACGCTCCAGACCCAAGCTCTGTAGATAAGCTCCCATAGCGGCAGATTTTTCATCCAACTCGCCGTAAGTGAGAAACTTGTCCATCAGGACATAGGCTTTGTCGTTTCGGTATTTGGAAAAGCTCTCTTCGAGTAAGTCTACCAGAGACCCGTATTGACTTACGTCCACATCAGTGGCCACACCCGCCGGATATTCCTTATGCCAGATTTGTTGCATTTCTTCCTCCCAGATCAATGCGGACCTTAAATCTTACCTAATAGTAATATAGGGTTTTGGCAGCTTGCCAAGGCAAACAAAGACTCCTTGCTTGCGAACCCCTTGCTTTAAGCGTCAAATTTGAATTTGCTGTCGGTCAGGAAAAGTATGGATGTGAACCAATGGACCAGTTGAGCGGTATAGACGCGTCGTTTCTCTATTTCGAAACCAAACGAACACCTATGCATGTGGCCGGCTTGACGCTCTACGACATGCCAGAGGGCTTCAAAGGCTCAATCTACAAGCACTTCCGCTCGTTCTTTGAATCACGCATTCATCTGATCCCCATTTTCCACCGAAAGCTGGCCCGCACCGTCTTTGAACTTGACCATCCGGGTTGGGTTGATGCTGGCGAGTTGGATCTCGACTACCACCTACAATCGGTGAAACTACCGAAGCCCGGCAGCCAAGCACAGCTGGAAAAGCTGGTGGCAGAAATGCACGCGGAGCCTTTGGATCGCAAAAAACCGCTGTGGCAGTTCACGATCATTGACGGTTTGGAAAAAGGACCAAACGGCGAAAAGCGGGCGGCGATGTATTCGAAGGTCCACCACGCCGCCATCGACGGCGGTGCCGGGATGGTCATCACCAAGGCGCTTTACGATCTTGGCCCAGTTCCGCGCGAAGTTGAGGCGGCAGAAGAGCGTAAGGCTACCCGCGTGCCAACGATGGCGGAGCGTGCGATTTTGGGCGCGCATGATTTGATGACCAATGCCGTTACCCAACAATTGAAAGCTCTGGAGGCCATTCCCAAAGCGATGGAACAAGCGCTGGATATGGCAACCAAGATGGCGAAAGCCGATCCGCGCCAACTGGCCGACCAGCAACTCACAGCGCCAAAAACGCCCTTCAGCATTACGATGGGCAAAGGTCGTTCCTACGCAGCCCGTACAGTCCCGCTTTCCAAAGCCAAAGAGATCGGGAAGCTCACCGGCACGAAACTCAATGATGTGGTAATGGCAACATGCTCGGGCGCAATGCACCATTACCTGAAAGAAAAAAAGAAGCTGCCTTCTACGCCGCTTGTGGCCTTTGTTCCCATGTCGATCCGCGAGGCAGGCAATACCGATATGAACAATCAGGTATCAGGCATGAATGTGCCACTGGCAACGCAGGAAAGCGATCCGGTCAGACGCCTGATGGAAATTTACAAGCGCTCATCGGAGCGCAAAGATGTGGCCAGCAGCGTCAATCCGCTCATGCCGACCGACTACACTTTTATCGGCGCACCCCACGTGTTGTCAGGCTTGATGCGGCTTTATGGCGACACGCAGTTGGCGGACGTCATACCCCAAGCTGTGAACGTCTGCATTTCCAACACTATGGGACCGCCGATTCCTCTTTATTGCGCGGGTGCGCAAGTCACAGCACTTTATCCTGTGTCGATTGTTACCCACGGCGTTGGCCTCAACTTCACGGTGCAAAGCTATCTCGACGGGTTGAATTTTGGCATGACGGGCGGCCGTCGAGCGGTGCCGGATATCGACGTGTTGTCTGACATGCTGGTCGCTGCATTCGATGAATTGTATGACGCAGCCAAAGCGCAGGCGACTTAGGATGGCACCAAACAAGGGTACATCGTGGTAAATTGTGATCGCAGACGGTTTGCAATTACATCATCTATGCATCATTTTGTCATAGAATCTTAAGTTGGGAGGCTGAAGATTCGTAAAGGCAATGGCCCGTTTGGTGGCCTGGGAGGACTTTATGACATCTGCTACCGCGCACGCTGCGGGAGTGTCGGACGACACGACCCCAATTTCTAAAACACCGCCGAGCAAGAAATTGCTGCTTATGGAACTTAGGGCTTTGCCGGAATTGTTCGGCTTTGCGGCCTCACTCCCCAGCATGCTGGCTCTTGCGCCGCGGGGAGACGGTCAACCCGTGCTTGTTCTTCCAGGCCTGGCGACTTCCGACAAGTCCACCATCTCCCTGCGAACGTTTCTCAGCGCCAAGGGCTACCCGACCTATGGTTGGGATATGGGCCGCAATTACGGCCCCCTGCCGGGCATTGAAGATGGCCTCAAATCCCGCTTAAGCGGATTGGCAGACAAATATGGCCGCAAAGTTTCCGTTATTGGTTGGAGCCTCGGCGGCATCTATGCGCGCCAACTGGCAAAAATGATGCCGGATCACGTCCGTCAGGTGATAACGCTCGGCTCGCCGTTTTCCGGAGACCCTCGCGCCACAAACGCTTGGAAAGTCTATCAGTTTACCAGCGGCCATAAGGTTGACGATCGTGATAGCCATATGGGTGGTCATATTTCGGATGCCCCTTCGGTGCCGACGACAGCCATATATTCAGAGTCTGACGGCATCTGTGCTTGGCGCAATTGCGTTGAGGAAGGCGGCGAGCATCTGGAGAACATCCGTGTGCGTTCCAGCCATTGCGGACTCGGTCACCATCCGGCTGCCGTCTATGCAATAGCAGATCGCCTCGCGCTGAAAGAGAACGAGTGGAAACGGTTTGACCGTCAGGGCGTTAAAGGGCTGGTCTATCCCAAAGCCTTCGGCATGGCTCAATAGTCAGCCGTGCTGTCGAAGTTAAGCTCTAGCTCGGCTTGATCGGCGGCTCGTCACCACCACCATCTGATTTGCCGCTATCCATCGCTGATTTGATCTCTTCGATGCTCTCTTGAACGCGTGTTTTCAGAACATTCATGTTTTCCGTGCTGACATTCCTCAGCACCTCGCCCATGCTCGTGGCGTTCTGAATCGTGGATTCAAATGCCTTTTTTGCAAACTCTGCCTGGTCGGCAACAACATCGCGGGCATTTTCCTTGTTCAGACCGCCATCGCGGGCGTCCTGCACCATGTGGGTGATGTCCGCGAGCGCATTTTCCAGTTGCTTGCGCTGTTCGTTCATGATGGCTTGCGCGCCTTTGGTTGTATTCTGAGCGGCAGCCTCAAGTGCGCGAATATTCTTGCGGTGATGATTGACGACATCTTCAATGGTCACGCTCGGCAGCTTCAGATTACGCCCGAAGCTCTTGAAAGCGTTTGTAAAGAGATCTGCGCCGTTTTCAGATTTGTCGCTCATGGGTCAACTCCTTTTAAGCTGCCTCATCTTGCAGCCCGATCTTTGTTTGAGTCAAACGCTTGGCCGTTTACAACAAAATCGAGATATCAAGTGCGTGGAGAATAAGACCGGCAATACCGCCGATAATCATCCCGTTGAAGCGAATATACTGCAAGTCGCGGCCGACATTGGCCTCTATAATCGTGACGAGGTGGCGGAAATCCCATGAGCGGACTTGATCGGAAACAAAGGCTGAGACATTGGATTTCTGATCCGCTACGAGGGAATCCAGCGCTGAAACCATTCCCTCATTGATGGTCGTCCGCAGCTTCTCGTCCTTTTCCAATTGGCGCGCCAACCCGACCAACATCCCTGTCAATTGTTGGGCCAAGGCCGGGTTTTGCCGCTGGGCATCCTTAGCGATGTAAGCGCCAAGATCGCTCCACACGCCATCGGCAAGAGACGCGATTTCAGGATTGCCCAGAAGATCGGCCTTTAATCGCTCAACGCGCCTGCCAAAACGGCGAGACGATTTCATGCGTTCGACATAGTTTTCGAAGAGTTCCTGAAACTCTTCGCGCAGCGGGTGGTTGGGATCTTCCTTCACATCTTTGAGCAAGCCACCGCTGGCACTAACGATGCGTTTTATGATGAGGCTATCGGCTTGGAAAACATACAGCAGCGTTGGCAATTCCTCCGCCACCCGCTTCTGTATGCTCTTTAGAGTGGCCTCGTCGTGCATCACGTCATCAAGCGCATCAATGATTTCGTCCAAAAGTATTTGATAGCGACCGTCTTTGACGAATGAATCGATGAGCTTGGTCGCAACCGGGGCGATGTCGGTCTTCAACAATTGCTTGCCAATATGCTTGGCCCCAAATGTTTTGAACCCGCTTTCCTCAATGGCCGCTAGAATGTCCGGGACGAGACGAACGACGAAATTCGACAATTCCTGCGATTTTTCGCGGTCTCCAAGCCAAGTCACGATATGAGCAGCAAAGTCCATTTGCTGAAGTTTTTCCCGCACCACACCTTGAGAGAGAAAATTGCGCTCCAAAAATTGACCCAGATTATCCGCAATGCGCTGCTGGTTTGCCGGGATGATCGCAGTGTGCGGAATTTTCAGACCGGCTGGATGCTTGAACAAGACCACAACCGCGTACCAGTCTGCGAGTCCGCCGATCGTGGCCGCTTCCGCAAAGGCTGCAATGAAGCCCAGCGTCGGCGCCCATTGCGGAAAGGCGGCAGATGATGCGCGAGCGGCCACGAACAGCACAAAGCAAGCAATCAGCACACCTGTCGCCAAACGCTTCACGCGTTTGAGCTGAGCCAGCTTTGCCTGTTCGTCCGGGCCTAACTCCATAACGTGCGCTCAATAGCCATTTCAAAGGGTTCAATGACAGCCAAACTAGGCTCGCAGTTCGATAAACTGCAAGCGAATTGATCAAACAGGGAAATCATGCAAAATAATCCAAAATTCAACCCATTGAAAATATTGACTTATTTAATTTTCTCAAACAAATTTTTACGTAAACGTCAATTTTTGTTGCATCGCACAAGAATTTACCCTAGATAAGGGTTGTTCCTCACGCCATAGCGGGTGGGGCAAACACGAAAACACCATAGCTTTTAAAGGATGGAACCATGACTAAGACTACGAAAAAAACTGAAGAAGCCGTCAAAATCGAAGATGCTGCCTCCGCTGCGAGCAAAGTGACCACGAAGGTTGCTGAAGGCACCCGCGAATTCGTCCGCCGCTCTGCCGCAACTGCCAAAGAGCGCACAGATGATTTCTACGAAACAACAAACAAATTCAATTCTGGTCTCGAGTCCGCGTTGACCCGCGTTGCTGGTGGATACGTCTCCATCCTCGGTGGCATTGCCGCTGCAACCCACGAAAACGTTACTCACGCTCTTACGACAGTCGAGAAACTGGCTAACGCTGAATCGGTTTCCGAAGCTGTTCGCATCCAGTCCGATTACGTTCGCGAAAGCACAAGCGCTAACATCGGCCGCGCCCGTGACGCTGCTGAAATCGTTCGCGATATGGCTGGCGAAAGCGTGAACATGGTTCGCGAGAACGCTATGAAAGCATGGCCCTATGGTCAGAAAGCTGCCTAAAGCAGCGCAATAGGTCTTAAGCCCCGCCAACCCTCCTCCCAGATAGGTGGGGCAATAAGCAGGAAACCCCGTCAGATCACTCTGGCGGGGTTTTTTCCTTTAATCGGGTAAATCGTGCGATTAGCTGGAGACCCAGACATCAAGCACATATTGCTCCTTGTCCATCATGGCATTGATCCACGCATCAGCTTCGTCCGCGCTCACGTCTTTTTCTTCAGCATACATGCGGGTAAGCGCACGGCGAACGTCTGGCTCCATATGACCGCCATCGCCGCAGACGTAAATTTTTGCACCAGCCTCAATCAATGGCCAAACTGCATCGCGCTGTTCCAGCAAAACGTCTTGAACATAGACCCGTTTCTTGGTTTCGCGAGAAAACGCAGTGTGAAGATCACACACTTTCTCTTTCTCCCAAGCCTGTAACTCATCGCGGTAGATGAAATCCTGATCGGGATGGCGACAGCCAAAGAACATCTGCGCTGGTCCCAGCTTCTCACCAGCCTTTTGCAATGCAGAACGCTCTTGAAGAAATCCGCGGAACGGCGCAATGCCGGTGCCTGGACCAACCATAATGATCGGCAGAGTCGGATCATCCGGCAAGGTGAAACCTGCGCTTGGTTGACGGATCGAGGCATAAAACGTCGTTCCCTCCGACATGCCCTCGAGATAGTTTGAACAAGTGCCCTTGAAGCGTCCATTGCCGGAGCGGGCATCGTCATCAACCACCGCCACTGTGACGGTGCAGCGGTCTGCCTTGTCTTTCGGCGACGACGAAATCGAATAGTAACGTGGGACCATGTTTGGGCAGGTTTCGAGAAATGCCGAGAAGGGCAATTCACAGGCCGGATATTCTTCCAATATGTCGAGGACGGAACGGCGCTTGTTCAGCACCTCAGCGATGTAACTATCACCGGCCAATGCCTCGATGGCGGGCTTGGACTTCGGACACTGTGTGTGTCGCGCCAGCAGGCCGACATCTTTGCGGCTTGCGGGAGCTTGCAATTCGATCATATCGAACAACAGCGTTCTTAGCGGAATGGGTGTGTTGGTCGGGAGCGACGCCTGGGTATCGCTGGACGTTGCCAGTTTGATGCGCCCGGCGGCTTCAAGACCAAGCCGCTTCTCAACGCGACGCACCAAGTCAGGCGAGTTTTTCGGCACAACGCTCAAATGGTCGCCCGCAGAATAACTCATGCCGGGTGCAAGCCGCACTTCAATGTGGCGGGTCGAGCGGTCGGATGGATGTTTTCCGGTCTTCGTGTGCAGTTCAGAATTGGAAACCACTGACACCAACCTTGCGCCCATCTGATTGACCAAAGGATTCTCGGCAACTTCCTGCAAAAACTCCACCTGATAGAGCGGAGCAGAATCAAGCCTTTCTGAGAAGTCGACATCCAGCCCAAGGTTCTCCCCAACGGCAGGCCACAAGCCGTCAAGCCAAGTTTGAAAGTGGTCCTCAATGGCCTCTTTTGCATCCCCTTCGCCCGGTTCACCCATCGGTGTTGCCCCCGCACGGCGAAGGTTCTCATCTATAATGCGCGGCGTTGCCTGGAAGGTTGCCGACCAATCGGAGTGACCGCATCCAAAGAGGCAATATCGAACGCCTTCCAGCGACCCGGTCTGCGCTGACTGCACCCATTCGACAAAGCGCACAGCATTGTCTGGCGGGGCACCGTTGTAGGACGCCGACGCTATGATAATCGCAGCATCCTTGGGCAGATTGCCAACATATTCATCTAGCGTTGCCAGTTCCACATCAAAGCCGTTTGAATCAGCAGAGCGTGCAATGTCGCGGGCAAATTCTTCAGTGGTGCCAAGATTGGAACCGTAAAGTACCAGAGCCTTGGTGCCATGCTTGGGTCGCTTAGCGGCCTGCAGATCAACACTTTCGTTGGCAGCCTCAAGCTGTTGACTGGGGACGAGTGTGCTGCGGGTCACATCATCGCGCAACCGCACTTTCATCATGAAACCGTCCGGCTTGATGGAAAGGCTCTCCTTGATCTTCAATTCGTAGTTGGTGTGATCGATCAGTTGGAAGCGCTGCAAAATCATGCCGATGATCAAATTGGCTTCCTGCATGGCGAACTGCCGACCGATGCAGGCACGCTGACCGTTGCCAAATGGTTTGTAAGCGTTGATCGGACGGTTTTTTACGGCTTCGGGCGAGAAGTGTTCGGGATCAAATTTATCGGGCTCGTCTCCCCATACCGCTTTATCACGGTGGAGCATCAGGCTCAGGACGGTTACAAATGTGCCCTTCTTCAGTTTGTATTTTCCGCCAATGACTTCATCTTCGTAAGGATAGAGACCAAGCGCCGGTGCCGTTGGCCAGAGGCGCAAACACTCCGACAAAATCTGGTTGATATAGGTGAGCTGATTGACCTGCTGCATGGTTGGTGGCGCGGAAATATCACGCCCTAGGACTTCGTCCACCTCCCGGTAGGCTTTTGCTAATACATCGGGATTGTTGAGCAGATAATAGAGGGTGAACGACATGAGGCCGGATGTCGTTTCATGACCCGCGATAAGGAAAGTGTTGATCTGATAGCGGATGTTTTCATCCGAAAGGCTCTCGCCCGTCTGCTTGTCGACGCCGGCCAGCATGTAGTTCAGCAGGTCTTTTTGGGACGTGTCGATCACACCTTTGCGGCGCTCGCGAATGATGTCATCGACCAACGTGTTCATGAAGCCAACGTCTTTTTCCATCTGGGCCAAACGCTTGCGCAGAAGCGTGTCCTCAAACGGCAGGCCACGCTGCATCATGCAGGTTTCCAACGTGCGATTGAGTGCATCAATGAACGGGTGATAGTCACTGCGGTAGAAGGAATTGAAACGATAGTTGAAACCGCAGATGCCGATCGTATCCAGCGCAACCGCTGTCATGTCATGGACCACGTCGATCTGATCTTCGTCGTTCATACGCTCCCATTTCGTCACCAATTGATTGGCAACGTCTTGCATCATGGGCATATAGTTTTTCATTGCCTGACTACTGAAGGTCGGCAGAAGAATTCGATGCGCTTTTTCCCAGTTCTTGTCTTGAGTGTCAGCCGTAAACAGGCCGTCACCGCCGATGGCGCGGACACGCCTTAACGAACCACGAACGGCCTTGTCGAAACGGGTTTCGTCGCACAATTCGTGAACAAGATCTGCCCCGGAAACGATGACCAAGGGCGTTCCCATCATATCCAAGCGCATGATGGGACCGAGTTCCCGCGCCATTTCCATCAGCCCCTGAAGCGGCTGATTGGAATCGATTGAGAGCATGTTCCCGATGAATGGCTGCTTCTTCGGGGCCGGAATACGTTCGATGGAAATGGTCTTTACCCCTTCGTTTTCCTTCAGGAGCAAAGTTTAGTCAGACAAGGGCGTTCAAGGCAATGGATTAGAGCGTCCGATGAGTGCGCTGAGCGGCACCACAGAAAAAGTGCATGGCCCGAACCATATTGCGGGCCATGCGATGAGTGGTGGGCACGTCGGTGATCAGGCGGCGAGTCCCAGTTTTGAAACATTAATTTCAAAAGTGGGATGCATCTGCGCACCAATGACGTTTGGCTTGTGGTGACGATAAATCGAACGCCAGTAAGGCTGTATCACCACGCCTTCGTCCTGCATGATTTTTTGCAGTTTTGCCATCACGGTGCGGCGCTTGTCGGCATCAGCAATCGCGAGTGCCTCGGCCAAGAGGCCATCGAATTCGGCATTGGCGAAGGCGCTTTCGTTCCACGCCTCCCCTGTGCGATAGGCAAGCGCCAGAACTTGAACACCCAAAGGCCGTTGCGCCCAATCGGTCGTCGAAAGTGGATACTTCGTCCAATCGTTCCAGAAAGTAGCACCCGGCAGAACTGTGCGTTTCACTTTGATGCCGGCGTCTCTCAACATGCCTGCAGCCGCATCAGAGGTATCCTTGCGCCACGTGTCGTCGATCGAAATCAGGTCGTGTTCATAGTCGGCCATGCCTGCCTCTTCCATCAGCGCTTTGGCACTTGCCGGGTCGAAGGTTGGCGCTGGCAATTCAGCGTATTCGGGGTGGATGGGCGAAACGTGGTGGTTCTCGCCCACTTTGCCGTTGTTAGAGAAGCCCAACTCCAGCAACACCTTCGGGTCGATAGCCATTGCAAGAGCACGGCGAACACGGGCATCGCCGTAAACTTTTTTGCCGCCAACTTCCGCTGACTGATTAGGCCGGATGACCACAGTGTTGGCGGTGACAGCTTCCGACTTGGTCCACTCGCCCTCGTCGAGCAGCACGATGAATTCACCAATTGATTCATAAATCATATCGACCTCCTCACCCTCTACAGCGGCAATGATGCTCGCCTGATCGGTGCCAAAATCAATGAACTCGATCCGGTCGAGATAAGCGCCCTCGCCCCACCATTTGTGGTTTTCGTTCTTCACAAGAACCGCTTTCACGCCCACGTCGAATTCTTCAGGCATGTAGGGGCCGGTGCCGATTGGGTTGTCCAACGGATCGCCGTTAAAGCTCTGATGGACGATGGCAGCGGGATAGTCCGCAAAACCGGGTATCAAAGTAATGTCAGGATTGTTGAGCGACAATTTCACCGTTGCATCGTCTACGACCGTAATCGCGCCAGCGCGGGCGGCTTTGGTGGCTTCGTCGATAAGCGAATTCATTCGCGAGGCCATCGAATTGCCTTCCACGCTCTTGTCGCACCAGCGTGTGATGTTGAAGGCCACATCCGCCGCGGTGAATGGATCGCCATTGCTCCACGTCACGCCAGGGCGCACTTTGAGCGTGTATTCGGTCGCGTCGCCGTTCACTTCCCATCCGGCCAGCAGCATCGGCTTGAATGTACCATCTATTTGGTACTCGACCAGATATTCCAGATAGCCGCGCGTGAAATTAGACATTTGTGGCCAGTCATAGTTGCGCGGATCCTTCAGACCCTTAACAAGCGATTCAATTCGCAACGTTCCCCCGGGTTTGATGGTATCAGCAGCCTTGGCCGGCTGCGCCATGCCGATGAGGCCGTAGGCTGCTGTAGCGCTTACACCAAGAGCGGTTGCGCGCGTCAAAAACTCACGCCGTGACAGCGTCCCGCTCTCAACCTCCCTAGCGTAAGCGTGAGCGGCTGGGTGGACGGTTTTGCCAAAGATCATAAGTGTCTCAGTTCCGGTTGGGTGATTTGGGCGAAGCCTGTGCAGCTTCGGGCAAGTGTTCACGCACTACACGGGCGATAGAGCGTGCGATCAATGGACAAGACGAGAATTCAGCGCTTTCGGGGCAATATGCCCCAGTCGGCTAGACCGCGCTTGGCGCGATCCCAACGCCGCACTCCGATCCAGGATGGATCAGCCCCGCTGCAACATTTTTGCATCTGGACTTGTCGTTAGTTGCTTGAGATTGCCGGACCGGCCACGCTGCAGCGGCTTTCAATCAGTCCGAATTTTCGATGTTCGCCACGCAAATTCCGTCAACTTACGCTTGGTTAGGTATTTGCGTATTGGCCGTGCTAACGAGTCTTTCTGCGGGCGCAGCGATTTCAAAATAATCAATTTTCAGTTTTGAAAATTATTGGAGAAATATTCATGACAATCAATATTCTTACATCCACCGGCGTGGATACGGATCACTTTTTTCCCGGTCTGCGTGGTGGCACTTATACTGTACTAACAACCACTGCGGGCAGCTTTACGATCCAGTACAATCTTGACGGGTTGCCGGGCCAAGGGCTCGTCGTTGAATACGTCTCTTTGGCCAATGATTTTACCTATTCAGGCACGACGCCCACAGGCGGATCGTTCACCACGCTGAACTTGTTTGCCGCTGACGGTGTGACAAAATTGGGCGAGTTTCTCGGTACGAATTCGCAAAGCCTGCTGAATTTTGCTGCGGCGGGTTTGAACGACGATCTAAATTTGAATGGGCAAGTTTTTACCGGCAATGCCGGAGACGACGTTTTCCGCAATCCCGAGAACAGCGGCATCTACATTGGCAATGCAGGAAACGACACCTTCGTGGTCGGCAATAACATGAACTCCAGCCACGGCGGTCAATTTCATGGCAGCGCGGCTGATGGTTCGGGTGGCGCAGGCGAAATCAACACGATCGAGTTGGTCGGTGGACGTCTTCTAACGCTGAATGGCTCTGTTGTGACCGACATCGATGCGCTGATCTACAACAGCACCCTAGATTCGCGCATCGAGGCGTCTCTGAGCCCCAACGGAAACAACCTTTGACTGACCACTACTGTCACCGGTGACGCTTACGACAATCAATTGCAGTTCTTTCAGTTCGGTTCGACCATCGACCTGTCCGGCTTTCAGTTTGTAAACTGGACCGCTGGGCAAGACGAAGTCGGCATTTATGGCACATTTGGTGCGGACACTCTGATCGGCAGCAATGTTGGTGACATCATCTTGGGTTACGATGGTGCTGATATCATGGTTGGCAATCTGGGTGATGACATTTTCCTGCTCGACAATCCGTCCGCAAACATCGCGCAGATTCATGGCAGCGCAGGGCGCGATTTTATCTCGGGCCGTGGCGGCGATGGGCTGGACATTATAGATGGCGGCGAGGGTGCCGACACGATTGAGGGCGGTAACGGCATCGACATTATCGATGGTGGCAATGGCGCTGATACTCTGCGCGGCAACAACGGTGCTGATACGATTGATGGCGGTGCGGGCAACGACGTCCTATACGGCGGCCTTGGCTTCGACTCCCTAGATGGAGGAGCCGGGAATGACGTGCTCGACGGTGGTATTGGCTACGACATGATGGTGGGTGGCCTTGGTAACGATACCTACTTCGTTGATGCTGTTCAGGACGTTGTTTTCGAACTGGCAGGCGAAGGCTACGATTCCGTCATTTCGACTTTTGACATGACTTTGGAAGACCATTTCGAGGAACTTCAGCTAACTGGCGCTGCACGAATTGGCACTGGCAACGACGCAAGCAATCGGCTCGTCGGCTCTTCCTCAAATGATACTCTCTACGGCCTGGAAGGCGACGACGAAATGTTTGGCTCAAATGGTGCTGACACCATGTTCGGCGGAGCGGGCAATGATACGTACTTCGTCGATGACGTAGGTGACATGACGGTCGAACTTGCCGGTGAAGGCTATGACCGCGTGTTTGCCAACAGTTTGGCATCGTGGACTTTGGCAGAAAACGTCGAACGCCTGACTTTCCAAGACAGCGGCAATCATACGGCAACCGGAAATGCTTTGGATAACCGTCTCGACGGCAACGCTGGCGATGATATCTTCGTTCTTGATGCTGGCGGAGCCGATGTGTTTTCCGGCGGACAAGGCCAAGACACTTTTGATGCTCGGGCCGGAACGCAAGGTGTCAATATCGATTTGCTAAGTGGCACTCATGGTGGCGATGCGGCGGGAGACTCATTCTCATCAATTGAAGTGTTCTGGGGTTCCAACAGCATCTCCGCAGGCGATGTTATGCTGACGGGCGCGGCGCGCGCAAAGTTCTTTGGCTTCCGGGGCGACGACATTCTCACAGGCGGGGCTACGGTCGATTACCTTGATGGCGGCGTCGGGAACGACACTCTTAACGGCATGGGTGCAAGAGACGGTCTTCGTGGTTTCACGGGCGATGACATTCTCACTGGCGGATCAGATCGCGATTATTTCCAGTACGTGTTCGCGGGTTTCGACCATGATACAATCACTGATTACCAAGATGGTCTCGATTATCTCAGAGTGTTTTCTGCTGTGGCTGATGAAGTCTCTGACTTCACAATTGCGGGGAACGGGACGTCGTCAGTGATGCTCACTCTCAACGATGGTACAACTGACAACACCATTACGATCAATGGTGACGGTGGTTCAAATGTAACAATCGATGCGGGTGATTTCTTGTTTTATTAAACGCGTGGAAATCAGTCGAGGCAGACCAGTGCCGCGTTTGAGCACAATCTGAAGCATCGCCAACGAGCAATCCAGATCAGATTGACTTGATCGCGCCTCCGTCAATCCTGATGCGTGAGCCAGTGACATAAGATGCCCGATTGGAAGCGAGGAACGTTACCACGTCGGCAAATTCCTGAGGCTTTCCGTATCGACCTGCGGGGATCGTGGCTCGGGATTTTTTGGCAACTTCTTCCACCGGCGTCTCGGTGCGCTTGGAAGCTGCTGCGTCCAACTCGTCCACCCGTTCGGTGTGAATGCGACCAGGCATTACCACGTTGACGGTGATGCCGTCGCCTGCGACTTCGTTGGCGAGTGTCTTAGACCATCCAACGATTGCCGAGCGAATTCCATTGGAAAGCGCGAGGTTTGGGATCGGCTGCTCTACGCCCGAAGAGGTGATCGAAATCACCCGCCCCCATTTGCGCTCTTTCATGGCGGGCAGAAGCCGGTTTGTCAGATGGAATAAGTTGGCCGCCATCGCTTCAAAATGCGAAATCCAATCTCCACGGTCAGCTGATTGCGCGGTGCCGGGAGGTGGACCGCCACCATTGTTAACGATTATGTCAACGCCACCATCTTGCAGCAACTTATCGACCGTCTTATCCACGGCAGTCAGATTGCTAAGGTCAAGCCGCACCGCATGAACACCATCCATACCAACGGACCACGCTTCGATCTTGTCGACGCTGCGAGCGGCTGCAAACACGATTGCGCCTTCCGCAGCCAACCCTTGCGCGATGGCTTTGCCAAGGCCGCGACTTGCACCCAAGACGAGCGCTCTTTTGCCTGTGAGTTCGAGATCCATCAGTTCAGTTCCTTCAATCGTTTTTCCTGCCGCTTGATCAACAGATCAACTTCGAGGCGCGCCTCGCCACTCAGTTGAGCACCAGGCTTGCGCAATGTGTCATGGGCGATGATGCCCCGCTTGGCGAGCGTGTATTTGCGAACCGCCAGCCCCAGACCCGGTTGTAATTCGTAGCGGGCGAGCGGCAGATAAGCATCGAACAGATCGCGTGCGCGTTCCGCATTGCCCTCGCGGGAAAGCCTAACCACGTCAATCATCATTTCGGGATAGGCAAATCCCGTCATCGCGCCATTGGCTCCGCGCGCCATTTCTTCGGGCAGGAAAAGCCCGCCATTGCCACACAAGATCGAGATGCGGCGATCCAACACGCCCTCTTTGCGCAGGTAAGAAATCTTCTCCAGGCCTGGCCAGTCCTCGTGTTTCAGGCAAACACAGGTTGGCAATTCATTGACGATTTGTGCGATCACCTTTGGCGCAATCTGCACATTCGTGGCGAGTGGGAAGTCTTGCAGGACGAAAGGAACGTCGCCGATTAACTCCGCGATCTGCCGATAATAGGAGACGATGGCATCGTCGGTTTTCAAATATCCCGGCGGCGCGACCATCACAGCAGCAGCGCCCAAATCCATGACGCTGTTTGTTAGCGCTTCAATCTGCGCAAACCCTGGGGCGGATACGCCCACAACAACAGGAACGCGGCCCCTGACACGTGCCAAAATGCGGCCCACTACGTCTGCGGATTCCTCCACCGTCAATTTCGGCGCTTCGCCCATCATACCCAAAACGGTCAGTCCACTGGCACCGGCATCGAGATAAAAGTCGACCATGCGGTCGCAACTTTCCATATCGATTGCGCCATCGGGAAGGAAAGGCGTGACTGCAATCACATAAACGCCAGCGGCCTGTTCAGTTAGTCTTGTCATTGTCATTTCCCCTCTAGCGCCTTTTGCAAGGCCACACGTCCGATTGCCATGGCAGTGGCTGCCTGACACGGCTCTATCACTGGTATGCCCAATTCCTGTTCCAGCCTCGCGCGATAAGCTGTCATGCCAGCGCATCCCAAGATCACCACGTTGGCCATCGCTTCATCGCGCAGGTTTGTGCCAACTTGAACGAGGCGTTTCCATGTGACCGTTTCGTTGGCCAAATCTGCAACACCCAACTCCAAGGGTCTGTCGGCAGCCAAGCGGTCCATAACGCCCATCGCGCCGACATAGCGCATGTGGCGGGGGATTGAGGCGGACAAAATGGAAATGATGCCGAACCTTTGCCCCATCATCATTGCAGTGAGTATCGATGCTTCGGCAATGCCAATCACTGGATGGGATGATTGCTCTCGCAACGCAGCAAGGCCAGGGTCGGAATAACAGGCGATTACGAAGCCCGAAGCCTGAGCCTCCAGCGCCGCGCAATGAGCTAGCAGAAGGGCAACTACTCCATCCACATGCGCCTGCGTTTCGATGCCCGGCGGCCCCTCAGTAAGCGTGCACGTTTCAATGGGTACAGGGCTGGCCGACCGCATAGGGTCAACGGCACGGTCAATGCCAACGGTTACTTGCTGGCTGCAGTTTGGATTGACCACAAAAATCGTCATACCCGCTCTCCTGTGTCACTGAAAACCTTTGCCACGCTATTGCGTGCGAGCCAACTGCGGCCAGCATCTTTCCAAAATGACACAGCCCTTTACAAATGCCATCTTCAAAGCCCAGCGAACGAGAACCGGACCGATGACCCAAGACAGTTTCGATACGATCATCCGCAACGGCACCGTGGCGGCCGCCTCCGGCATGGGCGTCATGGATATTGGCATTTCGAATGGTAAAATCGCGGCACTCGCTCCCAGCCTCGCTGGCAAAGCGCCTTCGCAGATCGATGCCAGCGACCACTATGTCTTACCCGGTGGTGTGGATACCCATTGCCATATCGAGCAGATTTCGGGCGCTGGCCTGATGAACGCCGACACCTTTGAGACGGCGACGCGATCAGCCGTGTTTGGCGGAACCACATGCACGGTTTCTTTTGCTGCCCAACATCCAGGCAACCGAATGCGCGATGTTGTAGCGGACTACGCCAAACTCGCTGAGAAAGGCGCTTTGATCGACTACGCTTTTCACATGATTGTTGCTGATATTTCCGGCGAAAACCTCAGGACAGATATTCCAAAGCTAATCGCGGATGGCCACCGCTCCATCAAAATTTTCACGACATATGACAAGGTTCGACAGGATGATCACGCAATCCTCGACATCATGGCGGTCGCCCGCAACGAAGGGGCACTCGTGTGCATCCACGCCGAGAATGATGGTCTGATCCGTCACATGACGGACCAGCTTTTGGCACAGGGTAAAACAGCGCCGAAGTATCACGCAGCTTCCCACCCCCGCGAGGCAGAAATCGAGGCCATTGATAGAATGTGCCGCTTTGCGCAATTCACAGGGGCACGGGTGATGATCTTTCATGTTTCCACCCGCGAGGGGGCGCAGATCATCCGCAAAGCCCGCGCCAACGGCGTGCCTATCGAGGCTGAGACTTGCCCTCATTACCTGCTGCAAACAGTGGACATTCTTGAGAGGGAAAACCCGGCGCGGTTCATGTGCTCACCCCCGCAGAGAACCGCTGACGATCAAGAGGCCCTTTGGGAAGCGTTGGCGGACGGCACACTGCAGCTCATAACGTCCGACCACGCGCCCTACCGAATGGACGAAACCGGCAAATTCGCCAACGGAGCTGACGCCCCATTTAACCGCATCGCAAACGGACAACCCGGACTGGAAGTACGCCTGCCGCTGATGTTCGATGCAATTGTTTCAAGAGGCCGTGGCAGCGTTCAAGACTTCGTTCACTGGACATCAACCGCGCCAGCAGAAGCGTTCGGTCTTAGCAAAAAAGGCAGTATTGGGGTGGGCTTTGACGCCGACATAGCGATCTGGAACCCGACCGCCACCCGCACATACGGTGCGAACGATCTGCATGACAATGTAGGCTACAATCCTTACGAAGGCACCACGATCATGGGCTTTCCCGTTACCACTATCGCAGGAGGTGAAGTTGTCATGACCGATGGTCGTTTGATCGGCTCGCCCGGACGCGGAAAACGCGTTGCAATGGCGGCTCAGCGGTGATGATCTCTCGTTGTCAATGCGATGGCGGATGAGCCAAATTGTCCGTTTGAAACCATCGACCAAATTAAGTGTTGTTGTTGGCGCTCGTTTGGATGTATCGGAGCGCAGTTCAGTCGGACAGGACCAAGCGGCGCTTCTTTGGCAGCGTAATCCCATCGGCTTTATCGCCTATTTTAAAGACTACTTCCCAAAATGAGGATGGTTGCATTGGCCCACACCGCTACCAGTTTCGATAAAGTTTATGGTATTGACCGTTGGGGCAAGGGCCTCATCACGGTTTCTGCTGATGGCGAAATCGCCCTGCGCGATCCCACCAAGGCTTCGTCCAAGGCAGTCAGTCTGCCGGGAATCTTGAACAATTTGGAGCAACGCGGGATCGCGACGCCGATCTTGCTGCGGGTTAATTCGTTCCTCGGAAACGAAATCCGTCACATCAACGAGAGCTTCAACGAGGCCATCAACAAGACCGGATACCAGGCGCCCTATCGCGGTGTTTTCCCGATCAAAGTGAACCAGCAAGCCGACGTGATTGACCGGATTGTTGAGTTTGGACGCCCCTATGATTTTGGTCTGGAAGCAGGTTCCAAGCCCGAATTGGTGATTGCGCTGGCCCAACGCTTGGCGAAAGACGCGCTGATCATATGCAACGGGGTGAAAGATGCTGAATTTGTGCGGCTCGCTATCCTCTCTCGCCGCCTTGGCTTCAACACGGTGATCGTTCTTGAGAGCCCGAAAGAAGCGGAAACCGTTGTGCAGGTCACTAGAGAATTGGGCATTGAGCCGCTGCTCGGTGTGCGGGTGAAACTGACCAACAAGATCGGTGGCAAATGGCAGGAAAGCTCCGGCGACCGCTCGACGTTCGGCATGAACACGGACCAGTTGCTGCATGTCGTTGATCGGCTGAAAGAAGAAGACCTGCTCCATTGCCTGAAGCTCCAACACTCGCATCTGGGCAGCCAGATTCCGGACATCATCGACGTACGGCGCGCAGCGGCAGAGGCTTGCCGCTATTTCGTTGAGCTTACCCGCGAAGGCGCTGATCTAACCCACTTGGACCTCGGCGGCGGATTGGGTGTCGACTATACGGGCGAGAAGCGGGCCAACGAGAATTCGATCAACTACACGGTGGAGGAATATTGCTCCAACCTTGTTGAAACGGTCGCCTACGCGCTGGACGAGGCGAAGGTAGACCATCCTATTTTGGTGACGGAAAGCGGCCGCGCCGTTGTAGCAACGTCTGCAATGCTGCTGTTTGATGTGCTGGAGAGCACCCTTTATGACCATCCTGAAGCACCAGAGCCGCAGCCAGACGACAACCATCTCGTTTCCGACTTGGCAGCCATTTCAGGCTACCTTGTTCCTGATCGGCTGCAGGAGTGTTGGAACGATGCCACATTTTACCGCGACGAATTGCGAGCACTGTTCCGCCGGGGTCAGGTTAATCTGCGCCAGATGGCGAGGGCCGAACAGATCTACCTGTCGCTCATCGCCCGCATCAAAGAGATGGTGGCAACACTGGACGATGTGAGCGAACTGGAAGAGCAATTGGAGCAGGTGGCGGACGTCTATCACTGCAATTTCTCGGTGTTCCAATCGCTTCCAGACGTTTGGGCCATCGACCAGATTCATCCGGTCGCACCGCTGCAAATGCTCAACGTTCCGCCAGATCGCCGGGCGATTCTGTCGGACATTACCTGCGACAGCGATGGCAAGCTCGACCGTTTCATTCTGGCCGACGGCTTATCGCCTTCGTTGCCCGTTCATTCTTTGCCGAAAGACCAGCCTTACTATCTGGGCGCGTTTTTCATTGGCGCCTATCAGGAAACACTGGGCGATCTGCACAACTTGTTTGGCGATACGAACGCTGTAACAATTGACCTGCGCGATGATGGCGGCTTCGACCTGCTGCATGAGCAGGAAGGCGACACGATTGCAGAAGTTTTGTCCTATGTGGAATACGATCCATCAGATTGTGTCGCAGCATTCCGCAAAATGGTGGACGAAGCCATTTCCGATGGATCGGTTGAAACCAGCGAACGCAAGACCCTGATGGGCGCGTATCGCGATTCAATCAACGGCTATACCTACTACGAATAAGTCGGCTTTCGACCGACATAACTGATACGAACCAGACGCCAAGGAGCGCAAAATGCAGGGAAAAACTCTTGTTGTCGGAGCAGGCGGCGTGAGCCACGCAGCAGTGCACAAAATGGCGATGAACGCCGGGATTTTCACCGACATCACCCTCGCCAGCCGAACGAAGTCGAAATGTGATGCGATTGCCGCAAGCGTGTTGGAGCGCACGGGCGTGACGATTAAAACAGCCGCGCTCGACGCAATGGACGTGGCGGCAACGGTTGCCTTGATCAAAGAAACGGGCGCGGAATTGCTGGTGAACCTTGCCCTGCCTTATCAAGATCTGGTGCTGATGGATGCCTGCCTCGAAGCCGGGTGCCACTATATCGACACGGCAAATTACGAGCCTGAGGACGAGGCGAAATTCGAGTATCATTGGCAATGGGCCTATCGCGACCGTTTCAAGGAAGCCGGGCTGATGGCTGTGCTCGGCTCCGGGTTTGATCCAGGTGTGACGAGCGTTTTTGCTACGTGGTTGAAGAAGCACAAGCTGAAGACCATCCGCCAGATCGACGTTCTGGACGCCAATGGTGGTTCAAACGATCAAACCTTTGCCACCAACTTTAACCCCGAAATCAACCTGCGCGAAGTGTTGCAGGAAGCCCGCCATTGGGAAGGCGGCAATTGGCAAACATCGCCTGCGATGACGCACAAGGTGGAGTTCGACTTTCCCGGCATCGGGCCAAAAAACATGTACCTGATGTATCATGAGGAGTTGGAAAGCCTGACCACGCACTTCCCCGAAATCGAACGCGCGCGGTTCTGGATGACATTTGGCGATGCCTACATCACCCATGCCAAGGTTCTGGAAAATGTCGGCATGACACGCATCGATCCTGTGATGCACAACGGCGTTGAAATCATCCCAATCCAGTTTCTGAAAACCCTGCTTCCCGATCCGGGCGACCTGGGCGAGGAGACGAAGGGCAAGGCTTGCATTGGCGACATCGCGACAGGTGATGCCTTGGACGGGTCCGGCGAGAAGACGTTTTACATCTACAACATCTGCGACCACGAGGAGTGCTACCGCGAGGTTGGCAGTCAGGCCGTTAGCTACACAACGGGCGTGCCGGCCATGATCGGCGCGGCGCAGATTCTCACGGGTGTGTGGAAAGAGCCGGGTGTTTGGAACATGGAACAGCTGGATCCTGACAACTTCATGGACATGCTGAACACTCAAGGCCTGCCGTGGCAAGTGCATGAGCTGAACGGCCCAGTCGAATTTTGATGCAGCGCGGCTGGCCTATCCAGCGCGGGCAGTTTGGAACCAGACAATGACAACGATGATGACCACGCAGGCCGGGGACGCTGGCGCTTTTGAAGGCTTTGACCTTCACCGCGTTCCTTCGCCCGCTTTCGTGGTGGACGAGAAGGCGATCGAGCGCAATTTGCTAATTCTGGCTGACGTCGGGCAACGCTCAGGCGCGAGAGTGCTGTGCGCGTTGAAGGCGTTTTCGATGTTTGCGGTCGCGCCGCTGGTGCGGGAACATTTGCACGGCTCTTGCGCCAGCGGGCTGTATGAAGCGCGGTTGGCGCGAGAGGAATATGGCGGCGAAGTCGCAACTTTCTGCGCCGGATACAAGGAAAGCGAGATCGACGAGATCATCGCCCTCTCCGATCACATCGTGTTCAACAGCCCCGCTCAGAAAGACCGTTTTATCGGCAAGGCTGCTGCCGCCGGCAAGCATATCGGGCTGCGCATCAATCCGGAGCATTCCGAGGGCGAGATTCCCAAATACGACCCATGCGCGCCGTGCTCGCGGCTTGGCTCGCCCGTCAGCCAGTTGACGCCCGCCATCATGGAAGGCGTCGACGGCCTGCACATGCACACGCTGTGCGAACAGGGTTTTGAGCCGCTGGAGCGCACTTGGGCGGCCATTGAGGAGCAGCTTGCGCCCTATATCGGCGGCTTGAAATGGCTCAACTTTGGCGGTGGCCACCACATCACACGGTCGGACTATGATCGCGACGCGCTGGTTGCGTTCCTAAATGGCATCCGCGAGAAATATGGCGTTGAGGTCTATCTTGAACCCGGCGAAGCGGTTGCGCTCGATGCCGGCATTCTGGTGGGCGAAGTGCTGGACCTTCCAATGAATTCCGTGAACCTCGCCATCGTCGACATTTCCGCGACCTGCCACATGCCCGACGTGATCGAGGCTCCTTACCGGCCCGCCATGCTGGGCGAGGCGGAGCATGGCCACACATACCGTTTTGGCGGGCCGTCGTGTCTGGCAGGCGACGTGATTGGTGACTACACGGTCAAGAACGCGCTGAAAGCGGGCGACCGTTTCGCGTTTCTCGATCAGGCCCATTATTCGATGGTGAAGACCAACACGTTCAACGGCGTCGCGCTTCCCTCAATCGTGTTGTGGAACAGCGAGACGGACGCGCTGCGCGTTGTCAAACAGTTTGGCTACGAGGACTTCAAGGAACGGCTGTCGTGAGCGTTTTTCTGGACAGTGAACTGACCGTAGAAGAGCGCGGCGCAGATGCGAAGTTTCGCGTCATACCAATGCCGCTGGAGCGCACCGTCTCTTACGGCGCGGGCACGGCCAAGGGGCCGGATGCGATCATCGAAGCGTCAAACGAGTTGGAACGGCTGTGCATGGGCATCGAGCCTTGCGCCCGCGGTATCCTCACCGAAGATGCCGTGGATTGCACGGGCGCCTTGCCTGACGTGATGCAACGTCTGGCAGCGCGCACGGAAGCGGCGGTGAAGGCAGATGCTATTCCCGTGACGCTTGGCGGCGAACATTCTCTCAGCTTTGGGGCGGTGACGGGCGTGATGCGGGCGCTGGGACAGCCTGTCGGCATCGTGCAGATAGACGCGCACGCTGATCTTCGCATTGCCTATCAGGGCGAGCGCCATTCCCACGCTTCGGTGATGCATTTGCTCGCTGAGCAAGGCGTGCGGCTAGCACAATTTGGCGTGCGGGCGCTGTGCGAACAGGAAGCCAAAAGCCGGATCGTCAATAAGGTGTTTCATGTGGACGCCGAAGAGCTGGTGACAGGCAATCTCCATGCTGTCGATTTGCCGGAAGACTTCCCCCGTTGCGTCTACGTCAGTTTCGATGTCGATGGTCTCGACCCATCACAAATGCCTGCAACTGGCACACCTGTGCCGGGTGGACTGAGCTATTATCAGTCGCTTCATCTGGTAGAACACGCATTAAAGGGCCGTCGCTGTGTTGGTTTGGACGTGGTGGAATTGGCACCCGATGGCAACCCAGCCTGGGATTTCACCGCAGCCCAGATCGCCTATCGGCTGATGGCTCTTTGCTAAGCGAGAGATGCAAAGTGAAGACCGAAGGTGTCTCGAAAACTCGGTGCAATTCAGTCGATCCGCATTTTGTAACTCGAAGTTTTTTCGCAATATCAACAACATCACAATGGCGGACAGACATTCCGCCATTGTGATGTTTCATCCTATTTCGCAGAATATCCTCTAGTCTCAAATATGTGCTAGAAAGCTTTGTTTTCCAGTGTTTCTGCTTGGCACCTGTTTCATTCTATTCCAAATCGTCCTATCCAATCGCGCGAGTAATGTGGGGCTGGATGTGGGTTTGGTGTATGTGCCCAAACAGTTAGTCCCGAGTGTGAGAGAGAATCATGGATCTCAGCGATGTCAAAGCGAGGCGCATCTCGCCAGACGATAAACCGATGCGTGCCGGAGGCGTCAGTGGCCTCTGGTTGCATCCAGCAAAGCGAAAGGGGCACGGCAAGTGGACCCTCCGGTTTGTTTCTCCCGTGACCGGTAAACGCAGGGATATGGGCTTGGCACATATCCCGAAATATCCATCGTTGCCGCTCGTGTTCTTGGCTTAGAAGCGCGCTCGATGATCGCTCGGGGGCTCGATCCGATCGATGAGCGAAAGATCAACAGCTCGCATAGTTCGAGTGCGTCTCATTCCGGCCCACCCTGCCCCACTTTCTCCGAAGCTGTTGAAGCGGTGTTCCTGGAAATTGCGCCAGGGTTCAAAAATGCGAAACATCGCGCCCAATGGATTTCTACTCTGCGAACTTACGTCATCCCCCACATTGGTTCGCGGACGGTTGATAGCCTAACGGCCGCGGACTTCGCAGATGTTTTGCGACCCATTTGGTTGCCAAAGCCGGAAACCGCCAGCCGTGTTCGACAGCGCTGTGACAAAGTTATGAAATGGTGCGCAGCTCGAGGATATGTAATCGCAAGCCCCCTGCCCGTTGTTGATGCGCTTCTGCCAACCCAGCCGGGAAAGGCTGAACGCGTCGAGCATCAACCCGCTCTGCCTTGGAGAAATATTCCCGAGTTCGTTGAAAACGTTCTGCTGTCGAAACCACAGAACCATCTTCTGCCAAGCCTAGGCAAACGCGCTCTGTTGTTTCTTCTCCTCACAGCAGCACGATCTGGCGAAGTTCGCGGCATGACTTGGAGCGAAATTGATTTCGACAGCGCCACTTGGACCATCCCGCGAGAACGGATGAAGGCCAATCGACGTCACCGTGTACCTCTAAGTCACCAAGCAATTTCGATCTTGCAACAGCAATGGGAACTATTGGACAGGAGAAAGAAACACCAAGACGATAGCTTGGTGTTTCCATCAGCACGCGGTTCGCAGATCAGCGATATGACGTTGACCAAGATCTTGCGTGACCACGATGTGCCCAGTGATGTTCCTGGCCGCGCGGCCACCGCCCATGGAATGCGATCATCGTTTCGAGACTGGGCATCAGAACAAGGCTTTGCTCGAGAGCTGTGCGAGCGCGCTATCGCTCATACCATACGAAATCCAACCGAGGCCGCGTATCACAGGACTGATCTCTTGGAAGAGCGGAGATCCATGATGACAGACTGGGCAGATCACTGTGTTGGACGCCAGTCCGGCTGACAGAAAATGCAGTGGTCCTTGAAAGCAGATCTTCAGAATTGCTCATGATATGAACAAAAAAGTCGAACTGGCAGCTATTGGGTAAGCGGCCGTTCGCTAACACCTAATTGTGTGGCTGACAGCACTTGAAGCCGCCATTCAGTTTTCATTAGTTGACACCAAGCCGGTGAGATCCTCACCGGCTTGCCGTTTGGTCGTCGTTTCCGTCTCGCAATCCGGGATTAGAAGAAGAAAAAGTCTCCTTCATCGATGATTACGTTGTCGCCATTGACACCGTTGATGGTGATGGTGTTTGTCGGGTCGCTGTCCAGCGACAGGGTGACCGAGCTTGTGCCATTGTTGGTGATGGTGAAGTCATCGAGTGACGACGCCACGCCATTTGTCGGATTGTTCCCGGTGAAAATCTTGAAGAAGTCCAACTCATCCTGAAAGTCGGTGATCGTGTCCTGACCGAACGCAGCTCGGACGTAAAGGAACTGGTCCCTACCATCGCCACCCGTCATGATGTCATCGCCCAGATCGCCCTGAAGGGTGTCTCGACCAGCCATTCCGTTGAGAACATCCTCGCCAGAACCACCGCCAAGGAAGTCGATGGACGAGCCACCTGTAAGGGTGTCATTTCCGCCGAACCCGCTGAACTTGGCGCGAGCTAAACCGGTGATCATCGTGTCGTCTGCCGTGTTGGAGCCGAAGAACTTCTCGATGGAGGCGAATGTATCACCTTCGGCATCACGGCCGTGTATGCCGGTTTCGAGGTTGATATCAATTCCGTTAGCTGAGGAACGGGCGTCGAAGGAGTCTTCGCCCCCACCGCCGGAGAAAATGTCTGCCCCACCGGCATCAATGACGAATTTGTCCAGCCCGGCATTGCCCGCGAACCTGTTGTCCAACTCGTTGCCACGGCCGGTATGGTTGCCTGTGTCGGTAAAGTTTAGCCTTTCCAGATTGGCACCGAGTGTGAAGCTCGCCAGATCGGTGAAGACCTGATCGAAGCCTTCGTCCGTCAATTCCGTGATCACATCGCTTGCATCGCTGACGAAGTAATTATCGTTGCCGGAGCCGCCGACCAGCGTGTCTGTGCCCTCTCCGCCGATGAGGACATCTCTGCCCGCGCCACCGTAGAGCTCGTCAGCACCCTCGCCACCGTCCAGTGTGTCGTTGCCTAAGCCGCCGAACAGCATGTCATTACCGGCAAGACCGTTGACCACATCATTGCCGCCGAGCGCGTCAATGACATCATCGGCTGCGCTACCGTTGATAAAGTCATCACCTTCTGTGGGCACAGATGATGGGAACAATTCATCGATTGTGAATGTTCCGTCATCGAACTCTATGAGTTCGATATTTGTGAGCAAATCTACATCGCCGTTCAGGCTGGTTACGCTCAACACATCCGATGCGTTCAGGTCGAAGGTAAATGTGCCTTTGTTGCCAGCGAAGACTGCCGTATCGGTGTCTTCACCACCATCGATGATGTCGTTGCCAGCGCCGCCGGTGATGGTGTCGTCGCCCTCGCCGCCGAATAGCACATCAAGGCCATTGCCGCCGTCGATGATGTCATCGCCATCGTTGCCTTCGATTTGGTCCCCGGTCCGCGACCCGACCAAGACCTCGTCGTCTTCATCGCCAACAATAAAGAACGTCTGTGGGGTCGCGTTCGCGCCGTTTAACCCCAAACCTGTCAGGTCGATACTGTCCAGTTCACCCATTTCGATGGTGACCTCAAGCGTGCCGGCTCTTCTGGTCTCTACGGATTCGAATTCGCTGATCTGCACGTCGGTAAGCGACACAAAATAATTGTCGACGTTTCCAGCAAAATTGAGCCGCTCGAAACCTGTGATCACGGTTTGGGTAAAATCGTAGGTACCAGAGCTGAACAACTGAAACGAGTCACGGTCGCCTTCGCCCCCATCGAAGATCGAGCCTACAAGTTCTGGATCATTTATGGCACCTCTGAAGAACGTAATCCTATCGTTTCCTGCACCCCCAAGGATGGTCACGGGGGTGTTATCACTCCCGCCGAAACTACTCCTCACTTCAATCCGGTCGTCGCCCGCGCCTCCGTCAAACTCCGAAAAAACCGTGCCGGGTTCAAACCGAATTCTGTCCACGAAGTCGGAGCCGATGATACGTTCAATCGATGTCAATGTGTCGCCTTGGGCATCACCGCCCGATACAGTCGTGGTCCCGACCACGATCCCTGCTGCTGATCCCGAGTAATCCGCCGTGTCGAAGCCGTCGCCGCCATTCATCTCGTCGGCGCCTGCGCTGCCCACCAACGTGTCATTGCCGCCCAACCCGTTGAGGATGTCATCCTCTGGGGTGCCGTTTAGAATGTTGTCGTTGTTGTTGCCATTGATCGGATCCATTGGACTTTTCCTTGTGTCATCTGATGTGATTTCTAAGGGTTGGTCGGGCCAGCATTGGAAAGGTTCATTTTTTGGAGAAATTTTTTGGTCCGACGTGAAGATCTTTTTCGAGAGGCATCATAAGCGAGCCGGGATGGGGCCACCGCGCCTTAGGCGGTGGCCCGCTTTTGTGCGCTCAGATCAGAAGATCGAACTTTGTGTCTGCGAACTGGAGTTGCTCGACATTGGTGAGCACATCACGGCCTTCATCGCCGTCGGCCACATTGATGTCGCGCACGGTGACCGATCCGTTTTCGTTAAAGGTGATGTCGTAATCAGCAAACACACCCAGATAGATCGCGACATCAAAGTCCGCGCCGCTGGAACCGGTGATGGTGTCGTTGCCCGCCCCGCCGCAGATAATATCGTCTCCATCATTGCCATTGATGGTGTCATCGCCACCGGCACCGTCAATAATGTCCGCCTCAATCGTACCGGTGATGGCTTCATCCGCGTCCGTCAGCACAACATCCAGCGCCTCTGTCGCGACGATGGAAAGCTGCAGATTACCGCCATTGGTATAGGTGATTGCAACCAACCCATCGTCCAGCAACGTCGCCTGCGGAACGCCGATGCCGTCGCCGAACTGGGTGTCGACGGTAAAGACATCCCCCAATTCAACGCCATCGGCATCATACCGGCGGCCAAGAATGCGGCTTTCGCCATTGTCGGTGACAAAAAGAACGACAAAGCCACCATCGTCGAGCGCGAGTATTTCCGGCTCATCGTTGAAATCGATGACGCCCTGCGTATTAAACACCACCCGCGTTTGGGTATCCAACGGCGTGCCGTCGGCCTCAAAAACCTGATAGACAACATCGCGGTCGCCATTGGGGTCAATGGCCCGCATGCTCACGACAAAGCGCCCGCCAACCAATGCCGTCACCTGCGGTTGGGACACAAGCTCTCCTCCCTCAGGGTCTATTTCGAACCGCGACACTTGGGTGCCGTCAGGTGCCAGTATGTCAACCCGCAGCTCTGTGTCGACGGACGACGCCCCTTGACCATTTGTATCAAGTACGACCACGCGATTGCCATTTTCCAACAAGGTCGCGTCATGCAAGCTGTCAGCGTCTAAGTTCGTGGGGACCAGAACGGCTTGCGGCGTTGCTGTGTCAAGTTCCGTAAAGGTCGTCAGCCTGCGCGCCGGGCCCTCATCAACCTCATCAAGAAGCGCATGCACCGCAAGATCATCTATCGTCGTCCCGCTGATTGACGGGGCGACGTTGCCTGCATTAAAACCTGCGACCGTCAATTCATGCGAGATGTCATTGGTTGTGGCCCCAACCCCGTCCAGAATGGAATAGGATTGCACCTGTACGGTATTGTTTGTCGCTGTGTAGGCAAGAACCAGTTTGTTGTCCTCGACAGCTTGAATTTCAAGCACAGTTCCTGACGCAAGATTAGGCGTGACCAGCGTCCCTTCGACCCCGATCGTGTTTCCAAACTGATCATATTGCTAAAAAAGCACCTTACCCGCGATCCGGCAGACAATGACAAAGGTGCCATCAGACAACTCCGTGATCTGTTGGCTGTTGCTAGTGGCCCCAGGAGATGCGTTCACCTGCTGGCGGTCGAATGCGACTTTTGGAACGTTGATTGTCATGATGCTTCTCCTGCTCAATTTTAAGCGGTTTTGAACCGCGTTTGTGATGCTTGGTCGTGTGGGAGAAGCGGAGGTTCAAAAAAAATCAATGCTGATCGAAATTAATCGGCTGGCCCGATTTTGATTCAGAGGCTATCAATAAGATGCCCCAACCAAATCCCGTCCTGCCAAAACCCAGATGCACACTGATGATCCGCACCTGATCGGCCGAATAGCGGCTGGTGACAAAGACGCGATGCGCGTCTTTTTCGAGAGCCACGAAGGCCCGCTTTTGGCGTTTCTGAAAGGGCGTGGTGCTGATCCTCAGACGGCTGATGATGTGATGCAGGACGCGATGCTGGAAGTTTGGCGTTCGGCCAGTAAGTTCGCCGAACGATCCAAGGCCAAGACTTGGCTTTTCGCCATCGCGCGCAACAAACTGATCGACCGCCAGCGCAAATCGTCAAGAATGAGCCTTGTTGAAGACGTGCCCGAAATCGTGGACGAAACGCCCGATGCGGAAGCGGTCATGATATCGGCTGCAGACACCGAGCGCGTTCGGACTTGTTTATCCAAGTTGAAGCCCGATCACCTGACCGCTATCCGCCTCGCCTTCTATGAGGATATGTCCTACGCGGAAATCGGCGAGATCGAGGGCGCGCCAGTGGGCACGATCAAAACACGCATCTACCATGCCAAAAAGCTGCTTCTGTGGTGTTTGGGAAGGCGTTGAATTGGGCCTATTCGCTTAGAATTTCACTGATCAGGTTCGGCTGCTGCCGCAGCGCAGCCCGCGCGGCCTCTCGACCTTTTTCGTCGATAAACTCCACCCGATAGACACCAATCGCTGAAGGGCCGTTTACGATCGTGCCCTCAAGTTCATACAACACCGCACTGACCTGTGCGAGCGATGCGCCATCCGCAAAAACCACTTGCAGCGTCGGCCCTTCTGCAACCGGCGACGCCATCGTGATGGGCGTTTCTTGAGAGGTTAACAAAGGCGATGCGAAAAACTGCCAGCACACGACAGCCGCTGCCGCCACGCAGGCGGTTTGCAGCAAGGATAGGCGCATCGGTTTGTTATCGTTGGCGGGCTTGCGAGCATCAGCATCAATCGCGCTGGAAAGCTTGTTCCAACCACCAGTCTGTCCATCAGCTTGTTCAGAGGCGAACACAGTGCGAGATGCGGAAAGAGCTGCAACTTCGGCAGCGAAATCCGCATCGTTCTCAACCAACGCCTGAAACTTCTTGGTTTCATCGGTGGTAAGCCGCCCCTGAAAATGCGCTAGCAGCAAGTCGTCTTTATCCATTTCGATACCTCTAGAATCGCCCTTTTCCACGATGACCTTGCAAACGGTTGCCCACAACTGCCACGCTCTCATGGGTTTAGACGTAATTGAAGCAAAAGGGTTCAAAGATTTATTTGAACCCTTTTACGACTCCATACGACCAAAATGAAAAACACGCTGCAAGAATAGAGAGGCTGGCCATGATCGGTAAGGACATGAAACGACAGGTTTCACAACTGGCGCTGGGTTTGGCATTGGTTGTGTCAGGGGTTGTGTCAGGTTGTACGGGTGCGGACGTGGGCAATTCTGGATCGGGCTCAAATGCGCCCGCTCTGCAGGAAAACGGGCGAGTCTACTCACTCATAGCAACGGCGGAAGGAACCGCGAGACTGCGCCGGGCTGCAGCAGAACTCAACTATACGGCCGGCGAAGACATCCCTCTGAACGGCTTAAACCTGGTTATGGTACGTTTCGATCTGCCAGATGATGTTACGGGCGCGCAGGCAATTGCAGCTTTGGAAGCTGCGGACCCAGCATCGACGGTGGGCGTGAACCACGCTTATCGCTTGCAAAACGAGCCACCGGCAAACAACCGGCGCAATTTTGCCAACGCTATGCTGAAATGGCCTGCCGGTGGATGCCCTGCTTTGCGGCCTGTTGGAATTATCGACGGCGGTGTGGATGAGAACGCCCCCGCCCTTTCTTCAGCGCGCGTAACAAATCGTAATTTCGGGTCGGGGAGCGAGCAAAGCCGCCGCCACGGGACGGATGTGGCAAGCGTGCTTGCAGACCCGTCGCGTCTGCGAAACCTCAGGCTCTACAGCGCCAACGTAATTTCACAGGATACAACCGGTCAGGATGCAGCTGGCGCGGCCGCCATTGTTCAAGCAATTGACTGGCTAACCCAACAAGACGTCAAGCTGATAAACGTCTCGTTAGCTGGACCACGAAACAAGTTGCTCAATCTCGCCGTCAATAACGCCAATAGCAGAGGTGCGATACTCATTGCAGCTGCGGGCAATCAGGGCCGAACTGCACCACCGCAATTTCCTGCTGCGTTCTCTCAAGTCATCGCCGTAACAGCAGTCGATGCCAAAAAGCGGGCCTACCGTAGAGCGGTGCGGGGCGCCCATATCGACATTGCTGCACCAGGGGTTGATGTGTTCGTTTCTTCCGGCTCCGGCGGACGGTATGTGTCGGGAACATCGATCGCCGCCCCGTTTGTCACGGCCAGTCTCGCCGTCATGCGCGGGGCAACGCCATCAGCCTTATCGAGCGGCAGCGAAGACCTTGGCTCCCAGGGAAAGGATCAGGTTTTCGGCCACGGTTTGCTTCAAGCTGACAGCCTTTGCACATTGGGCTGAACCTAACGGGTCTGCAGCACCGACGAGAGCACCTCAATCTAACACAGAACAAAAAAAGCCCCGCAAGCTCAACCAGCTTGTGGGGCTCTGGTTTGAGAGCGCTTGGTGCGCTCGCGTCTTAGTATTCGGTCGCTTCTCCGCTGATCGCCTTGGCCAGCGATGCGTAGGCCCAGGTATCGCTGCCGCCGCGTTTTTCGATTTCAGCAAGCTGGTTTTTTGCACTCGTAACATCACCGGACGAAATGAAAGCCTGTCCCATATAGGATCGAACAAGAATGTAGTCTGGGTCGATTTTCAACGCCGCCTGATAATAGGACATTCCTTCCGCAACACGTCCTGCCTTGCGGTTGGCAAAACCTTTATAATTCAGGATGCGCGGGTCATTCGGATTGGCGGCAACGGCGAGTACTTTCAGCGCATTGTCGAATTGTCCGTCATAGGCAAGCTCGCGTGCAGCGGTGTAAACCTCGTCATCGGACAGCATACCACTTTGCGGATTGACACACTTCTTTCTTTTTTTGTTCCAAACTTGACCCTTCTTGCACACTTTAGTCGTCTGGGTTTTGGTCGGCGGTTTGGTGCTGTCAGAGCCAGCAGCAAAACTGCTGAACGTAATGGCGGATGCTGCAAGAGCTGTGAGGCAAACATTCAAAATTCTCATAGTCGTTCTCCTTAGTTTCTTAGCTTCAGTGCTTGCCTCGTTCACAATGAGGGTGCGTTAGTATCTCAGTGACAAAATCGTCACGCTTCATCGGCGGAGCAAGCATTCATCTAAAGCGGGCCGAGCGGTGGTATGTTCCAAGTTCGGAAATCGAGCACTACGCCCGCTTCGAAGATTGGTCGTATGAAGGAACAGAAGGGTTCAAAATGAATTCAGAGCGGCCGTTCATGATGTCTGATAGGATCGTTACAATTCCCATCAGACTTAGACATCGACTTGGCGCAACTAGGTGACAGTATGGGGGGAAGCGGATGGTGTGGATGGCTCCTCCACCGCGGCGTCTAATTCGCCATAGTGCAGTTTTCATCACTGTTATGAAGGAGCCACCTCATGCAGATTATCACGATTGG